>NZ_AP018771.1:0-634178 GCF_019703545.1 Haemophilus influenzae | reverse complement strand
AGAAGCCGCTTGGATATTCACATCTGCGACATTAGAAGTGGGGGGAACTTTTAATCATTTCTGCCAACGTTTAGGCATTGAAAATGCGACACAAAAAATTTTATATAGTCCCTTTAATTATCCTGAACAATCTTTGCTTTGTGTGCCTCGATATTTGCCGAATACCAATCAAGTGAATACATTAAATTCACTAGGCGAAATGTTATTACCCGTGATTGAAGCAAACAAAGGGCGTTGTTTTGTTCTTTGCACTTCCTATTCAATGATGCGTGGTTTAGCTGAATATTTCCGTGAAACAAGTCATCTTTCGATTTTATTACAAGGCGAAACCTCAAAAGTCAAATTACTCGAACAATTTATAAAAGAAACGCATAGCGTTTTGGTGGCAACTTCTAGCTTTTGGGAAGGTGTAGATGTACGCGGCGATGCACTTTCTTTAGTCATTATTGATAAACTTCCCTTTACTGCACCAGATGAGCCTTTGTTGAAAGCTCGCATTGAGGATTGTCGTTTACAAGGTGGCGATCCATTCAATGATATTCAAATTCCTGAAGCGGTAATTACCTTGAAACAAGGCGTTGGACGTTTAATTCGTGATGTTACAGATCGTGGCGTTGTGATTATTTGTGATAATCGATTAGTAATGCGCAATTATGGCGAAACTTTTTTGAAAAGTTTACCTAACTCAAGTCGTACCCGTGATCTCAACAAAGTGATACAATTCTTACAAAATAAGTAAACGAGAATAATAATGCAAAATTTAACTTTATTGGCGTTGGACACCTCTACTGAAGCCTGTTCAGTCGCTTTATTGTATCGTGGTGAGAAAACACATATTAATGAACTAGCACAACGCACACACACTAAACGAATTTTACCTATGATCGATGAAATTTTGGCAAATTCGGGTTTAGGTTTAAATCAAGTTGATGCTTTAGCTTTTGGGCGTGGGCCTGGTAGTTTTACTGGTGTTCGTGTTGGTGCGGGGATTGCACAAGGTTTAGCGTTTGGTGCGGATTTGCCTGTCATTCCTATTTCAAATTTAACCGCAATGGCACAGGCGGCATTTGAATTACATCAAGCAGAAAATGTTGTTGCCGCAATTGATGCCAGAATGAATGAAGTTTATTTTTCTCAATTAGTGAGAGAAAAAGTGCGGTCAGATTTCGCAGAGTTTTTTCAATGGCGAGAAATCATTAGCGAACAAGTTTGTTCCCCAGAAAAAGCGATTAGTCAGCTTCAAAATGATAACGCATTTAGAGTCGGGACAGGCTGGGCTGCGTATTCTCAATTTACTGAAAAAAATCTAACTGGCTCAGATATAGAATTACCTAATGCCTTATATATGTTAGAACTTGCGCGAGTAGAATACTTGCAAAAACACACAATTTCAGCTTTAGAAATAGAACCGATTTATTTGCGAAACGAGGTTACTTGGAAAAAATTACCAGGACGTGAATAAGTTTAAATAAATGGAGGATAGAAAATGAAAAGAAAAATAACCTTATTTTTTACCGCACTTTGTTTCGGATTAACGGGCTGTATTGCACCACCAAAAGGGTTAGAAAAAGAGCGATTCTCAATTAATTCCTATCGCGAGATTTCTCCGCAGGATTTAACCTGCCATTGTAAAACGGTTCGACTTGGAGGAAAAATTGTCAATACTACCGTTTTAGCAAATCAAACAAAAATTGAAGTGTTAAGTTTACCCGTATCATCAATTTCAGGTAAACCATTTGTTGAATTTCAATCCGATGGTCGCTTTGTCGTCTATTTCAACGGTTTTGTTGAGCCTGAAAATTTAAAAGAACGCTATATTACTGTAGGTGGGCAATTAGTTGGAACAGAGAAAGGCAAGATAGAACAAGCTGATTATACTTATCCTGTTGTTCAAGCTGATAAATATCGAATTTGGACACTCAGCACCACTTATAATTATCCAACAGATGATTGGGATGAAGACGATGATTGGGGATTTTTTAGATGGCGACATCGCCCTTGGTATGTTCAGCCTGAAATTCGCTATTATTTGAATTAAATAATAAAATCTTAAAGATTTTCCAACAAATTAGGATAAAAAATGGAAAAAATTTGGTTTCAAAATTATCCAGAAGGTTCTGAAAAATTTCTGGATACCTCAAAATATGAATCTATTTTGGATATGTTCGACAAAGCTGTGCGCGAACATCCAGATCGCCCTGCTTACATTAATATGGGGCAAGTACTTACTTTCCGTAAATTAGAAGAACGCAGTCGTGCATTTGCCGCGTATTTGCAAAATGAATTTAAACTTCAGCGTGGCGATCGCGTGGCATTGATGATGCCAAATTTATTGCAATATCCCATCGCACTTTTTGGCATTTTGCGTGCTGGCTTAATTGCAGTAAATATGAATCCTCTTTACACACCGAGAGAATTAGAACATCAGTTGCAAGATAGTGGTGCGGTAGCGATTGTCGTGGTATCAAATTTTGCTTCTACTTTGGAAAAAGTTGTTTTCAATACCAATGTCAAACACGTTATTCTTACCCGAATGGGCGATCAACTTTCATTTGGTAAACGTACTTTAGTCAATTTTGTTGTGAAATATGTGAAAAAACTCGTGCCGAAATACAAATTACCGCACGCAGTGACGTTCCGTGAAGTATTGAGTATTGGTAAATATCGCCAATATGTTCGTCCAGAAATATCGCGTGAGGATTTAGCCTTTTTACAATACACAGGCGGCACAACAGGTGTAGCGAAAGGTGCAATGCTGACACACGGAAATATTATAACCAATGTCTTCCAAGCAAAATGGATTGCAGAGCCTTTTATTGGCGATCATTCTCGCACTCGTTCAGCTATTTTAGCCTTGCCTCTTTATCACGTATTTGCCTTAACGGTAAACTGCTTATTATTTTTGGAATTAGGCGTCACGGCGATCTTAATTACTAATCCGAGAGATATTGAAGGATTTGTGAAAGAGTTGAAAAAATACCGTTTTGAAGCGATTACTGGTGTAAATACCTTATTTAATGCTTTGTTAAATAATGAAAATTTCAAAGAAGTTGATTTTTCTGCGTTGAAACTTTCTGTGGGTGGCGGTATGGCTATTCAACAGTCTGTAGCAACACGTTGGCACGAATTAACGGGCTGTAACATCATTGAGGGGTATGGAATGACGGAGTGTTCGCCATTAATCGCCGCTTGTCCAATTAATGTTGTGAAACATAATGGTACTATTGGCGTGCCAGTGCCAAATACTGATATAAAAATCATTAAAGATGACGGTTCAGATGCAAAAATTGGCGAAGCTGGCGAATTATGGGTGAAAGGCGATCAAGTAATGCGAGGTTATTGGCAACGACCAGAAGCAACCAGTGAAGTATTAAAAGACGGTTGGATGGCAACAGGCGATATTGTCATTATGGATGAATCATATAGTTTACGCATTGTGGATCGTAAAAAAGATATGATTTTGGTTTCTGGCTTTAATGTCTATCCAAATGAAATTGAAGATGTCGTTATGCTGAATTACAAAGTGGCGGAGGCTGTGGCAATTGGTGTTCCTCACGCAGTTTCTGGCGAAACAATAAAAATCTTTGTCGTGAAAAAAGACGATAGTTTAACTCGTGATGAACTTCGCAACCATTGTCGTCAATATCTCACTGGCTATAAAGTACCAAAAGAAATTGAGTTCCGAGACGAACTGCCAAAAACTAATGTTGGTAAGATTTTACGTCGGGTTTTACGCGATGAAGAGATCGCAAAACGTTCAAAACATTAATGTCAAAATGGGATAGCAATATCCCATTTTTGTTCTTTTCAAATAAAAAATCACTATGATAAAAGAATGTCAAAATCTACCGCACTTTAGAGTCATTGCGGATAATGCTGCGCTATTAGAAGTTTGTAATTTGGCTCAGATGAAAAGTGCGGTCGCCTTAGATACAGAATTTATGCGTGTTTCCACTTATTTTCCTAAGCTGGGATTAATCCAACTTTATGATGGCGAGCGCGTATCTTTAATTGATCCTTTAGCGATTACGGATTTTTCGCCTTTTATTGCACTATTAGCCAATCCTAAGGTATTAAAAATCTTACATTCTTGTAGTGAAGATTTATTGGTTTTCTTACAAGAATTTGATCAGCTTCCACACCCAATGATTGATACGCAAATTATGGCCCGCTTTATTGGGCTGGGTGCATCAGCAGGCTTGGCAAAATTAGCACAACAATACTTAAATGTAGAAATCGATAAAGGTGCAACTCGCACCAATTGGATCAAACGCCCCCTTTCTGATATTCAACTTCAATATGCCGCAGGCGATGTTTGGTATTTGTTGCCGCTTTATCATATTCTTGAAAAAGAGTTAGCTAAAACACCTTGGGAACAAGCAGTAAGAGATGATTGCGAACTTGTTCTTGCTAAAACGCATAAATTACAAGAGCGAGATTCAGAAAAAGCGTATTTAGATATTCCAAATGCTTGGAAATTAAATCCATTAGAACTGTCTCGTTTAAGAATTTTGGCACAGTGGCGACAAAACGTGGCAATAGAACGTGATTTAGCACTTTCTTATATTGTGAAATCAGAACATCTTTGGAAAGTGGCAAAGAATAATCCACGTAATACATCTGAAATGTTAGAAATGGGATTAACTGAAAATGAAGTGCGTGTGCGTGGTAAAAAGATTTTACAATTACTTGCTCAAGCAAGACGTGTTTCTTCTGACGACTATCCAAAACCTATTGAACGTATTTCTGAAGATCCTCGTTATAAAAAAACAATTCAATTATTACAAGAAAAAGTGAATAGCCTAACACCAGCAGGTTTAACCCCTGAAATCGTTGCAAGTAAACGCACTTTGGAAGAATTAATTAAATGGGTTTGGAAATATAATTGTTCTCAAAATAAACTACCAGAGTTGCTGATTGGATGGCGAAAACCTATTGGTGAGAAGTTAGTCGATGCACTTAGGTAAATATACAAAAAGCGTTGGGCAAATAGCTCAACGCTTTTCGTTTTTACTCGTAGAGTTTTTTCACTTGTTCAGGTGTCATCACTCGTTGGTATTTACTAAATTCTTTTGCCATATAGTAAGCACCAAAATTTGTTAAGTGATCTTGATCAGCGTACAAGTATTTTCCTTCTGCCATAACGCTATCTTTTGGTAAATACTGTTGAGCATCTACCCAATAAACATTAGGAATATCTTTGACTAAATCATGAATAATTTTGTTACTCGCATCAATATCGCCCATACGATGAATTGGCGTTAAATATTTTTCAAGTCCATAATTTTCTAATAAATAACCACGCAGCGGAGAACGACTTACTGAACTATTATTAGCAAAAACATATACGGGCTTTTGCATCGCTAGTTGTTTCACTGTGTTTTTAAAACGCGCTTTAAAGTCTGGTTCAATGAAAGTTTCGGGTCTAAAACGAGGTACTGGCTGTCCGCCCATTCTCAAGTCATAAAATGCTGAAATAAATATCGCTTTATATTGAGAATCTTTCTGCCATACAGATTGGCAATTAGGATCTAATTGATATTGTTCATTCACAATAAAGCTACATTCAAATTTATCTTTGAAAATATCTGCTTTCCAGCCTTCTTTATTTCCCACATAGTTTAGAAAAGCTTCTAAATGTGAAGAATGAGAATCGCCTAAAATAATGACCTTAGCAGGATAATGATTTTCATTAGAAATAGGAGATTCTTGTTCAATATATTCTTGTTCAACTCGCATTATTTGTCTTTTATAAAGATTAAATCCTAAGAGTAAAAGAGAAGGAATAAAATAAATATAAAGAAAACTTTGTTTAAAGTTTAGTTTCGATTTTCTAATTGGCTGTTCGATTAAATAATAACTTAGAACTGAAAAAATTATTGTTAATACTGTTACTATAGCAATCGATTGATTATTAATTTGTTTTTCGCCCGTTATATAATAAGTAAAAGCAATAAAAATCCAATGGTATAAATAAAGGGAATAAGAGATTTTCCCAATAAACACTATTGCTTTATTAGATAAACATAATTTAATGATGTTATTTTGTGATGTAGTATGAATAATTAATGCTGTAAAAATACAAGGAAGAATTAAAGTAATACCTGGAATATATGCAATATTATTATTCATTAAAAATAAGCAGGAAAATAATAGTAATGTACTTAATATTGCAATAACATTGCTTGCTTGCTTGCTTGCTTGCTTGCTTGCTTGCTTGCTTGCTTGCTTGCTTGCTTGCTTGCTTGCTGAAAGATTATGATAAATTGCCAACAAAGATCCTACAAGTAATTCAGGAAATCTGAGGTTAGAGAGATAATAAATATTAGGCTGATGCAATACTTCTTTGTAAAAATTAGCTGGAATAAAAGAGGTGGCAAGTAAAATAAAAAACAAAATTAGCGTTATAATAAATAATACTTTAATTTCTCTAAACTTTTTATAAGCTAAAATGAGGATAAGTGGAAAAATAAGATAGTATTGTTCTTCTACGGCTAATGACCAAATATGTAATACAGGGTTTTCATTTGCACTTAAATCAAAATAACCTTGTGTTAATCCTAGATAAAAATTAGATAGGAATGCAATAGCTAATTCAATGGTTTTTCTTAATTTATTGAAATCATTATAAATAAAAATAACAGACGCAATGAAAGACACTAATGCCATCACTGTAATAAAAGCGGGATAAATTCGTTTAATACGTCGAGTATAAAATTGTTTAAGCGAAAAAGAATTCTGTTGAATTTCTGTGATAATAATACCCGTAATCAGAAACCCAGAAATAACAAAGAAAATATCCACCCCAAGAAAACCGCCTGATAACCAGTTTTCATTAAGATGATAAATAATGACTGAAATAACAGCAATTGCGCGTAGTCCATCAATTTCTGGACGATATTTAATAGATGACATAATATTCCTTTAATAAAAATATAAACCGCACTTTGTTCTATGAGTCAAAAGTGCGGTAATTTTTTGTGTGTTTTTATACGTTGAATCGGAAATGCATTACATCGCCATCTTGCACGATGTAATCTTTGCCTTCTAAACGCCATTTACCCGCTTCTTTTGCACCGTTTTCACCGTTGAATTGGATAAAGTCTTCATAAGCGATAACTTCTGCTCGTATAAAGCCTTTTTCAAAGTCGGTGTGGATTACGGCTGCTGCTTTTGGTGCGGTTGCGCCGACTGAAACTGTCCAAGCTCGTACTTCTTTTACGCCAGCAGTGAAATAAGTTTGAAGATTTAAAAGTGCGTAACCAGCACGAATTACTCGGTTCAATCCTGGTTCTTCAATGCCTAAATCTTGTAAAAACTCGACTTTTTCTTCATCATCAAGTTCTGCAATTTCAGATTCAATTGCAGCACATACTGGAACAACCACTGCCCCTTCTTTTTCGGCAATTTCACGAACGCGATCTAAGTATGGATTATTTTCAAAACCATCTTCATTTACGTTTGCGATATACATTGTTGGTTTTAAAGTTAAGAAGTTGTAACTCTTGATTGCTTGCAATTCTTCTTTGTCTAATCCAACAGAACGAATCATTCCTGCATTTTCCAGCACAGGGAGGATTTTTTCCATAACGGAAAGTTCAAATTTAGCCTCTTTGTCGCCACCTTTGGCACGTTTTTGTAAACGTTGGATTGCTCGTTCACAGCTGTCTAAGTCTGCTAAGGCTAATTCAGTGTTGATAGTTTCAATATCATCAAGCGGATCAATTTTCCCTGCAACGTGTACAATGTCATCGTTTTCAAAACAACGCACTACGTGACCTATCGCATCGGTTTCACGAATATTTGCTAAGAATTTATTACCCAAGCCCTCGCCTTTACTTGCTCCCGCAACTAAGCCTGCGATGTCCACGAATTCCATCGTGGTAGGTAATATGCGTTCAGGCTTAACGATTTCTGCCAATGCGTCTAAACGTGGATCTGGCATTGGCACGACACCCGTATTTGGTTCGATAGTACAGAATGGATAGTTTGCGGCTTCAATGCCAGCTTTAGTGAGTGCGTTAAAAAGAGTAGATTTGCCGACATTTGGCAATCCCACAATACCACATTTGAATCCCATAATTTTTCCTTATTTTGAGTAAAACGGTTGTAAAACTAACCGCACTTTTAAATTTTAAAACTGTTTAAACGATTGGTCGCTTTGACCATTCCATCTTTGAAAATCATTTCCACACAATCAGTGGCTTCATCTAGTACTTTTTCAAGTGCATTGCGATCTGCTGGCGATGGTTTATTTAAGACGTAACCTGCCACTAAATCACGATGGCCTGGATGCCCAATGCCAATGCGTAAACGGTAGAAATTATTGTTATTGCCTAGTTGTGCCACAATATCTTTTAAGCCGTTATGCCCACCATGTCCACCGCCTTGTTTGAGTTTTGCGATGCCAGCAGGTAAATCTAGTTCATCGTGAATAACCAAAATTTCTTCAGGTTTAATACGGTAAAAACTTGCCAACGCACCAACTGCTTTACCGCTTAAATTCATAAAAGTTGCTGGCACTAAAAGGCGTACTTCTTTTCCATTCACTAAAGTGCGGGCAGTTTTTCCGAAGAATTTACTTTCTGGATTTAGTGAAACGTTAAAACGACGTGCCAAGCGTTCAATAAGCCATTCGCCTGCATTGTGGCGTGTATCGGTATATTTTTCGCCAGGATTGCCTAAACCAACAATGAGTTTTATTTCTGACATTTTTATTTGATGATGTAAAAATTTGATGATGTAAAAAATAGTGGCGTATTGTAGCGAAAAAGCCTTAAATTCTCAATCTATAAGGCGGAAACAAAGAGGTAATTTATTGCGCGTGATTTATCATTAAAAGTCACCGCACTTTTCCGTTATAATGGCTAAAATTTTTTAACAAAGAAGTAAAAATGAATCAGATTAACATTGAAATCGCTTATGCTTTTCCCGAACGTTATTATTTGAAATCTTTTCAAGTTGATGAAGGAATTACCGTGCAAACGGCGATTACGCAATCAGGGATTTTAAGCCAATTTCCAGAGATTGATTTGAGCACAAATAAAATTGGGATTTTCAGTCGTCCAATAAAATTGACTGATGTATTAAAAGAGGGCGATCGTATTGAAATTTATCGTCCATTACTTGCAGATCCGAAAGAAATTCGCCGTAAGCGTGCAGCAGAGCAAGCTGCAGCCAAAGACAAAGAAAAAGGAGCTTAAAAATGACCGCACTTTCATCCGTTGATTTTTGTTTACCTGAACATATCACGCCAGAAATTTTTCTACGTGATTATTGGCAGAAAAAGCCACTTGTGATTCGTAACGGTTTGCCTGAAATTGTTGGGCAGTTTGAGCCACAAGATATTATTGAACTTGCACAAAATGAAGATGTTACTGCTCGTTTAGTGAAGACATTTTCTGATGATGATTGGAAAGTTTTTTTTAGCCCTTTAAGCGAAAAGGATTTCCAACAATTGCCAGAAAAATGGTCGGTGTTGGTTCAAAATTTGGAGCAATGGTCGCCTGAATTAGGGCAACTTTGGAACAAATTTGGCTTTATTCCTCAATGGCAACGTGACGACATTATGGTGTCTTATGCGCCGAAAGGTGGCTCTGTCGGTAAGCATTATGATGAATATGATGTATTTTTAGTGCAAGGCTATGGTCATCGTCGTTGGCAAGTGGGTAAATGGTGTGATACAAGCACTGAATTTAAACCCAATCAATCGATCCGAATTTTTGATGATATGGGCGAATTAGTCATTGATGAAGTGATGAATCCAGGGGATATTTTGTATATTCCAGCCCGTATGGCACATTATGGCGTGGCTGAAGATGATTGTTTAACCTTTTCTTTTGGCTTGCGTTATCCAAATTTAAGCAATTTGATTGATAGCGTAAGCAAAAGTTTCTGTCATCAAGATCCAGATTTGAATTTAAGCGAGTTTGATTTGCCACTACGTTTAAGCCAGTCTGTGCAAGCTACAGGTAAACTTGCAGATGAAAATATTCAAGCAATGAAACAGCTTTTATTAGATAAATTGGCTAATTCAAAAGCTTTTGATACGTTATTTAAACAAGCTGTGGCAAGTGCGGTGAGTTCTCGTCGTTATGAGTTATTAGTTTCGGATGAAATGTGCGATCCAGATGAAGTGCGGTCAATTCTAGAAGAAGATGGGGCATTCCTTTCTCAAGACAACAATTGTAAATTGCTTTACACCGAAAATCCGTTGCGAATTTATGCGAACGGCGAATGGTTAGATGAGCTTAATGTGATTGAGACCGAAGTGTTAAAACGCTTATCTGACGGCGAAAGTTTAGATTGGGCATTTTTATCAAGTTTAGTGAATAAAACCGAAGATCCTGAAACCTCAATGGATTTGCTGTTAGATTCAATTTGTAACTGGGTTGATGATGGTTGGGTGTTAATTGAATAATATGTCAGACAATATTTATTCCGTCTCTCAACTCAACTCTGCCGCACGTCAGATGTTGGAGGGGCATTTTTCCCAAATTTGGCTGACGGGGGAAATTTCCAATTTTACCCAACCTGTGTCTGGCCATTGGTATTTAACGCTGAAAGATAAAAATGCACAGGTGCGTTGTGCGATGTTTCGTATGAAGAATTTGCGTGTTGCTTTTCGTCCACAAAATGGAATGCAAGTGCTTGTGCGTGCCAATGTGAGTTTATATGAGCCTCGCGGCGATTATCAACTTATTATTGATTCTATGCACCCAGCTGGCGAGGGATTATTGCAACAGCAATTTGAAGCATTAAAAATGAAGCTGGCTGCGGAGGGATTGTTTGCTCAAAATCTTAAGAAAAATCTACCGCACTTTAGTAAAGCGGTGGGGATTATTACCTCTTCTACAGGTGCAGCATTGCAAGATATTTTGCATATCTTGGCACGCCGTGATCCAAGTTTAAAAGTTGTTATTTATCCCACTGCAGTTCAAGGTAAAGAGGCGACAGCAGAAATTGTGCAAATGATTGAACTTGCTAATGTGCGACAAGAAGTGGATGTATTAATTGTGGGGCGTGGTGGCGGTTCTTTAGAAGATCTTTGGTGTTTTAATGAAGAAGAAGTAGCGCGAGCGATTTTTCGTTCAACCTTACCCATTATCAGTGCGGTAGGTCACGAAACAGATGTGACGATTGCCGATTTTGTTGCAGATCTTCGTGCGCCGACCCCTTCCGCAGCGGCTGAGTTAGTGAGTCGTAATCAAGATGAATTATTGCAACAACTTCGCCATCAACAGCAACGTTTAGATATGGCATTTGATCGTTTATTTACGCGAAAAAGCCAGCGTTTGAAACAGCTAACCTTAAGATTACACAATCAACATCCGCAGAATCAGCTACGCGCTCAACAAGCGAAAAATGAACAGCTTACGCATCGCTTGCAACTTGCAATGTTGCGTCAGTTTGAAAATACACAGCAAAAATTGACCGCACTTTCTGTTCGTTTAAAACAAAATCCATTGCCATATCGAGTGCAACGTCATCAACAACGCTTAGAGCAGTTACAAGTGCGGTTAAATTTTTGCGTAAATCGCCAAGTGACGGAGCGTCAAAATAAACTGGCAACGTTATGCGGAAAATTGGATGGCTTAAGCCCGTTGAAAGTCTTGGCAAGAGGTTATTCCATTGCGGAAAATCCGCAAGGTAAAGCCATTGTTAGCGTGAAAGATGTAAAGCAAGGGGACTTCATTACAACCCAAGTGGCTGATGGAAAAATTGTGAGTAAAGTTTTGTAAGATGCTTATTTTGTAAAAATGGCATTTTATTTTTTTGTGACTCACTTCAAACTCTCAACAAAAAGTGGAAACCTTCTATTTTTTTTGTAGTCTTTTAAGCGTATGATTTTGCGTGCAGTTTTGGAGAAAACAGATGTCAGAAATTCAACATTTTAGCCAACAAGATATAGAAATATTGGGCGAACAAACTTTGTATGAAGGTTTTTTCACGCTTAAACGAATCCAATTTAAACATAAACTTTTTGCTGGGGGGCAAAGTGGCGTCGTAACCCGAGAATTACTGATTAAAGGCGCAGCCTCAGCGGTTATCGCTTATGATCCAAAAGAAGATTCGGTGATTTTAGTTGAACAAGTTCGTATTGGCGCGGCTTATCATCCTGAATCTCATCGTTCGCCTTGGTTACTTGAATTAATCGCAGGTATGGTGGAAAAGGGCGAAAAGCCAGAAGACGTTGCTTTGCGTGAGAGTGAAGAAGAAGCAGGGATTCAAGTCAAAAATTTAACACATTGTTTAAGTGTGTGGGATAGCCCAGGTGGCATAGTGGAGCGGATTCATTTATTTGCAGGCGAAGTGGATAGCACACAAGCGAAAGGCATTCACGGTTTGGCTGAAGAAAATGAAGATATTAAAGTGCACGTAGTAAAACGTGAACAGGCGTATCAATGGATGTGCGAGGGGAAAATTGATAATGGCATTGCAGTGATTGGATTGCAGTGGCTTCAATTAAATTATGCTCAGTTACAACAAAGTTGGAAACGTAGCTAGGGGGCATTAATGAAAAATACGTTTGTTTATCAGGCGGAAAAGCCTGTTATTAAGTTATTACAAATTACCGATCCCCATTTATTTAAAGATGAAAGTGCGGAATTATTGGGGGTAAATACACAAGCAAGTTTTGCTCAAGTATTAAAGGAAATTCAGCAAGAAAATAACCAATTTGATGTGATTCTTGCTACAGGTGATCTTGTGCAGGATAGTAGCGATGAAGGTTACACTCGTTTTGTAGAAATGATGAAACCTTTCAATAAACCTGTGTTTTGGATTCCAGGAAATCACGATTTTCAGCCTAAAATGGCGGAATTTTTAAATCAGCCACCAATGAACGTGGCAAAACATCTTCTATTGGGCGAACATTGGCAAGCCTTATTGTTGGATAGCCAAGTTTATGGTGTACCGCACGGACAACTAAGCCAGCATCAACTCGATTTATTAAAAGAAACCTTAGAAAAAAATCCTGAACGCTATACCTTGATTGTATTACATCACCATTTATTACCAACTAATTCCGCGTGGCTTGATCAACATAACCTTCGTAATTCTCACGAATTGGCAGAAGTGCTTGCGCCTTTTAGTAATGTGAAAGCTATTTTATATGGGCATATTCATCAAGAAGTAAACAGTGAATGGAATGGTTATCAAGTGATGGCAACGCCAGCGACTTGTATTCAATTTAAACCTGATTGCCAGTATTTTTCTCTTGATACCTTACAGCCTGGTTGGCGTGAAATTGAGTTATATTCAGATGGTTCAATTCGTACGGAAGTAAAGCGTATTCAGCAAGCGGAATTTTTGCCGAATATGCAAGAAGAAGGGTATTAAATTTTGTGGACGTTTTAAAAATCGTTTTTATAGTGCGTATTTTTAAAACGTCCACTATTCTAACCCAACAAAAGTGCGGTCGAGTTTCAGATTATTTTTAACGATTCGCCAGTTCAAAAATCATCGCTTCTGCTTGGCAACTAAAAGTGAAAGAAGCATTTAATTGAACGCCGTTTTCAACTGCCACGATTTCGCTTTTAATTTCGCAAGGATCACTTTCTGTATTGCGCGCTTTTTTCGTTAATCGTTCAAGCGCTGCATTGGCATCAGCTTCTGTGCTATAAACTTGATGCACTTCTACGCTACAGTCAGAGCCATCAATAATCGTGCCTACATCAACACAGCTACAAGTTAAGGATTCTTCTGCTTTGCATTTTACGGTCATTTTCTTTTCCTTATATGAATATTTTTGTGCATTTTATCATTTTTCTTGTTCCCCATAAATGACAAAAATTGAACAAAACAATCCATTAAATGCAAAAAGCTCCTGCTAACTGATCGTAGCTCTGATAAAAATAAGGAAATAGAGTTGCACTCAATAGATTCTGGCTTTATAATCGCCCAAATTTTTATTTATAACAAAGGGTTCCAAATGAAAAAATTTAATCAATCTCTATTAGCAACTGCAATGTTGTTGGCTGCAGGTGGTGCAAATGCGGCAGCGTTTCAATTGGCGGAAGTTTCTACTTCTGGGCTTGGTCGTGCCTATGCAGGTGAAGCGGCGATTGCAGATAATGCTTCTGTGGTGGCAACTAACCCAGCTTTGATGAGTTTATTTAAAACGGCACAGTTTTCCACAGGTGGCGTTTATGTTGATTCTAGAATTAATATGAATGGTGATGTAACTTCTTATGCTCAGATAATAACAGGTAATATTGGAATGAAAGCAATAAAGGACGGCTCAGCTTCACAGCGTAATGTTGTTCCCGGTGCTTTTGTGCCAAATCTTTATTTCGTTGCGCCAGTGAATGATAAATTCGCGCTGGGTGCTGGAATGAATGTCAATTTCGGTCTAAAAAGTGAATATGACGATAGTTATGATGCTGGTATGTTTGGTGGAAAAACTGACTTGAGTGCTATCAACTTAAATTTAAGTGGTGCTTATCGAGTAACAGAAGGCTTGAGCCTAGGTTTAGGGGTAAATGCGGTTTATGCTAAAGCCCAAGTTGAACGGAATGCTGGTATTATTACGGAGAGTATTAAGGATACACAAGTAACACAAGCACTCCAAGTACTGCCAGAACCATTCAAAAATCTTAGTACGCATTTGCCCTCTAAAGACACATCTGTTGTGTCATTACAAGATAGAGCAGCTTGGGGCTTTGGCTGGAATGCAGGTGTAATGTATCAATTTAATGAAGCTAACAGAATTGGTTTAGCCTATCATTCTAAAGTGGACATTGATTTTACTGACCGCACTGCCACTAGTTTAGAAGCAGTGGCTATCAAGGCAGGTAAAAAAGGTGATTTAACCCTTACATTGCCAGATTACTTAGAACTTTCTGGTTTCCATCAATTAACTGACAAACTTGCCGTGCATTATAGTTATAAATATACCCATTGGAGTCGTTTAACAAAATTACATGCAAGCTTCGAAAATGGTAAGAAAGCGTTTGAGAAAGAATTGCAATACAGTAATAACTCTCGTGTTGCATTAGGGGCAAGTTACGATCTTTATGAAAAATTAACCTTACGTGCAGGTATTGCTTACGATCAAGCCGCATCTCGTCATCAGCGTAGTGCTGCAATTCCAGATACCGATCGCACTTGGTATAGTTTAGGGGCAACCTATAAATTCACGCCGAACTTATCTGTTGATCTTGGCTATGCTTACTTAAAAGGCAAAAAAGTTCACTTTAAAGAAGTAAAAACAATAGGTGAACAACGTGCATTGACATTGAATACAACTGCAAATTACACTTCTCAAGCACATGCAAATCTTTACGGTTTAAACTTAAATTATAGTTTCTAATCCGTTAAAAAATTTAGCATAATAAAGCACACTTCCACAGCAAGTGTGCTTTTCTTTTTATAAAACAAGGCGAAAAATGACCGCACTTTATTACACTTATTACCCTTCCCCCGTCGGGCGGCTTTTGATTTTATCTGACGGCGAGAGCATTACGCATATTGATTTTGAAAAAGAGCAATATGCGCCTAATCCCAAATGGCACAAGCAAGATGAATTGCCTGTTTTTCAAAAAGTGCGGTTAGCTTTTGAACGATATTTTAATGGGGAAATTGAGCGTTTTTCAAACATTCCCTTAAAACCAGAAGGCACCGCGTTTCAACAAGCCATTTGGCAAGCCTTGCGAGAAATTGCTTATGGCGAGCTTTCAACTTATGGAGAGCTGGCGTTACGTATTAATAATCCTAAAGCTGTTCGTGCCGTGGGCGGTGCGGTGGGGAGTAATCCGATTAGTATTATTATTCCTTGTCATCGCATTTTAGGCAAAGATCGTACTTTAACTGGTTTTGGTGGTGGCTTAGAGGCAAAACGTTTTTTATTGCAGTTAGAGAAAATTCCCTATATTGATAAAGGCACTGAAAACACGAGGCCTCGCTTTTTTAAGAAATATCACGAATGATTCCACAAACCCTTGAACAATTGCTTTCTCAAGCACAATCTATCGCTGGCTTAACTTTTGGGGAGTTAGCTGATGAACTGCATATTCCTGTCCCGATTGATTTAAAACGTGATAAAGGCTGGGTAGGCATGTTATTAGAGCGTGCTTTAGGGGCAACGGCAGGAAGTAAAGCTGAACAGGATTTTTCTCATTTAGGTGTTGAACTAAAAACGTTACCGATTAATGCTGAGGGTTATCCTCTTGAAACCACCTTTGTGAGCCTTGCCCCGTTGGTACAAAATTCAGGGGTTAAATGGGAAAATTCTCACGTTCGTCATAAACTTTCTTGTGTCCTTTGGATGCCCATTGAAGGCAGCCGCCATATTCCATTACGTGAACGCCATATCGGCGCGCCAATTTTCTGGAAGCCAACCGCTGAGCAAGAACGTCAATTAAAACAAGATTGGGAAGAATTGATGGATTTAATTGTACTTGGCAAATTGGAGCAAATTACCGCTCGAATCGGGGAAGTTATGCAACTTCGCCCAAAGGGGGCAAATAGTCGTGCTGTAACAAAAGGCATAGGAAAAAATGGCGAAATTATAGATACCTTGCCTTTAGGTTTTTATCTAAGAAAAGAATTCACCGCTCAAATTTTGAACGCATTTTTAGATGTAAAGCCACTTTAACTTGATTTTAAGACTCTTTAAAAACACGGAAAAAACCTACCGCACTTTTTAGCTCATTGCCATAAAAAATTAAAGGGATCCGATTTCGTTCCCAAGGTGGTACGCTTAATTCTTGCCAGATTTTTTTTATATCTTCTCTTGGGCGTTTCGGATGATGTTTCACTTTGCCTGAATAGCCAAAGCGGATAGAAATAGGCAAGTTCGTTTTTTCCAGCGTAACAGAGTAATCCTGCCAGTAGAAAATCAGATTGTGTTCATTTTCTTGAACAGTGAGATTGCCTAAATTATCGGGTAAACTTAGCGTATTTTGTTCTAATTTTAGGCAGTATTTGGTTAGATCGGAAAACCGTTTAGTTAAATATAAACTATCTTGATAACGTCGAATGACTTTATTTACAAGCTGAAACTGAGGATTTGCCTCTTCTTTTGCAAAAACGACATCATTAATAAGCTGTGTAAGCTGGCGTTTACTTGGCATTTCAAGTTGGTTTTCTGCAAGCCACATACGCAAAAGTGCGGTTTGTTTTGCGAGAGAATATTTGCGGAACTGGCACAGTTTAAATTGGTTTTTTATTTGGCAATGTTCTGTAAAAATTTCGCTCAATAAATCATTAATTAGCTGTTGTTGCTCAAAACAATGTTGTGCGGAACGTTGCACGGCTAAATCAAAATGCGCCCAGCGTTCACGTAATTTTGGCAAAATTTCATTGCGTAAGAAATTACGATCGTATCGATTATCCTCATTACTTTCATCTGTAATCCAGTTGAGTTTTTCTTTTTGCGCATAATCTTCTAACTGTGGGCGAGTAAAGCCTAACAAAGGGCGAAAAATTGGCATTCCGAATAATACACTTTGTTGTTGCATTGCGCCTAAGCCTTGTAGCCCACTGCCACGTTTTAGGGCTAAGAAAAAGGTTTCTGTTTGATCGTTTAGATGATGTGCTGTAACCAGCACTTCTTGAGTTTGAAGATGTTTTTTTATGGCTTGATAGCGTGCTTCACGTGCGCCAGCCTCAATGCCATTGGTTTTATCTACTTGTACTCGCTCGATAATCAACGGAATTTGAAATTGATCGCATAAGTCTTGGCAATGTTTAGCCCAACTGTCTGCATTGGGGCTTAAGCCGTGATGAATATGGATTGCTCGTACTGATAAAGGCGGTAAGTGCGGTCGTTTTTGACGAAGTTTTGCAAATAAAGAAAGAAGTACAGTGGAATCCAAACCACCACTCAAGGCAATAAGAAATGCTTGAGCGGTGGCTTTTTTGAGTTGTTTTTCAATGTCTGAAAGTAAGTCCATTAGGCAACTTTTTCAGCTTTATAATGGCTGCTTGGATTGAGAATTTCAAAACGTGCGGCAATGGTTTGTAATTCGTAAGAACCTAGTTCAAAGGTGGTTTTCATTACGCCTGCTACTTCATTATTCATGGCTTCAAAGGCTTCTACATCAGATTTTCCATTGAGTAAATTTGCTAAGAATGTCCCCGCGATTAAATCGCCCACGCCCACTGGTTCAAAGTTGAATTGATAAAGTGGACGGCTTAAATGCCAAACACCCTCTGGGGTTGCCATAATAATTTCAAATGTATCAGGATCGTTGATTTTACCTGCACTGCCTAAATGTTTAACAAGGACTTTCTTCACGCCTTTTGCAATTAACGCATTCACTGCTTTTAACACATCATCAAAGGTATTAATTGGGAATTCTGTGAGCTGACGCAATTCGTGCAGGTTTGGCGTCATAATGTCTGCCACTGGAATCGCTTTTTCAATAAGAGCCTCGCAAACACCATTGGCAACCACGCAGCTTTTTTTCGGATGTGGCATTACAGGGTCGCATAAATAAAGCGCATTTGGATTACGCAGTTTGATTTGCTCTAAAGCAAAAAGAATTTGATCGACTTGTTCCGCAGAACCTAAGTAACCAGATAACAAGGCATCACATTCCTGTAGTTTTTCAATGTTATCGAGTCCAGTTACAATTTCTCGGATTTGTTCTTGTGGGATTACCATGCCCGTCCATTTTCCGTATTGGGTGTGATTAGAAAATTGAACGGTATTTAATGCCCATACATCGACACCTAACAACTGCATTGGAAAAGTCGCGGATTTGTTACCTGCAAAACCATAGACCACGTGGGATTGGATCGAAAGTACGTTTTTCATTGTGTTTTCTCCTTTGTTGTATATTTAGATCAAAAAAAGAGCGGCAAAAATCACCGCTCTTTTAGAATATTAGTTAGCAATAACCGTAAGACATTAAACGTTCATAGCGTCTATTTAATAATTCTTCTTTGCTTAGTCCGTCAAGCTCTGATAAATCTTCTTTTAAGCGAAGTTTTAAGTTTTCAGCTATTTCTAGATAATTACGATGCGCCCCACCTAAAGGTTCTTGCACAATGCCATCGATAAGATTTAATTCTTTTAAACGGCTTGCAGTTAATCCCATTACTTCCGCTGCAGTCGATGCTTTTTCCGCACTTTTCCAAAGAATAGAAGCACAGCCTTCAGGCGAGATAACAGAATAAGTGGAATACTGCAACATATTCACTTTATCGCCCACGCCAATAGCTAATGCACCACCCGAACCGCCTTCACCGATAACGGTACAAATAACGGGAACGGTAAGTTGTGCCATTTCTCGTAAGTTGCGAGCAATAGCTTCCGCTTGACCACGTTCTTCTGCGCCAATACCTGGATAAGCTCCCGGGGTATCAATAAATGTGATAATTGGCAATTTAAAACGTTCAGCCATTTCCATTAAACGTAACGCTTTGCGATAGCCTTCAGGTGCAGGCATACCAAAATTACGACTCACTTTATCTTTTACAGTACGGCCTTTTTGATGACCGATAACCATCACTGGGCGACCATCTAAACGTGCCAAGCCACCAACAATCGCTTTATCATCAGCAAAAGCACGATCGCCTGCAAGTTCTTCAAATTCCGTAAAAATATGTTCGATATAATCTAATGTATAAGGACGGTTTGGATGACGTGCCATACGTGAAACTTGCCAAGCATCAAGGTTAGCAAAGGTTTTTTTAGTGAGTTCGTTACTTTTCTTTTGTAAGCGTTTGATTTCATCAGTTAAATCAACTTTATCATCCGATGCTGAGCATAATGCTTCAATTTTTGCTTCTAATTCGGCAATCGGCAATTCAAAATCTAAATATTCTTGGTTCATTTTGTTATCCTAAAAAGACCGTAAAAATTGACCGCACTTTATCAAGAATTAAACTGGGGCGCAAATGGTTTTCACTGGTTGGGCAAGCTCATAATCGCTCTTTTTTGAAGAGTGATAAGACAAATAAAAACGCTGAACAAATCACAACGGAAGGCCCAGCAGCGGTATCATAAAAGGCTGATAAGATTAGCCCAGCTATAATTGACAACATACTGACTACAATTGCCCAGCCCACCATAGATTCTGGTGTTCTCGCAAAGCGACGAGCGGTTGCCGCAGGGATTATTAATAAGGATGTGATTATTAATGCACCGACAAATTTCATACTCAAGGCAATAGTCAATGCGGTTAATATCATTAAAATAAAACGCATTTTTTTGATATTAATGCCTTCAACTTGCGCGAGTTCTGGCGATACGGTGGTGGAAAGTAAGGATTGCCAAAAGTAAATTAATGTTGAAAGCACAATTATCACGCCAATGCCAATATAAATTAAATCCGTATAATTAATTGCGAGCAAATCCCCAAATAAATAATTCATTAAATCTACCCGTACATTCCGTAATAATCCTACTGTCACAACGCCGAGAGATAAACAGCTATGGGCGATAATGCCGAGCAAGGTATCAATAGAAAATTGCGTGTTGCTTTCTAACCACACCATTGCGATAGCAAGAATTAAGGTCAGCACCACAATCGCAATGTAAGGATTGACTTGTAAGAAAATCCCTAACGCTACGCCGAGCAAGGCAGAGTGAGAAAGTGTGTCGCCAAAATAAGCCATTTTCCGCCACACTACAAATACGCCAAGTGGCGCGGTAATAAGTGAAAGCAAAATGCCTGTTAAAAAGGCTGGAAATAAAATTTCAAACATTATTTATCCTTATTTTGACAATGCACTGCTGATGAATTACAACCGCACACATCTCCGTGTAAGGTGTGGTGATGATTGTGATGATGGGTATAAAAGCCGATATTTTGTGCGATCTGATTTCCCCATAAACGCATAAATGTTGGATCATTTGAGAGAACATCGGGCGTACCTGCACAACAAATATGTTGGTTAATACACAATACTTCTTTACTATCCGCCATCACAATGTGTAAATCGTGTGATACCATCAATACAGCACAATTTAGTTTTTTTTGGGTTTGATGAATGAGCTGATAAAGTTCTGCCTGCCCAGTAATATCTACGCCTTGAGTGGGTTCGTCTAGCACAAGTAAATTTGGTTTATTTAAAATTGCACGTGCCAATAATACCCGTTGCATTTCGCCACCAGACAGTTTTTGCATATTATTTTTGCGTAAATGTGAAATAGAAAGTTGCTCAAGTGCGGTGGAAATTTCTTGTGTTTTAATGCCTTTTTTTAGCGAAAGAAATCGCTCAACCGTAATGGGTAAACTATGATCTAAATGGATTTTTTGTGGAACATAGCCAATGCGAACATTTTTACTGTAAATGACCTCGCCAGAAGTGGGCGTTTGTAGTTTTAATAAGGTTTTTAATAACGTAGATTTGCCACCACCATTTGGCCCAACAATAGTGATAATAGAATTGGGATAGATATTTAAATTAATATCTTGCAGAGCGGTTTTTTGTGCGAAAACCACATTGATATTTTTTAATTGAATGAGCGGTTGTTGGTTTTGCTCGTTGCGAATGGCTGTGATATTCATAAAATCGCCGTGTTTTCAACAATGGTTGGGGAAAATAACGCATTTTTATAGAATTCTCAAGATTTTCTCTCTTATGTCGAATATTTAAGCGTTTGAATAATGCTTTTTCCATAGGAATGAATTTTCTTTATAATCTGTAGTCTGAATGCTGAAAACTTTTTTATTTTAGGGATGCCAGTGCAACACGTAAAATTAGCTCGAGATAGACGAAAAAAACGCGCATATATAAAAGTAGGCGTGTTTTTTGTTGCTATTTTGCTTATTTTGACAGGCATTTTACTTACAATAAAAAAACCTGAAGAAAACTCCATATTTTCCACCTTTGACAGTGGGGAATATCACGAGTTAAATACATCGCCAAATGAAAACGCCACCTCTTATGATGATGAACTACAAGCAAAAGATGACGAAGTTGATGAAGTAAAACTATCTTCAGATGATCTCGATACTTTACCTCAACACGCACAAGACGCACTCAATGGTTTATTAGACGCAGCCGATCAAGCCATAAGAATTACTAATCAATTTAGCTATACGGTAACCGAAGGGGATAGGTTAAAAGATGTTTTAGTTTTGTCAGGTTTAGATGATTCATCAGTACAACCATTGATTACGCTTGATCCCGAATTAGCCCACTTAAAAGCAGGTCAGCAATTCTACTGGATTTTAGATAAAAATGATAACTTGGAATATTTAAATTGGCTGGTTTCTGAAAAAGAAGAACGTATTTATGAACGTCTCGAAGATGGGAAATTTAAACGCCAAGTTATTGAAAAGAAAAGTATTTGGCGAAAAGAAGTATTAAAAGGCGAGATTCAAAATTCTTTAAATAGTAGTTTAAGAGAAAAAGGTCTTGATACGCGTCAAATTAGCCAACTTAGTAACGCCTTACAATGGCAAGTGAGTTTGAGAAAACTAAAAAAAGGAACTCAATTTGCCATTTTAGTTTCTCGTGAATATTTAGGCGATAAACTCACTGGTCAAGGTAATGTTGAGGCATTACGTATTTCATCTGGTGGTAAAAATTATTATGCTGTGCAAGCTGCAAATGGTCGTTATTATAATCAGCAAGGAGAAACCTTAGGCAAAGGTTTTGCTCGTTATCCATTGCAACGCCAAGCACGCGTTTCCTCCCCTTTTAATCCAAATCGTCGTCATCCAGTAACAGGACGTATTCGTCCGCATAAAGGTGTGGATTTCTCCGTTTCTCAAGGCACACCAGTTATTGCACCAGCAGATGGCACAGTTGAAAAAGTTGCTTATCAGGCTGGCGGTGCAGGACGTTATGTTATGTTACGTCACGGGCGTGAATATCAAACTGTTTATATGCATTTGAGCAAATCCCTAGTAAAAGCAGGGCAAACAGTTAAAAAAGGCGAACGTATTGCACTTTCTGGTAATACGGGGATTTCTACGGGGCCGCATTTACATTATGAATTTCATATTAACGGTCGAGCAGTGAATCCTCTTACTGTTAAATTACCCGGTACTAGCAGTGGTATGACTTCAGCTGAACGGAAACAATTCCTTGTTCGTGTTCGTGAAGCTGAAAAAATGTTAAAACCTTAGCGATATAAAGTGCGGTCAAAAATGGTCGCATTTTTACCTTATGTAAAATAATATTTACACTTTGTTGTAAAGAAATTATCATAGCCATATCTTAATTATTTCCATTCCCTGAATATGCCGATTTCTAAATTTAATCCTCAAAAACCTTTCGAGTGTTTTATTGTACAAAGTGAAGCGATGAAAAGTGCGGTAGAAAACGCGAAACGTTTTGCTATGTTTGATGCGCCTTTGTTAATTCAAGGCGAAACGGGGAGTGGAAAAGATTTGTTAGCGAAAGCCTGCCATTATCAGAGTTTGCGTCGCGATAAAAAATTTATCGCAGTAAACTGTGCTGGTTTGCCTGATGAAGATGCGGAAAGTGAAATGTTTGGTCGAAAAGTCGGAGACAGTGAAACCATTGGTTTTTTTGAGTACGCAAATGAGGGAACTGTATTACTAGATGGCATCGCAGAACTTTCATTGGGTTTACAGGCTAAATTATTACGTTTTTTAACGGATGGATCTTTCCGTCGAGTAGGCGAAGAAAAAGAGCATTATGCAAATGTGCGAGTGATTTGCACATCACAGGTTCCACTTCATTTGCTTGTTGAGCAAGGTAAAGTTCGTGCTGATTTGTTTCATCGCTTAAATGTTCTCACTATTAATGTGCCTGCATTACGAGATCGCATGGCTGATATTGAGCCACTGGCACAAGGTTTTTTACAGGAAATCAGTGAAGAATTAAAAATTGCAAAACCAACTTTCGATAAAGATTTTCTTCTTTATTTACAGAAATATGATTGGAAAGGGAATGTTCGTGAGCTTTATAACACTCTTTATCGTGCTTGTTCGTTAGTACAAGATAATCATTTAACTATCGAAAGTTTAAATCTTGCTCTGCCACAAAGTGCGGTGATTTCTTTGGATGAATTTGAAAATAAAACCTTAGATGAAATTATTGGTTTCTATGAAGCACAAGTCCTAAAATTATTTTATGCAGAATATCCAAGCACGAGAAAATTGGCTCAACGTTTAGGCGTTTCCCATACTGCCATTGCGAATAAATTGAAACAATATGGAATTGGAAAGTAGTTTTCACATTTGAGATGAAAAAAAGTGCGGTTGAAATTTCCTGAGAATTTTCAACCGCACTTAATAAATATTAATTATCCATTAATGGTATTGTGATTACTCTGCTTGAGTTTCCACGTTTTCAACTGCTTCTGTTGGAGCAGTATGATGATTGTTATTGTGATGGGAAACTGAACGAGCAGGCACAACCGTTGAAATTGCGTGTTTATATACCATTTGATTCACGGTGTTTTTTAATAAAATCACGAATTGATCGAATGATTCAATTTGACCTTGAAGTTTGATTCCGTTTACAAGGTAGATTGATACAGGAATGCGTTCACGACGAAGCGCATTTAAATAAGGATCTTGTAAAGATTGTCCTTTTGCCATTTTGCTATCCTTTGTTGTCGTTATTATGAAATTTGTTGATAGAAACGAGTTGTCTCCGTGTGTAAGTGTAGCAATAAACAGAAATATTGTCTATTTGCTTTCCCGCAACTTTTGCAAAATTGCTTTCATTTGATGATCTAGTGACGCATTGAAACGTAGTGTTTCGCCATTTTTAGGGTGTTCAAACCGAATTGAAAAAGCGTGCAAAAACAAACGATTTAATCCTAATTCATTCATTTGTTTATCAAAATCTTTATCGCCGTATTTATCATCTAATGCAATAGGATGTCCTGCATATTGTGTATGCACACGAATTTGATGGGTTCGCCCTGTGACTGGTGAAGCCTTCACAAGCGTAGCATTTATATAGCGTTCTTCAATACTAAAGCGAGTTTCAGATGGTTTTCCTTGCTCGCTGACACGCACAATGCGCTCTCCGCTAGATAATTCATTTTTCAAAAGAGGGGCTTGAATAACTTTTATATGGGATTGCCATTGCCCACGTACTAACGCTAAATAATCTTTTTGAACGGTTTTGACGCGAAGTTGTTCGTGCAAATTGCGTAATGCTGAACGTTTTTTGGCAATTAATAAAATGCCTGATGTATCGCGATCTAAACGATGAACCAGTTCTAAAAAGCGTGCTTCTGGGCGTAATGCTCGTAAGGCTTCAATCACACCAAAATTTAAACCACTTCCGCCGTGCACCGCGATTCCTGAGGGTTTATTTAAAATAATCAAGCAATCATCTTCAAACAAAATTTGGTTTTCAAGTGCGGCAACTTTATTGAGATTTTTTGAAATCGGCACATCATTTTTTTCTGCGACACGCACAGGTGGAATGCGTACAACATCGCCTGTTTGCAGTTTATATTCTGGTTTAATTCTGCCTTTGTTTACTCGCACTTCGCCTTTACGCACAATGCGATAAATTAAACTTTTGGGTACACCTTTGAGTTTTGCTAATAAATAATTATCAATTCGTTGCCCACTTTCATCTTCACTAATTGTCAGCATTTTTACGGATGAATTAATGATTTTTTCATTTTGTTTTGTCATTTTTTTTCCTTTTGAAAATCGCTGCAAATCATATCATAAAGGCACTATAAACGTAATATGAACGTCACTCTATGAACGCAAATTCGCCTTGCTAATTAATCGTTTTCTATGGATAATAGACCCTCTTTTTGCGCCTAATAATTTGCGTAAAAAAGGATAAGTTTTGTTGGTGAAAACTCAATGCAGCAATTGGCATAAGACATTGATAATCAACATTTTTCTTAAAATAAATCAGCCGTTTGCAACGCGTGCGGAATATCGCGTTGTTTTATCAAGCAAATATTTATGCTTAATAACGTTATCAATGCACCCAGCAACATACAGTCGTGAGATTGACTGGCGCGAGAAACACGAGGTCGATAACGAAGCAAAGTGCGGTTTATTTTGAGTTTTTTTTAAATATTTAATAAGAGAATTGACAATGAAAAGAATGTTAATCAATGCAACTCAAAAAGAAGAGTTGCGTGTCGCGCTTGTCGATGGACAACGCCTTTTTGACTTGGACATTGAAAGTCCAGGACACGAACAAAAAAAAGCGAATATCTACAAAGGAAAAATTACTCGCGTTGAGCCAAGCTTAGAAGCGGCTTTTGTAGATTATGGTGCAGAACGTCACGGTTTTTTACCTTTAAAAGAAATTGCCCGTGAATATTTTCCTGATGATTATGTTTTTCAAGGTCGTCCGAATATTCGCGATATTTTGACTGAAGGACAGGAAGTTATCGTTCAAGTTAATAAAGAAGAAAGAGGAAACAAAGGTGCAGCCTTAACTACTTTTGTTTCTCTTGCCGGTAGTTATTTGGTGTTTATGCCGAATAATCCACGGGCAGGAGGAATTTCTCGCCGTATTGAGGGCGATGAACGTACTGAACTAAAAGAGGCATTAAGTTCATTAGATGTGCCTGACGGTGTAGGCTTAATCGTCCGTACTGCTGGTGTGGGAAAATCGCCAGAAGAATTACAATGGGATTTAAAAGTATTATTACATCATTGGGAAGCGATCAAACAAGCTTCACAAAGTCGTCCAGCTCCATTTTTAATTCATCAAGAAAGCGATGTGATTGTACGCGCTATTCGCGATTATTTGCGTCGTGATATTGGTGAGATCCTGATTGATAGCCCAAAAATTTTTGAGAAAGCGAAAGAGCATATCAAACTTGTGCGTCCTGATTTCATCAATCGCGTGAAACTTTATCAAGGCGAAGTGCCACTTTTCAGTCACTATCAAATTGAATCTCAAATTGAATCCGCATTCCAACGTGAAGTGCGTTTACCTTCTGGCGGTTCAATCGTTATTGATGTCACCGAAGCATTAACCGCTATTGATATTAACTCCGCACGTTCTACTCGTGGTGGCGATATTGAAGAAACGGCATTAAATACCAATCTTGAAGCGGCAGATGAAATCGCGCGTCAATTACGCTTACGTGACTTAGGTGGATTAGTTGTCATTGATTTCATTGATATGACACCAATTCGCCATCAACGTGAAGTAGAAAATCGTATTCGTGATGCGGTTCGTCCAGATCGTGCCCGTATTCAAATTAGCCGAATTTCTCGTTTTGGTTTGTTAGAAATGTCACGTCAGCGTTTAAGCCCATCATTGGGCGAATCTTCGCACCATATTTGCCCTCGTTGTCAAGGAACAGGCAAAGTGCGTGATAATGAATCTCTTTCTTTATCTATTTTGCGTTTGCTGGAAGAAGAAGCATTAAAAGAAAACACCAAGCAAGTGCATACCATTGTGCCAGTACAAATTGCCTCTTATCTTCTTAACGAAAAACGCAAAGCAATCAGTAATATTGAAAAGCGTCATAATGTCGATATTATTGTTGCCCCAAATGAAGCAATGGAAACACCGCACTTTAGTGTTTTCCGTTTACGTGATGGTGAAGAAGTAAATGAATTAAGCTATAACTTAGCGAAAATTCACTGTGCTCAAGATGAAAATACTGAAGAATCACTGGTTTCTCGTAATGTGGAAACAACCGTTGTTACTGAACAACCAGCGGTTGAAAGTGCAGTAGTTGCGCTTTCTATTTCAGAAGCAGCCCCAACGCCAGTTGAGCGTAAATCAAATGAACCCTCTTTGTTAGCTAAAATTATTGCGAAGATTAAAGGTTTATTTGCGACTAAATCTGAAGAAAACAAACCGAAAAATAACCGCACTTCGCGCAATCCTAATCGTAATCAACGCCGTTCACAGGATCGTCGTTCTTCTCGTCGTCCACGTTCTGAAAATAACGAAACAGAAAGAAACGAAGAACAGGTTCGTAATGTCCGTGAGCGTAATCAACGCCGTCCGCGCCGTAACTTAGTGGAAGAAAGTATCACTGAAAGTGCGGTAAATTCTACACCTGTTTTTGAGGCTAAAGAAGAAAGAACTGAGCCTGTCACTCAACGCCGCCAACGCCGTGATTTACGTAAACGCGTGCGCGTTGAAGATAATGAAACAAATGAAACAGTTGTTGAAAATAACTTCAGCACGACTGAAAAAATGCCAGAAGTGGATGTAATTACGGTTCAAAATAATGATGAAAAACCCGTTCATCAGAACCAACGTTCTGAACGTCAAGAGCGTCAGCGTCGTACTCCACGTCATTTACGTGCAGCGAATAATCAGCGTCGTCGCCGTAATCAAGAGCCAAAATCGCCAATGCCATTATTTGCTGCGGTGGTGTCGCCTGAATTGGCAAGTGGCAAGGCTTGGATTGATTATTCAACAGTAAATCTGCCAAAAGAAAATCATTTCTTATCTGTGGATGAATTGCTTGAGCAAGAGAAAACTAAAAAAGGGTTTATCACGCCAGCAATGGGAATTATCGTTGAAGAAAAATCCCCTGATGTAAAACCTGCATTAGATTTTATTACTCAACCAGCTAATGAATCGGTACAGAAAAAAGTACAAGAATCTTTAGACCGTTTAAGTTCATATAAACCTCAAGAAGTTGTTGAATCTATTGATCCAGCAATTAATATAGATGAACCTGAAACGCTCGAGAAAGTATCAAAATTTGTCCGCACTTATGAATTTAATGGACGTTTAGGTACAATTTCTTCAGTGCCCCATACAAAAGCGGAGATGACTTTAGCAAAAGCAAATGATGAAATGCTAGAGGCTTTCCCGATTAGGGCTTGGCAGGATTCTCGTTATTATTTCTATGGAAAAGGCGCGGCAGGACATCATTGTGCAATTAGCCACGTTTATTCTGAACCAACCCGCGCAAAATCAGAATAATCAAAAATAAAAATAGAATTGACGTAACCAACATTACGTCAATTCTTTTTATTTTTAACAAAAATCCTTTGGAAGAACCCTAATGAATATTCGAATTGAGAAATCTTCTCTTCTGCTGTACAAGCAAAGGAAGATAATGGAAAAGGGATTTATGTGCAAGCCGATTGGGTGCACGTGCGTGAAAAAATAGAGACACATAATCCAAATCAACCTGAAATATTACAAGAGTATTTAAACATCAAAACTCATTCCAACCATCCTCGTTTTTCTATTGGTTATGATTTCGGCAATTGGCGTTTAGCATTAGATTACTCCCATTATGATCGCTGTTTAGAAAACGTGCGTTTTAAAACTCACGAAGCCTCTTTCGGTGTGCGTTACCGTTTTTAATTAAACAAATTTAGTTTTCTATTTAAGCGGTCAAATTCTTCTCATTATTTGCAAAATGAGGGAAAAATTTGACCGCTTGTTTTTTCTTGAAAAGAAGCGTAAACTTCATCCAACTTTTAGTCGGGGTGCCGAAAGGCTGAGATGATACCCGTGAACCTGAAACAGTTAGCACTGACGTAGGAAACTAATATGCCACATATTCAACCTTTCTCTATCACGATTTTATCCTGTTTATTTTCCCAATTTTCTACATTTTATTACATCCGCTAATTGCTCACAGTGAATAGCGGGCATTTTTGTTTATTTTATATTCAACACAAGGAATGCTTATGCAATCAATTTATCTCTCCAAAATCCGTGAGCAGAATCCGCTCATTCATAACATTACCAATATTGTAGCAGCGAATTTTAGTGCCAATGGCTTGTTGGCATTAGGAGCTTCGCCTTTGATGTCGGCGAATATTGAAGAAATGCAGGAAGTACCGAAAATCAGTCAAGCATTGGTCATTAATATTGGTACGCTGATTGGTAAAGATCGGGAGGCGATGTTGCAGGCAGGAAAAACAGCAAATGAGGTTGGAATTCCTGTAGTGTTAGATCCTGTTGGTGTGGGGGCAACCAGTTATCGCCGTGAGACCATTCGCCAATTGCTGGCAGAAGTAAAATTCGCACTTATTCGTGGTAATGCAGGTGAACTGGCTGCCATTGCAGGCGAGGCGTGGCAGGCAAAAGGTGTAGATGCTGGGCAGGGCGAAGTGGATTTAAAAGCCGTTGCCGAGAAAGTGGCTCAATGCTATGGCTGTACGGTGTTGATTAGCGGGGTGGTGGATATTGTCAGCGATGGCACACAAACTGCGACCGTTCACAACGGCACGTCATTGTTCCCGAAAGTTACGGCTTCGGGCTGTTTATTGAGTGCCGTGTGTGCTGCATTTTTAGCGGTAAGTGAAGGGAATTATTTTTCTGCGACATTAGAAGCCTGTGTAGCATACACCATTGCAGGCGAGTGTGCGGCGCAAGGCTTAACCACACAAGTGGGACAGTTCCAAATCCGTTTGCTGGACGAGCTTGCTGCACTTTCCCCTGAAACCATTGGACAAAGAGGGCGCATTAATGAGTAATGTGAAACAAGTATTAACTATCGCAGGGTCAGACAGTGGCGGTGGTGCAGGCATTCAAGCGGATCTTAAAACCTTCCAAATGCGCGGCGTGTTTGGTACATCCGTAATTACAGCTGTTACTGCACAAAACACACTTGGCGTATTTGATATTCACCCTATTCCACTGAAAACAATTCAAGCGCAACTGGAAGCGGTCAAAAATGATTTCCAGATTGCAAGTTGCAAAATTGGTATGTTGGGCAATGCAGAAATTATTGAATACGTTGCAGATTTTCTTGCTGATAAGCCTTTCGGCGCACTGGTGCTAGACCCTGTGATGATCGCCAAAGGTGGTGCACCGTTATTGCAACAGCAAGCGGTGAGTGTGTTAAGCCAAAAATTGCTGCCGTTGGCGGACGTGATTACACCGAACATTCCCGAAGCAGAAGCATTAACGGGGATTGCGATTGTGGACGACATCAGTATTCAACAAGCCGCAAAAGCGTTGCAAAAACAGGGAGCGAAGAATGTGATTATTAAGGGCGGACATTCGCTCAATTCGCAAAGTGAGCTGTGCCAAGATTGGGTTTTACTTGCAGATGGTCGTCATTTTACTTTGCAAAGCCCCCGTTTCAACACACCGCATACACATGGTACGGGCTGTACCTTTTCTGCCTGTTTAACCGCAGAGTTGGCGAAAGGCGAACCGTTGCAAAGTGCGGTAAAAACAGCGAAAGATTTTATTACCGCTGCAATTTCTCACCCATTGAATATTGGGCAAGGACAGGGGCCGACAAATCATTGGGCTTACAGTCGCCTTTAAGGATTGAAAGATGAAAAATATTCAAAAAATCTTACCGCTTTACTTTGTGGCAGGCACGCAAGATTGCCGTCATTTGGGCGAGAACTTGTCGGAAAATTTATTATTCGTGCTTAAACAAGCGTTAGAAGGCGGAATTACCTGCTTTCAATTTCGGGATAAAGGCAAATTTTCGTTAGAACATACGCCCTCAGCACAGAAGGCGCTGGCGATGAGTTGTCGTGATTTGTGCCGTGAATATGGCGTACCCTTTATTGTAGACGACAACGTTGATTTGGCGTTGGAAATCGAGGCGGATGGCATTCACGTTGGGCAAAGCGATATGCCTGTGCAAGAGATTCGAGCTAAAACAGATAAACCGCTAATTATTGGTTGGTCGGTGAATCGTTTAGACGAGGCAAAAATTGGGGAAAATTTAGCGGAAATTGATTATTTTGGAATTGGCCCGATTTTCCCAACGCAATCGAAAGAGAATCCGAAACCAACACTAGGAATGGCGTTTATTCAAACTTTGCGAAATGCGGAGATAACTAAACCGCTTGTGGCAATTGGTGGGGTGAAATTAGCTCACGTTAAAACCTTACGAGAATTTGGGGCGGATGGTGTGGCAGTGATTACTGCAATTACGCACGCCGATAATGTGCAAGCCGCAACAAAAGCATTACGGGAGGCAAGTGATGAATACGCAAAATAGTCTAAAACAGGTCGCGACAGCGACGATGGTCGGCACGGCGATTGAGTATTTCGATAACTACATTTATGCAATGGCAGCGGTATTGGTATTTAACCATCAATTCTTCCATGCCGCAGATCCACTTTCAGGGCAGATTGCGGCACTTTCCACTTTAGCACTCACTTTTATTGCTCGCCCTTTGGGAGCAATATTGTTCGGGCATTTCGGTGACCGTTTCGGGCGGAAAAATACTTTTGTGATGAGCTTGCTGTTGATGGGTATTTCCACTGTGGTTATCGGTTTGTTGCCAACCTATGACAGCATCGGTATTTGGGCGACAATTTTGCTCTGTTTATGCCGTATTGGGCAAGGTATCGGTTTAGGCGGAGAGTGGGGCGGTGCAGCGTTAGTTGCGGTTGAAAATGCTCCCGAAGGTAAACGTGGTTGGTATGGCACTTTCCCACAATTGGGAGCCCCGCTTGGCTTGTTGTTGGCAAATGGCGTATTCTTAGGCATTACTGCGATTTTCGGGCAAGAAGCTATGACTGAATGGGCGTGGCGGATACCGTTTTTATCTTCCGTTATCTTAGTGGCAATTGGCTTATATGTTCGCCTAAAACTGACTGAAGCCCCGATTTTCCTTGCGGCACTCAATAAACCGCAGCCAAAACGCTTACCAATGTTGGAAGTTATCACTACTTATTTCAAGCCGTTTTTCTTGGGGATGTTAATTTGTATTGCAGGCTATGTGCTGTTCTACATTATGATTGCCTTTAGCCAAATTTACGCAAAATCTGCTCCAACGGTTTCAGAGGCAGGATACGCAATGGGATTAGGATTTTCCCCACAAATTTTTACCGCTTTATTGATGGCAAGTGCGGTTTCTTTGGCTATTACCATCGCCGTTTCGGGAAAATATATCGACAAAGTTGGTCGCCGTATTTGGCTCATTTGGACAACTGTTGGCGTTGCGATTTTTGGTTTATCCTTGCCGTTATTTCTCGAAAACGGTACAACTACCAGTCTGTTTTGGTTTTTATTCATCGGTATGGGGTTAATTGGAATGGGCTATGGGCCATTAGCGAGTTTTTTACCTGAACTCTTCCCTACTCACGCCCGCTATTCAGGTGCTTCTTTAACCTATAATATTGCAGGCTTATTCGGGGCAAGTGTTGCGGCAATCATTGCCTTACCGCTGAATGCTCACTACGGCTTAAAAGGTGTGGGGATTTATTTAACCCTAAACGCTGTGTTGAGCTTGATTGGATTATGGTTTATTTCAGAAACGAAAGATAAATTACTATCCTAAGATTTGAGGAATTAAATACAACCTATTAAGCGGTTAAATTTTACATAAAATTCTACTAAGAATTTAACCGCACTTTCCTTTACAAGCCAAATATTTTCTCTACAATACCCCACCTAACGATTTACCTTGAGTAAATCCCTGACCTGAAATCAGACAAAAGAGAATATTATGACAACCCAATTCAAACCAGAATTACTTTCCCCTGCAGGCTCCCTTAAAAATATGCGCTATGCGTTTGCTTATGGTGCAGATGCGGTTTATGCAGGCCAACCTCGTTATAGCTTACGTGTACGCAATAATGAATTTAATCATGCCAATTTGAAAATCGGGATCGATGAAGCCCATTCCCTTGGCAAAAAATTCTATGTAGTGGTAAACATTGCGCCCCATAATTCCAAACTCAAAACTTTTATTAAAGATTTACAACCTGTCATCGATATGAAACCAGATGCTTTAATTATGTCTGACCCAGGCTTAATTATGTTGGTGCGTGAAAATTTCCCTAATATTGATATTCATCTTTCTGTGCAAGCCAATGCGGTAAACTGGGCTACGGTAAAATTCTGGAAACAAATGGGATTAACTCGTGTGATTTTATCGCGCGAACTTTCAATAGATGAAATTGCTGAAATTCGCCAACAAGTGCCAGATATTGAACTCGAAATTTTCGTACATGGTGCATTATGTATGGCGTATTCTGGCCGTTGCTTACTTTCTGGCTATATCAACAAACGCGATCCAAATCAAGGCACTTGCACCAATGCTTGCCGTTGGGAATACAAAATGGAAGAAGGCACGACGGATGAAGTAGGCAACATCGTGCCGAAAATCGATCCTGCTCAACAAATTGAAGTGAAAAATGTAGCACCAACCTTAGGCGAGGGTGCGGTAACGGATAAAGTCTTCCTTTATACCGAATCACAAAAGCCTGACGAACAAATGACAGCGTTTGAAGATGAACACGGCACCTACTTTATGAATTCAAAAGATCTACGTGCCGTACAACATGTGGAAAAATTGACCGCACTTGGTGTGCATTCTTTAAAAATCGAAGGTCGTACTAAATCATTTTATTATTGTGCAAGAACGGCTCAAGTTTACCGCAAAGCAATTGATGATGCAGCCGCAGACAAACCATTTGATGAAAGTTTAATGGATACGTTAGAATCCCTTGCACACCGTGGTTATACCGAAGGTTTCTTACGTCGTCATACGCACGATGAATACCAAAACTACGAATATGGCTATTCTATTTCTGATCGTCAGCAATTTGTCGGTGAATTTACAGGCAAACGTAACGAACAAGGTATGGCAGAAGTAGCAGTAAAAAACAAATTCTTACTTGGCGACAATGTAGAAATGATGACGCCACAAGGCAATATTAATTTCAAAATTGAAAAAATGCTAAATCGTAAAAATGAAACGGTTGATGCCGCACTAGGTGATGGGCATTTTGTATTCTTAAATGTACCACAAGATATTAACTTAAATTACGCTTTATTAATGCGTAATTTAGTTAATACCAATACAAGAAACCCACATTGCTAGTGTGATATAAAACAGAATTTAAATCACACCTAATTAAACATTACTGTTACTTGGCTTGCGTCGTTTGCCGATATTTTTTGTATCCTTATGACGCAATTTTACTTTTTTCTTTGCCTCTGTTTTTTTCTTCTCTTCACGTTTTTCTTTAATACGTGCCTTTTGTTTTTTGCTTACAGATTTCACTTCACCATCTTTTGGTGGCTTAGTGCGAGGTTCTAAACCTGCTAAAATGCGTGCCTTTAAAATTTCCTCGGTATAGCGTTTGATTTTACCTAGCAACTTGTAATCATGCGCTTCGACAAAAGAGACCGCCGTGCCCTTTTTTCCTGCTCGCGCGGTACGTCCAATTCGATGTAAATAAGTATCCGCACTATAGGGCAAATCAAAATTCATCACGTGGCTTACATCATCAATATCAATACCACGCGCAGCCACATCCGTTGCAACCAATACCGTCACAATACCTGATTTCAATTTATCAATGGCATTGTTACGTTGAGTTTGTGCCATTTCGCCTTCTAAATATGCGGAACGAATGCCTCGTTTACGCAATATTTCAGAAAGTTCACGTGCATCTTCACGACGACGAACAAACACAATTCCACGGGTTACTTCTTCAGTTTCAATAAAACGCGCGAGCAATTTGATTTTGTGTTCATTGCTGTCTGCGTGATAATACCATTGGTTGATTTTTTTTCTTTCGCGGCGACTTGGTTCCGCATCTACTTTCACAGGATCATTCAATAAACGCTCTGCGAAATCGACCAACAACTCCCCTTCCAATGTTGCAGAAAATAATAAGGTTTGTTTCCGCCAACGGGTTTCAGCTGCAATTTTTTCCGCATCTTGCCCAAATCCCATTTGTAACATTCTATCCGCTTCGTCAAAAATCAGCATTTCAACGGAACGGCAATCAAAATTTTCTTCCTTAATGTATTGCAATAAACGGCCTGGCGTAGCCACCACCAAATCTTGATTGGTATTGAATACATCACCGTGATTTTGATACGCCACGCCACCTGTAATTGTCGCAATATTTAAATGGGTGAACTGCGCTAATTCTTCCGCTTGTTCTGCCACTTGCATTGCTAGTTCACGGGTTGGCGTTAATACCAAAATACGCGGTGGGCCTGGTTTACGACGCGGATAATCCAATAAATGTTGTAGCGCAGGTAATAAAAAAGCAGCGGTTTTCCCTGTTCCCGTTGGTGCAGAGCCTAATACATCACGCTCTTCCATTGCTGCTGGAATGGCTTCCATTTGAATAGCTGTTGGGCGGGAATAACCTTTTTTTTCAAGCGCCTTTAAAAGTTCTGGAGAAAGATCGAATTGTTCAAATTGGGATAAATTCATTATTGTGCGGTTCTTTGTTAAAATTGGCGAGGATTATACCTGAAAGTGCGGTCAATTTACGAAAAATTTATGAACGGATTTACCTTTAAACAATTCCATATCAATCAAAATTCTTGTGCCATGAAAGTCAGCACTGATGGCATTTTGTTAGGTGCTTGGGCAGATGTAAAGCATTGTAAAAATATTTTAGATATGGGGAGCGGCACAGGATTATTGGCGTTAATGTTGGCACAACGAACTGAAGAAAACTGCCAAATTCAAGCGGTTGAGTTGGATCCCATTGCAGTAAAACAAGCACAAGAAAACATCAATGATTCAGTGTGGAAAAATCGCATTCAACTTATTCAAACGGATATACAACATTTTTTACAAACCACTGCACAAACCTTTGATTTAATTGTGGCAAATCCACCTTATTTTGAACAAGGTATTGCTTGCAAAAATGAGGAAAGAGAATTGGCTCGTTATACCAAGCAAAGCCACTTAAATTGGTTAGAATGGGCAGCCACGCGCTTATCTGAAAATGGGAGAATAAGTTTTGTTTTGCCTTATGAGGCAGGCAAAACGCTCATAAAATCCACCGCACTTTTTTGCATAAAACAGACGAATGTCATCACTAAAATAGGAAAAACGCCCCAAAGAATGTTGCTTACCTTTGCCAAACAGCCACAAGTTTTAATGCAAGATCAATTGGTAATTTATGATGCGGATAATCAATACACTGAAGCGTTTATTGAATTGACTAAAGACTTTTATTTGAAATTTTAAAGGGGAAATCATTTACCCCTTTAATCATACACTATCTAAAATACCACTTCGCCAACAACACACCCGCATTCACTGCAATGTTTAAGCCTGATTTAATTGGGCTTGCGAGCGTTAAACGCACTTGTGTGTCTTCTGGCGTCGCTAAACTTTCCGTAGAACTTTCACTTAGCACAAAAACCACTTTATTTTTTAACCGCACTTTATCCAATGGGTCGCCTTGTTTATTGTGCGATACGTGAATAATTTGATAGCCTGATTTACGCAAGTGCATCAAAGCCGAATCAATATCATCCGTTTCTAACACACGAATATATTCTGCGCCACCTTCTGCTACACGCATTGAGGCTGCTGAATACAGATTTTCCACATTATCGGCGACAATATTTTTCACGCCAAAATAAGCACAAGTACGCAATACACCTCCGATATTTTGTGCATTATTCACGTTGTCTAATAGCACTAAACAATCCTCGTTACGAGGAATATCCAAATATCCTTGCAACGTGAAAGCTCGCGGTTTCTTCACTAATAAGCAAATGCCAGCATGATGTTCCGTTCCGCTCACTCGAGCTAATTCTTCACTATCTACAACGTGATAAGCCTTCTTGTTTTCGGCTAAATAACTCAATACCTCGCCAATTTTGTGTGACATTTGCACGGTTGCCCACAATCGAACAATACTTTCAGCGCGTTCTGCAAATAAAGCTAAACAGGCGTTTTCACCGTAAACTTTCATTTCTTCCGCACGGTTTTTCTTAATTTTTTCAGGCGCACGAGGAGAAAGCGCACCCGTTTTCTTTTCTTTTGTTTTATAAACCGTACCCGTACTTTTTATCATCACTTGAACTTTAGGTTGTTCTGTATTTTTATTTGATGGCGCACGAGATAAAGAAAGTTGCGTAATTTTAGTTTCTCTCACTTCTTGTTTATCACGAGAAAAACGAGATTTTTCGTTTCTATTTCCATTAAATTTATCATTAAAGTGCGGTCGATTTTGGCTTGGTTTTTCTCTGTACTTTTCCCCCACTGCGCGTTCTTGAAAGGTTTTGCCTGCGGATTGAAAAGACGGTTTGCGTTTGTCGTTCATAGGGTTTCCCTGAGTAAAAATGAATATTTTTTAGCCAAAAAATGCTAAAATTTGTGAGCATTATAACGAAAAAAAGCCTTTTTTCTATTAATAAGCACGTGAAATATTGTAAACTAGCACACTAGTCTTTAATCACGAGATGGATTATGTTAATCAATAAAACCAAACGAGCTGAACAAAATTTAAATAATTTGCCATTCCTTGCCTTGCAAGCTGAGCAAATTGAATTTTTGGGTAGCTCGGCTGAATTTAAAACTCAAATTATTGAATTAATCAGAAACGCAAAAAAACGTATTTATGTTACCGCACTTTATTGGCAAAAAGATGAAGCGGGGCAGGAAATCCTCGATGAAATTTATCGCGTGAAGCAAGAAAATCCACACTTGGATGTAAAAATTCTCATAGATTGGCATCGCGCACAACGCAATTTATTAGGGGCGGAAAAATCTGCCACTAATGCAGATTGGTATTGCGAGCAACGCCAAACTTATCAGTTACCTGATGATCCGAATATATTCTTTGGCGTGCCAATTAATACACGCGAAGTTTTTGGTGTGTTGCATGTCAAAGGCTTTGTATTTGATGATACGGTACTTTATAGCGGTGCAAGTATTAATAATGTCTATCTTCATCAATTTGAAAAATATCGTTACGACCGCTATCAAAAAATCACTCATACTGAATTAGCTGATTCGATGGTAAATTTCATCAATGATTACTTGTTAGATTTCAGTGCAGTTTATCCACTTGATGTGACCAACCGCCCTCGCACCAAAGAGATCCGAGGCAATATTCGTGCTTATCGTAAAGATCTTGCACAAAATGGAGAATATTCATTAAAAAGTGCGGTGAAATTACCGAATGTTTTAAGCGTATCGCCACTGTTTGGCTTAGGCGCATCGGGCAACGAATTAAATCAAGTGATTGAAGATTTATTCTTGCAAGTGCAAGAAAAATTGGTGATTTGTACGCCATATTTTAATTTCCCACGCACATTGCAACATAAAATAGCAACATTATTGGAAAGCGGTAAACGAGTAGAAATTATTGTTGGCGATAAAGTCGCAAACGATTTTTACATTCCACCAGAACAACCATTCAAAATGGCGGGGGCGTTACCTTATCTTTATGAAAGTAATCTTCGCCGTTTCTGTGAAAAATTTGAGACTCAAATTGAAAGTGGTCAGCTTGTGGTGCGTTTATGGCGTGATGGCGATAATACCTACCACTTAAAAGGTGTGTGGGTAGATGACCGCTATATTTTACTCACGGGCAATAATCTTAACCCTCGAGCGTGGCGTTTGGATGCAGAAAATGGCTTATTAATTTACGATCCACAACAACAGCTTTTAGCCCAAGTGGAAAAAGAGCAAAACCAAATTCGCCAACATACAAAAGTATTAAAACATTACTCTGAATTAGAAGAATTAAATCAATACCCAGAACCAGTGCAAAAACTTTTGAAAAAATTTGCACGAATTAAAGCAGATAAATTGGTAAAAATGATTTTGTAATTATAAGAAAAATTTTATGTTTTTTCTTAAATTCGGTTCTAGTATTAATCTGATAAATTTTGTGGCAATCGTTCTAAAATGGCTTTCCAGTAGGTTGAAGAACGTAAATTATGTTTACGGATGCAATCCACTACTGCATCTGCATTTCCCTCAAGACAAATTTGTTGCATTTCTAAATAAAATTGCTTTGTTAATTCACGGTGTGTTTTTTCTTTAAAAAATAACAACCCTATTCGCTGATAAACGCCTTTTAAACTATTGAAAATTAAACGATAAAAGGGTTTGTTGGCAACAACAGTGAATTGACGAAATAATTGGTAATCAAATTCTGTGTAATCTTGTGCTGTGTTTTGTAATTGCTCTAATTCAGCAAAAAGTGCGGTTGATTTTTGAGGAGAATTCTTTACAGCTTCATAAATGTAAGATTCCGACATTTTACTACGTAAAGACAGCATATTATCAATAATTAAGGGCGCGGACTGCATATCCAAAGCAATTAGGGTTTCAATAATATTCGGCCCTGCAGCATCCCAAATATTATTTACTTTGGTGGGTTTGCCGTGCTGAATTGTTAGCCAACCATCACGAGCCAAACGTTGTAAAACTTCACGTAGGGTGGTGCGAGTTACACCAATCTTATCGGCTAAATCACGTTCTGATGGCAAATTACTGCCCGAAGGAAAAACATCTTGCCAAATACTCTTTACAATATATTCCTCTGCTAAAGCTGCTGGACTTTGGGCTTTTAAAATGTCGTTATTGTTTTGCATTACAATTAAAAATCAGATAAAAATCAAAAAAAATGCAATTTTATAAAAAAATTACTTGGTTTTTATTATCCTTTAAAGGGGGATATATTACAATGTTCGCGTGATAAAAATAATGGAGTTCACTATGACAAACATTCAGGCTTTTATGAAAAACTTTCTTGGGGCAAGTCCAGAATGGTACAAACTTGCCATTGTGGTTTTTCTTATTATAAATCCAATTGTTTTCTTTTTTATTAGTCCTTTTATTGCGGGTTGGTTACTCGTTGCAGAATTTATTTTCACATTGGCAATGGCATTAAAATGCTACCCTCTTCAACCGGGTGGTCTATTAGCAATTGAAGCTATTATTATTGGAATGACAAATGCCAAACACGTCAAAGCAGAAATTATGGCAAACTTTGAAGTGATCTTGCTACTGATATTTATGGTGGCAGGTATTTTCTTTATGAAACAATTACTGCTTTATGTATTTACTAAATTACTTGTCAAAATTCGTTCTAAAATTGCACTTTCTATTGCCTTTTGTTTTAGTGCTGCTTTTTTATCGGCTTTTCTCGATGCTTTAACGGTTGTTGCTGTTATCATTAGTGTCGCAATGGGATTTTATGGTGTGTATCACAAAGTTGCATCAGGCAATAATTTAATTGATGTGGTTGATATTTCAGACGATAGAAAAATTATTGAACAACAGCACGAAATCTTAGAAAAATTCCGTGCATTCTTACGTAGTTTAATGATGCATGCGGGTGTAGGAACTGCACTCGGTGGTGTAATGACCGTTGTTGGAGAACCACAAAACTTAATTATTGCAGAACAAGCAAAATGGAACTTTATGGAATTTTTCCTCCGTATGGCACCCGTGACTATTCCTGTGTTTATCTGCGGATTACTCACTTGTTTCTTGGTCGAAAAATTCAAATTATTTGGTTATGGCGAGAAATTACCAGACGAAGTGTGGAAAATCTTATCAGATTTAGATCGCACTAATTCAGAAAAAATGTCTAAACAAGATAAAATTAAATTAGGTATGCAAGCGTTAATCGCAATTTGGTTAATTCTTGGATTAGCATTCCATCTTGCCGCAGTCGGTTTAATTGGTTTAAGTATCATCATTTTTGCTACGTCTTTCACTGGTGTGACGGATGAACATACTATCGGTAAAGCCTTTCAGGAATCTTTACCCTTTACTGCATTGCTCGTTGTATTCTTTTCTGTTGTTGCAGTAATTATTGATCAAAAACTTTTTTCACCAATTATTCACTTCGTTCTTTCTGCGGAAGAAAATACACAACTTGCTTTATTCTATTTGTTTAATGGCTTGCTTTCTTCTATTTCTGATAATGTATTTGTTGCAACGGTTTATATTAATGAAGCTAAAGCTGCACTGACTAATGGAGTAATTGCACCGCATCAATTTGAATTGCTTTCTGTTGCCATTAATACAGGTACAAACTTACCATCAGTTGCAACACCAAATGGACAAGCTGCTTTCTTATTCTTATTGACTTCATCAATTTCGCCATTAATTCGCCTTTCTTATGGCAGAATGGTTTATATGGCTTTACCTTACACGATTGTACTTTCAATCATTGGTTTACTGGCTATTGAATTTATTTTACCTGCTGCCACAATTTGGTTAGCAAGTTTAGGTTTAATTTTGCCAATTTAAGGAGAGAAAATGCTCGCACTATTAAAACAATTTTCCGAAAAACGTTTTGTGTGGTTTTTATTGGCTTTTTCAAGTTTAGCCTTAGAATCCACCGCACTTTACTTCCAATATGGAATGGGCTTACAACCTTGTGTGCTCTGTGTTTATGAACGTTTAGCAATGATTGGCTTATTTGTAGCGGGAATTATCGCATTACTTCAACCTCGTGCTTTAATCATTCGATTAATCGCCTTGGCTTTAGGTTTATTCAGCAGTATTAAGGGATTATTAATTTCATTTCGTCATCTTGATTTGCAAATGAATCCAGCTCCTTGGAAACAATGTGAGTTTATTCCAAATTTTCCCGAGACTTTACCATTTCATCAATGGTTTCCATTTATATTTAACCCGACTGGCTCTTGTAATGAAAGCCAATGGTCATTATTTGGTTTAACGATGGTGCAATGGCTAGTGGTTATTTTTTCACTATATGTGGTTATTCTCACATTATTGTTAATCGCACAAGTGATTAAAACACGGAAACAAAGAAGATTATTTAACTAAAAAAATACGGTGAAATTTCACCGTATTTTTTATTATATTAAAATCAACCGCACTTTATTCAACGGTAACTGATTTTGCTAAGTTACGAGGTTGATCTACATCAGTACCTTTAATTAAAGCCACATAATAAGAAAGTAATTGCATTGGAATGGTATAAAAAATCGGTGCAACAATATCATTGACTTTTGGCATCGTGATGATTTTCATTCCTTCACTTGGCGTAAATCCTGCTTCTTTATCGGCAAATACGTATAATTGACCGCCACGAGCTCGCACTTCCTCAATGTTCGATTTTACTTTTTCTAATAATTCATTATTTGGTGCAACGACAATCACTGGCATATCAGCATCAATTAACGCTAATGGCCCGTGTTTCAATTCTCCTGCCGCATAGGCCTCAGCGTGAATATAAGAAATCTCTTTCAATTTCAAAGAAGCCTCTACGGCAATTGGATAAAACGCACCACGACCTAAGAAAAGTGCATGATGTTTTTCAGCAAAATCCTCTGCTAAAGCTTCAATTTCTGTATCAAAAGCTAACGCTTTTTCAATTTCAGCAGGTAAAGATTGCATTGCTTTGATAATCTCACGCTCTTTTTCTGCAGAAATATGACCTTTAACTTTACCAAGTGCCGTCACCAGCATTAATAATGCAGCGAGCTGTGTCGTAAATGCTTTTGTCGATGCCACCCCAACTTCAACACCAGCACGAGTCATAAATGCAAGATCTGATTCGCGTACGAGCGAAGAGCCAGCAACATTACAAATTGTTAATGCCGCCATATAGCCTTTTTCTTTCGCTAAACGAAGTGCAGCTAAAGTATCGGCTGTTTCGCCAGATTGAGAAAGGGTAATCAATAAGCTATTTGGACGGGTAACAAATTTGCGATAACGAAATTCTGATGCAATTTCAACATCACAGCTCACGCCAGCTAAAGATTCAAACCAATAACGCGCCACCATACCTGCATTATAAGATGTACCACAAGCAACAATTTGAATATGCTCAACTTTTTCTAAAATGCCTTTTGCACCATTACCGATTGAATCGACAATCACATTTTCGTGATTAATACGCCCTTCCATTGTATTAATAAGTGCGGTTGGCTGTTCGTAAATTTCTTTCTGCATAAAATGACGGAATTTACCTTTCTCTGCAGCGTCATTTTCAAGATTAGATTCGTGAATTTCACGTTTAGCCTTATTACCGTGAGTATCATAAATATCAACTGTACGACGTGTAATTTCTGCAATATCTCCTTCTTCTAAAAAGATAAAACGGCGAGTAACACTTAAAAGTGCAAGTTGATCTGAAGCTAAGAAATTTTCACCGATACCTAAGCCAATCACAAGTGGACTACCAGAACGAGCTGCCACTAAATGTTCAGGATGACGGCTGTCCATTACCACCATACCATATGCACCCGTGAGTTGTTTTACCGATTTCTGCACAGCCTCTAAAAGTGAATCCGTGCTACGCATTTCCCATTCAACCAAATGCGCGATCACTTCAGTATCTGTTTGTGATAAAAAGACATAACCACGAGATTTTAATAATTCGCGAAGTTCTTCGTGATTTTCAATAATACCGTTATGTACTACAGCAAAAGTACCTGATGAATGCGGATGCGCATTAGTTTCTGATGGTTCGCCGTGAGTTGCCCAGCGAGTATGTGCAATTCCCGTTCCACCAATTAATGGTTTTTCTGATACGGCTTCATCTAAAGCTTTAACTTTGCCTAAACAACGAATACGTTGTAATTCATTTTGTTTATTGATTACTGCAACACCAGCCGAATCATAACCACGATATTCTAAACGATGTAAACCATTAATTAAGATTTCCGCTACATCTCGTTGCGCTACTGCACCGACAATACCACACATAAGTTTTCCTTATTTATTCTATTACTAAGTTTGTTTTTACATTTGCCACGCGTTTACACAATAAAAAAAACCCTGCGCAATCGACAGGGCTTCATTTCATTGATGTTATCAATTATTTGATTGCATCTTTTAATGCTTTACCAGATACAAATGCTGGCACTTTAGATGCTGCGATTTGGATTTCAGCACCAGTTTGTGGGTTACGACCAGTACGAGCAGCACGTTCATTTACTTTAAATGTACCGAAACCGATTAATTGTACAGGCTCACCTTCTTTTAGGCTTGCAGTAATTGCATCTAAAGTCGCTTCTAACGCTGCTTTAGCTTGTTTTTTGTTTAACTCTGCAGCGTTTGCAATTGCATCAATTAAATCTGTTTTGTTCATAAATTTGTACCTTCTGTTAAATAAAAAATTTAATTCTTTAAAAGTATCTTTGCGAATTTGTCGCAAAAACTGTGCAAAGGATAATCTAACTTGAGATGAATTAAAAGCATGATTTATAAAAATTGTGACAAATCTCACGTTATTGATGAAATTCTATACCAATGTTAGATATACCCTCAGTCCGAATTTCATTTTTTAAAGCTAAAATTAATTCAATATCACGTTTTTCACATTCTTTAAGCAAACGATAAACTTGCCATTGCACATCAAGTTCTGTTTGAATATCTTCATTTTCTTTTAGCTTACTTTCTGACCAATCTCGTCCAGTTTCTGTTTCCAATAATGCCCTTATTGTTCCCAACGAAATTAAGCTTATTTCCACCGCTTTTTCTAAGGTTTCGCCCGCAATAATGGCGTGTAAAATTTCAGCTAAAGCCTGACAGGCATCTAACGCTGGCACAACACCAAAACTATCATAATCATTCACATCAGGAATAATGCTTTCTAATTTCTCCAACTGATTTTCAAAGTTGATTTTGACATCTTTAATTGTTAAATATTCCCACACCAAATTGAGAATATTTTGATACATTTTGGCTTCAGCGCTAAGCTCGTTCATTTGACAGAACAATTTAAAATTTGGTGCCATACGTTCACATAAAGCAGCCATAAAAGTAAGATGTTGCCAACTTTCTAAGTTTTCTAAGCGTTTATGAATCGGATTTCGCATCTTATTTCCTTAATTCGTAAGAGTTGGAATATTTATTAATCGCATTTATGTTCCGCTTTACAAAGTTCAAGCGTCACATGAATTAATTTGCGAGCGATAGTACCTGTTGGCGGTAATTCTGGCAAGGGTTGATCATAAGAAAACCATTGTGCATCATAAATTTCACTTTCCTGCAATGTTATTTCACCGCTATCATAATCAGCCAGAAAACCCACCATTTGAGAATTTGGAAATGCCCAAGGTTGGCTACCGAAATAACGAAGATTTTTTATTGAAATCCCTATTTCTTCAAAAACCTCTCTCTGCACTGCTTGTTCAAATGTTTCCCCTACTTCGACAAAACCTGCAAGCGTCGTGTATATTCCTCCGTTAGGACTATAATGTCGCTTATGATTTGCCAATAGAATTTCGTGACCACGACGAACCGCAACAATAATTGATGGGCAAATCACAGGATAAGTTTGATACCCACAGTGAATACATTGCACTGCAAGTTCATCTTGAGTTTGTTGTGTTTTATGACCGCACTTTCCACAAAATTTATGGGTTTTCAGAAAATGATTAATTTCCACACCTCGGCTTAATATATGGAATTCATCCTCTGGCAGTGAAAGCAAGTGACTCAAACTCACATATTCTCGTTCATCACTTTCTTGCTCAGCCACAAGCCACAACGGATGATTTTTCCATTCTCCAATTTGCATTGCCTGCAATCCTTCCAAATCAATATCTTTAGCGATACCAAAAGGCAATTCATTATTCACTAAATACAGATTAGAACCTTGTGTAAGCAACCAATAACCAAAATCATCTTGTTGAAGTATTTTCATTTTTTCTCCATAAAAATAACCGCACTTTCAAAAGTGCGGTCATTATAAATCTTCTTTTATAACTCACTAATAATAAGAATGTTCGCCACGTTGATGCTCAGTTATATCTTTTGCACCTTTTAATTCATTCGGGAATAAGCTAACAAGTTGTTTTTCTACGCCATCTTTTAACGTAACATCCACCATTGAACAACCGTTACAGCCACCACCAAATTGTAAAACTGCGTAACCATCTTCAGTAATTTCAATTAAGGTTATACGTCCACCGTGATTTGCAAGCTGTGGGTTAATTTGAGTTTGAATTACATATTCAACACGTTCAATCAATGGCGCATCATCAGCCACCTTACGCATTTTGGCATTCGGTGCTTTTAAGGTCAGTTGCGCACCAAGCTCTTCGGTAACATAATCAATTTCTGCTTCTTCTAAGAAAGGCAAACTCACTTCATCAATAAATGCAGAAAAAGTATTATATTTCATTTCAATATCGCTTTCTTCCACAGCATTCGGGGGGCAATAAGATACGCCACATTCCGCATTAAGCGTACCCGGATTAACCACGAAAATACGAATATTCGTTCCTTCTTCTTGGGTGTCTAAAAGTTTTCGAAAATGCGCTTGTGCGACATCAGAAATAGCGATTTGCTGGGTTGCTTGTTCCATAATTATGTCCTAAATACTTGAGAGAAAGTATCGGGAATAATACGCTTATCGCGCTTTTTTTTCCAGTGCTTTATATTAAGCTCGCGCCAGCCCCCACACTTGAATCTCCTCCACACCTAATTTTCGCAACAATTTTGAGATTTCATTGAGTGTAGAACCAGTAGTAATCACATCATCCACCAATGCTATACGACGATAAGGAAACTCATTTTTCAAAACAACAAGAGAAAAGGCATTTTTTAAATTCTGACGACGATCTTTTGCACTCAAACCACGTTGAGCATGGGTGTGTTTCACACGTTTTACGATATTGTTCAAATTAGGAATATCCAGCCAACGACTTAATTGCCGAGATAATAAATCAGCCTGATTATAACCCCGTCGCCACTGACGAAAATGATATAAAGGCACTGGAATGATTGCCTCTGGCAATTTAAGTTGATGCGTTCGTTTAGCATCACGCACCGCAAGATATAAAAGCCGAGCTAAAGTGCGGTCAATCCAAAATTGATTTTGAAATTTAAAACGCTGAATCAATATCGAAAGAGGTTCAATATAATGCCCAATAATAACCATCTTATCCCAACTTGGTTCTTGTTTAAGACAATTCCCACAATGCTGCGCATAATATTGCAATTCCGCACCACAATGACCGCAATAAGGAAAAGATTTAATTTGTTTTTGGCAACCTGAACATAGCCCATTTTTTGCAATATGAAGATTGCCACGACAGTGGATACAGCGAAAATTGAAGAAGTTCATTTGATCCTTATTAGTGATTACGGCGACTTAGGGTAGATGTAGTAACCTAGGGTAGATGTAAGCGTTCCCCAAAGGGGAACCACGATTACCATCATTAATCGTGGGTATACTTACCCACGGATTACAAACCTATTTTTTAATTTACGAACAAATTCAGCTACCGAAATCGTTTGGTGTAATTCAACAAATAAATGTAGATGATCTGGCATACCATTAATTCGATGAAGTATAGAATGGTGTGATTTAACAAATCCCCAAATATAATCATAGAGAATTTTCTCATTTTCTTCATTAATGGCATAAACACTGTCTTTTGTCCTAAAAACAATGTGATAAAACAAACGGCAGTAACTCATTGTAACTTTTTGCCCGCACTTTTTTGTTTCAACGCCTCTAACGTTTCTCCTGCTTTTAAAATATGTGGCGTCACGAAAATCACGAGCTCACGTTTTTGATGTCGTTCACTTTCTTTGCTAAATAATCGTTTAATAACGGGTATATCGCCAAGCAATGGCACTTTATCTTCGCTTTTCGTGATTGTGTCGTGAAATACGCCGCCAAGCACAATGGTTTCCCCATCTTTGGCAAAAACCTGAGTATTAATTTCTTGCTTATCAATAGAAACCACCTCATTTTGTCCATAAGCGACACGAGAACCAGGGGAATTTTGACTCACCAATAAATCAAGTAAGATATTGTTATCTTTAGAAATATGTGGCGTCACTTCCAAACCAAGCACCGCCTCACGAAATTCCACAGACTGCGTATCGTTACGAGTATTACTCACGACGTAAGGAATTTCTGTCCCCTGTTTAATGCTTGCACTTTTCTTATTGGTAGTGAGTAAGCGAGGACTTGCAATAATTTCTACATTATTTTCACGCTCCAACGCACTCAATTCTAAATCAAGCAATCGCCCATTAATTTTCGCGACTTGTAATGCTATAGAGCCAGCAGGTGTCGTCGTTGTCGCAAAATTTACATTAAGATTATCCGCAATATTTTCAAAGCTATTGCCTGTAAGGCTGCCCGCAACTCGTCTTGCATTTTCAGTTGGATTAAAAATCCCCCACCGAACGCCAAGTTCTTTCAAACTCTCATCCGTAATTGTCACAATTCGCGCTTCAATAGCGATCTGTTCAATAGGCTTATCCATTTCAGCAATCAGTTTTTTGATATTTTGCACAAAACGAGGTTCATCCTGAATAACCAGCAAATTACTGCGATCATCAAAGGTAATGCTCCCCGCAGGAGAAAGCAAAGATCCACTTCCTGTTGTTAAGGATTTCATTAATTCAGAGGCTTTAGCAAAATGGAGTTTTACCGTGTGACTCACTAAGTGCGGTTCATTTGTAGTAAGATTTCCTGCAACTTGACCTTTGCCTGATAGCCCTCCATTCAGATAGTAAATACCCTCATCTTTATTCAAAGTAATCTTCTTACTTTTTGCGATTATTTTTAGCAAACGTGGCATATCAATATTGTTTAATTTCAAAGAAATATTGCCTTCTAACCTCTCACCCATCACTAAATTCACATCTTGTTGAAAAGCTAATTGCTCCAGTATTTGAGCTAAAGGTGCTTGCGATAAACAAATAAAAAAACGTTCGTTATCTGTTTTAGGATTAGCAAAAACGATTAATGGCAAACAAAAACATACTAAAAAATAACCGCACTTTAAAAGATATTTCTTCATAATCTTCCTTTAAAAACTTAATTTTTTCCATTCACTACTATCACATTGCTCTCCGAGCTTGCGCATAAATTGAACATTGTTTTGGTTGATTTTTTCTACAATATAGCCCTCTTGAGCCACATCAACGCCCTCTAAAACACTGTAAATTTGCAAACCTTGATCTTGCAATAAGGCAAAGGCTTTATCTTTAGAAATCACTACGCCCACCAATTTTAAAGCGTTCAAAGGAATTTCAGCCGCTTGGCGATTTTCATCCGCTCCGCATAGATTATTAGGTACATCTGAGGAAATTATTTCTGTCTGTTCCATTACTGTTTGTGCGTTATCAAACTGAGAACGGTTACGCTGTGTTTTATCGAAAGGATCTTGTCCCCAACTGCAATTTATAAAAAGCAATGCTGTTAGGAAAAACCAATACTTCATTTTGTCTCCCTATCTAACTGAAAAATAATCTCGGTTTGCAATGGGCTGTCTTCGGGTTTGATAAACTGCAAGCGACTCACTGAAAGCTGTGACGAATTAGCCAAAAGTGCGGTTAAAAATGTCTTCGTTTTCTCAAAATGACCTGTAAGCTGTAAATGCAAAATAGGCTTTTGCCCCATTTCCCAACGTAAATGCTGAGATAAACCGTTGCGTGCAGCTAAACGTTGAATTTGTTTATTCAAAGGAATAATTTGTGCAGCCAGTTCTGGAGAAAGTTTTCGACTTTCCGATTGCTGCTGTAAAGAAGTTAAAATTTTCTGCTGATGCAACAATTCTGAACGTTTCACCGCTAACTCATTTTCAATTTCATGGAAACGTGAACTCCCCTCGATATAATCTAAAACGGGGCGAAAAATCACCGCACTTAATAGCAATAAAAAGGTTAAACCGTGCACATAAAAAGGCTGACTTAGCCATTTTCCAAAAGGAGTCAAAGGATCGTTAAAAAAAGCTTTCATTTTTCCGCCCCTTGTTCCACATCAAAGTGAAAAAACAATGTATCTTGTTCAGGTTGAACCTGACTTAATTTCACATTGGGAAAATGTTTCTTTAAAAATTGATGAATCAGTTCAAATTCTGTTTGATCTTGTGCGTTACCTTCCAAGCTTAAGTTATTCGCATCTTGTTTAAATTTATTCAGTTCTCCTTGTTGAAAAGGTAATTCACTTAGCTGTTGTAAACTCTTTTTTACTTGCTCGTTGGGAATAGATGTCAAAACTTCACCAACTTTCACCGCTCTGCGTAACTGATCAATTTGCATGGTAGTTTTATGAAGCTGTTGATTAAGTTGTTCAAACGACTTTTGCTGTGCCTGCAAATTTTGTTTCTGTTGTTCAATCAAATTGCTAAAAGCCAACATTAAATTAATAGCAAGCAAGATAAATAAAGCGATATAAAAAGCTAAACGACGTAAACGCTTTTGATGTTGATAAGTACGCCAAGGCAATAAATTCATCGACATTTAACCACCCACTTTTTGTTGATGTAAATCTTTTTGCCATAGCGCGTTGCCAAGTGCAATAAAAGGGAGTTCTGTTTCTACTCGCTGCCAATTTTCTAGTAATGGCGTATAACTTGAGGGAATTTGATAAACAAAAACTTGTTCAAGTTGTCCTTCAAAACGTTCGGTAAATTGTTCATAAAGTGCGGTCAAATTTTCGTGAGATTGTAAAATTTGTGATTGCTGAGATCTTTCACAAATCGCCAAGCAATAGTCATCTTCTTGAAATAAAAATAAGGTATTTTCTGACCGCACTTGTTCATTCAACAAATATTGAAATGCACGCAAAACAGCATTTGATGCAACATCCAATACATTAATTTTAAATGGCTGAAAATCTTGCAAATAAGTTTGAGCAGTACTTTTACGAATTGCAGTAACCTCTAATCGAAAACCTTGCTTTAACGGGGTAGAACGATAATCAAACCACAATTCTTCTAAAAAAATAGGCAGCTCTTTCTCAATCACAAATTTACATTGTTGATGACATTCTTGCGCATTTAACACTTGTGGCAACATTAATACTTTCGACCAAGTTAAGTGAGCGGGAATGCTTGCTACAAACTGCAAAGGAAAGGTTTTCCCTTGATATTGTGTTTTTAGCTGTTGTAAAAAACGATTTTTAAAATAACGATCATTAACAAAGATTTGATAACTTTGTGGCTGTTCGAGATCATCAAACCACACAAAATCAAAATAACTCTGCTTACGATGAATGCCGATTTGTAAAGTGCGGTAATTTTTCAGGGAGAATTGCATATTCTTTCCTATTCTTTAAAGGCTGAATCTTTTATACTTAACAACCAAATCATAGGTCTCTTGACAAGAATATTCATTAACGAAGCGAGAATTTTACGATGCGGATCGCAAAATTAATATTAAACACCCTATTAACTTTATGTATTTTAGGTTTAGTAGCAGGCGGAATGTTGTATTTCCACCTAAAATCTGAATTGCCCTCAGTCGAAGCATTAAAAACCGTTGAATTACAGCAACCAATGCAGATTTATACGGCAGACGGTAAATTAATTGGCGAAGTGGGCGAGCAACGCCGTATTCCAGTGAAATTAGCCGATGTGCCACAACGCTTAATTGACGCATTTTTAGCGACGGAAGACAGCCGTTTTTACGATCATCACGGATTAGACCCTATCGGCATTGCCCGTGCATTATTTGTCGCAGTGAGTAATGGCGGTGCATCACAAGGCGCAAGTACGATTACTCAACAATTAGCGCGTAACTTTTTCTTAACCTCAGAAAAAACCATTATTCGTAAAGCTCGTGAAGCAGTGCTTGCGGTAGAAATCGAAAATACCCTCAACAAACAAGAAATCTTAGAGCTTTATTTAAACAAAATCTTTTTAGGCTATCGTTCTTATGGTGTTGCAGCGGCAGCACAAACCTATTTCGGTAAATCATTGAATGAATTGACCTTATCGGAAATGGCGATTATTGCTGGTTTACCTAAGGCACCTTCAACAATGAATCCGCTTTATTCGCTAAAACGTGCAGAAGAACGCCGCAATGTGGTGCTAAGCCGTATGTTAGATGAAAAATACATCAGCAAAGAAGAATATGATGCTGCATTGAAAGAGCCGATTGTGGCGAGCTATCACGGCGCAAAATTTGAATTTCGAGCCGATTATGTCACTGAAATGGTGCGTCAAGAAATGGTGCGTCGTTTTGGCGAAGAAAATGCTTACACCAGTGGTTATAAAGTATTTACCACTGTACTTTCAAAAGACCAAGCTGAAGCCCAAAAAGCTGTGCGTAATAACTTGATTGATTACGATATGCGTCACGGTTATCGCGGTGGCGCACCATTATGGCAAAAAAATGAAGCCGCTTGGGACAATGATCGCATTGTCGGTTTTCTACGCAAACTACCTGATTCAGAGCCATTTATTCCTGCGGCAGTGATTGGAATTGCAAAAGGCGGTGCTGATATATTGCTCGCTTCTGGGGAAAAAATGACCTTATCAACCAATGCAATGCGTTGGACAGGCAGAAGCAATCCTGTGAAAGTCGGCGAGCAAATTTGGATTCGTCAGCGTGCTAATGGGGAATGGCAATTAGGACAAATTCCCTCAGCAAATTCAGCATTAGTTTCTCTTAATTCAGATAATGGTGCGATTGAAGCAGTGGTCGGTGGCTTTAGTTATGAACAAAGTAAATTCAACCGTGCGACACAATCTTTAGTTCAAGTGGGTTCTTCTATTAAACCATTTATTTATGCTGCAGCATTAGAAAAAGGCTTAACGCTTTCAAGCGTATTACAAGACAGCCCGATTTCTATTCAAAAACCAGGACAAAAACTGTGGCAACCGAAAAACTCGCCTGATCGTTATGATGGGCCGATGCGTTTACGTGTAGGATTAGGTCAATCCAAAAATATGATTGCTATTCGTGCGATCCAAACGGCAGGTATTGATTTCACTGCAGAATTTTTACAACGTTTTGGCTTTAAACGTGATCAATATTTTGCTAGCGAAGCCTTGGCTCTTGGTGCAGCCTCTTTCACGCCATTAGAAATGGCTAGAGCTTATTCGGTGTTTGATAATGGTGGTTTCCTCATTGAACCTTATATTATTGAAAAAATTCAAGATAACACAGGAAAAGAATTATTTGTCGCAAACCCTAAAATTGCTTGTATTGAATGTAATGATATCCCTGTGATTTATGGCGAAACTAAAGACAAAATCAACGGCTTTGCGAATATTCCTTTAGGCGAGAGTGCCTTAAAACCAACAGATGAAAGCACCAATGGCGAAGAATTAGATCAACAACCTGAAACTGTGCCTGAATTGCCAGAATTACAATCAAATATGACCGCACTTAAAGAAGATGCGATTGATTTAATGGCTGCAGCAAAAAATGCTTCGTCGAAAATAGAATATGCACCACGAGTCATTAGTGGCGAACTTGCTTTTCTCATTCGTAGTGCCTTAAATACGGCGATTTATGGCGAACAAGGTTTAGACTGGAAAGGCACAAGTTGGCGTATTGCACAAAGCATTAAACGTAGCGATATAGGCGGTAAAACAGGTACCACCAACAGTTCAAAAGTGGCTTGGTATGCGGGATTTGGTGCAAACTTAGTCACTACAACTTATGTTGGATTTGATGACAACAAACGTGTACTTGGGCGTGGAGAAGCGGGTGCAAAAACAGCCATGCCAGCTTGGATCACTTATATGAAAACGGCTTTAAGTGATAAGCCAGAACGTAAATTGACACTGCCGCCAAAAATTGTGGAAAAAAGCATTGATACTTTTACAGGTTTGCTTTCTCCAAACGGTGGACGCAAAGAATACTTTATTGTAGGTACTGAACCGACACGTACCTATCTTTCGGAAATGCAAGAGCGTGGTTATTACGTTCCTACAGAGTTACAGCAACGCTTGAATAATGAAGGCAATACACCAGCGACGCAACCACAAGAACTCTTCTAAAAATAACCGCACTTTAGTGTGTAATAGGGCGAGTCTATTGGCTCGCCTTCGTTATTAAACAAATAAGGAATATATTATGCTGAGTTATCGTCACTCATTTCACGCAGGCAATCACGCCGATGTCTTGAAACATATTGTTTTAATGCTCATTTTGGAAAATCTTAAACTCAAAGAAAAAGGCTTTTTTTACTTGGATACGCACTCTGGCGTGGGGCGTTATCGTTTATCCTCAAACGAATCAGAAAAAACGGGGGAATATAAAGAAGGTATTGGACGCTTGTGGGATCAAACCGACTTACCCGAAGATGTTGCACGTTATGTAAAAATGATCAAAAAACTCAATTATGGTGGCAAAGAACTACGTTATTACGCGGGTTCTCCATTAATTGCCGCTGAATTGTTGCGCCCACAAGATCGTGCACTATTGACTGAGCTTCATCCTAACGATTATCCAATTCTTCGCAATAATTTTAGCGACGACAAAAATGTCACCGTAAAATGTGACAATGGCTTTCAACAAGTCAAAGCAACGCTTCCGCCAAAAGAACGCCGAGGCTTAGTACTCATCGATCCGCCTTATGAATTAAAAGAAGATTATGATCTTGTCGTCAAAGCCATTGAAGAAGGTTATAAACGTTTTGCCACTGGCACTTATGCGATTTGGTATCCTGTTGTATTACGCCAACAAACTAAACGTATTTTTAAGGGCTTAGAAGCAACGGGAATTAGAAAAATTCTAAAAATTGAGCTCGCTATTCGCCCTGATAGCGATCAACGAGGAATGACCGCAAGCGGTATGGTGGTAATTAATCCACCTTGGACATTAGAAACCCAAATGAAAGAAATTTTGCCTTATCTCACAAAAACATTAGTTCCAGAAGGTACTGGAAGCTGGACTGTCGAATGGATTACACCAGAGTAATTCTCCATTATAAACGCCACTAAATTTCACCGCACTTTATAGCTTAAAAGTGCGGTAAGATTTTCTAAGATTTTAAATAAATCCCACAGTTCCCAAAAGCCCATTTTTTCGCTAGAATGCACGCAATTTTTGACTTAATAAAGGATAACATTATGTTTGGAAAAGGCGGTTTAGGCGGCTTGATGAAACAAGCCCAACAAATGCAAGAAAAAATGCAAAAAATGCAAGAAGAAATCGCGCAACTAGAAGTAACAGGTGAATCTGGTGCAGGTTTAGTGAAAATCACAATTAATGGTGCACATAACTGCCGCCGCATTGACATTGATCCGTCTTTAATGGAAGACGATAAAGAAATGTTAGAAGATTTAATCGCAGCTGCTTTTAATGATGCGGTGCGTCGTGCAGAAGAATTACAAAAAGAAAAAATGGCATCGGTTACCGCTGGAATGCCATTACCACCAGGAATGAAGTTTCCGTTTTAATCGAACACTTGTCTTCCCCTGCTTGCGGGGGAAGGTGTCGCAAAACGACGGAAGAGGGTTCCCCCTAAGCCTTCGGTATTCCCCCGTAAATAGAGGGAGCGGAAAGTAGCCTTATATTTCATCTCAAATTATGCAAAGCAGCCCACTTTTAGAACACCTTATTGAAAACTTACGTTGTCTTCCTGGCGTAGGGCCTAAATCGGCGCAACGTATGGCTTATCATCTTTTACAACGTAATCGTAGCGGTGGAATGAATTTAGCTCGAGCACTCACAGAAGCCATGTCTAAAATTGGCCATTGTTCACAATGTCGAGACTTTACGGAAGAAGACACTTGCAACATTTGCAATAATCCACGCCGTCAAAATTCAGGTTTGCTTTGTGTCGTTGAAATGCCAGCAGATATTCAAGCGATTGAGCAAACGGGGCAATTTTCAGGACGTTATTTTGTTTTAATGGGACACTTATCGCCACTTGATGGTATTGGACCTCGTGAAATTGGCTTAGATTTACTGCAAAAACGCTTAGTAGAAGAATCTTTCCACGAAGTGATTCTTGCAACAAACCCAACTGTGGAAGGCGATGCAACAGCAAATTACATCGCTGAAATGTGCCGCCAACACAATATCAAAGTGAGTCGTATCGCTCACGGTATCCCTGTCGGAGGGGAACTGGAAACTGTGGACGGCACAACGCTTACTCACTCTTTTCTAGGTCGTCGTCAAATCGACTAATCTTCTCATACCATTATGCGTTTATTTATCGCCGAAAAACCAAGCTTAGCTCGTGCTATTGCTGACGTGCTCCCCAAGCCTCATCAACGTGGGGATGGTTTTATTAAATGTGGCGATAATGATGTGGTAACTTGGTGTGTAGGGCATTTGCTCGAGCAAGCAGAACCCGATGCTTATGATCCTAAATTCAAACAATGGCGTTTAGAACATCTCCCTATCATTCCTGAAAAATGGCAACTTTTACCGCGAAAAGAAGTAAAAAAACAGCTTTCTGTGGTGGAAAAACTGATCCATCAAGCGGATACGCTTGTTAATGCAGGAGACCCTGATAGAGAAGGACAATTACTTGTAGATGAAGTGTTCAGTTATGCCAATTTATCTGCCGAAAAACGCGATAAAATTTTACGCTGCTTGATTAGCGACCTGAATCCAAGCGCGGTAGAAAAAGCGGTTAAAAAATTACAACCCAACCGTAATTTTATTCCTCTTGCCACATCCGCTCTCGCACGAGCTCGCGCCGATTGGCTTTATGGCATTAATATGACCAGAGCCTATACCATTCGAGGTAGACAAACTGGCTATGATGGCGTGCTTTCTGTTGGACGAGTGCAAACCCCTGTGCTTGGTTTAATTGTACGTCGAGATTTAGAAATTGAGCATTTCCAGCCCAAAGATTTCTTTGAAGTACAGGCTTGGGTTAATCCAGAGAGCAAAGAAGAAAAAACTCCAGAAAAATCAACCGCACTTTTCAGTGCCTTATGGCAACCCAGCAAAGCTTGTGAAGATTACCAAGATGATGACGGCAGGGTGCTCTCTAAAGGATTAGCAGAAAACGTTGTAAAACGTATTACAAATCAACCTGCAGAAGTAACCGAATACAAAGACGTTCGTGAAAAAGAAACAGCACCTTTGCCTTATTCCCTTTCTGCGTTACAAATTGATGCAGCAAAGCGATTCGGTATGTCCGCTCAAGCCGTATTAGATACGTGCCAACGTCTATATGAAACTCATCGTTTAATTACTTATCCGCGTTCTGATTGTCGCTATTTGCCCGAAGAACATTTTGCTGAACGACACAATGTATTAAATGCAATTTCAACCCATTGTGAAGCTTATCAACGCTTACCAAATGTCATTTCAACTGAACAGAGAAATCGCTGTTGGAATGATAAAAAAGTAGAGGCTCACCATGCAATCATTCCGACTGCCAAAAATCGTCCAGTAAATCTAACACAAGAAGAACGTAATATTTACAGCCTTATCGCTCGCCAATATTTAATGCAATTTTGTCCTGACGCAGAATATCGTAAAAGTAAAATCACATTAAATATCGCTGGCGGTACTTTTATAGCTCAAGCGCGAAATTTACAAACGGCTGGGTGGAAAGAATTATTAGGCAAAGAAGACGACACAGAAAATCAAGAACCCTTATTACCAATAGTAAAGAAAGGACAAATTTTGCATTGTGAACGCGGAGAAGTGATGAGTAAAAAAACTCAGCCGCCAAAACCTTTCACCGATGCAACCTTGCTTTCAGCAATGACGGGCATTGCACGATTTGTACAGAATAAAGAACTCAAAAAAATCCTGCGAGAAACCGATGGATTGGGTACAGAGGCTACTCGCGCTGGCATCATTGAATTACTTTTTAAACGCGGTTTTTTAACGAAAAAAGGGCGAAATATTCATAGTACAGAAGCTGGAAGAATTTTAATTCAGGCATTACCAGATATTGCCACCCAACCAGATATGACGGCTCATTGGGAATCGCAACTCACAGACATTAGTCAAAAACAAGCAACCTATCAACAATTTATGCATAACTTGAATCAAATGTTGCCTGATTTAGTCCGTTTTGTAGATCTTAATGCATTAAGACAATTAAGCCGCATTAAAATGATTAAATCCGATAGAGCGAAACCTAAAAGTGCGGTAAAAAAATCCAGTAAATCAAACAGTGAAACTGATTAAAGTTAAACCAATTAATATTTTTTTTATGCAAAGCACTTGCGAGAAAATTGAATTTTCTATAACATTCACGACCAGTTTTCTTGCAAAATTGCAAATTAGAGAGAAAAAATGTATCAAGTTCTTTTATTTATTTATGTTGTTGTCGCGATTGCCTTGATCGGGTTTATTCTCGTTCAACAAGGTAAAGGGGCGAACGCAGGCGCATCTTTTGGTGGTGGTGCATCAGGTACAATGTTTGGCTCTGCTGGTGCAGGTAACTTTTTAACACGTACTAGTGCGATTTTAGCAACCGCATTTTTTGTTATTGCCCTTGTTTTAGGTAATATGAATTCACATAAAGGCAATGTTCAAAAAGGTACTTTTGACGATTTATCACAAGCTGCAGAGCAAGTTCAGCAACAACAAGCAGCTCCAGCGAAAGACAATAAAAATAGCGACATCCCACAATAAAATAGGATTAGCATAAAAATTAAAGCTCTGGTGGTGGAATTGGTAGACACGCTATCTTGAGGGGGTAGTGACCACAGGTCGTGCGAGTTCAAGTCTCGCCCAGAGCACCAAATTAAAAAATATACAGCACTAAAAGCATTACAAAGCCTTGATTCTACTGAAATCAAGGCTTTTTTATTCCCTATACGACTCCACTATAAACACTATCGAACCTTAGAATTTTAGTAATAGACTTAATAATATATTCACACTAAGGCAAAAAAATCTATTACTAAAACAGCATAGAGACTTGTAAATACTAGGATTATCGCCTAGTTTGTTATATTACTAAGTAGGGCTATTTTATGGCATACTTAACAAATCCGCTTTCTGACACCCAAATTAAAAAAGCAAAACTGAAAGAAAAAGATTGCTCCTACTTTTACAAACGATTCACGAATACATCCATAACTAAAAGGACTAAGCCCTGTAGATTACAGAGCTTAGTCCTTGATTTCATAGTCTAACTTTTTCAATGAAAATTATTTTTTACATTCAAAGTGCGGTATTATTCCGCATTGTTTTTTGATTTAATAATGGCGTAAACTACACCTGTTGATAAAGCACCAATCGCAATTGCACCAAGATATTTCAATGGCTCAGATACAAATGGAATGACAAATAATCCACCGTGCGGAGCTTGTAATGTAATATTTAATCCCATTGAAATCGCACCAGCCACCGCACCACCAATCACAGAACTAATAATGACTCGAATTGGATCTGCTGCCACAAATGGTAATGCGCCTTCAGAAATAAAACATAAACCAAGAACAAATGATGCTTTCCCTGCATCGCGTTGGCTAACGGTAAATTTATTGCGAGCAATCCAAGTGGCAACTGTCATACCAATTGGAGGAACCATACCTGCGGCCATTGCCGCAGCCATTGGTGTATAAACTTGGGAAGCAATCAATCCAACCGAAAAAGTATACGCTGCTTTATTTACCGGTCCGCCCATATCGATACACATCATTGCGCCGATAATTGCACCTAACACAATCGCATTCACTTCGCCCATTGAAGTAAGCCAATTACTTAGCTCTTTCATAATTTCAGCCACTGGTGGATTGATGAGGTAAATCATCGTCAAACCAACAATCATCGAACCTAAGAGCGGTAAAATTAAAATCGGTTTTAATGAAGTCAGACTTGCTGGCAATCGAATAATCACATTTAGCCCTTTCACCACATAGCCCGCTAAGAAACCCGCAATAATACCGCCAAGAATCCCTGCACCCGCTTCACTTGCCAGCATCCCAGCAATCAAACCAACTGCAAGCCCTGGACGATCCGCGATAGAAAATGCAACGTAACCGGCAAACACGGCAATCATTAACTTGAACGCCACACCACTACCGATATTCATCAACATATTGGGAAGATCTTGAAAAACTCCTGTATTTTCAATTACATTAAAACTGAACATAAAGGAAATCGCGATCAACAATCCACCAGCAACCACTAACGGTAACATATGAGAAACGCCAGTCATTAAGTGTTTGTACACACCTTTTTTCTCACAGCTTTCTTCTTTCGCTCCTGCATTATTTCCACCATCAAAAATTTTGGCCTCTTTAAATGCTTTATCAAATTCTTGCTCGGTTTTCTTCAGGGCTAATCCTGTTGAAGTGCGATATATTGGCTTACCTTTAAATTTATCTAAAGGCACATCAATATCTGCTGCAACAAATACCAAATCAGCCGCCGCTACTTCTTCTGCAGTAATTTCATTGCCAGCCCCAACTTGACCACGGGTTTCAACTTTTACATTCCAACCTTGCTTTTTCGCATAGGCTTCAATCGCTTCGGCTGACATAAACGTATGAGCAACGCCTGTCGGACAAGCAGTTACCGCAACAATATTTTTTACACCAGAAACACCTGTAAAACTCACCGCACTTTTCGGTGCAACATAATCAGCCCCATTGGCTAAGGCATTTGCCAGCGTGACTTCAGGAGAAATCATGGCTATAGCTTCGCCGATAATAAAGACTTTTTTACCGACTAAAGCGGGATTATTTGGTAAGACAGAACCAAATACGAGAACAAGATCTGCTTCAGCTGGTGTTTCTACAATAGAGACATTCGCTTTTTGTGCAGCTGCTCGAAAAACTTCATGTAATAAATAGGCTTTCGCATCGCCTACATTAGCTGATTGGGTTAAAAATAACTTCATACTATCCTTCAATCATCGTTATTTGTACTTTTTCTAAAATGGGGTCAAGTAAACTCAAATCACTCACACCGACATTACTTTGAGACACCGCAAAAGAGGACACAGCCGTAGCAAAAGCTAAGGTTCCTGCTTTAGATAAACCTTTTTCAAAACCATAAATTAAACCAGCTACCATGGAATCGCCTGCTCCAACGGTACTCACGACATTTTCACATTTTGCTGGTTCGGCTTTGAGCACGCCTTCATTATTAATCCATAAAGAACCTTTTGCGCCCATTGAAATAATTACGTTTTCAATGCCTTCCGCTTTGAGTTGCTGTGCAGCGGCAATAATTTCTTCAAGACTATTTAATGGATGACCAACCCAAGCCTCAAGTTCTCGATGATTGGGTTTTACTAACCAAGGTTTCGCTTTTAATCCAGCGGTGAGCGCAGCATTGCTACTATCAAGCACCACTTTGACGTCAGCTTGATGAAGCTGATTCAACCAATCAGCAAATAATTCAGGAGATACACCTCGAGGTAAACTGCCACAAACTGCGACAATGTCATAATCTAAACAATAAGCCAAAGAATCAGTTACAAATTGTTGCCAAACTTGTGGGCTTATTTGATATCCCAAGAAATTTAAATCTGTCACATCCGCTTCAGTCTCGGTAATTTTTACATTGATACGTGTTTTGCCATCAACACGGTGGAATTTATCTTCCAAACCGTGCTGATTAAACATTTGCTCGAAATCAGCTGAATTATCCTTGCCCAAAAAGCCACCGACTGCAACATTAACGCCTAAATCTTTTAGTACTTTTGCGACATTAATGCCTTTTCCAGCAGGGAATAAGCCCAATGTTTCTACCGTATTTACTTCGCCAAGTTGAATACGATTTAAACGCCCAACTAAATCATAGGCGGCATTTAAGGTAATGGTTACGACGCTTGCCATACTATTCCCCTAAACCCGATTCAATCACAGCACTGATTCCGTCAATAGCTTGTTGTGCCTCTTCGCCCGTCGCAACAAAACGTAAACGAGTCCCTTTCACTACGCCTAATGCCACAATTTTCATCAAACTTTTAGCACTCACTAATTGAGAATTACGATCAAGGTTTTGAACTGCTACGGAAGCATTATATTTCTTCACTTCGTTTACCAATATTGCACTTGGGCGAGCGTGCAAACCTTGCTCATTTTTAATCACAAACACGGCCTCAATGGCATTTGCTGGCAAATTATCATCTTCTGTTACCGCAGGTATGTGAATTTGATCGCCCATAATCTCAATGGTATCGGGTTCAGACGGTGGCACTGCCGAAACATTCTCTCCCAAGCCATTGGCTATCGCTTTGCCCAATGATTCTATCGCTTGTTTGGCATCTTCTCCCTCTGCCACAAAACGTAAACGATGACCTTGTGTTACACCAAGCGCAACAATCTTCATCAAACTTTTTGCGCTGACGACTTCACTTTCACGAGTAAGATTTTGCATGGTTATTTTAGAAGTGAATTTTTTCACTTCATTAACCAAATTTGCACTTGGGCGAGCATGTAAACCGTGTTCATTACGAATCGTAAAGGTTCCTACAACAGCACCTTCTACAGATTGAGTTTCAACATCACACTCTGACCCCAAAAGTGCGGTCAAAATTTCTGTTGAATTTCCATTGAGCAAGGTTGTTTGGACATCGTCATCTAATAAACGCGCCAAAGTTGGATTAATTTGATCACCGACGGCTGAAACGGTTATCACGCCTTTTACGGCCTTGCCATTGTGGCTAAAAATTGTTTTAGCACGACTAAATGCTAAGGCATTTTTCATATTTCCTACGACAGAATCCGTTACCCATAACCCTTTGCCAAGCGGTAATGCCGCATTATTTATCACTTCAGAAATAAAGCGATTTTCTACCGCACTTTGCACCTGTAATTGCCCCGCATTAATCGCAACTAAAGTTAATAGGCTTTGGGTATTTACATCTAAACTGATATTGGCAGCAGGAATTTCAAATGGCTCAATTGTCTCTCCCATTAAAATCGCACAAAATTCAGCCACATCAGTTATTTTTGCTAATTTTGCTGCGGTATCTTCATCACTCAAAACGTGGGTAAGTTGACGTAATAAGGACAAATGCTCATCAGATCGCGCCGCAATACCAATCACGACATAAGCAATATTTCCTTCGCCCCATTCTATGCCTTGAGGAAATTGAAACACTTGCACGCCCGTTTTCTTTACCATCAAACGAGTATCCAAGGTGCCGTGAGGAATAGCGATGCCATTGCCTAAAAAGGTCGAGGTTTGCAGCTCGCGCGCTAACATTCCTTGCAAGTAACCATTTTCAACATTGTCTGCTTGAACCAATGCGGACGCTGCCATTTCAATCGCTTGTTGTTTATCAATTGCATTAGCATTTAAATGAATGTTGCTTTCCGAAAGTTCTAACATTCTTGCTCCTTAATAATTTAAAAAGAAAGCTGCGGATGAAACAAATCGACCAGCAGCTTATTGAAAAACAATTATTTAGATGTACAGGCTTTCAGCAGCGCTTCACTACCTTGCACAATATATTCATCATTTTCTCCGCGTGCTTCGCCTTTTTGTAAATCACGCATCGCATCATAAATACCTTGAGCCATACTTTGCGAATCCACTTTTTCCCAACAATTTGCACTCAAACGTTTAAGGTTAGCTTGCAATGCTTCCGCATGTAACACACCACTATAATAAGCATATACATCAGAATCATGACCGCCTGTATAAAGTTTATCCTGAATTTGTTTCACAGGAACTAAAATACGACCTAAATACCAGTCATTCGCACCACTTGCAAAATTATCTACAAAGAAATTTTCATTCACGCGACCTTTATATGTCGCCACAGTCGCTTCATAAGCAGCTGCATAGGATTTCTGATCGATTTTATCTTTATCTAAATCAATCACTTTTTTATCGTTCCCCATAAATGGAATATAGTTAGTAACCGATGACCAAGAAGAACAACCTGCCAATATTAACGTAAAAAATAAAACAGAGATTTTTTTAAACATAGTCATACCTGATTAAAGTTAATAAAACGCCGCCATTATACTGGCTGAAAGGCATTAAAGAAAGGGCGGTAATTATTCCGCCTCTTTTACTAAAGACACCAAAATCTGATCGATTTTAAAGTTTTCCGTATCAATCACTTCAAACTTGTATTTTCCGTAAACCACAGAATCGGTTTTTTTCGGGATTTTACGTAACATATACATCATAAAACCACTGATAGTTTCGTAGTTTTCTTCATCGGGAAAATAAGCAATATCTAATACTCGAGTTACCTCTTCTAATGGCGTTGCACCATCAATCAGCCACGAGTTTTCATCACGGCTCACAATATATTCTTCTTCGTTAGAAACCAATTCCCCCATAACAATACTCATCACATCATTTAGCGTAACAATACCCACTACAAGAGCATATTCATTCACAATAATCGCAAAATCTTCGCCAGTAGATTTAAACAATTCCAACACTTCGTAAAGAGAAAGCGTATCAGGCACAAATAAGGCTTTACGGAGTAGTTTAGGATCTGTGAGCACCACATTTTCATTTTGCAAATACATGGTGAGCAAAGTATGGGATTCGATATAACCTAAGATTTTGTCGAGGCCATTGTCACAAATCACAATTTTAGAATGGGAATTACGAGAAAGCGTATCCATCACTTCTTGGCGAGAAAAAGTGCGGTCTAAATATACGATGTTTTCACGGGTTGTCATTGTGGAAGTTACCGTACGGGCTTGCATATCGAAAATATTTTCGATCAAATAATGCTCTTGAGTTTTTAATACACCAGCTTCTGCACCTGCTTCAACTACGGCGAAAATATCTTCAGAGGTCATGCCATCTTCACGCACAGTAGAAATGCGAAATAAGCGGAAAAATACATTAGCAATAGTATCAAAAAACCACACAAGCGGTTTAAACACATACATACTAAAATTCATAATACCCACAACGCTCAACGCCACCATTTCAGGATAAGTAATAGCAATACGTTTTGGAATAAGATCAGCAAATAAAATAAACAAACAAGTCACTAATATAAAAGCGATTGTAGAGGCGGTTGGCTCAATCCAACTTCCTTCAAAAGAACGATTTAAAATATCTGCAATGTAAGGACTTAGTGCACTTTCGCCAATTCCCCCACCCAAAATCGCCACCATATTCAACAAAATTTGAACCACCGTAATAAAACGACCAGGATGCTCTTGTAATTTAAGCACTTGAAGCGCACGCACGTCGCCTTTATTTGCAAGAGATTGTAATTTTAACTTACGAGAACTCGCCAGAGAAATTTCAGCAGAAGAAACAACTGCACTACTTAAAATTAAAGCCACAATTGCCAAAATAGTATGAAATAATTCCATAATCATTACTCAAAAATATAAAAGAAAACGACCGCACTTTGCGACCGTTTGGGATATTACTTATCGCTGTCAAACCAGCCACGAATAAATTGGATAGACAAAAATAATGTCGCCAGCAAGAATACATATAAAATCCACGAAACAATCGGATTGCTTGGTGTGTCATCAGCAGTAATTTCTTTAATTGAGGTTGCATTACGATATTCATCCATGATCGTAATACGCCAACCATAGTATTTAATTTGCACAAGTTTGTTGTCATTACCCAAAGCCTGCGCTTCAGCCTGTAAATTGGCTGAGCCAAATTTGAAGTAGAACGGGAACCCCCAACGTGTATCTTCATTGCGATACACCATAATTTTGCCATCGTCATTTTGCGTATTGATGTAATACACATCACGTGTTGGGCCATCAGCTGGATTCGATTTTGTGATGGGGCCGTCTTTATCAACACGTTTAACTTCTACGCCAGTAACACGTGTCACATCGTAATGAGGAAATACATAATTCACTACGGAAAACATAAAACCGTGGAATAAAAAAACAACAATAAATAAGAAATATTTAAAAAATTTTCGCATACTTTTCCCTTGTCAGAACTGTACATTTATTCTACACGAATTTTAAATAAACGCTCGAAATTTTGTGTAGTGATTTGAGCAAACGCCTCTGCAGAAACGCCCTTTAAGGTTGCCACGTATTCACATACTTCTCTCGTATACGCTGGTTGGTTTTCTTTTCCTCTGTAAGGCACAGGCGCAAGATAAGGCGAATCCGTCTCCACCAATAAGCGTTCCATTGGTACATAACGAATAACCTCACGAATCGCTTCGGCATTTTTAAAGGTGACAATGCCAGAACAAGAAATGTAAAAACCCAAATCCAACGCTTTTTTCGCAAATTCCATAGTTTCCGTAAAACAATGAATAACGCCACCGCACTTTTCAGCATGATGTTCGCGTAACATTGCAATGGTATCATCACCCGCAGAACGTGTATGAATAATCACAGGCTTATCTAATTGGTTTGCAATATCGATTTGGCTACCAAACACCGCTTGTTGCGCCGCTTTATTGTCCGCACTGTAATAATAATCTAAGCCAATTTCGCCAATAGCAATCACTTTCGGATCTTGCGCCAAACGCAATAAACGCTCTGCGTCATAAGGTTCTTCTTCAAAATCAAGTGGGTGAACACCACAAGCAAGCGAGACATTATTAAATTCCCGTAAAGAGTCATAAGCCTGCTCAAAACGGCTTAAGGTTACACCAATCGCGAGCAAATGTTTCACATCACGCGCACGTGCTTTTTCCACCACATCTGCGATGTTTTTGTGTAAATTTTCATAATCCAACGCATCTAAATGACAGTGAGAATCAACAATGTACATAATTATTTTTCCTTATGCCTAAGGCTTGAACGCCATAGACGATATATCTTTAACTTATTGCGTTTCAAATACGTCAGTGACTAATCGCGTCAAGCCATCTAATAGCATCAATTCAACATTCACGCCATTAATAGTCAGCAAATCTGACCGCACTTTTTGCATAATTTTGATTGCTTGTAATAAACCAAGGGCAGTTTGCTCATCGCTGAATTGTTCGATACCACGGCCAAGATCAGCCACTTGTCGATGACTATCAATTTCAAGTTTATGCTTTAAACAATCAGAAAGAAAAGCCAAAACCCAATCCACTTGCTGAACATAGCGTTCTTTGTCAAACAACGGAAGCAATTCCAATGGCGAACGTCGGCGATAGAACACCCAAAATTGACGCAAAAAGTTTTTACGCTGTTCAATAAATCCTTCTTGTAACGTTTCTAATGCTAAAAGCGGACGCCCAAGATTCATCGCAAGTGCGGTCAAAATTTCCTGATTTTCTGCCGCACTTTCTGATTTCAACCAATCACTAGCCATTTGTTCATTAGGCACGGACAGATTCCACACTTGACAACGACTGTAAATGGTTGCCAACAAACTTGACGAACTATCTGTTTGAAGTAAAAAATAAGTATTTGAACGAGGCTCTTCCAATGTTTTCAATAACGCATTGGCAGCGGCTTCCGTTAAACGTTCCGCTCCTTGCACATACACTACTTTATTGCCATTTTGTTGTGCGTGCTGCGCAACAATTTCATTAATGTCGCGTACTTGATCAACGCCAATATCCTTACCGTCAATAGGGCTTAATTCGTGATAATCTGGATGGCTATGGGCTTGCATTAAATGACAAGAATGGCATTGACCACAAGGTTTATCGACTTGAGCTACACACATTATTTTCTGTGCAAGTGCATTAAATAAGCTTTCCACGCCTAAACCAGAATCAGCTTTAATCAGCACAGCATGATGCCCCAACCCTTCGTCAAAGGTTTGAGCAATTTGATGATAAATTGGCATTAGCCAAGGGTAAAGTGCGGTCATTTTTCGTTTGATTTCCACCAATTTTTTACCGCTCTTTCGATATCAGCTTGAACAAGTTCAATACTCTGCTCTGCATTAATTACGACCGCTTTTGGATTATCTTTTACTAACGCTAAATAGCGTGCTCGAGTACGGTGAAAAAAATCCAAATCCATTTGTTCAATACGATCTAATTCACCACGTCCACGAGCTCGAGCTAAACCGACGCGCGGATCTATATCCAAATAAATGGTGAGATCTGGCTCAAAATCACCTAATACGGTTTCTTTCAAGGTGAGCATAAAATGAGGGTCTAATTGACGTCCGCCACCTTGATACGCCTGAGATGACATATCGTGGCGATCACCTACCACCCATTTTCCTTGCATTAAAGCAGGTTTAATCACGTTATCCACCAACTGAATACGAGCCGCATAAAGCATTAATAACTCTGCTTTATCTGTCACGGGTTCTTCGGTTTCATGTTTGATGAGATCGCGTAATTTCTCAGCCAGTGGCGTTCCACCAGGTTCTCGTGTAAATACGACATCTTGAATACCAAGTTCATACAAGACTCGCACAACAGACTGATGAGCAGAGCTTTTTCCCGCACCTTCTAAGCCCTCAATGACAATAAACTTTCCTTTCATATTTTCTTCCGCACTCTTATTTGGCATTTTTCTGACTGCGATACCAGCGTAAATATTCTTGCACCGCTTTATTATGTTCATTCAAATTTCGGGTAAATTTATGCCCACCAGAACCATCTGCCACAAAATAATAAAAATCTGTTTTTTCAGGTTTTGCAACAGCCTGTAACGAACTTTCGCTTGGCATAGCGATAGGCGTTAGCGGCAATCCATCAATCACATACGTATTATAAGGCGTCTTGGTTTCTAAATCTTTTTTGCGAATATTCCCATTGTAATTTTCGCCCATACCATAAATTACCGTTGGATCCGTCTGTAATTTCATTTTTGCTTTTAAACGGTTGATAAATACAGAGGCCACTTTTGCTCTCTCATTAGCAATACCCGTTTCTTTTTCTACGATAGAAGCCAAAATCAACATTTCATAAGGATTCGCTAAAGGTAAATCCTCGTTACGCTCGTTCCAAGCCTTATTTAACGCCTTTTTCATTCTCTCTGCTGAGCGTTTCAGTAGCTCCAAGTCTGTGGATTTAGGCGTATAATTATAAGTATCAGGAGAAAGCCAACCTTCCACATTTTTTAGTTCAAGATTTTGACCGACATCTGGCAAGTCAAGTAATGTGAAAATTTCTTCGTTACTCTTATCTTTCAAGGTTTGCACCAAGTGCGGTGCATTTTCGAGATCTTTTCGCCAATCCTTGAAGGTCTTTCCTTCAATCCATTTTACATTGAACTGCACTTCCTTACCTGAATTAAGCAAATCCAGTAAATCTTGCACAGTTTTAACATTCTCAAGAGAATAAGTCCCTGCTTTTATTTTATTTAGCTCAGGTTTCAACTTCAGCAAATAAGGTAATAATTTCCCATCAGCAATTAACTTTTCTTGCTCAAAAAGTGTGGCTAATTTTGAACCTGTTGTGCCACGTTCAATAGTTAAAAGTTGATCTGCCTGCACATTTACTGGTGTTTTTACAAATTCAGTCATTTTGTAATAAGCAAAACTCGCCGCGCCCGCTAAAATCAAAATTAAAAGTAAAATCGCAATTAAAAATTTCTTCATAAGCTATAAGAAAGAGAAAATAAAAAACAACAAAAGGGGCAATTAAGCCCCTTTATTTTTGATACTTTGTTATTTATTAAAATACTGAATATTCGCTCTTTTACGCAATGCTTTAACCCAATCGTTCGTCGCATCTTGTAATTGAGTATTGACTAAACGTTCATATGCTTTTTGTGTGTAGGCTTCTGCTGTAAGATCGCCATCACGTACGCCAGTTACTTCCAAAATATGCCAACCAAACTCAGTTTTAAATGGTGCAGAAATCACACCTTGTTTACTTTTCACGACGGTTTGCGCAAACTGTGGTGCATAAGTTTCTGGGAACGCATAACCTAAACTACCGCCATTCGCACCCGATAAATAATCTTTAGAATATTTTAATGCGGCATCAGCAAAAGTTGTTTTACCTGCAATAATATCAGAACGAATTTTAGCTAATTGTTTTTTTGCTTGAGCATCATTTAACAATGGATTAAGTTTTAACAAAATATGGCGAACTTCATACTCTTTCCCCATAACTTTCTGTGCCGTACCCTTTTCTTTCGCTTCTTCTAACATTTTTTGACCGAGTGCGACAACTTCTTCACGCGTTACATCAATGCTTTCTTGAATAGCTTTGTTGCGTACAGCCCCCATCACCATTTGATTAGCAATTTGCTGACGAAATGCATTTAATGAAATGCCTTGATAATCTAACGCATCCAAAAATTGACCATAAGTTAAGCCATTTCTAGCCGCGGTGTCTTCCACAATATGATCAATTTCACGCGGATCAATTTTGACTCCCGATTCTTGAACTGCTTTTTGCACCAAAATATCATCAATAATTTTATCAATCGCACTTTGGCGATCACCTTTTTTACCCATATTGGCACGCACTTGGCTTTCTAAAACAGGGATACCATCTACTGTTGCTACGACACGTTCCTCCGCTTGTGCCATAGAAGCGAAAGCGACACATCCCAAAGTAGCCAATAAAAAAGATTTTAGAATAAATTTTTTCATTTTCATCTCATCAAAAAAGAGTCCATAACGTTGGTTAGAGTAACAATTCTATTGAAGGTTCACAATAGATAAGATTTATTTCCCTAGAATAGCAACTTCGTAACAGCCATCTTGTTTTTCAGTGCGAACTTGCACAAGTTCATCACGGCTTGTTGGCACATTTTTACCTACGTAATCAGCACGAATGGGTAATTCACGATGACCACGATCAACAAAAATCACTAATTCAATTTTTGCCGCACGACCAAAATCAGTAAGCGCATCCATTGCCGATCGAATGGTTCGACCAGTAAACAACACATCATCAACCAAAATGACGGTTTTATCTTGAATATTCAAATATTGTGATGAACCACTATAAACTGGCATTTTATCTTCCTGATCAACCAAGGTTAAATCATCGCGATAAAAGGTGATATCCAGTTCCATTGAAGGTAAATTTATACCACTTAACTCTTCAACTCGACGTTGTAATAATTCTGCAATTTCCGCGCCACGGCGTTTAATCCCAACAATAACAAGATCATCTAAGGTTTGATGTTTTTCAATAATTTCGTGAGAAATACGCGAAATTGTGCGAAGAAAACGATCATGATCAATAATAATTTTTTCCATTTTTCCCAGCTTTATCAATAGTATTTCAATGCGCAAAGTATAAAGAAAATACGCCTAAAAAGCGACGGCATTTGCACCATTTTTCTTGTTCGTTATACTATCCAAAACATTCCATCAAAGGAAACCAAATTATGCGCTACTCCATTCAAAATTTTATTCAACTCATCGCCCAACTTCGCAATCCAAATGGCGGATGCCCGTGGGATTTAAAACAAAATTATGAATCCATGATTCCTTGCTTAACGGAAGAAACTTACGAAGTAATCGAAGCGATTGAGAAAAAAGACATACCAAATTTACGCGAAGAATTAGGGGATTTATTATTACAAGTCGTCTTCTTCAGCCAGCTTGCTACAGAAGATAAATACTTTACTTTTGACGATGTATTGCAAGATATTGCTGAAAAAATTGTGCGCCGTCATCCTCATGTGTTTGGTGATGCAAAAGCGGGAGACGAAACAGAAGCCCTTTCCCGTTGGAACGAAATGAAAGCCAAAGAAAAACAAGGTAAAAGTGCAGAAACCTCTATTTTAGATAATGTACCTCGTGCTTTGCCTTCTCTTACGCGAGCAGCAAAATTACAAAAACGTTGTTCAAAAGTAGGCTTTGATTGGGAAGAAATTTCACCCGTATTTGACAAAGTGCGGGAAGAATTAGAAGAAGTTCAAGCTGAAATTAACCGCACGTCAATTGAACAAGATAAAGTGGAAGAGGAAATCGGCGATTTATTGTTCGCAACCGTCAATCTTGCTCGCCACTTAAAATGTGATCCTGAAGATGCATTGCGGAAAGCAAATTTAAAATTTGAACGTCGTTTTCGAGCAGTAGAACAAGCGGTTCAACAACAAGGTAAGCAAGTGAATAATGTGCCACTTATTGAATTAGATTTGTTGTGGGATGAAGTGAAAAAACAAGAAAACTAATTGAAAAGTGCGGTAAAAATTTCTCCCATTTTTACCGCACTTTCTTCGTTAAAGTTGCTGAATATCCAGTGCCATTTGGTCTAACATTTCATAACGTTTACGATACATAGAACGTTTTTTACTTGCGATATCTTCTAATTGTTTGCATTCAATATGCAAAGGTAATTGCCAATAGTTATGGCAATATTCTCCTTGGTTTTCTTGCCAAAATTCATCGTAATTAAACAAAATCTTACTGCGCGCAGAAAGACGATATTTTCCTTGCGCTTTGTGCGGAATGCCCACTAACTCACATTGCCATTTTTCAGCGAGCATTTTGAACCCATTAACCAACATAAACATTGGACGCATACCGTGTAATGCTTTTGTAGCCTGTTTTACAAGTTCTTGAGCATTACCACTTGAGGGGCCTTGAATTGAGGCGATAAGCAATTTATTCGGGCTTAAAAAAGTGAAAGACGCATCATATACTCGTTCGTTATTTTGATTACGAATATTAATAGAAAAATATCCTTCAAAGGGATCGATATGATTAATACTCAACGATAAACGCAAATCCTCTGTTAATTGGGTTAGCACGATATTTTGTTGATCTAATAATTGCTGACAAAGCGAACGTCCCATTTTTTCTTCTGCCAAACGTAAATTCTCCGTAATCGCCGTTAAACGTTCTGAAGCAGAAAAACGTTTATCGCAAAAGGTCGTCAGAATTGTATTAGTACGATAATAATCTTGTGTAAATAAAGACTGCCATTGCGTTTCTGTATTAAGGAAATCCACTAATTGATGACATTGCTTTTGATATAACCATTTATAGCCATAATAGCGTAATTTTTCCCGCACTTGTTTAAGAAAAGGGCGATCCTTAGAATAAGGATACATTTGAACGTAAGTGGGGAAAATAAAATGATTTTTCGTGGACATAACTCAATATTTTGTGAAATTTAATAAAATTTTTCGTTATTTTAGCCATTATCACTTCATTTGCCAAAATTCTTTTTTGTTAAAAACCCACTTTATAACTCAGATTTTGTTATAATCTTTTCCTTGAATTCCTTTTTCCCTACCCCCATATTTACCCAAATTATCGGAACGAAATTATAAGAGAGACCAATTATGGCGAAGAATACCCAACGTACAATGCCCGTATTGCCATTACGTGATGTTGTCGTTTTTCCTTATATGGTAATGCCACTTTTTGTAGGGCGTGCAAAATCCATTAATGCCCTTGAAGAAGCAATGAATGATGACAAACAGCTTCTTTTGGTATCCCAAAGAGAAGCAGATTTAGAAGAACCGACCCCTGAAGATTTATTTGATGTGGGTACTATTGCTAACATTATTCAGTTATTAAAATTACCTGATGGCACAGTAAAAGTGCTAGTTGAAGGTCAAAATCGCGCGAAAATTAACAACCTTGAAGACGGCGAAAAGTACTTTTCCGCAAAAATTACCCCTATTGAAACCACTTATGGCGATGAAAAAGAGTTAGTAGTGGCAAAAAGTGCGGTGCTTTCTGAGTTTGAAAATTATCTTACCCTCAACAAAAAAGTGCCTACAGATATTCTCAATGCCCTTCAACGTATTGATGATGTTGATCGCTTAGCTGACACAATGGCTGCCCATCTCCCTGTAAGCATTCGCCATAAACAAAATGCGTTAGAACTCGCTAATGTGCAAGAACGTTTAGAATATTTGCTTGGTATGATGGAATCAGAGGCTGATATTCTCCAAGTGGAAAAACGGATTCGCGGTCGTGTCAAAAAACAAATGGAGAAAAGCCAGCGTAACTATTATTTGAACGAGCAAATTAAAGCCATTCGTAAAGAAATGGATGGTGGCGAAAATGAAGATACCATTGATGAAGTTGAACAACTGCATCAAAAGGTGGAAGCGGCAGGCATGCCAGCTGATGTACGCGACAAAGTAGAAAATGAATTACAAAAACTTAAAATGATGTCAGCCATGTCTTCTGAAGCAACGGTAATACGCAGTTATATTGAATGGATGATCCAAGTGCCTTGGCATCAACGTTCTAAAGTGAAAAAAGACATTGTTAAAGCACAGCAAGTTTTAGATACCGATCACTATGGTTTAGATCGCGTAAAAGAACGCATTCTTGAATATTTAGCAGTACAAGCGCGTTTAAACAAAGTGAAAGGCCCGATTCTTTGTTTAGTTGGTCCTCCAGGTGTAGGTAAAACTTCTCTTGGTCAGTCTATTGCCAATGCTACTGGTCGTAAATATGTACGTATGGCATTAGGCGGCGTGCGTGATGAAGCAGAAATCCGTGGTCACCGTAAAACCTATATTGGTGCATTGCCAGGTAAATTAATTCAAAAGATGGCAAAAGTGGGCGTAAAAAATCCATTATTCTTGCTTGATGAAATCGACAAAATGGCATCCGATATGCGAGGTGATCCTGCATCAGCGTTGCTTGAAGTATTAGATCCCGAGCAAAACACCACATTTAACGATCACTATTTAGAAGTGGATTATGATCTTTCTGATGTGATGTTTGTGGCAACATCAAACTCTATGAATATTCCAGGCCCATTATTGGATCGTATGGAAGTTATTCGTCTTTCTGGTTATACAGAAGATGAAAAACTTAATATCGCAATGCGCCATTTATTAGCAAAACAAATTGAACGTAATGGTTTAAAGAAAGGCGAACTTACCGTAGAAGAAAGTGCAATTTTAGATATTATCCGCTATTACACACGTGAAGCGGGCGTACGTGGATTAGAACGTGAAATTTCAAAAATCTGCCGTAAAGCCGTGAAAAATTTATTAGTAAATCCAAAACTTAAATCTATCACGGTAAATTCAGATAATCTGCACGATTATCTTGGCGTAAAACGTTTTGAATTTGGTAAAGCTGACACGCAAAACCGTATTGGCGAAGTAACTGGCTTAGCTTGGACAGAAGTGGGGGGCGATTTACTCACTATTGAAACTGCCTCTGTTGTGGGCAAAGGAAAACTTTCTTTCACTGGTTCATTAGGCGATGTGATGAAAGAATCCATTCAAGCGGCAATGACCGTTGTGCGTGCTCGTGCGGATAAACTGGGTATCAATGCTGAATTCCACGAAAAACGTGACATTCACATTCACGTGCCAGATGGTGCAACACCAAAAGATGGCCCAAGTGCAGGTATTGCAATGTGTACTGCATTAATTTCTTGTTTAACAGGTAATCCTGTGCGTGCTGATGTGGCAATGACGGGAGAAATCAGTTTACGTGGTAAAGTATTACCAATCGGTGGATTAAAAGAAAAACTTCTTGCAGCACATCGTGGTGGAATTAAAACCGTATTAATTCCAAAAGAAAACGTTAAAGATCTCGAAGAAATTCCAGAAAACGTGAAACAAAATCTTGCAATTCATGCGGTAGAAACCATTGATGAAGTGCTTGGTCTTGCGTTGGAAAATCCACCAGAAGGCATTGAATTTGTTAAAGTGGAGGCTAAACCTAAAGCACCACGCCGTAAAGTGACGAGTAAATCGGAAAGAGCGGTCAATTAATTGAATGTTTTAGGGCTTGTGAAAACAAGCCCTTTTATTGACTTTAGAGATGAAAATTTCATCTTTACACAAGGTTAATTTATACTTTTCCAAATTGAAAACTTGTTAATAACACAATGCTACAACTTCCTCCACTTTCCTTGTATATACATATTCCTTGGTGCGTTCAAAAATGTCCTTATTGTGATTTTAATTCACACGCACAAAAAGGCGATATACCAGAACAAGACTATATTTATCATCTTCTGCAAGATTTGCAGGCTGATTTACAACGCTTTAAAAATTCCATTCAACAACGAAAACTCCATTCGATTTTTATTGGTGGCGGTACGCCAAGTTTGTTTTCGTCAGAAAGTATTGCCCACCTCTTAAAAGAAATAAAAAAACAGATTGATTTTGAAGATAACATTGAAATTACATTAGAAGCTAATCCTGGCACGGTAGAAGCTGAACGTTTTAAAGGTTATGTATCTGCAGGCATTACGCGAATTTCTATGGGAATACAAAGTTTTAATGATGACAAATTACAGCGTCTTGGGCGAATTCATAATGCAACAGAGGCAAAAAGTGCGGTCAATTTAGCGAAAGTTTCTGGACTAAAAAGTTTCAATTTAGATTTAATGCACGGCTTACCGAACCAAACGTTGGAAGAAGCTTTAGATGATCTTCGTCAAGCGATTGAGCTATCCCCTCCCCATATTTCTTGGTATCAGCTCACTATTGAGCCAAATACGATGTTTGCTTACCGCCCACCTAAATTGCCAGATGATGATGCGCTTTGGGATATTTTTGAGCAAGGTCACCAACTTTTAACGGCGGCAGGCTACCAGCAATATGAAACCTCAGCTTACGCAAAAACAGGTTTTCAGTGTAAACATAATTTGAATTATTGGCGGTTTGGGGATTATTTAGCCATTGGCTGTGGCGCACACGGGAAATTGACGTTTCCGAATGGCGAGATTACTCGCTTTTCTAAAACCAAACACCCGAAAGGTTATTTGCGTGGCGAATATCTTTACGAAGAAAAAAACGTGCAAGAAATTGACCGCCCTTTTGAGTTTTTTATGAATCGCTTTCGTTTGTTAGAAGCGGTACCCAAACAAGAATTTGAAGATTACACAGGCTTGTCGCAAAGTGCGGTAAAAAATCAAATTGATTTTGCCATTCAACAAAACTATATTGTGGGAAACGCTGATTCTTGGCAAATCACTGAGCAAGGCAAATTATTTCTCAATGAACTATTGGAATTATTTTTAACGGAAGAATAGCCTAGTCCTGAAATAACTTAGTCGTGAAATAACATTGCTTGAGAAAAACGTCCGCTAAAAAATTATACTTGTTTATTAGATAGGCTCGTAATAAAGTAACGCAATCGTTTACTTATTAAGATAAGGAAAAGAAATGGATCAATTAGAAATGAAAAAACTCGCCGCACAAGCTGCATTAGAATATGTAAAAGCTGACACAATTGTTGGCGTGGGCAGTGGCTCCACAGTGAACTGCTTTATTGAGGCTTTGGGTACAATCAAAAATAAAATTCAAGGCGCAGTTGCGGCTTCAAAAGCATCAGAAGAATTATTACGTAAACAAGGGATCGAAGTATTTAATGCAAATGATGTCTCTAGCTTAGATATTTATGTGGATGGTGCAGATGAAATCAATCCACAAAAAATGATGATTAAAGGCGGCGGTGCGGCACTCACTCGTGAAAAAATTGTCGCTGCATTAGCGAAAAAATTTATTTGTATTGTAGATTCTAGTAAACAAGTGGATGTGTTAGGTTCGACTTTCCCATTGCCAGTTGAAGTTATTCCAATGGCTCGTTCACAAGTGGGCAGAAAATTAGTCGCACTTGGTGGCGCACCTGAGTATCGTGAAGGCGTGGTTACAGATAATGGCAATGTGATTTTAGATGTACACAACTTCAGTATTTTAAATCCAGTTGAAATGGAAAAAGAATTAAACAATGTTGCAGGTGTCGTCACTAATGGGATATTCGCATTGCGTGGCGCAGATGTTGTAATCGTCGGCACGCCTGAAGGTGCCAAAATTATTGACTAATTCATAATAAAAATCATAAGGAAGCAAATATGACAAACAAAGTTTCACTCGACAAATCAAAAATTAAATTTGTATTGTTTGAAGGTGTGCATCAAAGCGCACTTGATACGCTCCACGCGGCAGGCTATAGCAATATTGATTACTATAAAAAAGCACTGGATGGCGATGAATTAAAAGAAGCCATTAAAGATGCACACTTTATTGGCTTGCGTTCTCGCACCCATTTAACCGCAGAAATGATTGAAGCTGCACCCAAATTAATCGCAGTTGGATGTTTCTGCATTGGTACAAATCAAGTGGATTTAAATGCGGCAAAAGCGCGTGGAATTCCTGTATTTAATGCCCCATTCTCAAACACTCGTTCCGTCGCAGAACTTGTATTAGGCGAGATTTTATTACTTATGCGTAATGTGCCACAGGCTAATGCCGAAGTACATCGTGGTGTTTGGAATAAATCCGCGACTGGCTCTTATGAAGTGCGGGGTAAAAAATTAGGCATTATTGGTTACGGCCACATTGGTTCACAATTAAGTATTATTGCCGAATCATTAGGCATGGATGTGTATTTCTATGATATTGAAAATAAACTTCCGCTCGGTAATGCAAAACAGGTTCGTAGCCTTGAAGAATTACTCAGTTCTTGCGATGTGGTTTCATTACATGTGCCAGAACTGCCATCTACCAAAAACTTAATGAACGCAACGCGTATCGCACAATTAAAACAAGGGGCAATTTTGATCAATGCTGCGCGTGGCACTGTGGTAGATATTGATGCTCTCGCTCAAGCCTTAAAAGACGGGAAACTTCAGGGTGCCGCAATTGATGTATTCCCCGTTGAACCTGCTTCAATTAATGAAGAATTTGTCTCGCCATTACGCGAATTTGATAATGTGATTTTAACGCCACATATTGGCGGCTCAACAGCGGAAGCACAAGAAAATATCGGTTTTGAAGTGGCAGGCAAATTTGTTAAATATTCAGATAATGGCTCAACCCTTTCTTCGGTAAACTTCCCAGAAGTCTCTTTACCAGAGCACGAGGGAACAAAACGCTTATTGCATATTCACGAAAATCGCCCTGGTATATTGAACAAACTGAACCAAATTTTCGTCGAAGCCAACCTCAATATTGCCGCACAATATTTACAAACTGACCCAAAAATTGGTTATGTTGTCGTTGATGTAGAAACGAATGATGCATCGCCATTACTGACAAAATTGAAGGAAATTGATGGCACAATTCGTGCGCGTGTACTTTACTAAATACAAAAAAAGATCAGGTTAATGCCTGATCTTTTTTGCTTTCTTATTCAGTAATCGAATAAGGTAACTGCACTCGCTCTAACAGTATTTCATTACTCGGCAATCTAAATTGTTGCTCTGAATCCATGTCATTATTCATCACAACTTGCAACCATAAAATACCGTCTAAATTGACCGCACTTGTAATCGTGCCAGTCTTACGCCAATTGGCTTCAATCTGCATTTCGATTTCACTGCCAATTTCCACTTCCTGCTGAGTTTGCGCTTTAAAAATAAACATTGCACGTTTGTTTGCCCCACGATATTTCGCACGTGCCACGGTTTCTTGCCCAATATAACAGCCTTTGGTAAAAGAAATTGCTTGCTCAATAGCCTGTAAATTTAGGGCTTGTGGGATAAATTCATTTTGCGTTTGAGGACTTAAATTTGGCAATCCTGCTTGAATATCAGCTATTTCCCAAATTTTTTCATCGCCATTAAAATTCACGGGCAATTCAGTTTCATTTAATAAAATTGAACGCTGTCCATCAATTTCTAATGAAAAGTGCGGTGTAATTTTTCCACATTTTTCACCTATTACGCCAATGATTTGCCAATCACGTAAATCAAAACTGACTTTTGAAAATACCGCATATTTTTTCAAGGCATCTAGCCCGCTTGACAAAATATCTTTCTTAACGAGCAAAAAGAATTGTTCACTACTTACTTTAAACAAACGGTAAATTGCATTCATTTTACCTTTTGGGTCACAGTGAGCTGTAAGTGTCGTTACGCCACTTGCTAATCGCACAACATCAGAAGTTAATTGCCCTTGCAAATATTTTTCTGCATCCGCACCCTGTACTTCAATCAGCTGATATTGAGTAAGAGAAATAAATTGAGACATTCTGCTTTCCTATTCTAAATTCTGAATTTGCTCACGCATTTGTTCAATAAGCACTTTTAGCTCCACCGCAGAAGCCGTGATATCCGCATTAATGGATTTAGACGCAAGGGTATTGGATTCACGATTCAACTCTTGCATCATAAAATCTAATTTACGTCCAACTGCACCGCCTTTTTTCAAAATATTCGTGGTTTCTTTCACGTGCATTTGTAAACGATCTAGCTCTTCCGCCACATCAACGCGTTGAGCCAGTAAAATCATTTCTTGTTCCACACGTTGCGGATCAAGATTAAGTTGAGCATCTTCAAAACGTTGCAATAAACGTTCACGCTGCCATTGTAAAACTGCTGGCATTTGTGACCGCACTTTATCCGTTTCCACTGCAATGGAATCTAAACGTTGTTGAATAATGTCGTCCAGTTTTTCCCCCTCACGACCACGCATTGCAATAAAATCTGTCAGTAAATCATCAAAGGCTGTCAATAAATCTTGACTAATCGCATCTAAATCTTGCTCTTGCGCTTCCACCACACCAGGATAACGCAGCACGTCTGTCAAATTAATTTCACCTTCTCCAGCCTGAGCTTTAATCCATTGCAAAGACTGAATCACTTGATTCGCAAGCTCTTTATTTAAATTCAACTCAGCATTTGCTTGTTTTTTTGTTTCAATGCGTAGAGAACATTCAATTTTACCGCGAGTAAGACTTTGACGAAGTTTCTCACGCAACGTGTTTTCTAATCCGCGAAATTGCTCGGGCAAACGGAAAAAGTTTTCTAAATAACGTTGATTAACGGAACGAATTTCCCATACCGCATCACCCCAATCTTTTTTCACTTCAAGGCGTGCAAAGGCGGTCATACTGTAAATCATAAGTTCTCCTATTTTCTCTTAGCTTTGTCTTAGTTGATTCGCTAAGTATTGTAACGAGATGAACACAGAAAGGGAAAAGAAAAGTGCGGTAAATAATAAAGATATTTTGTATTCTGTTGTTTACACGGTGTAAATTATACAATACAATTATCGTAAATTTTTTATTACACTATAAGGAAACAAAAATGAACAAAACTGTAGGCAGCACACTTCTTGTTGCTGGCACGATGATTGGCGCGGGAATGTTGGCTATGCCTCTCACTTCCGCTGGCATTGGCTTCGGCTTTACTTTAATCTTGTTATTGGGGCTTTGGGCATTATTAACTTTTAGCGCACTTTTATTCGTTGAGCTCTATCAAACTGCGGAAAGTAATGCAGGTATCGGCACACTTGCAGAACAATATTTTGGTAAAGCAGGACGCATTATTGCCACAGCCGTGCTAATTATTTTCTTATATGCATTAATTGCCGCTTATATCAGCGGTGGCGGTTCACTACTAAAAGATTTATTACCAGAAAGTTTTGGCGATAAAGTTAGCGTCTTATTATTTACCGTGATTTTCGGTTCATTTATCGTCATCGGCACACATAGCGTAGATAAAATTAATCGCGTGTTATTTTTCGTTATGCTTGCTGCCTTTGCCGTGGTGTTAAGCTTAATGTTGCCAGAAATCAAATTTGATAACTTAATGGCGACGCCAATTGATAAGGCTTTAATTATCTCTGCAAGCCCTGTATTTTTCACGGCGTTTGGTTTCCACGGTTCCATTCCAAGTTTAAATAAATACTTAGATGGCAATGTAAAAGCATTGCGCTTCTCTATTTTGGTCGGCTCTGCCATAACACTTTGTGCTTATATTCTATGGCAACTATCCACGCACGGCTTGCTTACACAAAATGAATTTTTACAAATCTTAAAAGAAGATGCGACTTTAAATGGCTTAGTAAAAGCAACCTTCACCATCACTGGAAGCAATGTGATCGCAAGTGCGGTAAAATTATTTTCTACATTAGCACTTATCACTTCTTTCTTAGGTGTGGGATTAGGATTATTAGAATGTATTGAAGATTTACTAAAACGTTCATTTAACGTTACAGCAGGTAGAATTTCACTTGGTTTACTGACTTTTATTCCACCACTTGTTTTTGCATTATTTTACCCAGAAGGTTTTATTTTAGCACTAGGCTACGCAGGTCAAATGTTTGCATTCTACGCCGTAGTATTGCCAGTTAGCCTTGTTTGGAAAGCTCGTCGTGCCCACGCTAATTTGCCATACAAAGTGTGGGGAGGAAATCTGACTTTAATTATCGTATTGGTATTAGGCGTGATCATTACATCCATTCCATTTGCGATTCGTGCGGGTTATTTACCCTTTGTTGTAGGTTAAAAACAAACTAAAAATTTACCGCACTTTTTATCTAAAAAAGAGTAAATATTATCCTAATTAATTTAGATAAAAATTTCAGACAAAACTTATCATTAATCTCATACAACAAAAAGGCTAAGTTCTAAAATTATAGAACTTAGCCCTTAAACTAAATGAAGTTCACTTCATCTATATTATACTTTCAATTATCGTCTTGTTTTCAATAGTTTTTCAGTGAGTTCATAAGCTCGAAGTTTTGCTAACTCTTTAGAAAGTTTTGCAACAAGTAAGTCGTGATCTACATCAGATCCGTGAGATACTATATTTTCTTCTGCTTTACGTTTTGCTTCGTGAATACGATCTGCATCTAATTCACTACCTCGAATAGCAATATCTGCTAATACTGTCACAATATTTGGTTGAACTTCTAAAAAACCACCAGAAACATAGATAACTTCTTCATTCCCATCTTTAAGAGTAAATTTAACAATCCCAGGCTTAATTGCTGTTAGCAATGGCGTATGTCCGGGCAAAATACCAAGCTCCCCTTCCACACCAGTTACCTGAATTTGTTTTACTTCACCTTCAAAGATTTTCTGCTCTGCGCTTACTATTGTTAAATTAAATGTCGCCATTTTGTTCTCCTTCAAATGACTTGAAGTGATTACATATTTTTGGCTTTTTCTAACACTTCATCGATTGAACCAACCATATAGAACGCTTGTTCAGGAATATGGTCATATTCGCCATCTAAGATACCTTTGAAGCCACGGATGGTGTCTTTTAATGTCACGTATTTACCTGGTGAACCTGTGAAGACTTCTGCAACAAAGAATGGTTGTGATAAGAAACGTTCAATTTTACGTGCACGTGCTACCACTAATTTATCTTCTTCAGATAATTCGTCCATACCAAGAATTGCAATAATATCCTTCAATTCTTTATAACGTTGTAAAATACCTTGTACACCACGAGCAACATCATAATGTTCTTGACCAACAACAAGCGGGTCTAACTGACGTGAAGTTGAATCTAATGGATCAACTGCAGGGTAAATACCTAAAGATGCGATTTGACGACTTAATACAACAGTTGAGTCTAAATGTGCGAAAGTTGTTGCTGGAGATGGGTCAGTTAAGTCATCCGCTGGTACGTACACCGCTTGCACAGAAGTGATAGAACCTGTTTTGGTTGAAGTGATACGTTCTTGTAACACACCCATTTCTTCTGCCAATGTCGGTTGATAACCTACCGCGGATGGCATACGACCTAATAACGCAGATACTTCCGTACCAGCAAGGGTATAACGATAAATATTATCCACAAAGAATAATACATCTCGACCTTCATCACGGAATTTTTCAGCCATAGTTAAACCAGTCAATGCAACACGTAAACGGTTACCTGGTGGCTCGTTCATTTGACCATAAACCAAAGATACTTTATCTAATACGTTAGAATCTTTCATTTCATGATAGAAGTCATTACCTTCACGAGTACGTTCTCCTACACCCGCAAATACAGAGTAACCTGAATGCTCAATCGCAATATTACGAATCAACTCCATCATATTTACGGTTTTACCTACACCTGCACCGCCGAATAAACCAACTTTACCACCTTTTGCGAATGGACAAATTAAGTCGATCACTTTGATACCAGTTTCTAATAATTCCGTACTGTTTGATTGTTCTTCATAGCTCGGTGCCGAACGGTGGATAGCCCAACGCTCTTCTTCACCAATTGCTCCTTGTTCGTCAATTGGTTCGCCCAACACATTCATAATACGACCAAGTGTTTTTGTGCCTACTGGTACTTGAATTGGGTTATTTGTGTTTTCTACTTTTAAGCCACGTTTTAAACCATCAGATGTACCCAATGCAATACAACGAACTACTCCGCCACCTAATTGTTGTTGCACCTCAAGTGTTAAACCTGATTCAACTTTTAATGCATCGTAAACTTTTGGCACTGCATCTTGTGGAAATTCAACGTCAATCACCGCACCGATGATTTGTACAATTTTTCCTGCTGACATTACCGTTCCTCTTTTCTTAAATCGCTGCCGCACCGGCTACGATTTCATTCAATTCATTTGTGATACTTGCTTGACGAGCTTTGTTATACACCAACCGCAGATCATTAATTAAATTACCTGCATTATCCGTTGCTGCTTTCATTGCTACCATTCGAGCCGCTTGTTCTGAAGCTAAATTATCTACAACCGCTTGGTAAATTTGGGACTCTAAATAACGAACTAAAAGGCTATCTAATAGTACTTTTGGTTCTGGCTCATAAAGATAATCCCAAGTCTGTTGTCTTTCATTTAAATGATCGTCTTTAGATTCTGGTAAAGGAACTAACTGTTGCACAACAGGTTTTTGCGACATCGTATTAACAAATTTATTGTATGCAATATAAACTGCATCAATTTCACCATTACGATAAGCATCAAACATTGTATTTGCCACACCAATTAACTCTTCTAGAACGGGCGTATCGCCTAAACCAGAAAGCTGACCTTTGATATTAAATCCAAAGGAACGGAAAAAACTAATCCCTTTTGAACCTATTAAGCCCAAATCTGTAGAAATATTTTGTTCTTTCCAATTTTTTATTTGGTTAAGTGTGGTTTTGAATAAATTAACATTTAACCCACCACACATCCCACGATCTGTTGAAATAACCAAGATACCGATTTTCTTCACTTCGCGCTCAACTAAGAACGGATGTTTATAACCGATACTTGCCTTAGACACATGACTAATAACATTACGGATAGTTTCAGAATACGGACGAGATGCAGCCATACGATCCTGCGTTTTACGCATTTTCGAGGTTGCCACCATTTCCATTGCCTTAGTGATTTTTTGTGTACTTTGTACACTGGCAATTTTGGTTTTTATCTCTTTTGCACCTGCCATCTTATCTCTCCGTTACTACCAAGCACTATTCGCTTTAAAACCATCTAAAATACTTTTTAACGTATCTTTGATTTCATCATTATAGTTACCGGTTTTATTAAGCTCTTGCATAAATTCAGCGTGATTACGGTTAGAATAATCTAAAAGTGCGGTCTCAAAACTTGCAATTTTTGATAATTCCACGTCATCCAAATAACCAAATTCAACAGCAAACAATACAACCGCTTGTTCTGCAACAGATAATGGTGCGAATTGTTTTTGTTTTAATAATTCAGTTACTTTTTCACCGTGAGAAAGTTGCTTACGAGTCGCATCATCTAGATCTGATGCAAACTGTGCAAACGCTGCTAATTCACGATATTGAGCTAGCGCGGTACGAATACCACCCGCTAATTTCTTAATAACTTTAGTTTGCGCTGAACCACCAACACGAGATACCGAAATACCTGGGTTTACCGCAGGACGAATACCTGAGTTAAACAAGTTAGATTCTAAGAAAATCTGACCATCGGTAATAGAAATTACGTTAGTTGGAACAAACGCAGATACGTCACCAGCTTGGGTTTCAATAATAGGAAGTGCGGTTAAAGAACCTGTTTTTCCTTTCACTTCACCTTTAGTGAATTTTTCTACATAATCTTCATTTACACGAGAAGCACGTTCTAGTAAACGAGAATGTAAATAGAACACATCACCTGGATAGGCTTCACGACCTGGTGGACGACGTAATAATAATGAAATTTGACGATAAGCTACGGCTTGTTTTGATAAATCATCATAAACAATTAACGCATCTTCGCCGCGATCACGGAAATATTCCCCCATCGCACAACCAGCATAAGGGGCTAAATATTGTAACGCTGCTGATTCAGATGCAGATGCAGCTACCACGATAGTATTTGCAAGCGCACCATGTTCTTCTAATTTACGCACGACGTTTGCAATAGTAGAGGCTTTTTGACCAATCGCAACATAGATACATTTAATACCTGAATTACGCTGATTAATAATAGCGTCAATTGCTAACGCAGTTTTACCCGTTTGACGGTCACCGATGATTAACTCACGCTGACCACGACCAATCGGTACCATAGAATCGACAGCTTTATAACCAGTTTGAACAGGTTGATCAACAGAACGACGATCGATAACACCTGGCGCAATCACTTCTACTGGTGAGAAACCATCATTTTCAATTTCGCCTTTACCATCGATTGGCTGACCAAGCGTATTAACTACACGACCTAATAAACCACGACCAACTGGTACTTCAAGAATACGACCTGTACATTGAACTTCCATACCTTCCGCTAAATCTGCGTAAGGTCCCATAACTACAGCACCAACAGAATCGCGTTCAAGGTTAAGTGCCATCGCATAACGATTACCTGGTAAGGCGATCATTTCACCTTGCATCACATCGCTTAAACCGTGGATGCGAATAATACCATCGCTTACAGAAACAATTGTCCCTGTATTACGCGCTTCACTGACCACGTCGAATTGAGCGATGCGTTTTTTAATCAATTCACTAATTTCAGTTGAATTTAGTTGCATCTTGTATTCCTCTTATAATTGCAACTCGTTTGCGAGACGAGTAAGTTGCCCACGGCTACTTCCGTCAATCACAAAGTCTTCAGTACGAACAATCACACCAGCAATAAGTGCGTTATCCACGTTGCAATTTAATTTCACTTTGCGAGCTAATCTTTTTTCCATTGCAGCTGCAATTTTTTCGATTTGTGTTGCATTCAATGGTTGCGCAGATGTTACTTCAACTTCTGCAATAGCTTGGTGTTCCTCTACGTGATGTTTAAATTCTTCAAACACCGCAGGAATAGCACTCAAACGCTTATTTTCAGCCATTAACCGAATAAGATTTTGCCCATATTGATCCAATTGTTCGCCACAAATAGAAATTACTGTATCAGCTAATTTCTGTGCAGAAAGAGAACTACTTAAGTAAGCTTTTACCGTTTCATCTTCAGCTACGGCAGCAGCAAAACCTAACATTTCAGTCCATTTTTCGACCGCACTTTGTTCAATGGCAAAGTCGAATGCAGCTTTTGCATAAGGGCGAGCTATTGTAGTTAATTCTGACATAAGCTAAGCCTCTTATAACTCTGCAACTAATTTATCAATAATGTCATTGTTTGCCGCTTCATCAATAGAACGACCCACAATTTTCTCAGCACCAGCCACAGCCAATGAAGCCACCTTAAGACGTAATTCTTCTTGAACACGTTTACGTTCTGCTTCTACTTCAGCATAACCTTGTGCAATAATTTTTGCTTTTAGTTCTTCGGCTTCAGCCTTCACTTCGTCTAACACTTCATTGCGACGTTTATTCGCTGCATCTAAAATTTCTTGAGCTTGTACTTTTGCAGCTGAAAGTTCTTGTTCAACAAGATTTTTCGTATCTGCTTGCTCTTTTTTAGCTGCTTCAGCTGACGCTAAAGCGTTCGCAATTTGGCTTTGACGTGTTTCAATCGCATTAATAATTGGTGGCCAAACAAACTTCATGCAAAACCACACAAAAAGTGCGAATGCGATAAGTTGACCAATCAATGTTGCATTTAAATTCACAACGTCCTCCTTACTATGCTTGTTTTACGTTGATAAGCAAATAAGGTGATTAGTTTAATAAACCGATGAATGGGTTTGCGAAAATGAAAAGTAATGAAATACCAACAGCAATCATTGCAATCGCATCTAAAAGACCAGCTACGATAAACATTTTAGTTTGTAAGCTAGATGCTAATTCTGGTTGGCGAGCTGATGATTCTAAGAATTTACCACCTAGAATAGCAAAGCCAATTGCAGTACCTAATGCAGCAAATGCAAGAAGAATTGATGCACCGATGATTGTCGCTGTAATTACAGTTTCCATAATTTTCTCCAATAGAAGTTAAGTTTTAGCCCTAGAGCTGGTTAATAAAAAACGATTAATGATCTGCTTTGTTATAAGCAATACTTAAATAAACAACCGTTAACATCATAAAGATGAAAGCCTGCAAGGTAATAACCAAAATATGGAAAATAGCCCAAGCAAGATGTAACGGAATCCCTAATGCTGCAATGGCCATATTAGCGGAATACATTACAGCGATAAGAATAAAGATTAACTCCCCTGCATACATGTTACCGAATAAACGGAAAGCAAGTGAAATTGGTTTAGCCAATAAAGTCACCGTTTCAAGAATAAAGTTAACAGGAATAAACGCCCAATGATTGAATGGATGAAGCGTATATTCTTTAACTAAACCTTTGAATCCTTTAGATTTTATTGTGTAGAAAAGAATTAAAAAGAAAACACAAATGGACATGCCCAAAGTTGCGCTAATATCTGCTGTCGGCACTGCACGAAGATAATGAATACCGAACAAACCTGCAAATTGAGGTAAGAAATCAACAGGAATTAAGTCGATAGCATTCATGATGAATACCCAACAGAAAATTGTTAATGCAAGTGGCGCAACTACGTTACGTGGACCATGAAAATTTTCTTTCACGATTCCATTAACCCATTCCACAACAATTTCAACTAAGCATTGCATTTTTCCTGGAACGCCAGTTGTTGCTTTTTTCCCTACTCGAGAAAAAACAAATAGGAAAATAACCGCAGCAAGAATAGAAAAGAACAACGTATCTATATGAACATTCCAAAATCCATCCCCTGTATTGAGAAAGGATAAATGGTGGCTAATGTATTCCGATGTTGTTTGTCCAGACATAATCGATCCTTTGTTCTGAAGAAGAATAACCCAAAGTTAAATTTTATTGAGAATAAGTGGAATAATATTATTCAGCACTAATGCCAATAAAAAACCAACAAAAAACGCAATAAAATTGATAACGAATAACCATTTGATGGCAATAATGATAAAAACCATCGTTAAAATAAACTTTATTGCTTCAGCACGATAAAGTGCGGTCAGTTTTGTTGAAAAATTTTGTTTTCTGTAAAAAATGATAAATATAAATGTACAAAAAGGCAAAAAGGCACTTAAAAAACCGTAACTAAAATCTACCGCACTTTGGCGTTGCCATCCATAAATAAGCAAATAAAAAACTACAAGCAAAAGACTCTCAATAACAATAGCTTTTCTGTAGTTTTTTTTAGCGTGAGATAAAATGCGCGACATCACTTTTACAAAATAATTTTAGCCCGCCGATTATACCTTTGCTGGCTTTAGATTCAACTTAAAAACACATAAAAAGTGTTATATAAATCACACTTTTAGAAAATAATTTATCTATTTGTTACTTTTTAACGTAAAACGATTAAATGTCGTTCGCCTATAAGTTCAGGAACAGATAATTCAATCACTTTTTGAATAGTATATTTTTTATTCAATTCATTAATTTCATCTTCCTGATAAATCCCTTTTAATGCATAAAAATATCCATTTTCTTTTGGTAAATGATGGCACCAATCTGTCATATCTTTTAACGAAGCAAAAGCACGACTTAATACGCCATCAAATTTATCTTCAGGTTGATATTCTTCTACTCGACTTAAAACGGGGGTTACATTAGTTAGTCTAAGCTCACGTATAGCATTTCGAATAAAACTAATACGCTTACCTAAGCTATCAAGGAGGACAAATTGTTTGGAAGGATTAATAATTGCCAAAGGTAAACCAGGCAAACCAGGCCCTGTACCGACATCAATAAAACGATCACCTTGTAAATAAGGACTTACAACAAGACTATCTAAAATATGTTTAACTAACATTTCTTGTGGATCACGAACTGACGTCAAATTATAAGCTTTATTCCATTTATTGAGTAAATTGACCAGATTAATCAACTGCTGAATTTGTTGATCACTTATTTTTATATTTGCTTGCGCAAGTAAACTGACTAATTTGGCTTTCATATTTATTATCTCTTTGAAAAATTACGCTATTTTACTTAAAAGTGCGGTAAATTTCCTTAATGTTTTTAGTAATTTGATGAATTATTTACCGAATCAATGTCCAGTTTTACACCATAAATTGAATGCACCTCCGCATAATTCATTTCAAAGGCTTTAATTGCTTCTGTTCAAGAACCAAAGAATGAATGTTCGCTAAAAAATAAGTTTGTTCTGCTTCAGGAATGGAAAATGGCATTAACTTGAGTAAATCTTGATGAATAGCTAAAACTTGTGGAAAAATGACCGCACTTTGCATTTCTTCGAGCATTTCTGAATAAAGCGAAGAAACACAACCTCCTCGTTCTATTCGACCTAAGCTGCAAGCAATGTGTAGCAGCATAAAATCCACTTGAGGCGTATTCACATCAGCTTGCCAGTAATGAGCTAATCGATTTCGTAAACGAAATATCACATCAATAATAGATTGATTTATTTGCTTGCGAATTTTCCAACGTTCTAGTTGCTTAAATAACCGCATTTGTTTTTGTTAGTTCAAAATTTGTTCGCTAATTTACCGCACTTTACTGAAATAAAACAGTGCATAGATCACAGTTTTGTAGCAAAATGGTAAAAAAATTTGTAAGGATGTAAAAATGTTAGATTACGAGATCTTCAATCCATATGAAGGATTGATTTTTGATATGGATGGAACTTTAATTGATACCATGCCCGTGCATGCGCAGGCTTGGACAATGGTGGGAAAGAAATTTGGCTATGAATTTGATTTTCAAATTATGTATAACTTCGGCGGGGCGACGGTTCGAACTATCGCGGGGGAAATGATGAAAGCGGCGAATATGCCATTGGATAGAATTGAGGATGTGCTGGCTGCAAAACGTGAGTTGTCTTATCAACTTATTCCGACTCAATCAAAGTTATTGCCAACCTTTGAAATTGTTAAATCCTTCCATCAGAAAAAGCCGATTGCTTTAGGTTCTGGCTCACACCGTAAAATTATTGATATGTTGATGGATAAACTGGCTATCGCACCTTACTTTAATGCCATTGTCAGTGCAGATGATGTAAAAGAACATAAACCACATCCAGAAACTTTTTTACGCTGTGCGGAGTTAATTCAAGCAAATCCAAGTCGTTGTATCGTATTTGAAGATGCGGATTTAGGCGTGCAAGCAGGATTAAGTGCGGGAATGGATGTGTTTGATGTTCGCACACGAGAAATTATTTCGCCAAGATAATGGATATTTTTTCATTTTTTAGTGCTGATTTTTGGCAGGCTAATAGCTTATGCTTTATGTTTATCAGTGCGTTTTTGAGTGCCACAGTATTACCAGGTAATTCAGAAGTTATATTTGTTGCACTTGCTGTACCTAAATTAATGTTAGGTTCTTTATTTAACGCAGATATATTAGCTCTAATATTGATTGCAACCGCTGGAAATAGCTTAGGAAGTTTAACCACTTACGGAATTGGACGATGGATGCCAAAATTCGATCCCAAAAATTACCGCACTTTATGGGCAATAAATCAGCTACGGCGTTATGGGGCGATTGCTTTACTTTTGAGCTGGCTGCCTGTAGTTGGCGATTTATTTTGTGCCATAGCTGGTTGGTTAAGATTAAATTTTGTAACGAGTAGTCTCTTTATCTTTCTGGGAAAAATGGTTCGTTATGTTGCGTTATTGTTTTTGAGTACACCATTCTTATTATAAAATGAGCAAGAAAAAACCCCACAATAAATGTGGGGCAAATAACCTAAGGAACCAATTTTATTAAAACAACTGCAAGTTGCTTACACTATAAGACTAATGCTTTATAAGAAAGTTCAACATTTTTTAAAAATTTTCAAAATAAAAATTTTTGCATAAAAGAAACCCCACAATAAATGTGGGGCAATAACCTAAGGAACCAATTTTATTAAAACAACTGCAAGTTGCTTGTTCTATAAGACAATGAACCTTACTATAAAGTTCATTAAAATTTGTAAAAAATAAATATTTATTCAATTATTTCTTAACCAACTGATTTATAAGGAAAATTTATGCCATTACTTGATAGTTTTAAAGTGGATCACACAAAAATGAACGCACCTGCAGTACGCATTGCAAAAACGATGCGCACGCCAAAAGGCGATAATATTACTGTTTTTGATTTACGTTTTTGTATTCCAAACAAAGAAATTCTTTCCCCAAAAGGCATTCATACACTTGAACATTTGTTTGCTGGATTTATGCGCGATCACTTAAATGGCGATAGCATAGAAATTATTGATATTTCTCCGATGGGATGTCGCACGGGATTTTATATGTCTTTGATTGGCACACCAAATGAACAGGAAGTATCTGAGGCTTGGTTAGCTTCAATGCAAGATGTTTTAGGTGTACAAGATCAAGCTTCTATTCCCGAATTAAATATCTATCAATGCGGAAGCTATACGGAACATTCCTTAGAAGATGCACACGAAATTGCCAAAAATGTTATCGCACGCGGTATAGGTGTAAATAAAAATGAAGATTTGTCACTCGATAATTCCTTATTAAAATAGGAAGACGCTTGATTAACCTAAAAAAGTTAGTAGTAAAAAACGCACTTTATGATCTACACCCCAAAAATTGACTAAATAACCAACTAAGGTGTAGATTTTTTATGACCAAATACAACACTCTTTTCAAGCAACAAGTCATCGAATTTGATCTTCAAAATGGTAAAAATCGTTCACTTACCCGCAGGCATTTTCAACTTGCTAGCAGAGCATTACGACATTGGATTAACCAATTTAATCATAGTGGAATCAATGGGTTAGCCGTGCTGGATAAAACCGAAATGACTCATCTGAATTTAAACTTAACGTGATACAAGCGGTTAAAAATGGGCAATTTTCTGCAGAATCCGCATACTTACATTTTGTCATTACCAATTCAGACGTTGTTAGTCAATGGCTGCAAGCCTTTGAAAAACAAGGTATAAACGGCTTAATCCCCAAACCTAAAAATCGTCCAATCATGAAACCGAAATACCCTAAGATGCCACCTAAACCGAAAACATGAGGGGAAGAACTAGAATTGGAAAATTTACTACGTGCGGAGAACTCAACCAACAAAAAAGACTTGAAGACGCAAAACCCAATTTTACATTCCGACCAAGGTTGGCAGTATCAAATGGTCGGTTATCAGGCAATTTTACGAGAGAATAGCATTCAACAGAATATGTCAAGGAAAGGAAATTATTTAGATAACAATGCGATGGAAAACCTCTTTGGACGATTAAAAACTGAATGTTATTACGACAAACGATTTGAGACGTTCAAACAACTGTAAAAAAAAATTCATGAGCACATTCATTATTACAACCATGATCACATTCAGGGGAAACTAAAAGGGCTGAGCCCTGTGAATGACAGAACTCAGTCCTTGAACTAAATCAATCTAACTTTTTGGGGGAAGATAAATCCCAACTTGCGGTCAATTAATAGCTTGAATTGATTAACACTTCTTCGCCATAGCCGCCTAAAGTTGGCATTGGTTGATAAGTAGAGTTTGCGGCACGCATTAAACGAATACCACGAACACCCGCTTCTTTAGCTGCTAGCACATCATCATCGCTATCGCCATAGTGAATACTAACTTTATGTGAAATGATTGCAGGCGTTTTGTTATATTTTGTTGTACGTTCACGGCTGCCCATAAATTCAACTGGGTGCATATTCTTAATATTGAACGTTTTTTCTAAAATTAGTGTTACACCATCCACTTTGCCAGCGGTACGGCCAGTGAAAAAGTAAACTTGGTCGCCACGTGCTTGGTGCATATTAATTAAATCTATGGCAATTTGTTTTGGAATAGAATATTTATCGCAACCTGCATTTACTTCATTCCAGAAATCTTGGTTTTTCAAATAATCGTGTTTACCTGGTGAGAATTTTTGTTGTCCGTGGTAAAAGCAAGGGCTACTGAAAAGCACGGTATCATCAATATCAAAGCTTACATTAATTGGTGCTTTACCTTCTAAACTTTGTTTGATTTGATCAACACTAATCCAATGAATTGCTTGCTCTTGTAACATTTCACGAGCATTAGTGCCAGATTGAGTATAAGGTTCTGTTTTGCCTGCCATCGCTGGAACTGCAGCTGCAGTTAAAAGTGCGATTACAGATAATTTCATGACGTTTTTCATTGCCTTTCCTCACAAACGTTGATTTAAAAACCGCTCACATCATACATTTTTTTAGCTTATATTCAATAATTAGCAATCGTTTGCTGTTTCAAAGTATGATTCACTTCACATTTTTTATTTATGAGTGAAGAATAAATCTACAATATAAATTTCCCTCTTGAATTTAATCAATTTGTCGCCATATAACGAACAACTTTTCACTTTATAAAAAGGACAGAACAATGACAACGATTGTAAGCGTACGTCGCAATGGGCAAGTCGTCGTAGGCGGTGATGGACAAGTTTCTTTAGGCAATACCGTAATGAAAGGTAATGCTCGTAAAGTACGCCGTTTATATAATGGTAAGGTACTTGCTGGTTTTGCGGGTGGAACGGCAGATGCATTTACACTTTTTGAATTATTTGAACGTAAACTTGAAATGCATCAAGGGCATTTGCTAAAAAGTGCGGTGGAATTAGCGAAAGATTGGCGTACAGATCGCGCACTTCGTAAGTTAGAAGCGATGTTAATTGTGGCGGATGAAAAAGAAAGTTTAATCATCACGGGTATTGGCGATGTGGTTCAGCCCGAAGAAGATCAAATTTTAGCAATCGGATCGGGTGGTAACTATGCGTTGTCTGCAGCACGTGCATTGGTGGAAAATACCGAACTTTCTGCACGTGAAATTGTTGAAAAATCTTTGAAAATTGCGGGTGATATTTGCGTGTTCACAAATACCAATTTCACTATTGAAGAATTACCGAATTAAGGAAAAAGCTATGTCTGAAATGACTCCTCGTGAAATAGTTTCTGAATTAGATCAACATATTATTGGTCAAGCCGATGCAAAGCGTGCAGTGGCGATTGCGCTGCGTAATCGCTGGCGTCGTATGCAGCTTCAAGAACCTCTGCGTCACGAAGTAACCCCAAAAAATATCCTGATGATTGGCCCAACTGGTGTGGGTAAAACTGAAATTGCGCGCCGTTTGGCAAAATTAGCTAATGCACCATTTATCAAAGTAGAAGCAACGAAATTTACCGAAGTGGGTTACGTGGGGAAAGAGGTGGATTCCATTATTCGTGATTTAACGGATAGTGCGATGAAGCTTGTTCGCCAGCAGGAAATTGCGAAGAACAGAGCAAGAGCTGAAGACGCGGCCGAAGAGCGTATTTTGGATGCTTTACTTCCTCCAGCAAAAAATCAGTGGGGCGAAGTTGAAAGCCATGATAATCACAGCAGTACTCGCCAAGCGTTCCGCAAAAAATTACGTGAAGGTCAATTAGATGATAAAGAAATTGAAATTGATGTGTCTGCTGGCGTGTCTATGGGGGTTGAAATTATGGCTCCTCCAGGCATGGAAGAAATGACAAATCAACTGCAATCATTGTTCCAAAATTTGGGTTCAGACAAAACGAAAAAACGCAAAATGAAAATTAAAGATGGGTTGAAAGCGTTGATTGATGATGAAGCCGCGAAATTAATTAACCCTGAAGAACTTAAACAAAAAGCGATTGATGCGGTAGAACAAAATGGTATTGTCTTTATCGATGAAATCGACAAAATTTGTAAGAAAGGTGAATATAGCGGTGCAGATGTATCGCGCGAAGGTGTGCAACGTGATTTACTTCCGCTAGTAGAAGGCTCGACTGTTAGTACCAAACACGGAATGGTTAAAACTGATCATATCTTATTTATTGCATCGGGTGCATTCCAAGTTGCTCGTCCTTCAGATTTAATCCCTGAACTACAAGGGCGCTTGCCGATTCGTGTTGAACTTACCGCATTAAGTGCGGCGGATTTTGAGCGCATTTTAACAGAACCTCACGCCTCTTTAACCGAACAATATAAAGCGTTGATGGCAACAGAAGGGGTGAATATTGAATTTACAACAGAGGCGGTTAAGAAAATTGCTGAGGCTGCATTCCGAGTGAATGAAAAAACGGAAAATATCGGTGCACGCCGTTTGCATACGGTAATGGAGCGTTTAATGGATAAAATTTCTTTCAGTGCAAGCGATATGAATGGTCAAACGGTCAATATTGATGCGGCTTATGTTGCGGATGCACTTGGCGAAGTGGTTGAAAATGAAGATTTGAGTCGTTTTATTCTTTAAAGATAAAAATTTTACATATAAAAGTGCGGTAAATTTTTACCGCACTTTTTTGTTTTCTAAATTGAGAAACTAATTAGTTTTTAATTTACTCCAATATTTTTCATAAATATCGACCGCTTCTCCTACATCGCCTTGCATAATTCCTTTTTCCACTTCTTCCGCTGGTGGAAATAATTTTGGATCATTAGCAACTTCCGCGCTTAGCAATGTTTTCGCCCCATTATTTGGCATAGAAAAGCCCATGCGTTCGATAACAATTTTTGCATTTTCAGGGCGAAGTAAAAAGTCGATGAACTTATGTGCCCCTTCCACGTTTTGAGCGGAATTCGGAATAGCATAATTATCCATCCAGAAAATAGCCCCTTCTTTTGGATAAACAAATTGAAGAGATTGATTTTCTTTCTGCGCTAAATAAGCAGAACCATTCCAAATCATACCAATTGCAACTTCGCCTTGTACGTAAGGGACTTCAGGAGAATCAGAGTTAAAAGTCGCTACATTTGGTAACAGTTTTTCTAAACGCTCATAAGCTGTTTTGATGTCTTCTTCATTGGTGGTATTTGGCGATTTACCATCCAGCAATAATGCTACGTGAAACACTTCACGCGCATCACTGGTCATGAGAACTTTGCCTTTAAATTCAGGTTTCCATAAATCCGCCCAGCTAGTGATGGTTTTAGGATCAATCTCATCCGCATTAACTTCAATACCTGTTAAGCCGTAAACGTAAGGTAATGAATATTTATTTTCTAGGTCGAATTCTTTATTTAATAAATGTTTAGGGATTTGATGAATATTGGTCAATTTACTTTGATCAATCGGTTGAAGCATCTTTTCCTTAATCATTTTACTTACGTAGTAACTTGATGGAAACACCAAATCATAGCTAGAACCAGTATTCTGAGTAAGTTTAAGTTTCGCATACATTTCTTCGTTGCTTTCAAAGGTAGAATAAATTACCTCGATGCCAGTTTCTTTAGAGAACTGTGCGACTAAATCAGAAGGCACATAGTCTGTCCAGTTATAGACGTAAAGTTTGTTATTAGCAAAAGCGGAAGCCGCGAAAAGTGCGGTGGTGGAAAGGAAAAGATTTTTGAGTGAGTGAGCAAAGAATTTTTTCAATTTATTGACCTCCGAGGGTTATCGTTCATCATAAAACGCGCAAATTTTGCGCGCGTGCAGTATAGCATTTTTTTCTAAAAGGTTTGACATATTTCCCTTTCGGGGTAAGATTTTGCCAGTTTTTTCCTAAGGGATTTTTTATGCTTAATTTTGCCTATCAAGAACACGTTCGCTCTTATTATTTCGACTCTCGTAACCAAGATTTTCAATTCCCACCGCTCACTCAAATTGAACATGCTGATGTATGTGTGATCGGAGCTGGATTTTTTGGTTTATCTGCAGCATTAGAACTGGCGGAGAAAGGAAAAAAAGTCATTGTCTTAGAGGGCGCAAGAGTAGGATTTGGTGCTTCTGGTCGCAGTGGTGGGCAGGCAATTAATGGCTTTGAAGAAGGCATTGATGAATACGTTAAACAAGTTGGCGAAGATAAAGCACATAAACTTTGGAATATGTCATTAGAGACCATTGATATTATTGATGAACGTATTGAAAAATATGGCATTCAGTGCGACTGGAAAAAAGGCTATGCCACATTAGCATTAAATGAACGCCGAATGGATGACTTAATTGAAATGGAAAAAGAAATTCATAAAAATTTTGGCTATCAGAATATGCAACTTTGGGATAAGGCGAAATTAAAACAGCACTTAGGCAGTGATATTTATGTGGGGGGGCTATTTGATAGTAATTCAGGGCATTTGCATCCACTTAATTATTGTTTAGGTTTAGCGAAAGCTTGTGTCGATCTGGGTGTTCAAATTTTTGAACAATCTCCTGTAATGGATATGGTTGAGAAAAATGGTTGCGTTGAGGTTAAAACAGCTAAAAGTGCGGTTATTTCTCAAGACGTTATTTTAGCCACCAATGCTTATATTGATGCGCTCCCGAAATCTATTCATCACGGAATTAATCGTAAAATATTACCTGTGGAAAGTTTTATTATCGCCACAGAGCCGTTAAGCCAAGCGGTTGCTGATTCTGTCATTAATAATGGCATGTCAGTGTGCGATAACAATTTATTATTAGACTATTATCGTTTAAGTGCTGACAATCGCTTGCTTTTTGGTAGTGATTCTAGCTCAGAAAAAGATATGGTCGCGGTTATGCGGAAAAATATGTTGTGTGTATTCCCGCAACTTGAAAATGTAAAAATCGATTATGGCTGGGCTGGCCCGATTGATATGACCTTAAACTCAACGCCACATTTTGGTCGTATTTCTCCGCATATTTATTTTGCTCATGGTTATTCTGGTCACGGTGTTGCTTTGACTGGTCTTGCAGGGCGAATTGTAGCTGAGGCGATTTTGGGTGACGATGAACGTTTATCTATTTTTGAAGGACTGAAAGTCCCTTCTGTTTATGGTGGTCGAATTATCAAAGATCTTGCGACAAAGATTGGTGTGCAGTATTACAAGTTTTTAGATAAATACCGTTAAAATACAACAATGTTTTTCTAAAGCATTGCCATCAAAATTGACTAAAATAATTAATTTTTGTATGGACATAAATTCTAAATCAGTTAAAAACTTTACCGCACTTTAAAGCAAGAATTAAAATAATATTTTTCGCTACAATTTGTGTTTTCCATTAAGAGAGAAATATGTCAGAAAATTTGTTACTTTTCAGCTTGTTAGCTGTTGTTATTATATTGATTTTATTACTTATTCTACGCCAGCAAAAATATACACATCTTCATCAAGAATTATCGAAAACGACTCAAGATTATAATCAGCTTGCCAGTAAATTTGATGAACTTAGTAGCATTAAAAACCAGTTTGAACAACAAACAATTAAAGTACAGACTGAAAATCAAGGACTGCAATATCGTTTAACTGAACGTGATGAACAAATACATCATCTCACACAAGAACGACAAAATTTGACTGAAAAATTGACCGCACTTTCTCAAGAATTAACGGGGTTACAAACAACCTTAACAGAGAAAGAAAAATATTTTTCCGCGCAACAACAGAACTTTGAACAATCTAAGCTGCAGTTGAGTGTGGAATTTCAAAACCTAGCAAATCGTATTTTGGATGAAAAAAGTCGATCATTTAGTCAATCAAATCAAACGGCATTGGAAACCTTGCTCAAGCCTTTCCGTGAGCAAATTGAAGGTTTCCAAAAACGCGTCAATGAAATTCACTCCGAATCCGTGAAAGGCAATGCAGGCTTGGAAGCGGAAATTAAAAAAGTGCTGGAAATTGGTCTGAATATGTCGCAAGAGGCGAGTAATTTAACTTCTGCGCTGAAAGGCGAAAAGAAAACGTTAGGCAACTGGGGCGAAGTGCAATTAGAACGAGCGTTGCAACTGGCAGGACTTGAAGAAAATGTACATTACCGCGCTCAAGCACATTTTAAAGATGAACAAGGTGGACGAAATTATCCTGATTTTGTGTTGAATTTACCTGATGAAAAACACTTAATTATCGACAGCAAAATGTCGCTCGTGGCTTACGAAAATGCGGTGAATTCTGAGGATGATTTTGAACGTGAGCGTTTACTAAAAGAACATATTTCCGCATTAAAAACCCATATTAACGATCTGCATAAAAAAGATTACAGCAATCTGATTGGCATGTGCAGCCCGAATTTTGTTCTTATGTTTATTGCGGTGGAACCTGCGTATATTGAGGCTTTAAAAGCTGATCCTGCCTTATTTAATTACGGTTATGAACGCAATGTAATTATGGTCTCTCACACTACGCTAATGCCGATTTTACGCACCGTGGCAAACCTCTGGCGTATCGAACGTGGTAATGCTGAAGCCAAAGAAATTGCTGAAAAAGCGGGCGAAATCTATAACCAAATTTGTTTGGTGGCAGAGCGTTTAAACAAACTCGGCAATACGCTTTCCACTGTCAGCAACCAATACAACAGCACCGTCACCGCACTTGTTGGCCAACAAGGTTTAGTTGGCAAAGTAGAACGATTTAAAACCCTTTCCGCAAAAGCCAATAAAACAATGCCCGATGTGGACTTATTGAATAATCAGCTGGATTTGGCTAGATTGAATGTCTTAAATCAAGAAAATCTTCAATAATTTATTCTCCGATTGAATGTAAATTTGGTCGGAGAATTTTTTATCCTATCTAGAAATTTTGTGATCAATATCCCAAATTTGAAATTTCTTAGTTGTTTTTCTATTTTTGTTCTTTATATTTACCTTGTCGAAACGTTTCGATATGAAGGTCAGCAGTTTATGACTATGAAAAATATAGGAGTAAAGAATGCGTAAAAAAATTATTTTAGATTGTGATCCTGGACATGATGATGCGATAGCTATGTTACTCGCTTATGGTAATCCAGAGATTGAACTACTTGCAGTCACTACTGTAGTAGGTAATCAAACATTAGAGAAAGTATCACGAAATGCTTTGGCAATTGCTGAAATTGCGCAAATGAAAAATGTTCCTTTTGCGAAGGGCGCAGACAGACCTATTGTTAGGGAAATTGAGGTTGCACCTAGTATTCATGGTGAATCAGGGTTAGACGGTCCAAAACTACCTGAATCTAATCGAACTTTCAATGAAAAGCATGCTGTGGAATTAATCATTGATCTTATTATGTCTCACCCAGAGAAAACAATTACTCTTGTCCCAACAGGAGGGTTGACGAATATTGCTTTAGCTGCAAGATTAGAACCGAAAATTATTGAGAGAGTAAAAGAAGTTGTATTAATGGGGGGAGGGTATCATACTGGAAATTGGAGTGCCGTAGCTGAGTTTAATATAAAAATTGATCCAGAAGCTGCGCATATTGTATTTAATGCTGGATGGAAAGTAACTATGGTTGGATTAGATTTAACACACCAAGCATTAGCCACCCCCGATGTTGTTGAGCGTATCGCGAAAATTGATACTAAGCCTGCTGAATTTGTTGTCGAATTACTTGAATTTTTTGGAAAAATGTATAAACAAGCCCAAGGCTTTAATTATCCTCCAGTTCATGATCCTTGTGCTGTAGCTTATGTTATTGATCCAACGTTAATAGAAACAGTAAGTGTACCAGTTAATATTGAATTAACTGGTACACATACCCTAGGAATGACAGTTGCTGATTTCCGTTATCCACCTAAGCTTTGCAATACGAAAGTAGCTACAAAGCTAGATAAAGAGAGATTTTGGAATTTAATTATTGATGCAATCAAACGATTAAATTAACAAAAAAGTTTATTTTTATTATCTTCCTTTTATTTACAATGAGGTCAAACTATGGATGCATTTATTAGTATCTTAGGGATTTTTGTATTATTAGGCATAGCCTATCTCCTTTCCAATAATAGAAAAGCTATTCGTGTAAGAACGGTATTTGGTGCATTAGTAATTCAAATCGCTATTGGTGCATTTATTTTGTATGTACCTATTGGTCGAGATGCCCTTTTGGGTATGTCTAATGCAGTAAGTAAAGTTATTGCTTACGCAAATGAAGGTATTTCATTTGTTTTTGGTAGATTGGCATCGGGTGAAAGTGTTGGTTTTATTTTTGCTATTAAGGTGCTTCCAGTCATAGTTTTTTTCTCTGCATTGATTTCCTTGCTTTATTATATAGGTGTAATGCAATGGGTCATCAAATTAATTGGAGGTGGATTGCAAAAAGTCTTGGGAACATCAAAAGCAGAGTCTATGTCTGCTGCAGCTAATATTTTTGTTGGACAAACAGAAGCGCCATTGGTTGTAAAACCCTATATTAGCAAAATGACGGAATCAGAGCTTTTTGCTATTATGTGTGGAGGACTAGCATCCATTTCAGGTTCTGTTTTAGCTGGATACGCTGGATTAGGTGTACCTTTAACCTACCTAATCGCAGCCTCCTTTATGGCTGCGCCTGCAGGCTTATTATTTGCAAAAATGTTGTATCCTCAAACAGAAGAATTTAATGACGAAATAGAAGAGGTTGAATTAGATAAACCTGCTAATGCGCTTGAAGCTATTGCTTCTGGTGCCGGGGCTGGAATGAGTATGGCATTAAATATAGGGGCAATGTTGGTTGCATTTATCGCTTTAATTGCGCTTGTTAATGGTATGTTAGGTGGAATTGGAGAATTGTTTAATCGACCAGATCTTTCTTTAGGCATGATTTTGGGGTGGATTTTTAAACCATTAGCGTGGGTTATGGGAGTACCTTGGAGTGATGCTGAAGTTGCAGGGCATATGATTGGTATTAAATTAACTGTAAATGAATTTGTCGGTTACTCTGAATTCTCTACTTATTTAGGAGCAAATCCGCCAATGGAACTTACAGATAAAACAAAGGCTATAATTACTTTTGCTCTTTGTGGTTTTGCCAATTTTGGTTCTATTGCTGTATTAATTGGTGGTGTTGGCGGTATGGCGCCAAATCGTCGAGGAGATATTGCTAGATTGGGAATTAGAGCTGTTATTGCGGGGTCTTTGGCTAATTTATTAAGCGCAACTATTGCGGGGTTTTTTATTGGTTTAAGTGGAGTAGTTTTAGCTTAAGCTTCAAAAGTGCGGTAAAAATAGCCGCACTTCAGATGTTTAATTGTTTTATATGCCTACTTTTGTAATGGAGAATAATTATGAAAGGGAAAAAACTCACCGTTCTTGGCAGTATTAATGCTGATCATGTGATTTCTGTGCCTTACTTTGCTAAACCCGGTGAAACGCTAACAGGTCAAAATTATCAAATTGCCTATGGTGGCAAAGGTGCCAATCAAGCAGTGGCAGCCGCTCGTTTAGGGGCAAAGGTCGCATTCATTAGTTGCATTGGATCAGATAGCATAGGCAAAACAATGAAAAATGCGTTTGCGCAAGAAGGAATTGATACAACCCATATTAATACCGTTTCACAGGAAATGACGGGAATGGCATTTATTCAAGTTGCCAAGTCTAGTGAGAACAGTATTGTGTTGGCTAGCGGTGCAAATGCACATTTGGGTGAGATGGTTGTTCGTCAAAGTGAGGCGCAAATTGCACAATCGGATTGCTTGTTAATGCAATTAGAAACCCCACTTTCTGGTGTGGAGCTGGCTGCTCAAATCGCTAAGAAAAATGGTGTTAAGGTTGTGCTAAATCCTGCTCCAGCGCAGATTTTATCGGACGAATTATTGAGTTTGATTGATATTATTACACCAAATGAAACTGAAGCTGAAATCCTGACGGGGATAGCGGTAACCGACGAGCAAAGTGCGGTGAAAGCTGCGAGTGTTTTTCACGATAAAGGCATTCAAACCGTAATGATTACCCTTGGCGCGAAAGGTGTGTTTGTCAGTCGAAAAGGTAAAAGCCGCATCATTAAGGGCTTTTGTGTGCAAGCAATAGATACTACCGCAGCTGGTGATACATTTAATGGCGGTTTTGTTACGGCTTTATTGGAAGAAAAAGCCTTTGATGAAGCCATTCGTTTTGGGCAAGCTGCCGCTGCGATTAGTGTGACGAAAAAAGGGGCTCAATCCTCTATTCCAACGCGTCAAGAAACTTTGGAATTTCTTGAACACGCTTAAAGTGCGGTGAATTTTTAGGGTGTTTTTATGGCGACAATGAAAGATATTGCACGACTGGCGCAAGTTTCGACTTCCACAGTTTCACATGTCATTAATGGATCGCGTTTTGTTAGCGATGAAATTCGTGAGAAAGTGATGCGTATTGTCGCTGAACTGAATTACACCCCCTCAGCTGTTGCACGAAGCCTTAAGGTGCGCGAAACCAAAACTATCGGACTACTTGTCACCGCAACAAATAATCCCTTCTTTGCGGAAGTGATGGCTGGCGTGGAGCAATATTGTCAGAAAAATCAATATAATCTTATTATTGCTACAACGGGTGGAGATGCCAAACGCCTACAACAAAATCTGCAAACTCTAATGCACAAACAAGTGGATGGTTTGCTTTTGATGTGTGGTGATAGCCGTTTTCAGGCTGATATAGAGTTAGCCATTTCTCTGCCACTGGTTGTGATGGACTGGTGGTTTACTGAGTTAAATGCAGATAAAATACTCGAAAATTCAGCACTTGGTGGCTATTTGGCGACAAAAGCATTAATCGATGCAGGACATCGTAAAATTGGCATTATTACGGGGAATCTCAAAAAATCTGTCGCACAAAATCGTTTGCAAGGTTATAAAAATGCGCTGTCGGAAGCAAAAATTGCGTTAAATCCTCATTGGATTGTCGAAAGTCATTTTGACTTTGAAGGCGGTGTACTTGGCATACAATCTTTACTTACTCAATCTTCACGTCCAACAGCAGTTTTTTGTTGTAGTGACACCATTGCTGTTGGTGCATATCAAGCTATTCAGCAACAAGGCTTACGTATTCCGCAAGATCTTTCAATTATGGGCTATGATGACATTGAATTGGCTCGTTATCTCTCACCTCCCCTTTCCACCATTTGCCAACCGAAAGCTGAACTTGGCAAACTCGCTGTTGAAACACTATTGCAACGAATTAAAAATCCTAATGAAAATTACCGCACTTTGGTTTTAGAACCAACTTGCGTGTTAAGAGAATCTGTTTACACTTTTAAATAAAATTAGAATAACTCAATTTCCTTATTGCTATTTTCAAAAAAACTGCTATTTTCTTGCGGTTTTTTTGTTTATTTAACCCACTGTTTAATTTAGGAATAAAATCTTATGAAAGAAAACAAACCTGTTGATCCTTATGCGAAATATAACGAACAATCGAATATTATCGCGAAAATAATTTTTGCTAGTCGCTGGTTGCAAGTGCCGATTTATTTGGGCTTGATTGTCACCCTTGCAATCTACTCTTATAAATTTATCAAAGGATTATGGGAGTTAGTGATTAATGTAAATGATATGGATTCCAACACAATTATGTTAGGTGTGTTGAATTTGATTGATGTCGTGATGATCGCCAACTTGCTTGTGATGGTAACCATCGGCGGTTATGAAATCTTTGTCTCTAAATTGCGTACGCGTAATCATCCTGATCAACCTGAATGGATGAGCCACGTAAATGCCACCGTGTTGAAAGTTAAACTTTCTATGTCTATTATCGGCATTTCATCTATCCATATGTTGCAAACTTTTGTGAATGCAAGCAATATGCCAGAAAAAACGATGATGTGGCAATTATTGTTGCACTTGGGCTTTTTAGTGTCGGCAATTGCTTTAGCTTATACGGACAAAATTTTGTATAGCACGAGCCATAAAACACATTAAAAATTTACCGCACTTTTAACCCCGTTCAAATTGAACGGGGTTTTATATATCATATAGTTACAATTTAATTTTTTAGTATAATACGCCGTTTAGAATAGGAAAGCTTAAATACTAAGATGTTAATCAAGTAGAAATTAATCTTCTAAATCTAGAGGCTCTTGCGAAAGTATAATTCCTGTCAGATCTGCGTAAATATAATCTTCTGGGAAAAAGGTTACGCCACCAAAATTCACTGGAATATCACTCTCGCCAGCACTGCTTTCATCTGCACTGACTGGAATTGGCGCAAGGGCATGAATACCAATATCGAGGTTTTCTAATTGCTGAATTTGGCGTACTGCACCATATACAATAATGCCTTCCCAACCATTATCAACGGCAAGTTGAGCCAATTCTGCATCAATCAAACCACGGCGTACCGCACCACCGCCATCAATGACAAGCACTCGACCTTCGCCGTTTTCTTCTAATACTTCAGCAATTAATCCATTACTTTCAAAGCATTTTACTGTAGTGACTTTACCGTAAAAATTACTTACACCACCAAAGCTTGAAAAAATTGGCTCCACGACATCCACTTGTTCTGCATAAAGATCGCAAAGTTCTGAAGTATCAATAAACATAACTTTCCCCTATCAATTGTTGAAATGTTGTTTGCTTTAGTATATGCCGATTTAGCCGATAAGCAAGCCTAAACTAAACAAGATATTGATTAATAAAGAAATCATAGACATTTGAGCCAACATTGGACGCAATTCACTTGGCTGCTGACTGCGATAAACAAAGATCGCATGTTTAGCCAACAACGGCATTGCCAATACAAATAAATAATTTGTCCAAGAAATGGCCGTTGCCACCGCAAATGCTAAATAACATAAGGCTGCCACACTTAATAAAATACAGTGGTAAACTCGCCCCTTATATGCACCTAAACGAACGGCTAGGGTATTTTTGCTAGCTTTCGCATCCTGTTCAATATCGCGTAAATTATTGATATTTAATACCGCACTTGCCAATAAGCCAGAACCAATAGCAGGCAAAATAATGTGACTATCAATACTGTGAATTTGCAAATAATAAGTACCGCCAACACCAAGCAAACCAAAAAATACCAACACAGAAATATCGCCCAAGCCCATATAGCCATAAGGTTTTACCCCAACTGTGTAAGTAATGGCAGCAACAATAGCTAAAATTCCAAGCCCAGCGAAAGCGAATAAATCTGAGAGATTTTCATAAGCGATTCCAATCAAGAAACTTCCTGAAAGAAAACTTGCCATCACCATTAGAATTAATCCCCATTTCAGTTCTTTTGCTGAAATTGCACCTTTTTGAATGCCACGTAATGGCCCAATACGTTCTTCAGTATCTGAACCTTTTTGATGATCCCCATAATCATTGGCAAAATTAGAAAGCACCTGCAATAAAATTGTCGTGAGTAAACAAAGCACCATTACAAGCCCATTAAAACCTTGTGGATTCGCCCAATAACCTAATGCCGAACCCGTGAAAATCGATGCCAACGCTAAGGGCAAAGTTTTCGGTCGAGCCGTTTCCCACCACATTTTCAATTTTTCATTTATCATTTTTTTTGACCGCACTTTTGATTACAATAAGCCGCGTATTCTACACTAAGACACCCAATTTATGAATGATTTAACCTTATCGCCTATCGCCATTATCCACACGCCTTATAAAGAAAAATTCTCCGTACCACGCCAACCTAAGTTAGTTGAAGACGGAGTAGGCATTGTAGAACTCTTACCGCCTTATAATTCGCCTGAAGCCGTGAGAGGATTAGAACAATTCAGTCATCTTTGGTTAATTTTTCAATTCGACCAAATCCAACAAGGAAAATGGCAACCCACCGTACGCCCTCCGCGGTTAGGCGGTAATCAACGCGTTGGCGTGTTTGCTTCACGCGCAACTCATCGCCCAAATCCTCTTGGTTTATCCAAAGTCGAATTACGTCAAGTAGAATGCATCAACGGTAACGTATTTCTCCATTTAGGTGCGGTGGATTTAGTGGATGGCACTCCAATTTTCGATATCAAACCCTATATTGCCTATGCGGATAGTGAGCCAAATGCGCAATCGAGCTTTGCCCAAGAAAAACCACCAGCAAAACTGACAGTTGAATTTACCGAACAAGCCAAAAGTGCGGTAAAAAAACGAGAAGAAAAACGACCGCACTTAAGTCGTTTCATTCGCCAAGTGCTAGAGCAAGATCCGCGCCCAGCCTATCAACAAGGTAAACCGAGTGATCGTATTTATGGAATGAGTTTGTATGAATTTAATGTGAAATGGCGAATTAAAGAGGGTACGCTTGATTGCGTAGAAGTAATTGAAATAGAAAAAGACAAATAGATGGAATATATCAATAAGGCAGGTAATCCCTGCCTTAGTTAATTTAAATGTCTTATTTTAGGAAAAATTGCCCTTTAGTTAATTTATAGATTGTCATTAAAACCAATAAGCCAATCATTACATTTGAGAAAACAAAGACAAAAATAGACACGCCTTGTAAAACATCACTGTGATAAAAAACAGTTGCGCTATTTGCCATAGAAGCTAATCCGAATGAAAATCCCCATAAACCAACATTAAGCCCTTTTTCTACAATCCAAGGGAATAATCGCAATAAGAAAAATAATTGCAAAAACCCATATCCCCAAAGGATTTTAGCTAACGTATCCACCTCGCCGTGATTGATCGATAAATAAGCAGATACACACACAAACGCAGGTGCTAAAACAATCCCCATTGTGGCTCTAAATGGTGGCTCAAGAGATGAAATACGTAAATGTTGTAATAATACAGGTTCAAAAAAAATCCAAGCAATCATTCCTGCGCCAAAGAATAAATAGCCTAAATCATGATAGCCAAGTAATGCTAATGAACTTGCACTGGTGAAATTTGCAGCAACCGCAGGCAAATAAAACGAAGGATGAGTAGATTTTTGCTCAAATACACCACCTTGCCATAATTCACTGACACGTAATGTTGAGAAAAGTAATTGACCAATCGTTCCAATCCAAATTAAAACTTCAGCAATTAAAGGATTCCAACGATAAAGAATATCGCCTACCAACATAGTTGTAATAGGAATCAATGCAATAAAGGAAAAACGAACTGGGCTATGATACTCTGCACGAACTTCCTCAAAGTAATAACGAAGTTTATACGCATACATTAAAATAAATAAAATCCAGACCGCACTTGCTACAATGCCAAGAACATCACTTACCATTCGCGCAGCAGGAAATAAGTTTTCTAAATGAAACCAAGCTAAAGATAAGGCTGCCAAACCAAGAGGAATACCGAAATATCCTGTTGGAAGAGGAAAAGGCTTTGTTGTATTCATAGTATGATCCTTATTTTGAAAAATCTGAGCAAAGTGTAACATAACTATCAACAACAAACTTTTCTAAAAGTCTCAAATTTTTGTGAATTTCTATGAAGAAACATACTTGTTGTTCTGGCATAAAACCTCTACCCATTTTCATAAAAATAAAAAACCCGAACTTTCATTCGGGTTTTCTTATATAGGGAATTAATTATTCCGCATCATCTGCCATGTTAAGCATTTCAGCTAAGTTCGCACTTGCATCATCTGCAGTCATAACAAACTCATCAGCGATAGCGGCTTCATCTTCTTCAGATAATTTCGCTACAACATCATCAACTAAGCGATGTTTGTGACGATTTTGATGATACGCAAAACCTGTACCTGCTGGGATTAAACGACCTACGATTACGTTCTCTTTCAAGCCACGTAATTCATCACGTTTACCTGCCACTGCTGCTTCGGTAAGAACACGAGTAGTTTCTTGGAACGATGCGGCAGAAATGAAGGATTCAGTCGCAAGAGACGCTTTGGTAATACCCAATAATTCGCGCTCAAACTCAACTGGTGGTTTACCTTCTGCTTCACGTTGACGGTTAACGATTTTCACGCGAGCAACTTCGACTTGTTCCCCTTCAAGGAATTCTGAGTCGTAAGCTTTAGTAATTACCGCTTTACGTAACATTTGACGAACGATAACTTCGATATGTTTATCGTTGATTTTTACCCCTTGTAAGCGGTAAACATCTTGCACTTCGTTCACGATGTATTCAGTTACTGCACGCACGCCACGTAAACGTAAAATGTCATGTGGTGTTTCAGCACCATCAGAAATTACGTCGCCACGTTGTACCATTTCGCCTTCAAATACGTTGAGCTGACGCCATTTTGGAATCATTTCTTCGTAAGTTTCGCCTTCTGTAGGAGTAATTAATAAACGGCGTTTACCTTTAGTTTCTTTACCGAAAGACACGATACCAGAAATTTCAGCCAAGATAGCGGGTTCTTTTGGTTTACGTGCTTCAAATAAATCCGCAACGCGTGGTAGACCACCGGTAATATCTTTAGTACCCACAGATTCTTGTGGAATACGTGCTAATGGTTCACCTACTTTTACTGCTGCGCCATCGTCTAAACTTACGATTGCTTTACCAGGTAAGAAGTATTGTGCAAGAACATCAGTTTCAGGTAAGAAAATATCGTTGCCATTTGCATCAACTAATTTAATAGTTGGACGTAAATCTTTACCCGCAGTTGCACGTTCACCCACATCTTGAACCACGATTGATGATAAACCTGTTAATTCATCTGTTTGACGCGTCACAGTTAAACCATCAATAATGTCTACAAATTTCACAAAACCAGATACTTCAGAGACAACTGGCATTGTATGTGGATCCCAATTTGCGATAGTTTCGCCTGCAGTGACTTCTTGACCGTCACCTTTGCTTAATACCGCACCATAAGGCACTTTATAATGTTCTTTAGTACGACCAAATGCATCAGTAATAGTTAATTCCGTGTTACGAGAAGTTAATACTAGTTTGCTTTCATCGTTAGTCACGAATTTTGCATTCATTAAATGCACTGTACCAGTGTTTTTAACTTGCACACTAGATTCTTTCGCTGCCGCAGATGCCGCACCACCAATATGGAACGTACGCATTGTTAGCTGTGTACCCGGCTCACCGATAGATTGAGCGGCAATAACGCCCACCGCTTCGCCTTGGTTGATTAAATGACCACGCGCAAGATCACGACCATAACATTTCGCACATACACCAAAATCAGTATCACAAGTTACAACAGAACGTACTTTTACGCTATCTACAGAGTTTGCATCCAACACATCACAGAGTTTTTCATCTAATAAGGTGTTACGCGGAATTAATACTTCTTCTGTACCTGGTTTTAAAATATCTTCTGCAGCAACACGACCTAATACTAATTCACGAAGTGGCACTTTTTCATCTCCACCTTCAATTAATGGGGTCATGACTAAGCCTTCGTGCGTACCACAGTCATCTTCTACAATCACTAAGTCTTGTGCCACATCAACTAAACGACGAGTTAAGTAACCTGAGTTCGCTGTTTTTAATGCGGTATCCGCCAAACCTTTACGAGCACCGTGGGTTGAAATAAAGTACTGTAATACGTTCAAACCTTCACGGAAGTTTGCTGTAATTGGGGTTTCAATGATCGAGCCATCTGGACGAGCCATCAAACCACGCATACCTGCTAACTGACGAATCTGAGCTGCAGAACCACGCGCACCAGAATCAGCCATCATAAAGATACTGTTAAAGGACGCTTGTTTTTCAGGATTACCTTCACGATTGATGACTTCTTCTTGAGATAAGTTTTCCATCATCGCTTTCGCTACGCGCTCATTCGCGGCAGCCCAAATATCGATTACTTTATTATAGCGTTCGCCTGCCGTCACAAGACCTGATTGGAATTGTTCTTGGATCTCAGCTACTTCTTCTTCCGCTGCAGAAATAATTTCGTATTTCTTCGCTGGAATTTCCATATCATCAATACCAACTGATGAACCAGAACGTGCCGCATACGCAAAACCGGTATACATAATTTGGTCAGCAAACATTACCGCTTCTTTTAAACCTAAACGACGATATGCTTCGTTAATCAGTTTAGAAATGGCTTTTTTACCTAATGTTTGGTTGAACAATGAATAAGGCATGCCTTTCGGCGCGATCATCCATAAGATTGCACGACCGATAGTTGTATCAGTCAGCGTGGTTTTCGCATCAAATTCGCCCGCTTCATTCTTCACATATTCAGTAATACGTACTTTCACACGAGAATGTAATTCTGCTTCGCCTGTACGATATGCTTTTTCAGCTTCGCGAGGATCTTGCAATAACATACCTTCGCCTTTACCGTTCACTTTTTCGCGGGTCATATAGTAAAGACCTAATACCACGTCTTGTGATGGAACGATAATAGGATCACCGTTTGCTGGAGAAAGCACGTTATTGGTGGACATCATCAATGCACGAGCTTCTAATTGCGCTTCAAGGGTTAATGGAACGTGTACCGCCATTTGGTCACCATCGAAGTCTGCGTTGAACGCCGCACAAACGAGTGGGTGTAATTGAATCGCTTTACCTTCGATTAAGATCGGTTCAAATGCTTGGATACCCAAACGGTGAAGTGTTGGCGCACGGTTCAATAGAATCGGATGTTCACGAATAACTTCTGCAAGAATATCCCAAACGATCGCATCTTCACGCTCAACCATTTTCTTAGCCGCTTTGATTGTCGTAGCATAACCACGGCTTTCTAATTTCGCATAGATAAACGGACGGAATAATTCCAATGCCATTTTCTTCGGTAAACCACATTGGTGTAAGTGCAAGTATGGACCAACAGTGATTACAGAACGACCTGAATAGTCAACACGTTTACCTAATAAGTTTTGACGGAAACGACCTTGTTTACCTTTGATCATATCCGCTAATGATTTTAATGGACGACGGTTAGAACCCGTAATTGCACGACCGCGGCGACCATTATCTAATAAGGCATCAACAGATTCTTGTAACATACGTTTTTCGTTGCGCACAATAATATCTGGCGCAATTAAATCTAATAAACGTTTTAAACGATTGTTACGGTTGATTACACGACGATATAAATCGTTCAGATCTGAAGTCGCAAAACGACCACCATCAAGTGGCACTAATGGGCGTAAATCTGGTGGAAGAACTGGCAATACCGTCATAACCATCCATTCTGGTTTATTACCAGATTGAACAAATGCTTCTAATAATTTTAAGCGTTTAGTGATTTTTTTACGTTTAGTTTCAGAGTTAGTTTCTTGTAATTCTTCACGTAATTTTTCACATTCAGATTCAAGATCCATACCTTTTAAGAGATCTTGAATCGCTTCGGCACCCATTTTCGCTTCAAATTCATCTTGCCAACGATCTTCAGCGTCAAGGTATTGTTCTTCTGTTAATAATTGACCGCGCTCTAAGTCCGTCATACCTGGTTCGGTCACGATGTACATTTCAAAATAAAGTACACGTTCGATATCGCGCAATGGCATATCTAAAAGTAAACCGATACGAGACGGCAATGATTTTAAGAACCAAATATGTGCAACTGGCGATGCAAGTTCAATATGACCCATACGTTCACGACGAACTTTAGTTTGAGTGACTTCAACACCACATTTTTCACAAATCACACCACGGTGTTTTAAACGTTTATATTTACCACATAAACATTCGTAATCTTTTACAGGCCCGAAGATACGCGCACAGAAAAGACCATCACGTTCAGGTTTGAACGTACGGTAGTTAATGGTTTCAGGTTTCTTCACTTCACCAAATGACCAAGAACGGATCATATCTGGGGAAGCTAACCCAATTTTAATCACATCAAAATCTTCACTGGTTTTTGATTGTGCTTTTAAAAACTTAACTAAGTCTTTCACAAATGTTCTCCTGTCGGAGTTAAAGGTTTAAAGTGCGGTTAAAAATTTCGGAGAATTTTGACCGCACTTCGGCGATTTCAAATCTTATGTTGTTGTTCCTCTTGCCTTCCCCTGCTTTGCGGGGGAAGATGCCCGAAGGGCGGAAGGGGGCTTAGGATATAAATCCCCCCTCAGTCGCTTCGCGCCAGCTCCCCCCGTAAACGGGTGGAGCCAAGGGATCAGCACCATTTATAGTAATCAGTGATTACTCTTCGTCTAACTCGATATTTAAACCAAGTGAGCGGATTTCTTTCATAATTACGTTGAAAGATTCCGGTGTGCCTGGCTCCATATGTTGGTTGCCACTTACGATATTTTTATACATCTTCGTACGACCATTCACATCATCGGATTTCACAGTTAGCATTTCTTGTAAGGTGTAGGCTGCACCATATGCTTCAAGTGCCCATACCTCCATCTCACCGAAACGCTGACCACCAAATTGTGCTTTACCACCCAATGGCTGTTGTGTAACAAGGCTATAAGAACCTGTTGAACGAGCGTGCATTTTATCATCAACTAAGTGGTTCAATTTGAGCATGTACATATAACCTACGGTTACTGGACGTTCAAATTTCTCGCCAGTACGACCATCGTAAAGGGTTATTTGACCTGAAGTTGGTAATCCACCAAGTTTTAATAGTTCTTTGATTTCCGCTTCGTCTGCACCATCGAACACTGGCGTTGCAACTGGTAAGCCCTTACGTAAATTTCCCGCTAAACGCAATACTTCTTCATCAGTAAAAGTGCTTAAATCCACTTTTTGTGAACCATTACCTAATAAATCGTATGCTTTTTGGATATAGCTACGTAATTTTTCCACTTCTTGTTTTTGTTTAAGCATTGCATTGATTTGATCACCAATACCTTTTGCCGCTAAACCTAAGTGAGTTTCAAGGATCTGACCGATGTTCATACGAGACGGTACGCCCAGTGGGTTTAATACGATTTCAACTGGCTGACCATTTTCATCGTATGGCATATCTTCAACTGGGTTAATTTTCGAGATAACACCTTTGTTACCGTGACGACCCGCCATTTTATCCCCCGGCTGGATTTGACGTTTCACTGCAAGGTAAACTTTCACAACTTTTAATACGCCCGGTGCAAGATCATCGCCTTTAATGATTTTCTTACGTTTCACTTCAAGTTTATGTTCAAACTCTTTACGAAGTTCTTCGTATTGCTCAGCAAGCTGTTCTAATTGGTTTTGTTTTTCTTCATCTGCAATGGTTTGTTCTAACCATTTAGTACGCTCTACTTTATCTAATTGCGCCGCATCCGCACCACTAGAAATAAGAAGATTACGCACACGAGCAAATAAACCAGCTTCTAAAATCTCTAACTCTTCAGTTAAATCTTTTTTCGCTTCACGAAGTTGCATTTCTTCGATTTCTAATGCACGTTTATCTTTTTCTACGCCGTCACGAGTGAAGACTTGAACATCAATAACCGTACCTGATGTACCATTTGGCACGCGTAATGAAGAATCTTTCACATCGGAAGCTTTTTCCCCAAAGATTGCACGTAACAATTTTTCTTCTGGGGTTAATTGAGTTTCGCCTTTAGGGGTTACTTTACCTACTAAGATGTCGCCACCTTTAACTTCAGCGCCGACATAAACGATACCAGATTCATCAAGTTTACTTAATGCAGACTCCCCTACATTTGGAATATCCGCCGTAATTTCTTCTGAACCTAATTTAGTATCACGCGCAACACAAGATAACTCTTGAATGTGAATTGTAGTAAAACGGTCTTGTTGAACAACACGTTCAGAAACTAACATTGAGTCTTCAAAGTTATAGCCGTTCCAAGGCATGAACGCTACGCGAATATTTTGACCTAATGCAAGTTCCCCTAAATCAGTTGAAGGACCATCTGCTAATACTTCACCACGATTAATTGGATCGCCTAAATTCACACAAGGAATTTGGTTAATACAAGTATTTTGGTTAGAGCGGGTGTATTTAATTAAATTATAAATATCAATACCAGCTTCACCTGCAATGGTCTCATCTTCATTTACTTTAATCACAATACGAGACGCATCAACGTACTGAACGGTACCACCACGTTTTGCAACAACCGCAACACCTGAGTCAAGTGCGATTGGTTTTTCCATACCTGTACCAACTAATGGTTTGTCAGCACGTAATGTTGGAACTGCTTGACGTTGCATGTTCGCACCCATCAACGCACGGTTCGCATCGTCATGCTCAAGGAATGGAATTAATGCAGCCGCAACAGATACCACTTGTTGTGTTGAAACATCCATATAGTGAATATCTTCGGGTTTATATAAACCAGATTCACCACGTTCACCACGAGCAGTAACGAAAGCATCAGTAAAACGGTTATTTTCGTCTAAGTTTGAGTTTGCCTGTGCAATGATGTAGTTTGCTTCATCAATTGCAGATAAGTATTCAATTTCTTCAGTAACTTGACCATCAACCACTTTACGATATGGGGTTTCTAAGAAACCATAATCATTAGTACGTGCAAACGCAGAAAGTGAGTTGATCAAACCGATGTTTGGACCTTCAGGGGTTTCAATCGGACATAAACGACCATAGTGAGTATTATGTACGTCACGCACTTCAAAGCCTGCACGCTCACGCGTTAAACCGCCCGGACCTAATGCAGAAATACGACGTTTGTGTGTCACTTCTGACAATGGGTTGTTTTGATCCATAAATTGCGAAAGCTGTGAAGAACCAAAGAATTCTTTTACTGCCGCAGAAATCGGTTTCGGGTTAATTAAGTCTTGCGGTGTGATTGCATCTAAATCACCTAAAGATAAGCGTTCTTTGACCGCTCTTTCTACACGCACTAAACCAATACGGAATTGGTTTTCAGCCATTTCACCCACGCTACGGATACGACGGTTACCCAAATGGTCAATATCGTCTACTTCGCCACGACCATTACGGATGTCGATCAATTTACGCATTACCGCAATAATATCTTCATTGCTTAAAATACCCGCACCTTCCCCTTCTGGAAAAGCTAAAGAACGGTTGAACTTCATACGACCTACTGTAGATAAATCATAACGTTCTGCAGAGAAGAATAAATTATTGAATAACGCTTCTGAAGATTCTGGTGTTGGTGGCTCGCCCGGACGCATCATACGATAAATTTCGTAAAGCGCACTGGTTTTGTCATAAGTTGGGTCGACACGTAGCGTTTCAGAAATATATGGACCGTAATCTAAATCATTAGTAAATAAAGTTTCGATCGTGGTGTAACCAGCTTGTGCTAATTTTGCGAGGGTTTCTAACGAAATTTCGCCATTTGCAGGACAAATAATTTCGCCAGACTCTAAATCAACATAATCTTTCGACGCAACTTTACCTAAAATATATTCAGAAGGCACAACCACTTGTGAGATATTATCTTTTTCTAATGCTTTAATGTGACGAGCAGTGATACGACGACCACGTTCAACATACACTTTGCCATTTGCTTCAATATCAAAAGAAGCCGTTTCACCACGTAAACGTTCTGGCACTAAAGTCATTAACAATTTATCGCCAGCGATTTCAAAGGTAATTTTATCAAAGAATAAGTTTAAGATTTCTTCAGTGGTATAGCCTAATGCACGAAGAATAATTGTTGCCGGTAATTTACGACGACGGTCAATGCGCGCAAATAAGTTATCTTTTGGATCGAATTCAAAATCTAACCAAGAACCACGGTAAGGAATAATGCGTGCGTTATAAAGCACTTTACCTGAAGAATGGGTTTTACCTTTGTCAGAATCGAAGAATACGCCCGGACTACGGTGTAATTGTGAAACGATAACACGCTCGGTACCATTAATTACAAAAGTACCGTTATCAGTCATTAATGGGATTTCCCCCATATAAACTTCATTTTCTTTAATATCTTTAACTGCGCGTGAAGAAGATTCTTTATCGTAGCTCACTAAACGTAATTTTACACGTAAGCCTGCTGCATAAGTTGAGCCACGAATTTGGCACTCACGTACATCAAATTCAGGTTCTTCTAAACGATAATCTACATATTGTAATTCTGTATAGCCATTATTGCTTACAATAGGGAATACAGAACGGAATGCCGCTTCTAAACCTTGCTGACCTTCAGGATCTTTTTGAATAAATTTATCAAAAGAATCCAACTGAATGGTTAATAAATAAGGAACATTTAAAACTTGCGGACGTTTACCGAAATCTTTACGAATTCGTTTTTTTTCAGAATAGGAGTAACCCATTGGTTTTCCTCTGCTAACTGTTCAGTGACCTAGCCACAAACTAACTGTGACGTGAATGACCGTTAAAATGACCGCACTCTGAACCTTACTTCTATAGTGGGGTGACAACTCAAATTACATAGAACGACAACTTGAGCAAAACAACGACAAATAACGGTGAATTTGTCATTGTGTAGATGTGCTTTCTATCAAAAACACGGTTAAATTAAGCAATAAAAGTCAAGATTGATTAAAAATCAATCTAAATCTTTGCTAATTTTAAGGCGGTAAATTTTAAATGAATGCAGCTTTCTCGTCAAGTTTAAAACTTATATAGAAATTTTATGAAAAAAAACCGCACTTTCAAAAAGTGCGGTTTAAAATCTATCAATTCTTTAAATTATAAAGAAGCTTGATCAACAGCAACACCTGCACCCATAGTGGTAGAGATGCTTACTTTCTTGATGAAAATACCTTTAGCAGTAGTTGGTTTTGCTTTATTTAAAGCAACCAATAATGCTTGAAGATTTTCTTTTAATTGAACTTCAGAGAAGTTTGCTTTACCGATAGTGGTGTGGATGATACCGTTTTTATCATTACGATAACGGATCTGACCAGATTTAGCATTTTTAACTGCTTCAGCAACGTTTGGTGTTACAGTACCAACTTTAGGGTTTGGCATTAAACCACGTGGGCCTAATACTTGACCTAATTGACCAACAACACGCATTGCATCAGGAGAAGCGATAACAACATCAAAGTTCATTTCGCCTTTTTTGATTTGCTCTGCTAAATCTTCCATACCTACTAAATCAGCACCCGCTTCTTTAGCTGCATCTGCGTTAGCACCTTGAGTGAACACAGCTACGCGTACTTCACGACCAGTACCGTGTGGTAATACAGTTGCACCACGAACGTTTTGGTCAGATTTACGAGGATCGATACCTAAGTTTACTGCAACATCAACACTTTCAACGAATTTAGCTGTTGCGAATTGTTTTAATACCGCGATCGCTTCGTTGATTTCATATGCTTTAGTAGAATCTACGCCAGCTTTGATTGCTTTCATTTTTTTAGTCAATTTAGCCATCGTATTATTCCTCCACCACTAAGCCCATAGAGCGAGCAGTACCAGCAATTGATTTCATTTTGGTTTCGATAGTCGCACCAGTCATATCTGCTGCTTTAGTTTCAGCGATTTGACGAACTTGATCTAAAGTTACTTTACCCACTTTATCTTTGTTCGGTTTACCAGAACCAGATTTGATACCTGCAGCTTTTTTCAATAATACTGCTGCTGGTGGAGTTTTAGTGACGAAAGTAAATGAACGGTCTGCATATACAGTGATAACAACTGGAATTGGTAAACCTTTTTCTAAGCTCTCAGTACGAGCGTTGAATGCTTTACAGAATTCCATAATGTTCACACCTTGCTGACCTAATGCAGGACCAACTGGTGGTGATGGGTTAGCCATACCAGCTGCAACTTGCAACTTAACATAGGCTTGGACTTTTTTTGCCATTTTAGTTTTCCTCTAATTGGGTAATAACGCTATTAAATAGCTCCCCGATAATTTTCAGTGCAACATATTGCACCACACAAAAATATGAGCCACGAACGGCTCATAATGGACGCAGATTATATTAAAAGTGCGGTTGTTTTTCAAGCACTTCTTAAATTCGATAGAAGATATTATTGCGCATCACCAATTAATACTGAATCTAACGCAATTTCAATCATATCATTGAATGTTAATTGACGTTCTTCTGCCGTGGTTTGTTCGTGAGTACGAAGATGGTCAGACACGGTACAAATCGTTAATGCTTTTGCACCATATTCTGCAGCCACACCATAAATTCCAGCAGCTTCCATTTCCACACCTAAAATGCCGTATTTTTCCATTACATCGAACATTTCTACATCGGGTGTATAGAATAAATCCGCCGAGAATAAGTTACCGACACGAACGGTTTTGCCTTTTGCTTTTGCAGCTTGAACAGCAGCTTGTGCCATATCGAAGTCAGCAATAGCTGCAAAGTCGTTATCTTTGAAACGAATACGGTTTACTTTTGAATCAGTACATGCACCTAAACCGATAATCACATCGCGCACTTTCACGTCCATACGAACAGTGCCACAAGAACCTACACGGATAATTTTTTTCACGCCATATTCAGTGATTAATTCTTTCGCGTAAATAGAGCAAGATGGAATCCCCATTCCGTGCCCCATAATAGAAATTTTACGACCTTTATAAGTTCCTGTAAAACCAAGCATATTACGAACATTCGTTACTTCAACAACATCTTGTAAAAAAGTTTCTGCAATGTATTTTGCACGAAGTGGATCGCCAGGCATTAAAACAACATCAGCAAATGCACCTTCAGGTGCGTTAATATGTGGAGTCATAATTTTTCCTTATTTTTAATAATGAATAAAAATGAATAAAGTGCGGTCATTTTTTACCGCACTTTTTAATTGATTAAGATAAATTAAAGTGCTGCAGCACCTAAGCCGATAAATAAACCAGCAATAGTTGCACTCATTAAGTTAGCGAGAGTACCAGCGATAACGGCTTTGATACCTAAACGAGCAACATCACTACGACGACTTGGTGCCATACCACCTAAACCACCAATTAAGATTGCAATTGAGCTGAAGTTAGCAAAACCACAAAGCGCGAAAGTAATAATCGCTTTGGTTTTTTCAGTTAATACAATTGCAGAATCTGGTTGTAAATATTTTGCAAATTCAAGATAACCCACAAATTCATTAACCGCTAATTTCATCCCGATCATTTGTCCTGCGATACCTGCTTCAGCACCATCAGTTACACCGATTAAGTATGCTAATGGTTTGAAAATTAAACCAAAGATAGATTGTAAGGTTAAGTCGCCATAGCCGAACCATCCGCCTACGCCACTTAAAATACCATTAATTAATGCAATTAAACCAACGAATGCGATTAACATTGCACCTACGTTTAACGCAAGTTGCATACCTGCACTCGCACCGCCCGCCATTGCTTCAAGTACGTTAGTTGGTTTTTCTGAATCATTGTCTTCTGGTTGTTTATCTGTGAATTGTTCGGTTTGTGGGAACATTAATTTCGCAAATAATAAACCTGCTGGTGCCGCCATAAATGATGCAGCGATTAAGTATGTCAATGGCACGCCCATTCCTGCGTAACCTGCCATTACTGAACCCGCGATAGACGCTGTACCACCCACCATAATGGCAAATAATTCAGATTGGGTCATATTTTTAATGTAAGGGCGAACAACTAATGGTGCTTCAGTTTGACCGACGAAGATATTCGCCGCCGCTGACATTGATTCCGCTTTTGACGTACCCAATGCTTTTTGTAATGCACCACCTAATACTTTAATCACGACTTGCATAATGCCGAGATAGTAAAGCACAGAAATTAAGCCAGAGAAGAATACGATAATCGGTAATACTTTCACTGCAAAAATGAAACCGGATGGTTTACTTGGATCCGCTAATCCGCCGAAAACGAAATTAATCCCGTCATTACCATAGGCAATAACATTGGATACCATATCCGCAGCGGCACCCAACGCTTGTTTACCTGCTGGCACATATAAAATAAGGGCGGCAAATCCTACTTGGATTGCTAACGCCCCTACTACGGTTCGAATACTAATCGCTTTACGATTATTAGAAAGTAACACGGCAATAGCGATTAATACGACCATTCCCAAAATGCTGCTTAACACACTCATTTGATTCCCCTAGATTAGTTAAGTTAATAAAATTCGGCTTATTCTACTTGTTTTCTTATGAAAAGTCGGCGAATTTTCACCGCACTTTTTGTAAACGTCTATAAAATAGTCAAAACCTTGTTAATTCCACATTGACGTGCATAAGCAGATAGCGCATTAGTTTCTTCCACACTTGGGATATGCACTGATAACCCAGCTTCATCACGTACGCCTTTGCTATGCACGCGGATAATTTTTAATGCCACATCAGGATAATTTCGTAGTAGTTGAGCAACTTTGCCCACCAAATGTTCCGCATCAAAAAAATGCTTTAAAAAAACCAACCGCACTTCTTCCACTTTATTTAATGGCAACAAGGCAGCTAAATTTTGCAAATTCCGCTCCAGTTTATCGTTTTTTATATGCAAACGTTCTAGTATCACTTGCTGTGGTACAATACCTGCTTGATTTTTCCGATCGAAACAAAGTATTTGCAAGCCAATGCCCTCGCCTTTGAGATCAAATAAAAATTTGTCAGTGACATCAATTAACGAACAAACACGATCAAACTCAAAAAAGCCACTACTATCCAAATAACAAGTCAATCCTTGCGAACGTAAAGCCTTAAAGAGTGGCACAAGTTTTTTGTGATGAATAGTGGGTTCTCCACCAGAAACCGTTACACCTCGAATAAAGGGCGTAGCTTCCATCACTTGATCACATAAGTACTGTAAACTGACTAATTTTGCACTTTCCGTATAACGTGGAATGGTTTCTGGATTATGGCAATACAAGCAATTTAGTTTACAGCCTTGTAAAAAAATACTGGTACGATTGCCTTGCCCTTCTACATTTGAAAACGGAATAATCCGATGCAACGGCACAAAAATCTCAGAAAGTGCAGTCATTTTTTCAATTATTTTTCAGCAATGACATCTTTCTCATCGCGTAATTGGCGATCAAACACGTTGGCACATTCATCCGTACCCGAGCCATACCAAGTTGTATCGCGTAATGCGACTTCGCCTTTGCGATATTTTTCAACTTCGCTTTTCTTCACTAAATAACCTGTAACACGAATTAAATCTGTATTTTTCAAATAGGTGGTAATATAGCGATAACCCAAAGAGAATGCCCCATCAATAATATCCACCACCGCATCGCAGTGATCTACATAGGTTTGATCAAAGGCGAATAAATCCCCTGTACCAGATGGGAAATATTTATGGAACGGTGCAGACTGTTTCAAATGCGCAAGTAAAGTCGGTTCTTCGCCTACACGAATACGATGCGCTGGTGCGTTGCGTTTGTCTTCTTCGTGGTTGCTTGCGCCCACTTGTGCGTGTAATAAATAACGATTGCCAGTGCGTTCGGCATAAACTCCTTCGTGCGCATCAGTAATTTCTTTCAATTTATCCATAATCGCTGTGGCAATGTCATCGCCACGAACGCTCTTACCAAAGGTTTCATTTAAGCCTTCACATTGCAATAAGTGATTTGTGGCATCAGCCAAGCCTACAATTGCGAACATTCCCGTAAAATTAGTACGTTTGATAAAGCCTTCTTTTTCGAGGAATGAACTGTTAAAGAAATTACTTTCTTCCACTACAAACTTATGGCGTTTATCCATCGTCGAAAGAGCGCATTTTGCCACACGTGGTAATAATTCGTTTACCATTTCATCCGCACTTTTACAGGTGCGAGCAATTGTCCCTAGACGTAAACGCGTTAATGTATAAGCACCGCCACATTCAGGCAGTGCGTTATAGCAACTTGCTACGCCATATTCTTCACCAAGATCGGAAATATAGTAAGCATCGTTCGCAAAAGATGGTTTAGAAACTAATAAACAGGCTTTTGCTGCAAGTTCAGCAAACTCACGGCTCGTTTTGGATTTATCATAACGAATAGTCATATTCGGTGTTGGCGCTTCAAGCTCAATCACGGCGCGTAAAATCAAGCGACCCGCTTTCGTATCATAAGGCCCAATATTGGCGTGACAAAATGAATCAGGCACAGTTTTGTCGATATGATTTAAAAAGCGTTTAATTTTGATGTAATCTTTTTCTTCATCAGTAATGAACGGTTCGAGCAACACATCAAGACGACCAACATAAACAGGATAAGTTGTAATGGATGGCACGTGGGAGTAAAGAATCAATAATCCATCAAGTGCCTCATCAAGATCTTTTGGTGGCGGCAGCTCTAAAAATTCGCAGCCTTTTTTAATATACACATTGTAATCAGGCAGGATATAGCGAGGGCGATAAATCGCGTAACCTTCACATAAATCACAAATCATCTGATTCTGTAAAAAGCTCCATTCTTCATCGGTATAGCCAAGCAAATCGCGAGGATCAAATAAACGCTCAGCAATATTGCCTAATGTCATTAATTTTTGATGATAAGTCAGATTATTGGCTTTAACCGTATCGAGAATATCTTGAAGTGAAGCTAACATAACATCCCCTTTAAAAATGGTTTTGTATTGTACGCAATGGTAACAAAATAGACAATTTTGAAAACGTGAGGAAGATCACAGTTTTAGAAAATAAACATTATGCAAACGGTTACTCAAAATAAATAATATGTTTTTGATATAAATGAAGTGACAAAATTATTTCTGTTTTTGCGTCTTTCCTTTTATGATAAAACGGAATATAAAAGGTAATAAATATGAAGAAAAAAGCACGCGTTATACCCCACACATCTTGGGCTGCCACATCATTATGGACAGTGCAATATAAAACCATTTCAATCTTACTTTTTGCTCTTTCTATTTTAGGTATTGGAGATGGGCTTATTGTATTGTCAGGTTTAGGATCGACACCTTGGACTGTACTTTCACAAGGCATAGCAATACAGACAAATTTTGATATTGGCTGGTCATCTTTTTTAATTAGTTGCGCAGTAATGTTGGTATGGAAACCACTCAAATTACGCCTTGGGCTTGGGACATTATTAAATATTATCATTATTGCTCTATTTCTAGGGATCACAACAAAAATACTGACGCCGCCAACCGCACTTTTTTCACGAATGATCTTCTGTCTGATCGGTATATTACTCTATGGTTTTGGAACTGCCTTATATCTCACTTGTCACTTAGGCGCAGGCCCTCGAGACGGATTAATGGTTGGTATTTGCCAACGTTTTCATTTAAGCATCAACGTGGTACGCTCAAGCCTTGAAATCTCGGTTTGTTTGCTTGGTTTTTTACTTGGCGGTGTCGTTGGCTTGGGTACTGTCCTTTTCGCCACCAGCATAGGCAGCGTTGTTCAATTCTTCTTAAATATTATTGCTCGTTTGCCACATATTCCGTATGAAAAGTGATATTTCAGCTAACGCATTGTCTATTGAAATTAACTCTAAATTCATTTGAGTCTCTTTTCCCGCAGGTGGGCAAAAAGCAAGATGCTTATCTATATCATTAATGGGTTTCCAGCGTCTCGGCTGAGAAGAACGGCTATTTGGATAAAACCCAATGGTCGGAATATTAAAAGCACTACTTAAATGCAATGGGCCTGTAGAACCTGCAATAAATAAATCAGCACAAGCCAAAGAATAGGCAAAATCCACTAAACCTTTATTCTTATCGTAAACAACTACGCGTAAATCATTCACAAGAGCTGCCAATTTATGGGCGTTTTCACTTTCGCCAGGCCCTGCTGTCAGCACAACATCGCAATCAAATTCAGCGAGTAAGCCTTTAATTAAATCTGCATATTGCACTAAAGAAAGATTCGTAGCTGAACCACCAGAACCGCTATGTACAAAGATCCATTTTTTATTCGCAGAAAGCCCTAAACTCTCTTGCAATAAAATTCGTTGATTTTCCACCGCACTTTTCTCAAAAGTTAAATAAGGTGGTTTAGGTTCAACAATTGGCATATTATGCTTTTGCAAAAAAGCGCGGACTAAATCTTGATTGTATTCTGCTTCTGATTTTTCAGAACGAGAGCGGCGTTGTGTTAGACGATGATTATAAAGAATTTGAACCCATTTAGTCGCAGGTGCAAGGCGATATTTAATCCCACTTTTCCAAGCGAGTTTTCCATTATGGGTATTGGAAAAGAAACTAATCATTCCATCAAACTGCTGCACTTTGATTTCCTGCACAAGACGTTTGAAATCCGTTTTATCATTTTTTTTACTATCAATAATAATATGATCAATAAACGGACAAACTTCCGCTAGAGGTGCAGTGTAACTCGGCACAAGTGCGGTTAATTTTAGCTCTGGATTTGAGGCTTTCAACATTGCAAAAGCAGGCCATGCTTGCATAAAATCGCCTAATTTATCGTTACGAATAACTAAGATCTTTTCCATAATTTCTCCGCTAAAATAAAAAACCGCACTAACAAAGTGCGGTCGTATTTTATGTTATTTTTGTGGATTATAAAACATCAACACAGTTTAAGTCTTCGAAAGATTGTTCTAAGCGTTTAGACATAGATTCTTCCATTTTACGTAACCAAACACGTGGATCGTAATATTTTTTGTTTGGCGCATCAGGGCCTTCAGGGTTACCTAATTGACCTTGAAGATATGCTTCATTTGCTTTATAGAAATTCAAAATACCATTCCAAGATGCCCATTGAGTATCGGTATCAATATTCATTTTGATTGCACCGTAGCCAATTGCTTCGCGGATTTCTTCGCGGCTAGAACCAGAACCACCGTGGAAGACGAAATTAATTGGTTTCGCAGGAAGATTACGTTCTTTCGCAACGAACTCTTGTGATGCACCTAAAATAGATGGTTTTAATTTCACGTTACCTGGTTTGTAAACACCGTGTACGTTACCAAATGCCGCAGCAACGGTAAAGTTAGGGCTTACTGGGTGTAATTGGTCATAAACATAAAGTACGTCAGAGGGTTGAGTATATAAACGAGATTCATCAACATCAGAATTATCTACGCCGTCTTCTTCGCCACCAGTAATGCCAATTTCGATTTCAAGGGTCATACCCATTTTATCCATACGAGCAAGATATTCACGGCAAATCGCCATATTTTCTTCCATTGGTTCTTCTGATAAATCAATCATATGTGAAGAGAAAAGTGGACGACCCGTTTCAGCAAAATGTTTTTCGCCTGCATCTAATAAACCGTCGATCCAAGGTAATAATTTTTTCGCTGCGTGGTCAGTGTGAAGAATAACAGGCACACCGTATTCTTTCGCTAAAGTATGAACCTGTTTCGCACCAGCGATCGCCCCTAAAACATCAGGACGAGTACCACTCGTTGGTTTGATACCTTTACCTGCATAGAAAGCTGCGCCACCATTTGAGAATTGAATAATCACTGGAGCTTTTACGCGAGCAGCAGTTTCTAACACAGCATTAACGGAGTCAGAACCCACACAGTTTACTGCAGGAATAGCAAAGTTATGCTCTTTTGCATAAGCAAAAACTTTTTGCACATCTTCGCCTGTTACAACACCGGGTTTCACGATATCTAATAATTTAGCCATACTTGTGTTTCCTTTTTTATGTTTAGCGAGACAAGCCCGCAATTTGAAGAATTTGTATTGATGATGGCATTTTTGATGCCACCATCAATATGTTATAGAGGAAAAGTGCGGTTAATTTTTCGCACGTTTTTCAAGAATTTCTACTGCAGGTAATACTTTGCCTTCTACAAATTCTAAGAACGCACCGCCACCTGTTGAAATGTAAGAGATCTTATCTGCAATACCGAATAAATCGATAGCCGCTAAAGTATCTCCGCCACCAGCGATAGAGAATGCATCGCTGTTTGCAATGGCGTGAGAAATGATTTCAGTCCCTTTACGGAAGTGAGGGAACTCAAACACACCAACTGGGCCATTCCACAAAACGGTTTTTGCATTTTTGATAATTTCAGCCAATTGTTCTGCTGATTTATCGCCAATATCAAAAATAGATTCATCATCTTTCACTTCATTTACCGCTTTTTCTGTTGCTGCTGCCGTTTCAGAGAAAACTAAACCTACACGCACATCAACTGGAACTGGAATATCTGTATTTGCGGCTAATTCTTTCGCAACTGGAATTAAATCAGCTTCATATAAAGATTTACCTACATTGTGACCAGCTGCCGCAATGAAAGTATTTGCAATGCCACCGCCCACAATAATTTGGTCAGCGATTTTTGAAAGAGAATTTAATACTTCTAATTTAGTTGAAACTTTAGAACCGCCTACGATCGCGACCATTGGACGAGCAGGTTCTTTTAATGCTTTACCTAATGCATCTAACTCAGCCGCTAATAATGGGCCTGCACAAGCGATTGGCGCAAATTCTGCAACGCCATAAGTTGAAGCTTGCGCACGGTGAGCGGTACCAAAGGCATCCATTACAAATACGTCGCAAAGTGCGGCATATTTTTTACCTAATTCTGGATCATTTTTCTTTTCGCCTTTGTTTACGCGTACGTTTTCTAAAACAACGATTTCGCCATCTTTAACATCTACACCATTTAAATAATCTTGTTCTAAACGCACATTAAAGCCTGCGTTTTTTAAGTAATCAACAACTGGTTGTAAAGAATCTTCTGGTTTGAATTCTCCTTCAGTTGGACGACCTAAGTGAGAAGTTACCATCACTTTCGCGCCTTTTTCTAAGGCTAATTTTAAAGTAGGAATGGTCGCACGAATACGCGCATCTGAGGTCACTTTGCCATCTTTTACTGGCACATTAAGATCTGCACGGATAAATACACGTTTACCCGCTAAATCTAAATCGGTCATTTTGATTACTGACATAATCTATCCTCTTGTTAAGTTAAAATTAAAATTGAAAACTTTTCGTATTATACCTACTTCGTGCTAGGTTGTAACGATTTAGATCAAAGAAATTCTTATTTGCTTTGGCAATTCATTACCTGCCATTTTTTATCATAACAAATAAATAATTCATTTCGACTAGCCCTCAAATACGCATTTTTTAATTGTGGATTATGTTGCTTCATCCAACCAAAAAGTTCATCTCTACTTAATTTTTGATTCGGTAATTTTAATGCGTTAAATAATTCCTGCTCCTTAGCAAAATATTGCTGGGCAGAATCAAAGGCGCAACTACCGTGTTTTTCCCATTCGCCTTGCAATAATTTCTCGCCCGGAGAAATCGCCAAATATTGTGCTAATAAACCTTTTGGCAAGGCGGGTAAATCGCCTTTGCAAAAACGAGGATGATCTGAAACAGTGCGAGCATTTGCATTTTGAGGCCATAGCCCATGTACAACCCAACCAAAAGTGCGGTTATTTCCACATTGATATTGAGAGGAATAAGGCAACTGATCGCCATATTTTTCACGCTGAATATCACAAAATCCAGGCGACCAAGATAATGCCAACATATAATAATCGACCGGTGCCTTTGCATTTTGCCCAATATGATCATTGCGCATAATCACATCATAGTTTGCAAAAACATCTGGATTTTTTACCGCACTTTTTTCAATATCCGTCCGCTTTGTCTCAAATTTAGGCTCAAATTTAGGCTCAGATACTTTTGTTTGCTTCGCCTGCTCAATTACGGGAGAAGATGATTGATGTTTAGTTTTGGTTGTATCGGTAAAATATTGCCAAATTGCTAATATAACGAGAACAATAAGAGAAAGAATGGAAGTAAGTTTTTTCATAAATTTTGTTTAGTTTTTGTCAATCAAGTTTTTGTCAATCAAGTTTTTGTCGGCTATAATTTGCGGCTTTCAACTTTCTATTAAGGATCACAATGGCATTATTCATCACTAGCAAATGTACCAACTGCGATATGTGCTTGCCTGAATGCCCAAACGAAGCCATTTCCATTGGCGATGAAATTTATGTGATCGATCCTATACTTTGTACGGAATGTGTCGGTCATTACGACACCCCGACCTGCCAAAAAGTTTGCCCAATCACTAACTGTATTAAGCCCGATCCTGAACATCAAGAAACCGAAGAACAGCTTTGGGAACGCTTTGTAATGATTCATCATTCGGATAAATTGTAGAAAATAACTTCCCTTCCCCTACTTGTGGGGGAAGGTGCCCGAAGGGCGGAAGGGGGCTTTCTATATCTCCCCTCAACCTTCGCAGCTCCCCTGCAAACAGAGGAAGAAAAGTGTTTTCTCTAGGGAAAAATCAAATATTACCCCGCCACCACTGGTAAATATCCCCATTGAATTAAAAATGGAATGAGCATAATCACGACGCCAATTAATAACGCAAACACCAAAGCGAAATTACCGCCAGAAACACGATATGGCAATGTTGGATTTTCAATACGTGTACGCCATGCCAAGCCAATTGGTAAAATTAAGCAATAGAACGCACACAATAAACCTGCGTAACTTAATGCTGTAATAAATCCTTCAGGATAAAACAATGCAAATACAAGTGGCGGTAAAAATGCGACTACAGTTAAAACAAAGCGATTATTTGGCAAATGATAACGCTTGAATAAATCACCTAAGCCTTCAAATACACCAAGCATTACGCCTAAGAAAGAAGTGATCAGTGCAAGTGATGAAAACGCACGCACAACCTCTCCCATAAAATGAGAACCTGTGATTTCACGTGTTGCATTCACTAAGCCATTTAGCGTTGGGTCAGCTTGTAAAATACGCACAAATTCACTTTGACTTAATACACCATGAGTTGCTAACTGCCATACAAGGTAAGCAGCTAATGGAATCGCAGTACCAATCAAAATGGCACGACGAAATTTATCAACACTTCCACCTAAGTAGCTATTCACACTCGCCATAATAACGTGGAAACCGAAAGAAGTAAAAAATATTGGTGCCGCAGAAACCACAAAAGCATAATCCAAAGGCAATGCCATTAAATTATCTGTTGCTACTTTTGGAAGCATCATAAACAGTACAAAAGCAAAGGCGACTAACTTACCAATAAATAACACGCGAGTTAAGCCATCCACGCCTTTCGTTCCTACAACGACAAAAGAACCTAATACCACCGTAAAAATAATAATTGCAGTTTTAAGTGAGATTGCGTCCATTCCAAAAGCCGTTGGCAAGCCTGAAAGTAAAGATCCACCACCAGTAATATAAGCGGCTGAAAGTGCATAAAGTAAAACTAACAAACTCAACGTGGCTAAAATTCGTCCAGGAACCCCAAAATATTTTTCAGCGAGCGTGGCGACACCATCATCCAACTGCTCCGCTGTTTGATACACTTCTACAAACAACAATCCACTGTAAACCAACAAAGCCCACAAGCCAACGAGCAATAACACGGTATAACCAAAGCCCATGCCCGCTGATGTAAGCGGCATAGCAAGCATACCTGCTCCAATGGTTGTGCCTGCAATAATCAGCGCACTCCCAAAAGTTTTGTTTTTTAGCATAAAATTGTCCTTATAATGTTGTGTTTAAAAACTAATTTAAATTTGACCGCACTTTTCTTTATAGTGTAAACGGCAAACAGAAAGATAAGAATCATTGCCTCCAATTTGAATTTGTGCGCCTTCTTTAATGACCTCGCCCTGATCATTTAAACGCAAAACAAAATTAGCCTTGCGGCCACAATAACAAATTGTTTTTAATTCTTCGAGTTGATCCGCCCAAGCCAGTAAATATTTACTTCCTTCAAAAAGTTCCGCTTGGAAATCTGTACGCAAGCCATAACAAAGCACAGGGATTTTGAGTTTATCAACAACATCACTCAACTGGTAAACTTGTTGTTTGCTAAGAAATTGAGCTTCATCCACCAGCACGCAATGCACTTTTTCTTTTTTTAAGTGTTCATCGATTTCATCAAACAAATTGGTTTCCGAGCGAAATAAAAAGGCATCTTGCGAAATGCCAATACGCGATGTAACTTTCCCCACGCCAAAACGATCATCAATCGCAGCCGTGTAAACTAATGTGTTCATATCACGCTCACGATAGTTATAGGAAGATTGTAGCAACGTCGTTGATTTTCCAGCGTTCATTGTGGAGTAATAGAAGTAGAGTTTCGCCATTTTTTCTCCTAAATTGCCGGTAATTCCGCCATTGCCCAACGAGGTTTAACATCAATAGCCAGATCGCTATGCTGACCTTGTTTTAAACGTAAAAAACCTGTGTAAGCAATCATTGCGCCATTATCTGTACAAAATTGAGGTTGAGGATAAAACACTTCGCCACCTAAATTTTGCATTAAGTGCGCAAGCGTTTCTCGGAGTTTTTTATTTGCGCTCACCCCTCCCGCAATCACTAAACGTTTATAGCCTGTTTCTTTCAATGCACGCTTACATTTAATGGCAAGAGTATCCACCACCGCATCTTGGAAAGCATAAGCAACATCCGCTTTAGTTTGTTCTGTCAGTTCGCCCTCGTTTTTAATCGCTTGATTAACTGTATTCGCGGCAAATGTTTTTAAACCAGAAAAACTAAAATCAAGACCTGCACGATCTGTCATTGGACGTGGAAATATAAAGCGATTTGGCGTGCCTTTTTCCGCTAAACGAGAAAGTGCCGCGCCACCTGGATAATCTAGTCCAAGTAATTTTGCTGTTTTATCAAAGGCTTCGCCAGCAGCATCATCAATAGATTCGCCAATCACTTCATATTTTCCTACACCATCGACACGCACTAATTGAGTGTGGCCACCCGATACCAACAAAGCAATAAAAGGAAAGTGCGGTGAATTTTCATCAAGCATTGGCGCAAGTAAATGCCCTTCCATATGATGAACACCAATCGCAGGAACATTCCAAGCATAGGCTAAAGAACGTGCAATCGTAGCACCAACAAGCAATGCGCCAACAAGCCCAGGGCCACTCGTATAAGCAATACCATCAATATCGCTCGCGGTTAAATTGGCTTCCTCTAATGCCGCTTTAATAAGAGGCGCTGTTTTCCGAATATGATCACGTGATGCTAATTCAGGAACCACACCACCATAATCTGCATGCAGGGCAATTTGAGTATAAAGTTGATTAGCAATTAACCCTTTTTCTTCATCATAAATCGCCACGCCCGTTTCATCACAGGAAGTTTCAATGCCTAAGATTTTCATTGATTTTCTTAATTTATTACCTAAAATGTTGCACGATTTTACCCTGTTTAAGCGGTTTTAACCAGTTGAAACCACAAATATTAAGGTGAATTGGCATTCTATCCTTTACTTTTTCCCTAAAAATAGATTAGAATTGCGTCCTTTATTAAATTTGTCATTTACACACAGGTGCTTTGGCAAAAATAAAATTTTAAATTGCAATTAAATTAAACTCATTGAGGTGATTGGCTTATGCCTGTAATTAAAGTACGTGAAAACGAATCATTTGACGTAGCTTTACGTCGTTTCAAACGCTCTTGCGAAAAAGCGGGAATCTTAGCTGAAGTACGCGCTCGCGAATTTTACGAAAAACCAACTACAATTCGTAAACGTGAAAATGCAACACTTGCAAAACGTCACGCAAAACGCAACGCTCGCGAAAACGCGCGCAATACCCGTTTATACTAATTTATAGTATTTTCTGACTCGAGTTAAGACAAACCGTGAATCCTTTGGACTCACGGTTTTGTTACTTTAAGCACAACAAAAATCTACGCCAAAAACGACCGCACTTTCACACCACGATCACGGAGGCTCGACAATGAAAGGTTCTATTCCTCGCCCCTTTATTGATGATTTGCTGACAAAGTCCGATATTGTCGATGTGATTAACACCCGCGTAAAACTAAAAAAAGCTGGCCGCGATTATCAAGCCTGCTGCCCTTTCCATCACGAAAAAACACCATCCTTCACAGTTAGCCAAAAGAAACAGTTTTATCATTGCTTTGGTTGTGGCGCACATGGTAATGCGATTTCCTTTTTAATGGACTATGACAAACTTGAATTTGTCGAAGCCATTGAAGAACTTGCAGCTATGGCAGGGCTTGAAATACCTTACGAAAAACGTGCTAATCACAGCGGAAAACCTCAAGCTAATTACCAAACCAAACGAAATCTCTATGAATTAATGCAAGAGATTGCCACGTTTTATCAAAACCAATTGCCATTAAATTCTCAAGCACAAGAATATTTACAACAACGTGGGCTTTCAGCTGAAATTATTGAGCGTTTCCAAATTGGGTTTGTGCCGAATGCAATGGATACTGTACTGCGTAAATTTGGTGTTAATCGTGAAGAACAACAAAAACTCATTGAATTAGGCATGCTTTCTCGAAATGATCGTGGCAATATTTACGATAAATTCCGAAATCGCATCATGTTTCCGATTCGTGATAAACGTGGTCGCACAGTGGCTTTTGGTGGGCGTGTATTAACAGATGAAAAACCGAAATATCTGAATTCGCCAGAAACCATTACTTATCATAAAGGTAAGGAACTTTATGGTTTGTATGAAGCCTTGCAAACCAACGATGAACCCAAACAATTACTTGTTGTTGAAGGTTATATGGATGTAGTGGCATTAGCACAATTTGGCGTGGATTATGCGGTCGCTTCTTTAGGTACGTCCACGACATCAGAACAAATTCAACTTATTTTTCGTTCGACCGAACAGGTTGTTTGTTGTTACGATGGTGACCGTGCAGGGCGTGATGCAGCGTGGCGTGCATTAGAAAATGCGTTGCCCTATTTAGAAGATGGCAGACAACTCAAATTTATTTTCTTGCCAGATGGAGAAGATCCTGATACTTACATTCGTCAATACGGCAAAGAAAAATTTGAAGAATACATCGAAAGTGCGCAATCTTTAAGCGAGTTTATGTTTGCTCACTTAAGCCCACAAGTTGATTTTTCTAGCAAAGAAGGGCGCGGAAAATTAGTTGCGCTAGCTGCGCCGTTAATTCACCAAATTCCAGGAGAAATGCTTCGCTTATCGCTACGCAATATGCTTGCTCAAAAACTTGGGATTTTTGATCAAACTCAGCTGGAAAATCTTATTCCCAAAAAATTAGAACAAGCCAATACACAACAAAAAGTCACTCATAATAAGATCAAGAAGACACCGATGAGAATGGTCATTTCATTGCTTCTGCAAAATCCTGAGTTAGTAAAACGTATGTCTGAAAGCGGCGTGCAAGCATTACGTGCGGAAGCAGGGTTTGAAATTCTGGAAAAATTGACCGCACTTTGTCGCCAACGAGAGGGCATTACTACGGGGCAAATTTTGGAATACTTCCGCAATACATCTTACAGTAATCCCCTTGAAATACTGGCAACTTGGGATCATTTATTGGACGAATCCGACATAATCAACGCATTTTCTCAAAATTACCGTCGCTTAAATATTCAAGCTATTGAGCGCGATATTGAAATACTTATTGCTAAAGAACGAACAGAGGGTCTCACTAATGAAGAAAAAACGGTACTTGTACATCTTTTAGCTGGTAAAGAACAGCAGAAAAAACAGTTAGTGAATCCGCTATAACAATGGTAGAATCTCAAGTTCATAAAAAATCTTATCTTCTCAATCACATCAAGCAAAACGAGTATAAAAATGGAAAAAAATCAACAATCTACGGCTGAACAATATTCAGAACAAATTGAGCAATTGATGGAGCTAGGTCGTACACAAGGGTATTTAACTTTTGCTGAAATCAATGACTTATTGCCCGAAGATGCTATTGATCCTGAATATTACGACAAATTGCTACAAACGTTGCAAAATGATGCTGGTATCCCTGTATTAGATGAAGCACCAGAAAGCGATGATATGATGTTGAGTGATACCATCCCTGATGAAGATGCAGTGGAAGAAGCAACTCAAATTCTTTCAAATGTAGAATCTGAAATCGGTCGAACAACGGATCCCGTACGCATGTATATGCGCGAAATGGGAACGGTGGATCTTCTTACTCGTGAAGATGAAATTAGCATTGCAAAACGTATTGAAGGAGGGATCGATGAAGTTCAAACCTCTATCGCAGCCTATCCTGAAGCATTAAATGGATTACTAAAAAATTATGATGATGTAGAAAAAGGTAATTTCCGTTTGACCGATTTAATTACGGGTTTTGTTGATCCAAATGCCGAAATAGAAGAACACAACGGACTTGATGAAGATTTTTCTGACGAAGATGATGAAGAAGAATCTAGTAATGCAGATGTGGAAGACAATGAAGATGAAGAAGACAATGAATCAGAATCTACATCAGATTCAAGCGACTCTGATAACAGTATTGATCCTGAAGTTGCTCGCGAAAAATTTCAGCAATTAAGAGAACAGCACTCTAAAACCCTTGCTGTTATTGAAAAACACGGTCGCTCTGGAAAACGCGCCCAAGATCAAATTGCACTACTTGGCGAAATTTTTAAACAATTCCGTTTAGTACCAAAACAATTTGATTTACTCGTTCTATCAATGAAAGAAATGATGAAACGTGTGCGCTACCAAGAACGTCAGCTACAAAAAATATTAGTGGATATAGCAGGAATGCCAAAGGATGATTTTGAAAAAATTATTACCACTAATGGCAGTAACAGTGAATGGGTAGCAAAAGCATTAAAATCTAGCAAACCTTGGGCTAAACGTTTAATTAAATATGAAGATCGTATTTATGAAGCCTTAAACAATCTAGCGATAACAGAAGAAAATACTAAACTTACCATTACTCAAATGCGTGACATTTGCGATGCAGTCGCACGAGGCGAACAAAAAGCACGTCGAGCTAAAAAAGAAATGGTTGAAGCTAACTTGCGTTTAGTAATTTCCATCGCGAAAAAATACACAAATCGAGGTTTACAATTCTTAGATTTAATTCAAGAAGGGAATATCGGTTTAATGAAAGCGGTAGATAAATTTGAATATCGACGTGGCTACAAATTCTCTACATATGCTACTTGGTGGATTCGTCAAGCAATCACTCGCTCTATTGCGGATCAAGCGCGTACAATCCGTATTCCTGTGCATATGATTGAAACAATCAATAAACTTAATCGTATTTCTCGCCAGTTGTTACAAGAAATGGGACGGGAAGCAACACCAGAAGAATTGGCAGAACGTATGGGAATGCCAGAAGATAAAATCCGTAAAGTACTGAAAATTGCAAAAGAGCCGATTTCTATGGAAACACCTATTGGCGATGACGATGATTCGCATTTAGGGGATTTTATTGAAGATTCAACCTTAGAACTTCCTCTTGATTCTGCCACAGCACAAAGTTTAAAAGTTGCAACTCACGAAGTGCTAGAAGGCTTGACGCCACGTGAAGCAAAAGTATTACGTATGCGTTTTGGCATTGATATGAATACCGACCATACACTTGAAGAAGTGGGTAAACAATTCGATGTAACACGCGAACGTATTCGTCAAATTGAAGCAAAAGCATTACGTAAATTACGTCATCCTAGCCGTTCTGAAACACTGAGAAGTTTTTTAGATGAATAGAGAGAAACATAAAAGAGAAAAATCGATCTAATCTTAAAAAATCAGATACATTTGTTTAAGGACTAAATTCTATAATCCGCAGAATTTAGTCCTTTTACTTAAAGCACCGCATTAATATGCATTCAAATTTCAACTATTTTAGTTAGATAAGCCATTAACATTTAACAATGGCAACAAATATTGGTTATTTAAAACATTTTAATCATAAAAAAATCTGCGCCCCAATTAGCTGGTTTATTTATTCAGCTTTAAGGCACAGATTAAAGTGCGGTAAATTTTTTTGATATTTGGCGTAAATTATTTATTTAATTTCGCTTTGTAAGTTGGATTCATTAAGTTTTCTACAGAAAGAATGTCATCTAATTGTTCTTCTGTTAATAAACCTTTTTCTAACACAACTTCACGTACGCCTTTGCCTGTTTGTGCACAGATTTTACCCACTAAGTCGCCGTTGTGGTGACCGATAAATGGATTCAAGTAAGTCACAATACCAATTGAATTAAACACGTAGTTTTCACAAATTTCTTTGTTTACAGTGATGCCATCCACACATTTATCGCGTAAGTTCACACAAGCATTGGTTAAGATGTCGATAGATTCGAACATTGCTTGACCAATCACTGGTTCCATTACGTTTAATTGTAATTGACCTGCTTCAGATGCGAAGGTCACAGTGGTATCGTTACCAATTACTTTAAAGCATACTTGGTTCACCACTTCAGGAACAACTGGGTTTACTTTTGCTGGCATAATAGAAGAACCCGCTTGTAATTCAGGAAGATTAATTTCTTTTAAACCTGCACGTGGGCCAGAAGAAAGTAAACGCAAGTCATTACATACTTTAGAAAGTTTCACTGCAGTACGTTTTAATGCACCGTGAACCATGACATAAGCACCACAGTCAGATGTTGCTTCAATTAAGTTTTCTGCTGGTACACAAGCTAATCCAGTTACTTCAGCAAGATGTTTTACAACTAATTCTGTATAGCCTTGTGGCGTATTTAAACCAGTACCGATTGCCGTTGCACCAAGGTTTACTTCAAGTAATAAACCTGCTGTACGTTTTAAGTTACGCACTTCTTCTTCAAGTAATACGGCGAAAGCTTTGAATTCTTGACCAACAGTCATTGGCACCGCATCTTGCAATTGGGTACGACCCATTTTTAAGATATTTGCAAACTCTTTTGCTTTATTATCAAAACTGTCGTGTAAATATTGAATTTTATCGATCAATTTTAAGATGCTGTTATACACTGCAATACGGAAACCCGTAGGATACGCATCGTTGGTTGATTGGCTTGCATTAACGTGATCCATCGGATTAATCACGTTATATTCGCCTTTTTTATGACCAATTTTTTCAAGGGCAAGATTAGCAACCACTTCATTAGTATTCATATTGACAGAAGTGCCTGCACCACCTTGATATACATCTGATGGGAATTGATCTAAGCATTTTCCAGTGGTAAGGATTTCATCACAAGCTGCTACAATCGCTTTTGCAATATCACTTGGAATTGCACCTAATTCGCCATTGGCTAAAGCCGTTGCTTTTTTTACCATTACCATACCACGTACAAACTCAGGCACGTCAGAAATGGTTACGTTAGAAATATTGAAATTTTCTACCGCTCTTAATGTATGAATCCCCCAGTATGCGTCTGCTGGTACTTCACGTTCTCCGAGTAAATCCACTTCTTTTCTAAATTGAGTCATTTTAATCACCTTTTTGGGTTAGTTAATTTATCGTCATTATAGAAATTTCAAGAAGAAAAAACTTGATGAAGATCACATTTTCAAAAAATGCTCTCAAGACATATTTTCATTTTTCGGATTAGTTTTTTTAGGGAAAAATGTTCTATCTATCAATCTTACACAGATTTCAATAGCCTACCAATTTTCTCAAATAATTTCTGAATTTGCTCTGCACGACACCCGAGTGCCCGCACCATTAAACCATATTCATTGAGTTGTGATATGCCTATCAGTAGATCTTTTTCTTCCGCACTTTGTTGCTGCAAGGCTTGCACCTGTTGTTTGATTTCCGCATTATTTTTCGCCAAATTTAGATAAGTCAGCGAACCTTGATGGGAATAATTTTCCATCTGACTCAAAGCGGTAAGATTCATTTTAGACGGCAGCCACTGGATACAATCACTGACAAGCGGTCGTTTTTTACCATCGTTTTGCAAAGCGTAAATCTTCAAATGGGAAGAAAACTGACGGAAAGCAAAACGTTCATCATTCAACACTCGCCCAATCGCCACGATTTCACCGTAAATCAGCTCGCTTTGTTCGCCCATTTCAATATGGGTTTGCTGCTTAAAAACGGAATCTTTATGTAACACCAACGGATGCGGCAAATAGAATAAACGACTGTTTTCCGCAAGCAAAATATGGGTTGTTTGCATCGCACTGTCGCCTTCATTCATCGCCTGCACCCGAGTAAATGCCTGCGTATTTAAAGAAAGTGCGGTCAATTTTGCCAACGAAATATCAATCTCTAACACATCGCCCGCCAGCACGCCAGGGGAGGACGACATCTGCATCGCATTCAAGCCATTCGCCCACGCATCATCGTAACTTGGCAACGTTATCACTTTAAACGGTGGCATAGCAAAGTATTCGGCAAGCTGAGTTTTACCGCTGGAGGAAAGTTTGCTGGAAAGGGATAATTTACTGTTCATAGATTTTGTAAGGGCTAATTACATTAGCCCCGATATTTCACCAATAATTGGGCAAATGTAATTTACCCCTGATTAACGAATCAAAGATGCAGGTTCTTCCACATTCTTCAACAACGCATATTTTTCAATCCAGCCAATCACACCATCTAAATTTTCTTTCTTCATTAAGTTGGTAAAGATAAACGGCTGACCGTTACGCATACGACAAGCATCACGTTCCATGACGCTTAAGTCAGCACCAACGAATGGAGCAAGATCAGTTTTGTTGATCACAAGTAAATCTGAACGAGTGATACCTGGCCCACCTTTACGAGGGATTTTTTCCCCTTGAGCCACGTCAATCACGAAAATTGTCACGTCTGCCAAATCTGGGCTGAAAGTCGCTGAAAGGTTATCGCCGCCCGATTCAATAAATACAATTTCCACATCAGGGAAACGAGCCACCATTTCATCAACCGCTTCTAAATTCATCGAGGCATCTTCACGAATTGCTGTGTGCGGACAACCGCCCGTTTCCACACCCATAATTCGCTCAGGCGGAAGCAAACTATTTTTCGTTAAAAATTCCGCATCTTCTTGGGTGTAAATATCGTTAGTAATGACTGCTACGCTATATTTTGACGCTATTTCACGAGTGAGTTTTTCAATTAACGCCGTTTTACCCGCCCCAACAGGGCCAGCCACGCCAATTTTAATGTAGTTACGCATAATGTTCCTTTTGTTTATCATCGTAGCAACTGTGTTGCTCATGGGTGTAGGGGCAAGTTACATTTGCCCCAATATATCAACGAATGTTCAAGGGCAAATGTGATTTGCCCCTACAAGTAAAATCTCAATAAAAAATAACCGCACTTACGACATATAAAGTCGCGTATAAAGCACTTCGTGTTGCATAGCCCGAATATCATTCGCCAGCGTTGCCGCACCAAGCCATTCTTCGTCGGGGTCAAGGCTTAATTCCACCGCTTGTACGAGTGAGCCACGCAAGTCAAACAGAATATCTTGCCCATCCATTTGGCTGAGAGGAATTAGCTTCACACCGTTAGTGATTACACCAACCGCTGCGTTATAGTAGAACGCATAGAGCGTGTCGGCTTTGGTTAAGCCCATGGCTTGAGCAACCATTGCAAACACTATTGGGAAATAGCCCTGAACGCGTTTTTCTGCAATCGCTTGCTGGTAAGCTGTGAGCAACGTATGTGTTTCATAGCGAATAAAAATTTTCAACAATCGTACGCCGAGTTTGAAACTCCCTTCACGGCTTTCACGTGCCACTTTGGTGGCGGAAAGTTGCCAATCCAGTTCACACAAGCGGTCAAAATTCCCCTCACACATTGCATCGAAGGCAAGGGAAAGATACGCCCCGTCGTTGTAAATCCAGTTTTGTAAAAGCTGGGTTTGCACATATTCTTCGAGTGTTGCTTTAGTCGAAACAACGCCTTGCTGGACGAAGGTTTCCAAGCCATTGGAATGGTTAAATCCACCAATCGGTAAAGTTGGATCGACCAAGTGCAACAACGCACCTAAATCCGTTAAAGAGCGGTTTAATGTTTGTGCCAATGTCCATCTCCGTGATGATGATAGCCATGATGATCATGCGAATGGCTATGAGAATGTCCATGCCCTTGTGCAGAATTTGCTCTTAACGCTTGGCTTAAACGGCGTTCTGCTTTTTGCGGATGAAATCCCGCAGCTTGCAGCCATTCAAACATCGGCTTATCGTAAGGTAATGTTACTTCATCGCCATCTAAAAAAAGCGGCGAATGTTTGTTGCCGATTTCATAACAAGCTCGAGCCATTTCAGGCAAGGTTTTGGGCGACAGCACAATCACGTCACTCGGTAAAATTTCAATCGCAATCACTAATTCATCGCTAATAAAAACTACATCATCGTGTTTCAAGCGTTGCCCCTCTTTGAGCAAACGAAATGCTACTTCACGCCCCGTATTTGTAGTTTTACGCAAAATATTCCGTTCGCTTTCATACCACTGCAATGCTATTCGTTCAATGGGCTGTGTGGTAATTTTGCCCTCTGCTTGAAGTGCGGTTAAATTTCCCAAGATATTTTCTATAATAGGGAGAATTGGGTTAATTATTTTCATCTTTCCTCTATAAATCCACTTTCTTCTCTTCGAAAGAAAAACTACAGCTACAATGATTTCTTATTTATCAAGTAAGGTGCGTATCGTACACGCCCTTTTACACTAATTCGTCTATGAAAACAGTCCTTTAGAATAGGAAATATCGCTGACCCAATGGTACGCTATCCACTGGTTCACAGGTAATTAACTCTCCGTCCACTCGAACTTCATAACGTTCAGCATCAACAGTAATGTTTGGTGTTACATCATTATGAACCAGATCTTTTTTACCTACGCTGCGGCAGCCTTTTACGGCAATGGTTTCTTTGTGTAAACCAAATTTCGCACGAATATCGGCTTTTTCAGCGGCTTGTGAAACAAAAAATACCGCTGTTTGTGCTGTCGCCAAACCTTGTGCACCGTACATTGGACGGTAGAATACAGGTTGCGGCGTTGGAATTGAGGCATTTGGGTCGCCCATTTTCGCGTAACTAATAAAGCCTTTTTTAATGACGACTTCAGGTTTTACGCCAAAGAACATCGGTTTCCATAACACGATATCTGCGATTTTACCCACTTCTAACGAGCCAATATGCTCCGCAATACCATGTGCAATTGCTGGGTTGATGGTGTATTTCGAGATATAGCGTTTAATACGGAAGTTATCGTTTCCTTCATTACCTAGCTCACCACGTTGCATTTTCATCTTATCTGCAGTTTGCCATGTACGAATAACGACTTCGCCAATACGTCCCATCGCTTGAGAGTCTGAACTCATAATGGAGAAGACGCCCATATCATGCAAAATATCTTCCGCTGCAATGGTTTCAGGGCGGATACGGCTATCGGCAAAAGCTACGTCTTCTGGCACGCGTTTATCTAAGTGATGGCAAACCATCAACATATCCAAATGTTCATCAATGGTGTTTCTGGTAAACGGACGAGTCGGGTTAGTTGAAGCGGGCAATACGTTTGGATACATCGCTGCTTTAATGATGTCAGGCGCATGTCCGCCACCTGCACCCTCCGTATGGAAAGTGTGAATGACACGTCCATCAATCGCTTTCATGGTATCTTCTAAGAAGCCACTTTCATTTAAGGTATCCGTGTGAATAGCAACCTGAATATCCATTTCATCTGCTACTTTTAATGCAGAATCAATCACGGCAGGCGTTGCGCCCCAGTCTTCGTGGATTTTTAAACCTAATGCACCCGCTTCAATTTGCTCACGCAGAGGATCTAGGCTTGAACAGTTGCCTTTACCAAAAAATCCGACGTTTACAGGCAAGGCTTCTGCCGCTTGAAACATACGTTCCATATACCATGCGCCAGGGGTACAAGTGGTTGCGTGCGTACCATCAGCAGGGCCAGTTCCGCCACCAATTAACGTGGTAACGCCACTTTCAATTGCATGTTGTGCTTGTTGTGGACAAATAAAGTGAATGTGGGTATCGATACCACCAGCGGTTGCAATTAAATGTGCACCATTATGGACTTCCGTGCTTGCACCGATAATCATGTTTGGTGTGACGTTATCCATGGTGTCAGGGTTACCTGCTTGTCCAATGCCCACAATACGCCCATCACGAATACCAATATCTGCTTTGATAATGCCTAATTTAGCATCAATGATCATCACGTTGGTAATCACAAAATCCAATACATTCGGATTGTCGCGAGTTGCCGTACCGCTTTGAGCCATACCATCACGCACGCTTTTACCGCCACCAAATTTACACTCATCACCTTTGGTCAATAAATCTTGTTCAATGGTTGCCCATAAATTGGTATCGCCTAAACGGACTTTATCACCAACGGTTGGGCCATAAGTTGCTACGTATTGAGCTCTTGAAATTGTTAATGCCATCTTGCCCTACCTTATAATTTGCCATCAATTTGATTATGGAAACCATAAATGATTTGGTTACCACCAAAAGCTACTAACTCAACCGTTTTGGCTTCGCCTGGTTCGAAACGCACCGCATTGCCAGATGGAACATTTAAGCGCATTCCACGCGCCAAAGTGCGGTCAAATTTAAGGGCATTATTGGTTTCAAAAAAATGGTAATGCGAGCCAACTTGAATTGGGCGGTCGCCTGAATTTGTTACTTCGATTTTTACGGTTTTTCTGCCGACATTAGCGAGAATATCGCCTTCGGCTAATTGGTATTCGCCTGGGATCATATCCTTGTTCCTTGTAGGGTGGGCTTTAGCCCACCATTGATATTTTTATTTTGGTGGGCTAAAGCCCACCCTACGGTTATCTGATTGGATTATGCACGGTAACAAGTTTTGTACCATCTGGGAAAGTAGCTTCAATCTGGACTTCATGAACCATTTCTGCCACACCTTCCATGACATCATCAACGGTTAAAAGTGTTGAGCCATATTGCATGACTTCCGCTACACTCATTCCTTCTCTTGCTGCCTCTTGTAAATGACTAGCAATATAAGCAATAGTTTCTGGATAGTTTAATTTAACGCCGCGGGCTTTGCGTTTTGCCGCAAGTTCACCCGCGAGGAAAAGCATCAGCTTTTCTTGTTCTCTGGAAGTTAAGTGCATATTTTCATTCCTTAATTTATTATACGAAAGTCAGCGAATTTTACGTAAAAAATCTAAAATAGGAAAAATATTTTGTCAGAATTTTTTGTAAGCCCCTTGAAAGAAAAAAAATCCTCCTTATATAGAAACCGCACTTACAAATTCTTAAGAAGGAAATTAATCATGAATATTCGTCCTTTACACGATCGTGTAATTATTAAACGTGAAGAAGTCGAAACCCGTTCAGCTGGCGGTATCGTATTAACCGGTTCAGCCGCGACCAAATCAACCCGTGCGAAAGTATTAGCTGTGGGTAAAGGTCGTATTTTAGAAAATGGCACCGTTCAACCTTTAGATGTTAAAGTTGGCGATACCGTAATTTTCAACGACGGTTACGGCGTGAAAAGCGAAAAAATCGATGGTGAAGAAGTGTTAATCATTTCTGAAAACGACATCTTAGCAATTGTAGAATAATTATTAAATAAGGGGAAAGAAAATGGCAGCAAAAGACGTAAAATTTGGTAATGACGCACGCGTAAAAATGCTTAAAGGCGTGAATGTATTAGCGGATGCAGTAAAAGTAACCCTTGGCCCGAAAGGTCGTAATGTAATTTTAGATAAATCATTTGGCGCACCAACTATCACTAAAGACGGTGTGTCTGTTGCTCGTGAAATCGAATTAGAAGATAAATTCGAGAACATGGGGGCACAAATGGTGAAAGAAGTGGCATCTAAAGCAAATGATGCTGCAGGTGACGGTACAACTACTGCAACTGTACTTGCGCAAGCTATCGTAAATGAAGGCTTGAAAGCAGTAGCTGCAGGTATGAATCCAATGGATTTAAAACGTGGTATTGATAAAGCAGTAAGTGCGGTTGTTTCTGAACTTAAAAATTTATCTAAACCTTGTGAAACAGCAAAAGAAATTGAACAAGTAGGTACCATTTCTGCAAACTCTGACAGCATTGTGGGTCAATTAATCTCACAAGCAATGGAAAAAGTGGGCAAGGAAGGGGTAATTACTGTTGAAGATGGTACGGGTCTTGAAGATGAATTAGATGTGGTTGAAGGCATGCAATTCGACCGTGGTTACCTTTCTCCATATTTCATCAACAAACCAGAAACTGCAACGGTTGAATTAGATAATCCATATCTTCTTCTTGTAGATAAAAAAATCTCTAACATTCGTGAATTACTTCCCGTGTTAGAAGGCGTTGCGAAAGCAGGTAAACCGTTATTAATCATCGCTGAAGATGTGGAAGGCGAAGCGCTTGCAACCTTAGTGGTAAACACTATGCGCGGTATCGTGAAAGTTGCAGCAGTGAAAGCACCAGGTTTTGGTGATCGTCGTAAAGCGATGTTACAAGATATTGCAATTTTAACAGCGGGTACTGTGATTTCTGAAGAAATTGGTATGGAGCTTGAAAAAGCAACATTGGAAGATTTAGGTCAAGCAAAACGTGTTGTTATCAATAAAGATAACACAACCATTATTGATGGTATCGGCGATGAAGCACAAATCAAAGGTCGTGTGGCTCAAATTCGTCAGCAAATCGAAGAATCAACTTCTGACTACGACAAAGAAAAACTCCAAGAACGCGTGGCTAAATTAGCAGGCGGTGTGGCAGTAATCAAAGTGGGCGCAGCAACTGAAGTTGAAATGAAAGAGAAAAAAGATCGTGTAGATGATGCATTACATGCAACTCGTGCAGCGGTTGAAGAAGGTATCGTTGCTGGTGGTGGCGTTGCATTAGTTCGCGCAGCAGCGAAAGTTGCAGCAAGCCTAAAAGGTGACAACGAAGAACAAAATGTGGGTATCAAACTTGCATTACGTGCGATGGAAGCACCTTTACGTCAAATCGTCACTAACGCAGGTGAAGAAGCTTCAGTTGTGGCAAGTGCGGTTAAAAATGGCGAAGGAAACTTTGGTTATAATGCAGGAACAGAACTGTACGGCGATATGATCGAAATGGGTATCTTAGATCCAACTAAAGTCACTCGTTCTGCATTGCAATTCGCAGCTTCTGTAGCAGGCTTAATGATTACCACTGAATGTATGGTAACTGATCTTCCAAAAGATGATAAAGCCGATTTAGGTGCTGCTGGAATGGGCGGTATGGGTGGAATGGGCGGAATGATGTAATTCGCTTATACGAGTAAAAAATCTATCCCAACAGAAAATTTGAGCTCTATATGACTTAGGGCTCAAATCTACTAAAATAAGGGATATTTTTTATTACCCTATTCTAAATTTATATATGATAAAAATAAAAAAAACCCAGTTTTAAACTGGGTTTTATTTTATCTATTGGATAAATTATTCTGCAACAACGATTACATCTAATGCTGCAAATACTTCACCGTGAAGTTGGAAACGAACATCGTGGTCACCAAGAGTACGGATTGGACCGTTTGGTAAACGAACTTCACTTTTCGCAATTTTAACGCCTGCTGCAGTTACTGCTTCTGCCACATCACGAGTAGTGATTGCGCCGAATAAACGACCTTCATCACCTGCTTTAGATGCGATAGTCACAGAACCTAATGCAGTAACTTCTGCTGCACGAGCTTGAGCTGCTGCAAGATTTGCTGCCGCTGTCGCTTCTAATTCTGCACGACGTGCTTCAAAGTGTTCAATGTTAGCTTTAGTTGCCATAACTGCTTTACCTTGTGGGATTAAGAAGTTACGTGCAAAACCTGATTTAACATTTACTTGATCGCCCACTTGACCTAAGTGAACAATTTTATCTAAAAGAATTACTTGCATTACCGTATCTCCTTAATTACTGATGATTGTCAGTGTATGGAAGTAACGCTAAATAGCGAGCGCGTTTGATTGCACGAGCTAATTGACGTTGGTACTTCGCACGAGTACCGGTAATACGGCTAGGTACAATTTTGCCGCTTTCTGAAATATAGTTCTTTAATGTAGCGATATCTTTGTAATCGATTTCAACAACATTTTCCGCTGTGAAACGGCAGAACTTACGACGACGGAAATAACGTGCCATTTGGCTAGTCTCCTAATCTATAAATTCGATTTGCTCGGCATGTAAAACTAATTGGCATAACCCACTTTGGGTTTTATGTGATGTAATAAATCCCACCACCAAAATTTTACTACCGACCGTAATGCTTTGAGTTTTTTCTATCAATTGATTACCACTAATTTGAACTGGCATTTTTAACCAAGCTTGACGTGTGAAACCACTTTCAATCTGATCAGAACGATGTTCTAACAAAAACTTGCAATGCTCAATTCCACTAGGGCTTTTTAATCGCTTTGGTAACTGAGAAACGACTCCCATAACCGAAAAACGATTATCAATTTTCAAATTACTCTTCAGCATCCTCAAAATCGTTGTTTTCAACTTCAGCTAAAGGTTTACGTTCTTCTTTAGCCGCTTTCATTGGGGACGCTTCTGTTACGGCGTGCTTAGTATGGATAACAAGACTGCGTAATACAGCATCGTTATAACGGAAAGTCGTTTCTAGCTCGTCGATGACTTGTTGAGGCGCTTCTACATTCATAAGCACATAATGTGCTTTGTGTAATTTATTAATTGGGTACGCTAATTGGCGACGACCCCAATCTTCTAGGCGATGAACTTGACCACCAGCTTCTTTTACAGAACCGGTGTAACGTTCGATCATACCTGGTACTTGCTCGCTTTGGTCCGGATGAACCATAAACACGATTTCGTAGTGACGCATTACTGCTCCTTACGGGTTAATCAGCCTTTGACGTAGATCAGCCACCAATCTGCAAAGGCAAGGAACGAAAAATTCAATGTGGCTAAGGGTTGCGGATTATACTGATTTTTTTACGTTCCGCAACCAATTTGAGTTCTTTTTGAGCAAAAAAGAAGACCGATATTATAACAATATCGGCCTATCTCAAATCTTCTGTAATTAACGACTACGGAAAATAATACGACCTTTACTTAAATCATAAGGGGTCATTTCTACAGTCACTTTATCCCCAGTCAAAATACGGATATAGTTTTTACGCATTTTTCCAGAAATATGCGCAGTAACCACGTGACCGTTTTCCAACTCCACGCGGAACATAGTATTCGGTAAAGTCTCTAAAATTGTGCCTTGCATCTCAATGCAATCTTCTTTCGCCATTGTATCCTCTAAAAATAATCGATTTTTTATCCGCACTTTAGGCGGAAAAGTTAAGAAAAACGGGCGGATTATAGCCGTTTTTAGCTTTCTGCGAAAGAAAAAATAATATTGTTCATAAAAAACTCAATTCGACATAACTGAAAAATGATTTACAAAATCAAAACACCCCCTATAATCAACATAAATAACCCCATTACTAGGTAGATACAAATGAATAAAACATTACTAAGTAATAATAATCACCCAAATATTTCATTAACCTGTCAAAAATTTCAATACGGTGGAGGTATGGAACGATATCTTATTGATATTGTTAATGGATTATCTCAGGCTAACATTACACCTAAAATTTACTCTGCCAAATTTGATACGACATTATCAGAATATAATCTAATTAATCCAATTAAGATTAATCTTTCTTTTGTTCCTAAAAAATGGAGAACCTCGTTTCTTTCCTATTTTTCAAATAAATATAAAGAAACATCAGAAGTCTCACTTACCACCTCTTATACCCTATCTGACGTGGTTATTTGTGGTGGTAATCATAAAGGATATCTACAAGCATCAAAGAAAAAGCCAAGCATATCAGATCGATTTAAAATCATGGGTGAACAAAAATCCTTAAATCAGTCCAAATATGTCATCGCTCATTCTGCATTGATGAAAAAAGAACTCGTTGAGTTATATCATATCTCTGAAAACAAAATTGATGTGATTTATCCCCCCATTAATACAGATAAATTCACACAAATCGATGAATATAGAAGAGAGCAACTCAGAGAAAAATTAGGTTTTAAAAAAGACGAGATTATTTACCTATTCCCTTCAACAGGACATACGCGAAAAGGCTTTGATATTTTAAAACAATATTTTGAAAACACCCAGTTACCCATTCGCTTAGTGGTAGCAGGAACGCCTGTAGAAGAAAGTCCTAAAATCTCTTCACTTGGGTTTTGCAAAAATATGCCTGAATTATATCAAGCGGTAGATTTCACCATTATGGCATCTCAATATGAGCCATTTGGGCTGGTTGGGCTAGAATCTATATTATCTGGTACGCCAGTTATTTTTTCTGAAAACATGGGATGCCTAGAAGTATTACAAAACGAATTTGGCTATACATTTTCTAGAGAAAACATAAGTACTTTAGATGATGCAATTCAAAAATCAGTAAAACAAGCATCTGAACAGCAACACCGTATTCTCAATCCAATGGACTGTATTCGTTATAATCCAAGTTTGAGTCATCATATTAAAGCAATACTGGAACTCATCGCTAAATGATATTGCCCATGACTGTTACACTAAAATTTACAAAAGAAATACAGGCTCTATAATAACCGCACTTTTCTTATTAAATAGTACTTATGAATTCAAAAAAACACTTAGGCCATACGGCGCGTAAACGCTTTGGTCAAAACTTTTTACATAATACTTCTGTCATTCAAGGTATCGTGGCGGCGATTTACCCACAACCCAATCAATTCTTAGTGGAAATTGGTCCGGGACTTGGTGCATTAACAGAGCCTGTTGGTGAACTTGTCGATCATCTGACTGTGGTAGAGCTTGACCGAGACCTTGCAGAACGTTTACGTCACCATCCATTTTTACATCAAAAGCTCACCGTTATTGAAACGGATGCGATGCAATTTGATTTTGGTGAGCTTTATACAAAAGAAAATTTGGCAGAAAAAGGGCAAAAATTGCGTGTGTTTGGTAACTTGCCTTACAACATTTCTACGCCATTGATGTTCCACTTGTTTAAATATCATGATGTGATTCAAGATATGCACTTTATGCTGCAAAAAGAAGTGGTAAAACGCCTATGTGCCGCACCAAATAGCAAAGCCTACGGTCGTTTAACGATTATGGCGCAATATTTCTGCCAAGTGATGCCTGTGCTTGAAGTACCACCTTCGGCATTCAAACCTGCACCGAAAGTAGATTCAGCCGTTGTGCGTTTAATTCCGCATAAGGAATTACCGCACCCTGTAAAAGATTTATATTGGTTGAACCTTGTTTGCTCCCAAGCGTTCAATCAACGTCGAAAAACATTACGCAATGCACTCTCAACTCTATTTTCACCTGAAAATCTGACCGCACTTGGTATTGATTTAAATGCACGTGCAGAAAATTTGGCTATCGCAGATTATGCACGTTTAGCGAACTGGTTAGCGGATAATCCACCAGCAGATGTCAATAAAGATGAAATCTTAGATTCAGAAGAATAAAAATAATAAAGGTGTAACCCTTGTTACACCTTGGCTCTCTACATAAAACGAACAATTTCTTTACCTTGCATTTCTTTAATACGTTGTTGTTCTTTCCATTTTTTTCTATTTAAAGCTCGTATAATATTTTCTTTTATCCGAGTTAAACGCTGTTTCAATGTCTTTTTCTTACGGATTTTTGGACGTTTTTGTCGTTCTTTTTCCAATCCGCTTGTTAATACACTTTTACTTTGATTCGCTTGGAGTTCTTGAATACAAATTGCTGGATTCAGTTGATAGACAATATAATTATCAACATCAACTAATTTATTAAAAATAAGTTGATCAACTGCAACAATTTCATCAGAAGGAATATTCTTTAAATATTCAATTACATATTTAGCCGCACCTTGAGAAATAATATAACCTGCCGTCCCCCAGTGAGTTGATTTTAAAATATCAAAGTTCCTAGAATTAAAAGGTGGAATTTTAGTTTGTTTCTCAAGTTTAACTGGCCGTAAAAAAGTTTCTAAACGAATAATAAAAATATCATTAAAATCAAAACGTGTTTTTAACCATTCATTTTGGTTCAAAAATACTTCCGCATTCTCGCCAAGAATTACATCATCTTCAAAAATTTTGAGATATTCTAAATTTTCATTCACACACTTATTCCATAATAAGAAATGGCTAATTAAACAGCCTTTTTCTCCTTTAGTAAGTATTCTAGATTCCTCTATATTATGTAATATGGAGTTTGATTGATTGATTGATTGATTGATTGATTGATTGATTGATTGATTGATTGATTGATTGATTGATTGATTGATTGATAAGTGTACGCATTAAAGAAACTAAATGAAAGTTTTTTTGATTCAAATTGCTTAGTAATATGTTTGCGACGTTCAGTTGCATTTTCCATACTAATGACAATATTTTCAATAGCACTCATATTTAAATAAAAATGGAAATAACTAAATTTTTCGCATTCTACTATACAAAAAGAATAAATCAACAATAAAAGTCTGTGTTAAAATTTTCAAAATTTATTTATAAAAGAGCGGTCAAAAATGGCAACCTATTTCGTCGGTGATTTGCAAGGCTGTTATGATGAATTACAGCTTTTATTAGAACGTGTAGATTTCAATCCTACGCAAGATAAACTTTATCTTGTGGGGGATCTTGTGGCACGTGGGGATAAATCACTTGAATGTCTTCGTTTTGTAAAATCACTTGGTAATGCAGCGCAAACCGTACTAGGGAATCACGATTTACATTTAATTGCGACTGCACTGGACATTAAAAAAGTGAAATCGCGTGATCGTGTTGATGCCATTTTTAATGCGCCCGATTTTGATGAGTTGATTCATTGGTTACGCCATCAGCCATTACTTGTGCATAATGAAAAGTTAAACTTCCTGATGTCACACGCAGGCATTTCCCCAGATTGGGATTTGAAAACTGCGAAATCTTGTGCGGCTGAAGTTGAACAAATTTTACAGCACGGCGATTTTCATTATCTTATTGAAAATATGTATTCTGAACAGCCTGATCGCTGGTCGCCAGATTTACAGGGCTTAGCACGTCATCGCTACATTATTAATGCTTTCACTCGAATGCGTTTTTGCTATTTGGATCATCGCTTTGATTTTGCCTGTAAATCCCCTTTAAAAGATGCGCCAGCGGAGCTCACGCCTTGGTTTAATTTAGATAATCCACTTTATAAACAGATTCCCATTGTCTTTGGGCATTGGGCAAGTTTAGTCGATGAGCCTACTCCAAAAGGTATTTATGCCTTAGATACGGGTTGTGTGTGGAATAATCGAATGACCCTGCTGCATTGGGAAGACAAGCAGTTCTTCACTCAAAGTGCGGTCAAAAATTACAGTGATTTTTAAGGAAACACTATGCTCTCGCTTACGACTGAATCTTGCGAACTGTTCAACATTCCTTTCTACCAATTCGCCCAAATAAAAAAATTCTGCCCAGAAGATATTCCAGCGATTAAAGCGGATTACAAATTACATTGGGATAATTGGAAAGCGATAATTCAATCTGTTTCAGCACAACTCGGTACGCCTTTTGCGAAACCGCATATTGAAAGCTGGACCAATGGTTGGCAAGTGCGGGCTCATTTCTTCGCTTATTTTAAATACGAGTTTAACCAAAATTCTGCCGCAATCTTTTCTGTGCTATTAAATCGTCGCCGACTAAGAGTGTGTTTAGATTGGCATTGCTATCGTGCAGATCGCTCACAAATTAATGTGCAACAATATAATCAGTGGCTTGATCAATTTGATTTCAAACAATTTGCTGATTTTGAGATTTGGCGAGAGGATGAAAGTGAATATGATGATTTTCGCCAAGTGAAGGTCATTTCTGAAAAAAATCTGATCTTACGTTCAGATGAGGATTTTTGGTGCATAGGAAAAAGTATTGAAAAAGCCGAATTAAATCAAATAGATCCCGTTTTATTTATTACACACACCATTCAACAATTACAACCGCTTTACGATCGCTGCCATCAATAAAGTATACCCTTAGTATAAATAATTGAGCTCTACATTATGCAGAGCCCAATATTTCAGCAAATTAATAAACTATCCAAATTTATAGCAATAGTTTAAAGTGCGGTAATTCTTATTGATGTTTTTAACTACACATCATAAGTAGTTGATGCTGTGTTACCGCCACGACCAGTCCAGTTGGTGTGGAAAAACTCGCCACGAGGTTTATCTGTGCGTTCATAAGTATGAGCACCGAAGTAGTCGCGTTGTGCTTGCAATAAGTTTGCTGGTAAACGTGCTGAAGTATAGCCATCTAAGAAAGTAATCGCAGACGCCATACAAGGCATTGGGATACCCACTTCGATAGATTTTGCCACCACTTTACGCCAGTCACTTAATGCGTTTTCTAAAATGCCTTTGAAGTAGCTATCTGAACCTAAGAAAACAAGATTTGGATTTGCTTCATAAGCATCGCGAATATTACCTAAGAAACGGCTACGAATGATACAACCTTCACGCCATAACAACGCAGTTGCACCATAGTTAATATCCCAACCAAATTGTTCAGAGGCTTCACGAATCAGCATAAAGCCTTGTGCGTAAGAAATAATTTTTGACGCTAATAATGCTTTACGTACCGCTTCAATCCATACTTTTTTGTCGCCTTCAACTGGTGTAATAGTTTTGCCGAATAATTGATTAGCCGCAACACGTTGATCTTTAAAGGAAGACACGCAGCGTGCAAAAACGGATTCAGTGATTAAAGTTAATGGAATACCAAAATCTAACGCATTGATACCTGTCCATTTACCTGTCCCTTTTTGACCTGCAGTATCCAAGATTTTTTCGACTAAAGGTTCTCCACTTGCATCTTTATAGCCAAGAATGTCAGTGGTGATATCGATTAAATAGCTATCAAGTTCAGTATTTTTCCATTCTGCGAAGATGGCTTGCATTTCTTCATAGCTTAAGCCTAAACCTTCTTTTAAGAATTGGTATGCTTCGCAAATTAACTGCATATCGCCATATTCAATACCATTGTGAACCATTTTCACAAAATGACCAGCACCTTCGCCGCCGACCCAGTCACAACAAGGTTCGCCTTGTTCTGTTTTAGCTGAGATTGCTTGGAAAATAGGTTTCACATACTGCCACGCTTCTTGATTACCGCCCGGCATAATTGAAGGCCCGTGACGCGCCCCTTCTTCGCCACCAGACACACCCGAACCGATAAAGCGAATACCTTTCTCCGCCAAGGCTTTCACTCGACGGTTCGTATCTGGATAGTTTGAGTTACCACCATCAATAATGATGTCGCCTTCTTCTAAGTGCGGTAGTAACGCATCAATGAATTGATCCACCACATCACCCGCGCGCACCATTAACATCACTTTACGTGGTTTTTCTAATTTAGCAGCTAAATCTTCTAAAGAGTATGCACCGATAATATTCGTGCCTTTTGCCGCACCTTGTAAAAACTCATCCACTTTTGAAGTGGTACGGTTATATGCCACGACTTTAAACCCGTGGTCGTTCATATTTAAAATGAGGTTTTGCCCCATTACGGCTAAGCCGATAACACCGATGTCGCCTTTTACTGACATTGTTTTCTCCTGTTGGATTACTAAATCTTTGTTTATGATGAGGGCTAATATAATTAGCCCCTACATGTTTTGTCTATGATGTAGATAAATTGTAGGAGGGAATTACATTCGCCCTTTTAATCTACATATAATTAATCTTGTTCCCATAAAATAGGATTATTTTGAATATATTCATAAATCTGCAAATAGGATTTTTCATCACGAATAATATGTTCATAATAATTTCGCTGCCAAACATCAAAAATTTCACTATTTTTTCTTGCCCAAGATGTTACACCTGCTTTAAATCCACGAACTATTGAGCCAATTGTTTGAGATGTTCCCTTTTGTGGCAACTGTGTTGCTCTCGATTGTAGGGGCAAATTACATTTGCCCTTTACCTGTTCAATAATTTCAATAATACCGTGTAAATGATTTGGCATAATAACAAATTCATCAATTCGTACTTGTGGAAAGAACATTGGAATATTTTCCCAACACTGTTTTACGTAATTCCCTAAATCATTTAATTGCATTTGTTGATTAATGATATGCCCAAATAGACATTCTTTATTTTTACAACAAATGGTGATGAAATAAAATCCTTCAGAACGATAATTATAATGTTTTAAACGAATCGATCTTCGATGATGAATACCTGCATTATATTTCGTAGTCATACATTCCGCTGTAATTGTTTTTATAGGGCAAATGTAATTTTCCCCTACAAGCGATCAATTTTATGCAACCATTTGCAAAACTATTGCCAACACAGGCAACCCCTGCTTTACCAATATCCCCTTATTCTTCGTCGTAACCGCCCCAAAAACTGCGGCGATAATCACACAACCTAAAAAGAAATAAATCACCGAAATTTGGTTGATGGCATAACCAAAAATAATCCCTGCTGCCAAAAAGCCGTTGTATAACCCTTGATTGGCGAACACCACTTTTGCTTTCAATGGTGAACATTTCTAAATAGAGAATGTAGAAATGTTCAAGGGTGACAAGTGCAGTTAAAATATGGGCTAAAATTTCCATTAGAGCAGCCTTGCCGCTGCTTTGTCTAAGTACCACTCCGTCACCCCATTTTTTGCTTTAATTTTGGCAGCAGGGTAAGGCAGATTTTCTGCAGGAGTCGTTTGGATTTCTTTTAAAATATCCGCCTTGCTTTCGCCCGTTACCAAATAGGTAATGCGTTTGGCTTGTTCAATGAGTTTAGCTGTTTTAGAAATGCGAATTTGACCACTTTCAGGATGCTTAGCAATGACAGCTAGGTTTTCATCATCAAAATTGGTTTGATGTGGGAAGAGAGAAGCGGTATGACCGTCTGTTCCCATGCCTAAAATAATCCAATCAAAAACACCGTTTGGAATGACCGCACTTAATTCTTCTTCGAAGCGTTTTAGTTCAAAGTGCGGTTCATTTTCGCCACGAATTCGATGGATATTTTCCGTTGGAATTTGAATATGATCGAATAAAAGTTTTTGCACTTCACCATAGTTGCTTTCTGAATCTGTTGGCGGAACCATACGATCATCTCCCCACCAAAAATGCAGATTTTTCCAGTTAATTTGTTCAGCATAAGGTGATTTAGCTAGGGTTTTAAATAATAACTTAGGCGTTGAACCACCAGAAAGGGAAATATGCACAGGGTGATTTAATTGACCATAAATCAAAAATTCTTGTGCAATCTTATCGACTGCGTGTTGAGCAGTTGGGAAGCTGATATAGTTCATTGATTTTCCGTTGGGCTTTAGCCCACAATTTATTATGTTAGATAGTAAGATCGGTGGGCTAAAGCCCACCCTACATTAGATTAGTTAAACTTTTTTCTTCATCAATCCACTTGGTTTACGCCACACTTTGCCTTGTTTTGCGATTAATTTATCAGCTGCAACAGGCCCCCAAGTGCCAGCTTCATATTCGTGAATACGGCCACCATTGGCTTTGTAATCTAAAATCGGTTGCACAAATTTCCATGCAGCATGCACAGCATCAGTACGCGCAAACAAGGTTGCATCGCCTTTCATCGCATCCAACAATAAACGTTCATAAGCGGTTAATACTTGAGTGCCTGCTAAATCTGCATAACGGAAATCCATTGATACTTCTTTCGCCTCAAAACCTGCACCTGGTTTCTTCAAACCAAAACGCATTGAAATAGCTTCATCAGGTTGAATACGAATAATCAATTTATTCTCTGGTGCATTTTGGCTGAATACAGGATGTGGCGTAGTTTTAAAATGGATCACAACTTCAGTCACACGAGCTGGTAAGCGTTTACCCGTACGAACATAGAACGGCACGCCAGCCCAACGCCAGTTTTCAATTTCACAACGCAATGAGATGTAGGTTTCAGTACGAGAATCTGTCGGTACGCCTTTTTCTTCTAAATAGCCATTTTCCATTTTGCCGTTAATTTGAGCCGCAGTGTATTGACCTAAAACGAGATTATGCTCCATATCTTCGGCGGTTAATGGACGCAAACTATGCATCACTTTTGCTACTTCATCACGCATTGAATTCGCATTAATAATCGCAGGCGGCTCCATTGCCACCATCGCTAATACTTGCAATAAATGGTTTTGGAACATATCGCGCATTGCGCCAGAACCATCATAATAGCCACCGCGCTCTTCCACGCCGATAGATTCTGCGCCAGTAATTTCTACATAATCAATGAAATTACGGTTCCAAAGCGGTTCAAACCAACCATTTGAGAAACGTAATACGAGCAAGTTTTGAACGGTTTCTTTACCTAAATAATGGTCAATACGATAAATTTGGTGTTCTTCAAAGAAATGGTGGATTTGTACGTCTAGGGCTTGCGCTGTTTTTTCATCATAACCAAAAGGTTTTTCAACGATAATTCGTTTCCAGCCATATTCTTCCGTATTTAAACCATGAGCAGCCAAACACTCAGGAATCACGCCATAAAGACTTGGCGGAGTGGACATATAGTAAAGGGTGTTACCACAGGTTTGATATTTATCGTGAAGCTCGTCTAAACGTGGAACAAGTTTGCCATAATCTTGAGCATCAGATGTATTCACAGCTTGGTAATAAAGATGAGAGCAGAAAGCATCTAAGGTTTCTGGTGTTGTTTCTTCATTATGGATTAACGCCTCACGCATTTTTTCGCGGAAAGTTTCATCGTTCAACTCAGAACGTGCAACACCAAGAACGGAAAAGTTTTCACTCAAACGCCCGATTTTATAGAGATTATAAAGAGCTGGAATGAGTTTACGGTGAGTTAAGTCACCAGACGCGCCAAAGATGACGATACAGTTATTATCTGTTTGCATAATTATTCCTTATAAGATTCCGAGTAATGTCGAAAATAATGCCGTATTCTAGAGAAAAAAACCAATCGAACCAATCAATTAAATTGAAAGACAGAACGCCAATCGAGTGATTGATCGCCCACCATGACAAAATGCGGATTAATCAAGGTTTCACGCTGGTTATAGGTTAAAGGCTCAAAATGAGAGTCAAAAATGGCACCGTGAGTTTCAGCAAGCAGAACTTCTGCCCCAGCGGTATCCCATTCGCCTGTTTGTCCTAAACGAACATAACAATCTACTGCGCCTTCAGCCACCAAACCGCTTTTTAAGCTACTTGAACCAACCACAACAAATTCACAAGGAAAATCCTTCGGCAAAATCGACCGCACTTTTTCTTGTGAAGTCGTTGCACCTACCGCAATTCGTAAAGGGCGGTCAAAATTAATCGTGTTTTTAGTGAGTTTTTTTACCTGATCCAGTTGTTTTTTAAACGCGCCGAAATCACGCATCGCATAATAAGTTGTCGATAAAATTGGTGCATGAATAATGCTTAACACTGGTTTATTTTTACGAACTAAGGTAATCAACACAGAAAATTGATCGGTACGATTAATAAATTGTTGTGTGCCATCAAGAGGATCAATCAACCAATATTCTTTCCAATTTTTACGTTCTTCAAAGGAAATATGGCAATTTTCTTCCGAAAGAACAGGGACATTAGGGAAAAGTGCGGTCAATTTTTCTGTTAAAAATTGGCTCACAAAAAGATCCGCTTCCGTCACAGGCGTGTTGTCTTCTTTCAATTCAACATGAACCTGTTTTTGATAAAACTGTTGCAAATGCTTACCTGCTTGATAAGCAATCAACAATACTTGGTTGAGTAAATGTTCATTTAACGTCAGCATAAAATCATTCTCTTGTTTTTGGTAATAACCAAGGCATTACAAATAGAGCATAAAATACCATTCCGCATGTGCTTATTAACCCGAGGGATAATCCCCCTTCGGTCAACCAGCCCCAAAAGGACGTTTCTTGTTCGCCTAGCAATAACAAATAAAAATAAGATGCCATATTGCAATAAACAAATGAAATGATAGAGGAAACTAATACAATCGAGGCAATGTTATAACGAGTGTAACGGAATTTTGCGGCTAAAAGTGCGGTTAAAAATGCGGGAATTGTGGCGAGAAGAAATGCTGTGAGAGCATAGCTAGAAAAAGGAACGATAACACCACTTGAATCATCATCGAACCAAATCAAAAGTGCGGTAACGATGACCTGTAAAATCAGAGGGAAAAAAATAAGTGTTTTTAAGTAAGATTTCATAGTGAAAAATAGGTTATCCAGAAGATAACCTATTCTAAAATAAATTTAAGGATTAATCAGATTTTTTCGCACGTAATACGCGAGATGCAAAAATCACAATGCCCACGATAAATACGATTAAACCTAACCACTCGCCAATCGTATCCCAATTTTCAAGATTTAAGGATAATGGCGCTTCAGAACCACCGGTGGTAACAGAAGCCGCAATAATAAATGCTAAAATGACACCCATTAAACTTTCGCCTACAATTAAACCTGCAGAGAAAAGCGTACCGAAACGTTCTGCTTTAGCTGACATTTCTTTGTTTCCAAGTTTTGCAATATGGCGTGCCATAATCCACGCTAAGAATGCCCCGACAATCACAGGCGTATTAATTGATGGTGGTAAGTAAATACCAATCCCCACAGCAATAACTGGCAAGCTAAAGACTTTGTTGCTGACTTTTTTCAAAAATGCATCAATCGTAATTAACACAGCGCCTAAACCTACACCTGTTAAGATGTAAGTCCATTCCAATTTATTTGTGAAAATACCTTGAGAAATGGCGGTCATTAACGTTGCTTGTGGTGCAGATAAGGCTTGTGAAGGATCCATATCTGGGCGTGGTAACGCACCGCTGAAACCATACGCGTGATACAAGATTTCTAACACTGGCGCGATAACAAGTGCACCGACAAAGCAGCCGATAATTAATGCAACTTGTTGTCGCCAAGGTGTTGCTTCAACTAATAAACCCGTTTTTAAATCTTGTAGATTATCATTAGAAATACAAGCTGTAGTGATTACGATAGATGCCGTAAACAATGTAAGTGCGGTTAAAAATTTCTGACCATCTACAGTTTCAAATAAGCCCGAGGCGTTACCGATTGACACCAATACTAATGAAATCACGATAACAGAAATAATTCCGATACCAGAAATTGGGCTTGAAGATGAACCCACTAAACCTGCCATATAACCAGAAGCAGCTGCCACAAAGAAGCCGATAAATACCGCTAAGAAAGTACAAACTACCACTAATAAAATGGAAAGCTCAGGCGAAATTGGTGCCGCCGCAATAAAGTGATGTAATGAAATAACAATTAACGCAACCGTCGCAATTAAGATATAAATCATTGTTTTTGGAGAAAGGTCAATATCAATACGATGTTCTGATGCCTCTTGCCCACCTTTCAGCATACGGAAAGAATGAACCATCCCTTCAATCATTGGTTTCATTAAAATCAGCAATGTCCAAATCGCAGCAATACCAATTGTACCCACACCAATATAACGCACTTTGGTTTTCCAAACAGTCATCGCAGAATCAATTAAACTTGCATCCGCGGCAATATCTTCTGACATTGTGAAATATGGCACTGCCACACCCCAAGTCAAAATAACACCGATTAACATCGCAATACCGCCCACAATACCAATTAAATAACCAGCACCGAGTAAGGCAAGTGAAAAGCCCATTGGTAATTGGAACGCCGCTTTTCCTGTTTGAATCCAAGCACTTGCACCATCAGCCATAACGCGTAAACCATTAGTTAAAAATGCAACTAATCCTGCTAAAACACCACCGTAAGCAATATCTTTCACGCCGCTATCGCCATCTGCATGATTACCTGCTTTCAAAATTTCTGCAGCGGCTACCCCTTCAGGATAAGGTAAATTACTATTTACCACCATTGCACGGCGTAATGGAATAGTGAATAACACGCCCAATGTACCACCAGCTGCACAAATCAACATCGTTTGCCAGAATGGAAAATCTTGCCAGTAGCCCATCATTAATAAACCAGGTAAGACGAAGATCACAGAAGAAAGCGTACCTGCTGAAGATGCTTGAGTTTGCACCATATTATTTTCAAGAATGCTAGAATCTTTGAAAAATTTGAGTACTGCCATAGAAATGACGGCCGCTGGAATAGATGACGCAAATGTCACCCCCACTTTTAGACCGAGATACACATTGGATGCAGTGAAAATTACCGTAATCAATGCACCGAGAATAATTCCTCGAACGGTCAATTCTTTTAAGTTTTCGTTATGCATAAATTGTTCCTTGAGCTTAAAAAAAGAAAACCGCTCAACCTTGTCAAAAATTTGACTATTTTTCAAGTTTTTTTAACATAAAATTTGTTTTATTGAAAAATGTTTAAATTAACCTGTTTTTATTTTTTTTCATTTAATAAAAATCCTATTAAAGAATAAAATTTTTAATAACAGTTCATTAGCATACTTTGTGGTACTATTTTGTCTTATCAAAATAAGGAGAAAATAATGGCAGAAAAAGAAGTCAGATTAGATAAATGGTTGTGGGCTGCCCGATTTTACAAAACACGGAGCATTGCTAAAGCGATGATTGAAAGTGGTAAAGTGCATTACAACAATCAACGTGCGAAAGTAAGTAAAATTGTGGAAGTGGGTGCAATGTTAAAACTTCGCCAGGGAAACGAAGAAAAAGAAATAAAAATTATCGCCTTAAGCGATCAACGCCGAGGTGCGCCAGAAGCACAATTACTCTACCAAGAAACCGAAAGTAGCGTGAAAAAAAGAGAAGAAATCGCGTGGGCAAGAAAAAATAATTCCCTTTCAATGCCCCATCCTGATCGTCGCCCAAATAAAAAAGAGCGGAGAGATTTATTGAAATTTAAACACCAAGATAAATTTGAATAAAAATTTCACCGCACTTTCTATGTTCTTAAGGTTTAATATCTCGCAAAATTGGATTTTGCATTGAAATCAAGGTTTCAGTGGATTGAATTTCATCAATTAACTGAATCTTGGTCGCCAAAACGGAATGTAATTCTGCAATTGTGTGTGTCATCACCTTTAAGAAAATCGAGTAATTGCCCGTTGTATAATAGGCCTCGACTACTTCATCAAAACTTTCTAGCTTTTTGATCACTTTTTCATAATCTTTTGCACTTTTTAGAATAATGCCGATAAAACAACATACATCATAGCCTAATTTACGTTCATCAATAATTACTTTTGTGCCTTTAATAATGCCCGATTGACGCATTTTTTCGACCCGAACGTGAATCGTTCCTGGACTAACACCAAAATTTTTAGCCATTTCTGCGTATGGTGTTCTCGCATCTTTAGTGAGTACACGTAATATTTTTTGATCTAAACTATCAATGTTGTGCATAAAACTTCCTCCTTTAGATTTTATTTAATTTTTTCACAATGAATTAGATGATATTCAACCAAGAAAAGAAAGTAAATAAAATACTTGAAATAAAATCATTATTTACTGAATAATACTCAAAAATATTACTCCTCGTTAAAAAAGGTTATCAAAATGAAAAAGACATTTATTTTACAACAACAAGAAATCAGCTTTGTGAAGAACACTTTTACCCAAAATCTTATTGAGCAACTTGGCATTATTGAAGTGCAAGGCCCAATTTTGAGCCAAGTGGGTAACGGAATGCAAGATAACTTATCAGGCATTGAAAAAGCCGTACAGGTTAATGTGAAATGCATTCCAAATGCCGTATTTGAAGTTGTGCATTCTCTTGCGAAATGGAAACGCCATACATTAGCTCGTTTCAACTTTAAAGAAGACGAAGGCTTGTTTGTTCATATGAAAGCATTGCGTCCCGATGAAGATTCTCTTGATCCAACGCACTCTGTTTATGTAGATCAATGGGACTGGGAAAAAGTGATTCCTGAAGGTCGTCGTAATTTTGCATACTTAAAAGAAACGGTAAACGCTATTTATCGTGCTATTCGTTTAACGGAATTAGCCGTAGAAGCACGTTTTGATATTCCTTCCATTCTTCCAAAACAGATTACCTTTGTGCATAGCGAAGATTTAGTAAAACGCTATCCAGATTTAAGCAGTAAAGAGCGTGAAAACGCAATTTGTAAAGAATACGGTGCAGTATTCTTAATCGGGATTGGTGGCAAACTTTCAGATGGCAAACCTCATGATGGTCGTGCGCCTGACTATGATGACTGGACAACAGAATCTGAAAATGGCTACAAAGGCTTAAATGGCGACATTTTGGTATGGAACGACCAATTAGGCAAAGCCTTTGAACTATCCTCAATGGGTATCCGCGTAGATGAAAGTGCATTACGTTTACAAGTTGGCTTAACAGGCGATGAAGACCGTTTAAAAATGGATTGGCACCAAGATTTATTAAACGGGAAATTGCCATTAACTATCGGCGGTGGTATCGGTCAATCTCGCTTAGCGATGCTTTTACTTCGTAAAAAACATATCGGTGAAGTGCAATCAAGCGTATGGCCAAAAGAAATGTTAGAAGAATTTTCAAACATTCTTTAAAATCAATTAAGTAGATAACAAAAGTGCGGTAAAAATTAACCGCACTTTTTATTAGATGGAAAACTTAAAGAATACTTAATAGCTGGGCAAAATCATCAAACACCCAATCTGGATTGGATTCACGGATAGGGATATTGTAATTGTAGCCGTAAGTTAAACCAACAACTGCACAGCCCGCAGCGTGACCTGCGATAATATCATTTTTAGAATCGCCCACGAAAAGCACTTGGCGTGGTTCAAAACCAAATTTTCCGCATAAATAATAAAGTGGAGCTGGATGTGGCTTAATGGCAGGCAAGGATTGACCGCCCAACATTTCACTAAATAAATGATCAATGCCAAATGCTGCCAACACAGGTTGAACGTGCTTTGTCGGTTTATTCGTAACAACTGCTAGGACATAGCCTTTTTCTTTCAAGGTTTCTAAAGTTTCTTTTACATTTGGATACAAGCGGCTGACATTACATAAATTCTCGCCATAATAAAAATTAAAACGTTCTATTACTTGCTTAACCTCTGTTTCAGTTAGCACTTTTCCTGTTTGTTTTTTCGCCCAATCTAACGCTCGAGCAATTAATACAGGCGCGCCATTACCGATCCAAGTTAAAACTAATTCTTCTGGCGCTTTCGGTAAATCAAATTCAGCCAAGGCAGAATTTACCGATAACGCTAAATCAGGCAGGCTATTTACCAAGGTGCCATCTAAATCAAAGCCAATAAGTTTAAATTGTGTATTCATTGTTTTTCTCTGTTCTATTACGATCGTATTTTATTAAAATAACGGTTATGCGCTAACACTTGCTAACTGTGTACGTATTTGGTCAATAACTTGTTTATAATCTGGCTTACCAAAAATTGCGGAACCTGCCACAAACATATCAGCACCTGCCGCGGCGATTTCTGCAATATTATCAACCTTCACACCACCATCTACTTCAAGACGAATGTCATAACCACTTTCATCAATGATCTTACGAGCCTGTTGTAATTTCTTCAATGTTGCTGGAATAAAAGATTGTCCGCCAAATCCGGGATTAACTGACATTAATAAAACCACATCCACTTTATCCAAAACATAATCTAAATAGCTCAACGGCGTCGCAGGATTAAAAACTAATCCAGATTTACAACCACAATCGCGAATAAGCTGCAAAGAGCGGTCAATATGTTCGCTAGATTCTGGGTGAAAAGTGATGTAGTTCGCACCTGCTTTAGCAAAATCGGGAATAATGCGATCGATCGGTTTTACCATTAAATGCACATCTATCGGTGCGGTAATGCCATAATCGCGTAAAGCTTGACATACCGCAGGCCCAAAAGTGAGATTAGGTACATAATGATTATCCATAACATCAAAATGAATAACATCCGCGCCTGCATTAAGTACGTTTTGTACGTCATCGCCAAGACGCGCAAGATCGGCAGAAAGAATTGATGGGGCGATAAGATAAGGTTTCATAAAGGTTCTCCCTTGAGAAAATGAGTGCATTTAGTTTACTCACTTAAGTTCAAAAAACCAATAGTAATCCTTATATGAAATAACAAGATAAACAAAGAAAGGGCATCTAAATGCCCTTTCAGTCATGAATATAAATAGACGAAAATTTACACGTCCAGATTTGCTCTTAACGCATTCAGCTCAATGAACTCACGACGTGGCTCAACTTCATCTCCCATTAAGGTCGTGAAGAGTTGATCTGCTGCAACAGCATCTTTAATAGAAACTTTCAACATACGACGTGAATTTGGATCCATTGTGGTTTCCCAAAGTTGATCTGCGTTCATTTCACCAAGCCCTTTATAACGTTGTACTTCAAGGCCTTTACGAGATTCTTTCACTAGCCATTCAACGGCTTGTTCAAAACTACGTACTGGTTGTACTTTTTCGCCACGAATAACATAAGCACCCTCTTCTAATAAACCATTGAGTTGTTTATTAAGAGAAACAATTTTCGCGTATTCATTGCCGTGAACAAAATCAAAATTCAAGAAATAATCGGTATCAATACCGTGTTTGCGAACAGTAATCACCGCTTCATACACTTGGCGTTCCGCATTAAATTGTGTACGCACTGAATATTGATGTGCTTCTGTTTCTTTTGCAGTCAGTTGTTCAACAAAAGATTTACCCCAATTTTCCACCGCACTTTCGTTTTTCATCATTTCAACAGAAATTGGCGACTGATAAATTAATCCTTGCAATACAGGCACTGGGTAATGACGGTTTAAGCGACCGATAAGTTTTTGTACGCTGTTATATTCTGCCACCAATTTTTCAAATACAAGGGCATTCATTGCTGGTGCATTTGCACTGATATGTAATTCTGCGCCATCTAACGCAAGGGTTAATTCATATTGCTCCATTTCATCCGCATCTTTAATGTAGCGTTCTTGTTTTCCTTTTTTCACTTTGTAAAGTGGCGGCTGAGCAATGTAAACATAACCACGCTCAATCAGCTCTGGCATTTGACGATAGAAGAAGGTTAAAAGCAACGTACGAATGTGAGAACCATCCACATCAGCATCGGTCATAATAATGATATGATGATAGCGTAATTTATCTGGGTTATATTCATCACGACCAATACCGCAGCCTAAAGCAGTAATTAATGTACCCACTTCTTGGGAAGACAACATTTTGTCGAAACGTGCTTTTTCTACGTTTAAGATTTTACCTTTCAATGGCAAAATTGCTTGAGTTTTACGATCACGACCAACTTTCGCAGAACCACCCGCGGAGTCCCCCTCCACCAAGTAAAGTTCAGAAAGTGCAGGATCTTTTTCTTGGCAGTCTGCTAGTTTACCTGGTAAACCTGCAATATCTAATGCCCCTTTACGACGCGTCATTTCACGCGCTTTGCGTGCTGCTTCACGCGCACGAGCTGCCATAATAATTTGATTTACAATGATTTTTGCATCTGCAGGATTTTCCAATAAATATTCCTGCATTTTTTCATTCATCGCTGATTCCACCGCACTTTTAACTTCTGAAGACACGAGCTTGTCTTTAGTTTGCGATGAGAATTTTGGATCAGGCACTTTAACGGAAATAATCGCCACCAAACCTTCACGCGCATCATCGCCTGAAGTCGCCACTTTTTCTTTTTTCAGCATGCCTTCGTTTTCCATATAGCTATTTAAGCTACGGGTTAAAGCCCCACGGAAACCAGCTAGGTGAGTACCGCCATCACGTTGAGGAATGTTATTGGTAAAGCAGTACACGTTTTCATTTACACCATCATTCCATTGCAATGCAACTTCTACGCCAATACCATCTTTCTCAGCGGTAAAATAAAATGGCTTTGGATGAATTGGGTTTTTATTTTTGTTCAAATATTCTACGAATGCTTGAATACCGCCTTCGTAATGGAAATAATCTTCAGATCCATCACGTTTATCGATTAAACGAATAGATACGCCAGAATTCAAGAAAGAAAGCTCGCGTAAGCGTTTTGCTAAGATTTTGTAATCAAAGGTTGTGATAGCAAAAATATCTGAGCTTGGCCAGAAACGAACCGTTGTCCCCGTTGCCTCTGTTTCGCCAATCACTGTTAATGGCGATTGAGGCTCCCCTAAATGATAAAACTGCTCGTGAACGTGACCTTGACGACGAATGGTTAATTGTAACTTATCAGAAAGCGCATTCACTACAGATACGCCCACGCCGTGTAAACCGCCCGATACTTTATAAGAGTTATCGTCAAATTTACCGCCTGCGTGAAGCACAGTCATAATCACTTCCGCTGCAGAAACGCCTTCTTCAGGATGAATATCCACAGGAATCCCGCGCCCATCATCTTGCACCGATACAGAATTATCATCGTGAATTGTCACGATAATATCGGAACAATGGCCAGCGAGGGCTTCATCAATGGCATTATCCACCACTTCAAATACCATATGGTGCAAACCAGTACCGTCATCGGTATCGCCGATATACATACCAGGACGCTTACGCACCGCATCAAGGCCTTTTAATACTTTAATGCTCGATGCACCATAGTTATCATTGGTCGTTTCTGACATAATTTATCTCATTCTTTTGTAAATAAAAATTGGGCGAGATTATAGCAAAAAATCGCCGTTTTGGCGATGCTTTTCGGGAAAGGAAAGCGATAAAAAAAGGGCGAATAATTTCGCCCTATAACTTGTTATTTTTTCCAATTTTTTAGCGCATCAGCAAAGGCATTGCCCATCGCATTATTACCTCTTGAACTACGCGCCTCTCGCTGCGTATTTGCACGAGGTCTTGCGGATAAAGTGCGGTCAGATTTACCGTCATTTTTGACCGCACTTTCATCTAATCGCATCGTCAATGCAATGCGTTTACGTGACACATCTACTTCTAACACTTTGACTTTTACAATATTGCCTGTTTTTACCACTTGATGGGGATCTTCCACAAATTTATCGCTTAATGATGAAATATGTACTAAACCATCTTGATGAACACCAATATCCACAAATGCGCCAAAATTGGTTACATTAGTAACAGTTCCTTCTAAAATCATTCCAGATTTTAAATCCGTTATTTCTTCCACGCCCTCAGCAAATACAGCGGTTTTGAACTCGCCGCGTGGATCGCGCCCTGGTTTTTCCAACTCTTTGAAAATATCTTGGACGGTCGGTAAACCAAATTGCTCATCAATGAATTGTTTTGCATCAAGCTGACGTACCACACCCGCATTACCCATTAAATCTTGAATAGATTGCGCGGTAGCTTGCAAAATTTTTTCGACCACAGGATAAGCTTCTGGGTGAACACCTGAAGCATCAAGTGGATTTTTCCCGTTTGCAATACGCATAAAGCCTGCACATTGCTCAAACGCTTTTGGCCCTAAACGTGGCACTTTTTTCAATTCTGCACGGCTTTCAAAACGCCCATTTTCATCACGATATTCCACAATGTTTTGTGCTAAGGTTTTCGTCATTCCAGCCACGCGAGCGAGTAATGGCGCGGATGCGGTATTTAAATCTACGCCTACCGCGTTTACGCAGTCTTCCACTACTGCATCAAGTTTACGCGCAAGTTGGGTTTGGTTTACATCGTGTTGATATTGCCCAACACCAATGGCTTTCGGTTCGATTTTCACTAATTCTGCCAATGGATCTTGTAAACGACGCGCAATTGATACCGCACCACGTAAAGATACATCTAAATTCGGGAATTCATTTGCGGCAAATTCAGAAGCTGAATAAACGGACGCGCCAGCTTCACTGACCACAACGGTTTGCGGTTTATTTTCTTTAATTTCTTTAATCACGTCTTTCGCAAAACGTTCTGTTTCACGAGAAGCTGTACCATTACCAATAGCAATTAATTCCACGTTATGTTTGCGGATTAAGCTGAAAATCGCCACTTGTGCTTCGGCTTCACGCCCCGTGTGTGGATAAATGGTAGTGGTATCTAATAATTTACCTGTGTTATCCACTACTGCAACTTTAACTCCCGTACGTAAACCTGGGTCCAAGCCCATGGTACTTTTCGCACCAGCCGGTGCCGCCATTAAAAGTGCGGTCAGATTTCGGGCGAAAACATCAATGGCTTCTTCTTCCGCTTTTTCACGTAAACTTGCCATTAATTCCGTTTCTAAATGCAACGAAACTTTGATTTTCCACGTCCACGCAATCACTTGCTCACGCCATTTATCCGCTGGGAGCCCCGTGAAACGTACATCTAAATAATCACGAATAATCTCTTCACAATAGCTTTGGCGACTTCCCTCTTCCGCATCAGGATCAGCATTTAAACTTAATTGTAAAATGCCCTCATTACGTCCACGGAACATAGCCAATGCTCGGTGAGAAGGCACATTTTTCAATAATTCTTGGTGGTCAAAATAATCTTGAAATTTTGCACCTTCCGTTTCTTTGCCTTCGATCACTTTAGATACGATAACGGCATTTTTCGCTAAATAATCACGGACTTTCGCTAATAAACCTGCATCTTCAGCAAAACGTTCCATTAAAATATAGCGTGCACCATCAAGGGCTACTTTGGTGTCTGTCACGCCTTTATCAGCATCAACAAAGGAAAGTGCGGTTGATTCTGGATCATTTTTTGGCTCATTCCAAAGTAAATTAGCCAATGGCTCAAGACCAGCTTCAATGGCAATTTGCCCTTTGGTGCGACGTTTTGGTTTGTACGGCAAATACAAATCTTCTAATTCGGTTTTGCTTTGTGTCGCATGGATTTTGTCACGCAATTCATCGGTCAATTTTCCTTGCTCTTCAATAGATTTCAAAATAGTTTGACGACGATCTTCTAATTCACGCAAATAAATTAAACGGGTTTCAAAATGACGAAGTTGGGTGTCATCTAAGCCCCCTGTGGCTTCTTTACGATAACGGGCGATAAATGGAATGGTGTTGCCATCATCTAATAATTGAATGGCAGCAAGAATTTGTTGGGGTTGAACGGTTAATTCTGCCGCAATAATTTGGCTAATTTGTTGATTTAACATTGTCGTACTTCTTTATTATAAAAAAACGAAGATAGAATACTGGTTTTAGCGGGCTGGCTCAAATATAATTCAAAAAACTTTCTTTTATTTTATTATGGCAAAATCAAATTATATTACCCGTCAAGGCTGGCTTGCGCTTGACCAAGAACTCAAGTTTTTATGGAAAGAAGAACGCCCAAAAGTCACTCAAGCCGTTTCAGATGCAGCTGCACTAGGCGATCGTAGCGAAAATGCCGAATATATTTATGGTAAACGTCGCTTACGTGAAATTGATCGCCGCGTGCGTTTTTTAACCAAAAGATTGGAAGTGCTACAAATTGTCGATTACAATCCAAAGCAAGAGGGAAAAGTTTTCTTCGGTGCGTGGGTGGAATTAGAAAATGAAGAAGGTGAAATTAAGCAATACCGTATCGTCGGTTGTGATGAATTTGCCCCTGCGAAAAATTGGATATCCATTGATTCCCCAGTTGCTCGAGCTTTAATCGGAAAAACATTAGACGACGAAGTGCGGGTAGAAACGCCATCAGGTTTTATCACACTTTATGTGAATAAAATTTGGTATGATAATAACTCGGAAAAATAAAAGATGGTGAATATCTAAGCACAAAGAGAAAACTAATAGGCTAGGTATAAACTATCTTACTTGCCTCTTTCCTTATTCGCTGCAAAATCAGCGCCTTTTGCAAGCATTCTCAACTGCAAAATCACTCGAGCTTTAAGTTGCTCACGTTCAGCTTTACTCATATCTAAAGCATTCGCCCCTGCAGTGAATACGATTGTTACGATGCCTTCCGCTTGAACATAAGCAACATATTGCGAATATTGATGTTTGTAGGAAATATATTCTGCTAACTCATCAACAAAATGCTTAATTTCTCGTGCTGCCGCAGTACGAAAAGCTTGAGAAGTGCCTGAACTTTCGCGTAATAGCAAGCGAAAAACGTTCGTGCTATTAGTAATAAATTCAAAAAATGTATCCACAGAAACAGAAATAACGCTACCGCCAGCATCAATACGTTTACGCGCTTGACGCATTAATTGGCGCAACATCAAACCAGCTTCATCCACCATTTCTAAGCCAAGTTCATCCATATCACTAAAATGGCGATAGAAAGAGGTAGGCGCAATACCAGCCTCGCGTGCCACTTCTCGTAAACTTAAATTAGAAAAACTTTTTTCTGCGCTAAGTTGATTAAATGCCGCATCCACTAAAGCGCGACGAGTCTTTTCTTTTTGAACAGCACGAACACCAGCCATTATTTCAACCCACCTAGAATAGATTTAACTTCATCGCTGACCGCACTTGCCACACGCTCATAACGATTACGTAATGGCGAACCAGGACGATAAACCAACGCAATGGTGCGTGATGGCTCTGGCGAATAACAAGGAATATATTTCACACCTTTGCGCGTACCTTCATTTAGTACTGCCAATTCAGGCATAAAAGTGATACCAGCATTCGCTGCCACCATATTGCGCAAAGTTTCAAGACTAGTTGCTTGGAAATGGGAATTTTCTTTTGCACCAGCAGTGAAGCAATAATCTAGCGCTTGATTGCGCAAACAATGACCATCATCAAGCATTAACATTTCTTGACCATTTAATTGGTTCATTGGAAGTTTACTTTCTTGAGCCCAAGGATGATGCTCTGATACGGCGAGTAACATTTTCTCGTTGAAAATAGGTACTTCAATAAAAGCCTCAGTTTCTGGAACAGTGGCAACGATAGCACAATCTAAACGCCCCGTTTCCAATTGTTCTAATAATTGATGCGTTTGCGCTTCATAAAGAAAAACTTCTAAATCAGGGAATGCCGCTTTTAACATTGGCACAATATAAGGGAGCAAATAAGGACCAACCGTTGGAATTAAACCGATGTGTAATGGCCCGGTCATCTCTTTACCTTGATTACTCGCCATTTCTTTCAATAATTTTACTTCTCGAAGAACTGTGCGAGCCTGATCAACCAATAACATCCCAGATTGAGTAAACAACACTTTACGGCTAGTACGTTCTAACAAAATAATACCAAGCTCATCTTCTAACTTACGAATTTGCCCACTTAATGTTGGTTGGCTCACATTACAAGAATCGGCAGCACGGCGGAAATGTTTATATTCAGATAAGGCAACAAGATATTCTAGATCACGGATATTCATGAGATTTTCCCTATAGAAAAATTCAATTAAAAGAATAGAATTAATTGATTATGACTATATCATAATTTTCCCTATAATACAGCACGTAAAATTTAAATTAACAACCAATAGGAGAAAAAACAATGTCTAGTATGGAAGGAAAAAAAGTCCCTCAAGTGACATTCCGCACTCGTCAGGGTGATAAATGGGTTGATGTAACTACCTCAGAGTTATTTGATAACAAAACAGTGATCGTGTTCTCATTACCGGGCGCATTCACTCCAACTTGCTCATCATCACACTTACCACGTTACAACGAATTAGCGCCAGTATTCAAAAAATACGGTGTAGACGATATTCTTGTTGTATCTGTAAATGATACTTTCGTAATGAACGCATGGAAAGAAGATGAAAAATCTGAAAACATCACTTTCATTCCAGATGGTAATGGTGAATTTACCGAAGGCATGGGTATGTTAGTTGGTAAAGAAGATTTAGGCTTCGGTAAACGTTCATGGCGTTATTCTATGCTTGTGAAAAACGGCGTAGTTGAAAAAATGTTTATCGAACCAAACGAACCAGGCGATCCGTTCAAAGTATCCGATGCTGACACTATGTTGAAATACCTTGCACCACAACACCAAGTGCAAGAGTCTATTTCAATCTTCACAAAACCTGGCTGTCCTTTCTGTGCAAAAGCAAAACAACTTTTACACGATAAAGGCTTAAGCTTTGAAGAAATCATATTAGGTCACGATGCAACAATCGTGAGCGTACGTGCAGTTTCAGGTCGTGCTACTGTTCCACAAGTGTTTATCGGTGGTAAACACATTGGCGGTAGCGACGATTTGGAAAAATACTTTGCATAAGTAGGCAAGTATTTAGCTGATTATTATTTGAGAATGTAATTTAAAGGGCGCATTAAGCGCCCTTTTCATTTGTACGAATTTATTGCAAAAATCAATAATGGGGCGGTGGCGTTTCTTCAGATTGACTTGCAATATTAGAGGGTTGAAAGTCTTTTAATTTATTTGCCATATAACGCAATTGGACTTGCATTTTATCAATATCAAATTGCTGTTGAACTAAAGCGTGATTTAATTCATCTAATAACTGTTCCTGAAATGCAATTTTCATTTCAAGTTCTTCGATGCGATTTTCTAACATTTGTTGAATTTGCATAAATTTTCTCTAAATTCTAAAAAAAAGTTGAGAATAGATAGAAAGCCATTTAATCTATTCCCTGTAATATTCCATTCATTATAAAGGATTAACTTATATGTTAAAAATTCAAAAATTATCTATCGCAGCATTAATGGTAAGTGCGGTAATTTCTGGTCAAGTTTTTGCAGAAGATAACACATTCGATGAAAAAGCGGCATCTTATGCAGTAGGTACGCTCATGGGCAGTCAAATGAAAGATCTTGTTGATTCCCACAAAGAAGTCATTAAATATGATAATGCACGTATTTTAGATGGCTTAAAAGATGCTTTAGAAGGCAAAGTGGATGTTCGTAAAGATGAAAAAATCCAAAAAACCTTAGAATCTATTGAAGCAAAATTAGTGGCTGCATCAAAAGCAAAAGCAGAAGCGATTGCTAAACAAGCAAAAGAAGAAGGCGATAAATTCCGTGCTGAATTTGCTAAAGGGAAAGATGTAAAAACGACGCAATCTGGTTTAATGTATAAAATTGAAAGTGCAGGTAAAGGCGATACAATCAAATCAACGGATACGGTTAAAGTACATTACACGGGTAAATTACCAAATGGAAAAGTATTTGATAGCTCTGTCGAGCGCGGACAACCTGTAGAATTCCAACTTGATCAAGTGATTAAAGGCTGGACTGAAGGTCTTCAATTAGTGAAAAAAGGCGGAAAAATTCAATTAGTTATTGCACCTGAATTAGGCTATGGCGAACAAGGTGCTGGCGCATCTATTCCACCAAATTCAACATTAATTTTTGATGTGGAAGTATTAGACGTCAATCCGAAATCTGAAAAATAACGGATAAGTTTAATAGCGCGCGTTCTTTAACGCGTGCTTTTTATTATAAAAAACGAGCGGAATTTTTACCGCACTTTTAACCTAACGCTATGACATTAAACGATAAATATCCTTTCACTGATGAAGATCAGGCTATCATAAATTCCTACAAAGCAGTCGTTGATGGTGTCAGCGCACTGATTGGCGAGCACTGCGAAATCGTGCTTCATTCTCTGGAAAATATTGAACATTCTGCTATTTGTATTGCCAACGGACATAACACTAATCGACAAGTTGGTTCGCCAATTACTGATCTTGCCTTACGTTCGCTACGAAATATGCAAAGCGAAAGTGTTTCAAAACCTTATTTTACACGAGCAAAAGGCAGCGTACTGATGAAATCAGTTACTATCGCTATTCGTAATAAAACTCAACGTATTATTGGTTTGCTTTGCATCAATATCAATTTAGATGTACCCATGTCTCAATTTTTGCAATGCTTTATGCCAACGGAGCATACGAATGAAACATCTTCAGTGAACTTTGCGAATTCAGTGGAAGACTTGGTTGCGCAGACTATTGAAAAAACAATAGAAGAAGTCAATGCGGATCGAGCTGTTGCCAATAATACTAAAAACCGACAAATCGTCCTTTCTCTTTACGAAAAAGGTATTTTTGATATTAAAGATGCGATTAATTTAGTCGCTGAACGTTTAGATATTTCCCGACATACGGTTTACCTGTACATCCGTCAAATCAAACAAGAGCAAGAATAATGCGCTATGTTATCGCCGTCAAAAGCCCTATTTACGGAAAACAAGGGGCATTTTTAGCTTATCAATTTGCAGATGCCTTAATCAAAAAAGGACACGAAATCTCACAGATTTTTTTCTTCCAAGATGGAGTAAGTAACGGAAATGCATTAGTGTATCCAGCCAATGATGAAGTTAATTTACAAAAACATTGGCAAATGTTTTCTATTACCTACAATGTTCCTTTACATTTATGTGTTGCAGCATCTCAAAGACGAGGTGTTGTTGATAACTTAACTACACCAACTACAGCTCACTACAATCTTGCAGAGGGATTCACAATTGCAGGTCTTGGAGAATTTATAGTAGCAAGTTTAAACGCAGATCGAGTAATAACCCTATGAAGATAGCCTTTTTATTTCGCACATCTCCACATGGCACATCCATTTCACGAGAAGGCTTAGATGCAATTCTTGCCACAACAGCTTTTTGTGAACCCAATGATATTGGGATATTTTTTATCGATGATGGCGTATTAAATCTTATCGATAACCAACAACCCGAAATCATTCAACAAAAAGATTTCATTAGAACCTTTAAATTATTAGATTTATATGATGTAGAACAACGCTTTATCTGCACAGCGTCTTTGCAGAAATTTAAATTAGATAATAGAGAACTTATCCTATCTTGTGAAAAAATTGACCGCTCTTTATTGCTAGAAAAGCTTAATCAAGCAGAAAAATTGTTTACTTTCTAAGGAATATTATGCTTTATACATTTTCTCAATCAGATTATCCCAAAACTGAACTCGATGACTATTTTTCATATATTACAGAAAAAGATGCGGTAGTCTTATGGCAAGACGGTGTGTTATTGGCAATAAAATATCCTGATTATTTTGCCAAATGTAAAGGGAATTGCATGATATTAAAACAAGATATTTTAGCAAGAAATCTCACCGCACTTTTACCTCAAAGCAACAAGATAAAATTAATATCAATAGAAGAACTTGTTGGAATCACTGAAAATTATTTACCACAGCTATCACTATAAAAATCAAATAATATAGTAAATACTCAAGCAAAGTATCAAATATAGAATAAAAAAATGCGGAGAATTTTCTCCGCACTTTTCTTTTTACTTCTTCTGTCTTTTATCTTTAAGACATTCAAGAATTCATCAATTATTTGATGATTTTCGCAACAACGCCTGCACCTACTGTACGGCCACCTTCACGGATTGCGAAACGTAAACCTTGGTCCATCGCAATTGGGTGGATTAAGCTTACTGTCATCTTGATGTTATCGCCTGGCATTACCATTTCCACGCCTTCTGGTAATTCGATTGTACCAGTTACGTCTGTTGTACGGAAATAGAATTGTGGACGGTAACCTTTGAAGAATGGAGTATGACGACCACCTTCATCTTTTGATAATACGTATACTTCTGATTCAAAATCAGTGTGTGGTGTGATTGAACCTGGTTTCGCTAATACTTGACCACGTTCGATTTCTTCACGTTTGGTACCACGTAATAATGCACCGATGTTTTCACCTGCACGACCTTCGTCAAGTAATTTACGGAACATTTCAACACCTGTTACAGTAGTTTTCGCTGTATCTTTGATACCGACGATTTCTACTTCATCACCAGTACGGATGATACCACGTTCTACACGTCCAGTTACTACTGTACCACGACCAGAGATTGAGAATACGTCTTCAATTGGAAGAAGGAACGGTTGGTCAATCGCACGTTCTGGTTCTGGAATATAAGTATCTAAGTGACCTGCTAATTCTAGGATTTTTTCTTCCCATTCTGCTACGCCGTTTAATGCTTGTAATGCAGAACCACGTACGATTGGAGTATCGTCACCTGGGAAGTCATATTGAGAAAGAAGTTCACGTACTTCCATTTCTACTAATTCTAATAACTCTTCATCATCTACCATATCGCATTTGTTTAAGAATACGATGATGTATGGTACACCTACTTGGCGACCTAATAAGATGTGTTCACGAGTTTGTGGCATAGGACCATCTGTTGCTGCTACTACTAAAATAGCACCATCCATTTGTGCCGCACCAGTAATCATATTTTTAACATAGTCGGCGTGTCCCGGACAGTCTACGTGTGCGTAGTGACGAGTCGGTGTATCATATTCAACGTGTGAAGTGTTGATGGTAATACCACGCGCTTTTTCTTCTGGTGCGTTATCAATTTGGTCGAATGCACGCGCTGCACCACCGTAGTGTTTTGCTAATACGGTTGTGATTGCTGCTGTTAAAGTTGTTTTACCGTGGTCAACGTGGCCGATTGTACCCACGTTTACGTGCGGTTTTGTACGTTCAAATTTTTCTTTAGACATTGCTAATGTTTCCTAAGAAGTGCGGTATAAAACAATCATATTTTACACCGCTGGTTTACAAAAATTATTTTTTACGCGCTTCAATTACTGCAGCTGCCACACTTGTTGGAGCTTCAGCATATTTTAACGGTTCCATTGAGTATGATGCACGACCTTGAGTTTGTGAACGTAAGTCTGTTGCATAACCGAACATTTCTGAAAGTGGAACTTCCGCATCGATTTTAACAACGAATTCATTCGCTTCTTGACCGTTAACCATAGCACGACGACGGCTTAAATCACCAATTACATCACCAACATACTCAGGTGGAGTTTCAACTTCAACTTTCATAATTGGCTCAAGTAATACTGGGTTTGCTTTTGAGAATGCTGCTTTAAATGCTAAAGACGCAGCAAGTTTAAATGCTAACTCAGATGAATCCACATCATGGTATGAACCGAAGTGTAAACGTACACCAAGATCAACTACTGGGTAACCCGCTAATGGACCAGATTTAAGTTGTTCTTGAATACCTTTATCAACGGCTGGAATGTATTCACCAGGAATTACACCGCCTTTGATTTCGTTTACAAATTCATAACCAGGACCTTCTGGATCTAATGGGTATAAGTCGATAACAACATGACCATATTGACCGCGACCACCAGATTGTTTAGCGTGTTTACCTTCGACATCATTAACACGAGTGCGGATAGTTTCACGGTATGATACTTGTGGTTTACCAATATTAGCTTCCACTTTGAACTCACGTTTCATACGATCAACAATGATATCTAAGTGCAACTCACCCATACCAGAAATAATGGTTTCACCAGATTCCTCATCTGTGTGAACACGGAATGAAGGGTCTTCTTGTGCTAAACGACCTAATGCTAAGCCCATTTTTTCTTGGTCAGCTTTAGTTTTTGGTTCTACCGCAACAGAGATTACTGGCTCAGGGAATTCCATACGCTCAAGGATAATTGGCGCATCAATTGCACATAATGTATCACCAGTAGTTACATCTTTTAATCCGATAGCAGCTGCGATGTCACCTGCACGAACTTCTTTAATTTCTTCACGTTTATTAGCATGCATCTGTACGATACGACCAAAACGTTCACGTTTTTGACGTACAGAATTCAATACTGTATCTCCAGAATTAATCACTCCAGAATATACACGGAAGAATGTTAAGTTACCTACAAATGGGTCAGTTGCAATTTTAAATGCTAATGAAGAGAATGGTTCTTCATCACTTGCGTGACGCTCACCTTCAGTTTCATCTGGATTGATACCTTTAATAGCAGGAATATCAGTTGGTGCTGGTAGGTATTCAACAACTGCATCAAGCATTGCTTGAACACCTTTGTTTTTGAACGCAGAACCACAGGTTACCAAAATAATTTCATTTGCTAATACACGCTGACGTAATGCTGACTTAATTTCTTCTTCAGTTAAGTCTTCGCCACCTAAGTATTTTTCCATTAATTCTTCTGACGCTTCAGCTGCCGCTTCAACAAGGTTTTGACGCCATTCTTCACAGTCTGCTTGCATATTAGCAGGCACTTCTTCATAAGTGAAAGTCATACCTTGGTCTGCTTCATTCCAATTGATCGCTTTCATTTTGATCAAATCAACTACACCTGTGAAGTTTTCTTCTGCACCAACAGGGAGTTGAAGAGGAATAGCATTAGCACCTAAGCGAGTTTTTAATTGTTCAACAACACGTAAGAAGTTAGCACCAGTACGGTCCATTTTGTTTACGAACGCAATACGCGGAACTTCATATTTGTTAGCTTGACGCCATACGGTTTCAGATTGTGGTTGAACACCACCAACCGCACAGTAAACCATTACCGCACCATCAAGAACACGCATAGAACGTTCTACTTCAACAGTAAAGTCCACGTGTCCCGGAGTATCAATAACATTGATACGATGTTGTGGGAATTGTTGTGACATACCAGACCAGAATGCAGTTGTTGCCGCAGAGGTAATGGTGATACCACGCTCTTGTTCTTGTTCCATCCAGTCCATCGTTGCTGCACCATCGTGCACTTCACCGATTTTGTGGCTAACACCAGTATAGAATAAGATACGCTCAGTAGTAGTAGTTTTACCCGCATCAATATGCGCACTGATACCGATATTACGATATCTTTCAATAGGGGTTGTACGAGCCATTATTATAACCTTGTTTATTTAATATCAGTTTATATAAGGGTAAGGCTTCATCAACGATGAAGCCCTTTAAATTCAAAAACTTATTACCAACGGTAGTGAGCAAATGCTTTATTAGCTTCAGCCATACGGTGAACATCTTCACGTTTTTTCACTGCCGCACCTTTATTATCTGAAGCATCAGATAATTCGTTTGCAAGGCGTAAAGCCATTGATTTATCACCACGTTTACGTGCTGCTTCAACGATCCAACGCATACCTAATGCGTTACGACGTACAGGGCGCACTTCAACTGGTACTTGGTAAGTAGAACCACCAACACGACGAGATTTAACCTCAACAGTTGGACGTACGTTTTCAAGTGCAACTTCAAACGCTTCTAAAGGCTCTTTACCTGTGCGTTGTGCTAAAGTTTCTAAAGCACCATAAACGATTGATTCAGCAACGGATTTTTTACCGTCTACCATGATTACATTAATAAATTTTGCAAGTAATTCTGAACCGAACTTCGGATCTGGAAGAATCTTGCGTGCTTCAACACTACGACGACGTGGCATTGCGAATTTCTCCGTATTTTAATCTTCAGGATATCCAAAACCCATCAGCAATATTTCTCATTGAGAAAATTTGCAGCGCAAAGCGCTTTTTGACTGGAGTTTATGGTTTAAATTGTTTTGCTAATTTAGACGTTTGGCCTTACTTAACGGAGAACCATTAAGCTTTAGGACGTTTAACGCCGTATTTAGAACGACCTTGTTTACGATCTTTAACGCCTGCGCAGTCTAATGCACCGCGTACTGTGTGGTAACGCACACCCGGTAAGTCTTTAACACGACCACCACGGATTAATACAACACTGTGCTCTTGAAGGTTATGACCTTCACCACCGATATAAGAAGTTACTTCAAAACCGTTAGTTAAGCGGATACGACATACTTTACGTAACGCTGAGTTTGGTTTTTTAGGAGTTGTAGTATATACACGAGTACATACACCACGTTTCTGCGGGCAAGCCTCTAATGCAGGAACGTTGCTTTTTACAACCTTTTTCACACGCGGTTTGCGTACTAGCTGGTTGATAGTTGCCATTAAAAAAGCTCCAGTTTAAATGTTATTCAAGAATAGAATGTTGTTCAAAAAATCTACTTCTATACAGAAATAGACGGCGAATTCTAATAGTTTTACGCTTTATTGTCAATAATTAAACAATATGCTCTAGGATTAAAACTAGATTAAAATTTACCGCACTTTTGTTTTTTAATAAAAAATTTTATTCCCCACGTTTCAGCATCCCTTGTTTTTTCAAATTAACCAAAATAATTGAAATTGCTGCAGGGGTAATACCTGAAATTCGGCTCGCTTGTCCAATGGAAACCGGACGATGTTGTTCCAATTTCGCACGTACTTCATTAGATAAACCAGACACTTTGCTATAATCAAAGTTAGCTGGAATAGCCGTATTTTCGTGGCGTTTTTGTTTTTCGATTTCTTCTTGTTGATGCTCGATATAGCCTTGATATTTAATAGCTATTTCCACTTGTTCTACGGCTTCTCTATCTTCCATTGCTGGTTTATATGGCGTTAAAGAAGTCAAAATATCGTAGGTCATTTCAGGACGACGCAATAAATCTTCACCGCTAGCCTCACGTACAAGTGGACTACCAAGCACTTTATTCGCTTCTTCTAAATATTCAGAACGCGGATGCAACCAAATGTTGCGTAAGCGTTGGCGTTCCTGTTCAATATTTTCCATTTTTTGATTGAAACGTGCCCAGCGAGCCTCATCAATTAAACCTAATTCATGGGCAATTGGCGTTAAACGAATGTCTGCGTTGTCTTCACGTAATAATAAACGATATTCCGCACGAGAAGTAAATACGCGATATGGTTCTTTGGTACCAAGTGTGCAAAGATCATCCACCAATACGCCAGTATAAGATTGATCACGGCGTGGATACCATGCCTCTTTCTCTTGTACATAAAGACCTGCGTTAATCCCGGCCAATAAACCTTGTGCCGCAGCTTCTTCATAACCGGTTGTACCGTTAATTTGACCTGCGAAGAATAGACCCGAAATTGATTTAGTTTCTAATGTTGGTTTTAAATCGCGTGGATCAAAATAATCGTATTCAATGGCATAACCTGGTTTCACAATACGTGCGTTTTCTAAACCTTTCATAGAATTCACAATGCCCATTTGCACGTCAAACGGCAAACTGGTAGAGATCCCGTTTGGATACACTTCATTACTGGTTAAGCCTTCTGGTTCTAAATAAATTTGATGTGAATTACGATCCGAGAAACGCATCACTTTATCTTCAATAGATGGGCAATAACGCGGACCGATCCCTTCAATCACACCAGTATACATTGGACTGCGATCCAAGTTATTACGGATCACTTCATGGGTTTGTTCATTGGTATGGGTGATATAGCAAGGAATTTGTTGAGGGTGATCATCCACTGATCCCATAAAAGAAAACACAGGTAAAACAGCATCACCGTGTTGTTTAGCTAAAATATCAAAATTGATCGTACGCGCATCAATACGTGGTGGTGTACCCGTTTTAAGGCGATCTACACGTAATCCGAGATCTCTTAATCGATGTGAAAGATTTACAGAAGCAGGATCCCCTGCACGGCCACCTTCATAATTTTCCAAACCAATATGAATTTTACCAGCTAAGAAAGTACCTGCAGTTAATACCACTGATTTAGCACGAAAAGTTAATCCCATTTTTGTGCTAACGCCTGTAACTCGATCTTGCTCAATCAGAATATCAGTCGCTTCTTGTTGGAAAATATCTAAATTAGGTTGATTTTCTAATGCAGTACGAACAGCTTGGCGATATAGAACTCTGTCAGCTTGAGCTCGAGTAGCACGCACTGCTGGGCCTTTACTGCTATTTAAAGTACGAAATTGGATCCCTGCTTTATCTGCAGCATGCGCCATTAAACCGCCCATTGCATCTACTTCTTTTACTAAATGACCTTTACCGATCCCACCAATTGCAGGGTTACAAGACATTTGCCCTAAAGTATCTACATTATGTGTTAATAAAAGGGTTTTAAATCCCATACGAGCTGGTGCAAGCGCGGCTTCTGTACCCGCATGGCCACCACCGATCACAATCACATCATAAGTTTCAGTGTAAAACATATCTATCTCTATTTATTCGGATCAAAAAATTGGCGTTATTCTACAGAAATTTAAAACACCTGACAAAAAAAGAATGGATCTATTGATCCTTTGAAAGATCAGGTTTGTATTAGTAAATAAGATCTCTTTTTATATATAAAGATCTTATTATTGTTATTATTAAGATCTTTTTTGGTTGTGAGTAACCTTATTAGATCCTTACGGAAACAGGTGTTATAGGATCCAAAAATCTTGTGAAAATGCGATCATTTTCTTTAAAAATCTTGTGTGTAAAATGGAAAGTTATTAACAATTTTATTTTTGCTCAAAGTTACCAAGTGAGTAAAAACAGTTTTATGACAGATTATTTATGAGTTATCCACAGATAAAAATGAATTTTTATTGAAATCCCTATAATTTAGTTTTTTTAAACAATTAATTTTATTAAATGTACGTTTTATGATTTGGCTTTGTAGTTACTACAGGTTTTATACTTCCTTCAAATCAAATAGTTAAGGAAATAAAATTAAAGATTTTTTACAGTCAATTGTTACTGAAAGTGAACATAATGAAGAGGAATGTAAAGCAATAGAAGGATTGAAAAGCGAATGCAATTTGTAAAAATACTCAAAAATTTGACCGCTCTTTAGGAAGAAAAAATGCCACCTAAATTTTAATATTTAGATGGCATTTTATTTTCCTAATTATTATTTAGATAAATCAATTTGATACACTGCAAAACCGATTTCGTCAGTACCCACCTGTTTCATCGGATATTGTGCTTTTTCTGCAATAAATTTCACCGCTTGTTCGCTTGGTGAGGTTTCAAAACGAACATCTAATTTATCGTTACCTGTGATAGGAACAAAACGCCAGTTTTTATCCGCATTTGGATTGACTGAACCCTCTTTCTCACTGGTTGCTTTAATATAATCAGCCAAAATTTGACGGCTTTCATCTGGTGATGCGTAAACAATATGTTGATCGCCAGTACCTGGGAATTTATTGCCGTAAGCACGATAGTTATTCGTTGCAATCAAAAATTCTGCTTTTGGATCAACTGGTTTACCTTGATAAGTGAGATTCACTACACGATGCGATTCAGGGTTAATTAATTTACATTCACCATCGTAACGAGCTGGTTTGGTTAGATCGTATTCATAATTGACACCATCAATCACATCAAAGTTATAAGTGCGGAAACCTTCCCAGTCGATTAATGATTGTGGTTTATCACTTGTAGGATCAATTTGTTTAAACATACCAGCACTACATTCTAACCATTCTTTTAATTGCTCGCCTGTCGCTTTAACAACCACTAGCGTATTTGGATAAAGGTATAAGTCTGCTGCATTACGGAAAGTTAATTCACCTTTATTTACTTCGGTATAGCCCGTTGGGTCATTTTTACGACCGCCTGCTTTAAATGGTGCGCCTGCACTTAAAATAGGTAAGCCAGCCATTGCTGCAACACTTGGTGCAACTTTCTCTACATACGCTTTTTGTGCTTGGTTTACAATTTGAATGGTTGGATCATCTTGTATTAATGCAAGGTAACTATACATATTGTCTGTGGCTTTGCCGATAGGTTGAGAAACATATTTACGTGTCGCTTCGTGAACTGGTTTTAAAAGTGCGGTAATTTCTGGGTCATTTTTTGCAAGTGCTTTTTTGGTTTCTATATCATAAATTGGACGAAGCACCGCTTTGCCAGAAGTCACGATCCATTTACCCTTGTGTTCTGTTAAGCCTAAATCCACCACGCTGATATTATTTGCCCAGTAACCAGCCATACTTTCTGGTATGCCTTTTACGGTACCATTTACGATGTCTGCATTTGGTGATTTCGCAAATTCTTTATTTGGGAATAAACGGTGTGAGTGACCAAAAATAACCGCATCAATGTGTGGAACATCCGCTAAATAGAATGCAGAGTTTTCAGCACCTTCTTGATAAGGTTCATCAGATGGGCCAGTGTGAGCTAATGCAACGACAATATCAGCCCCTTTTTTCTTCATTTCAGGTACATATTTTTGCGCTGTTTTTACAATATCACGGGTTTCAACTTTGCCTTGAAGGTTTGCTTTATCCCAAACCATGATTTGCGGTGGTACAAAACCGATATAACCAATTTTTAATTTATGTGTTTTACCTTGATTATCAACAACTGATTTTTCTTGAATGACATAAGGTGTGAAATAAGGTTCTTCTGTCCCCGCTTTTACTACGTTAGCATTCACAATCGGGAATTTAGCTTGTTTGATGGCATCTGCAAGATAATTGAGACCATAGTTAAATTCGTGGTTACCTAATGTACCCACTTCATAATTCATCGCATTTAAACAATCGATCGCAGGGTTAGATTTGCCTTCTTTATAGCCTTGTGCGGCTTGATAGTCTGCAATTGGATTACCTTGAATTAAATCCCCATTATCTACCAATACGCTATTTTTTACTTCAGCACGTGCTTGACGAATAAGGCTGGCTGCACGAGTAAAACCGAATTTATCGGTTGGTGCATCTTTATAATAGTCAAAATCGGTCAAGAAACTATGAACGTCTGTTGTTGCCACAATGCGTAGTTCAACATCGCTCTTTCCTTTTGCCATCGCAAAACGGTTTGCACTTAATGCAAGAATACTGGTCGCACCAATTTGAATAAAATGACGTCTGTTCATCATAGAGTTTTCCTTATTAGGGTGAGTAAATATTCCCTTTATTCTAAGAAAAATAGCGGATTCTTAAAAGAAAGGAGTAAAAATATTTTTATTTAATTAAGCTAATAATTTCTGTACTAAGGAAGTATAAATATTAACTCCAGTAAGTAATTGATTTTCATCAAAATCAAATTCAGCTTCGTGATGACCTGCTGTGCGATCTGCACCAAGAATGAAGTAAATAGCTTTGCCTCCGTGTTCTTGTACACGTCTACCTAAAATAGTCGCATCTTCACTTGCATTGAAAGCATAATCTGAATTTACGTTATTTATTTGTGGTTGTTCAAGAGATATTTCTTCGATGAGTTTTATAAGTTCAACATCGTTATTCATATCCACGGCTTCACCTACAATTTCAGTTTCATATGCGACATCAAAACTTATGGAGATACCTTTGGCTATTTGCATGACTTGTTCAGTCATGTATTCATTAATTGCTTTATTTTCTCCCCGCACTTCTAATTGTAATTCAGCAGAAGATGGAATGACATTTCGTCCTTCACCCGCTTTTAGCACACCCACATTAATTCTTGTCATGCCTTCACCATGGCGTGCAATACCATGAAGTTGAGTGACTGTATGCGCTGCAGCTAATAAAGCATTACGACCTAAATGGGGCGCAGCACCTGCATGTGCAGGTTTACCTTTATAGCGAATATCAATTTTTGTAGTGGAAAGAAAATTTCTTGGATTAGCAATAACTGTGCCTGTATTCGCGCAAAAACTAATGTGTGAAGAAGCAAAATAATCTGCATCATCAATTATGCCACTTTGTGCAATGGCTGCTGCACCTCGAACACCTTCTTCTGCTGGTTGGAATACAATTTTTACTTTTCCAGTGAGTTTATCTTTGTTCTGAGCGATCCATAATGCAACACCTAAACCTATTGTAATATGTGAATCATGTCCACAAGCATGCATAAAACCATCGTTAATTGAGGCAAAACCTTCTTTATTTGGAATATGCTCGGGTGAGCGAGTTTCCGTTACATTCACACAGTCGATATCAAAACGTAACGCGATGGTTTTTCCTGGTTTACCTGAATCAAATAATGCCACACAACCAGTGTATCCTTCCATTTTTTCGAGCCATTTTTCATTGGCTCCATAGGCTTTTGCATTAGCTAAACCTTTATCTACTACGGCTTGTTTTCGTCCACGAACAAAGTCTGGATTTATAATTTGTTTGCCAAGAAAAATTTCAAAACAATCTAAGTCTTCCAAGTAATCCGCAATGCGAGAAGTTGTCCAAAATTCACTCCAGCCAATTTCTGGAAAACGATGAAATTCACGACGCCATTTAACAAGTTGATTTAAATCTAAGTTCATTTTTTTCTTCCTTTAAAAGGCTATAAAAACAGACCGCACTTAAATAAAGTGCGGTCAATTTTTTACTATTTTTACAACATAAATAATGCTAAGAATAAAACAGCAAGTATCATGCCTGGTGCGGTACGTTTTACCATTTCTACTGGGCTTACCATCGCAAGGCCTGCACAAACAATGGTTACACCTGCAATTGGTGAAGCTGTACGACCAATTGCACCAGCAATGGCTGCTGCCATACCAAGATTTACATGAGTGTAGCCGAGTTCTACAGCATGTGGCGTGACGGCAGTGTTAAAGGCAATCGCTGCTGCATCGCCAGAACCTGTAATTAAGCCCATTAAGAATGGTCCAATTGTTGCACCCCAACGTACAAATTCGTTGGATTCTTTTAAGAAAGAAATTGCAGCATCCACTGTGCCCGTAGATTTTAATCCTGCCACAAATACACTGGCTGCAATGATAATACCAAGTACGTTTGCATAAGAATTTCCCATACCATTGAAAAATTCTTCAGTGATTTTTACTGGGGAAATACGAGTGACGATAATGCCGTAAATTGCACCAATTAGCATTGCTTGAGGAACGCCCATTTTAGTCCATTCAAGACCTGGCACTTGTTGTAATGATGTTCCACCAATCACTAAAATAACTAATGGTATTAATGGTGCAAGAGCATAAAGTACATTGACGCCTTCAACAACTTTAATTTCACTTTCTTTTTGTTCTGCAAGATAAGCTTTACGATGTTGTTCACCATAATCTTTAAAAACAAGCGCAAGAATTGTTAAAACAATAGCACCTATTGCTCCCGCAATCATGTTATATGGTGCATGTGAAAGGTTTACTTGAGTGATAGTTAAGCCTGACATTTCACTAATCATTGCTGAGTGAGAAGAACCTGGGCTCATCATTGATCCAAAAGTCCCTGCTAAAATAGCTGCACCAGCAGTAGCTGGTCGAACACCCGCACTTTTTAAAACGGGAATTAATGTTGCGCCAACCGCAGCAGCACAACCAGCAGCAGAAGGAATAGCAATATTGATGAAAAAGGTGATGACGGTTGCAATTGGAATTAAGAAGAATTTTAATCCGCTTAATGGTTTGGTAAGTAAATGTACCAGATGAGTATCACATTGAGTGTATTTCATTACATAAGCAAAACCCATACTGGAACAGATAGCCATAATTAATCCGCCAGATGTCATACTTTTGGCAAAAGCATCTAATGCACCCATTGGATTCAGCGTTAGAATGGACATTATTAAACCGACACCAATCAAAACAGTTCGGGTTTCGGCTTTTTTAATCAGAAAATAAATTGTGGCAATAATGCCAATCACTGCAACGATGGATTTAAATAATTCCATTATATGTTCCCTTTAAGTTAATAAGAAAAAGTTGTATTGATATCAAATGTGCCACATTCCATATTTTCACTGAAGCACAAAATAGGATTTTCGCCCAATACGGTTGCCATTTCATTTTGTATATTAAGCGCAGAACCTTCAGGTAATGCATATACAAGTGCGGTTGGATTAACGAGTAAAAATTCGGCTAAACGTTCTTCTCGGCTTTCACCATTGTGGCCTTGCATTTTACCTGAAATAAAGTGCGGATTAATTTGATGAGGAAAAATTTGTAACGCTTGAAATGAAGGAGGATAAGTAATCGGCATATCATTAGTTGTCATAATAGATGCGCCAGCTACATTGGCCCCAGCACTCCAACCAAAATAAGGCGTACCGTTATTTACTTTTTCACGAATGATATCAATCAAATTGTGTTCATAAAGCTGTTTTAACAAACAAAATGTATTCCCGCCGCCAATAGCGATGACATCTGCTTGTTCAATAATATCCCGATGCTGTTTACCATGATGAACGGAAACAATATTCATCCCTAAATCAGAAAGTGCATTTTGCACAGTTTTTTCATATTCATCAAAAGTGCGGCTCACCCCAGCATAAGGTACAAAAGCAATTGTTTTACCACGATAATCAGCCAAGAAATTTTGTAACCAAGGTAGGGTGTGTTCAAGATAACCCGTGTTCTTGTATTTTGAGCTACTGAGCAGTAACATATTTTTCATATTTATAATCCTTTTTAGGGATGAAAAGTTATTACTATTATGCCTAAGCTAAAAACAAAATCCAGCATAAAAGCTGGATTTTTATGGATTGCGTAGCATTATTGATTTAGTTGAAAAAGATGCTTTTCAGGAATTAAAAATGACAAAAGCCACCTTTTAGGTGGCCTTGCCTCAATATTGTAGGGGGGGTTGATAATGCTATCAGTGACCAACGTTCCCTATCGTCGGGGGCGGAGTCGTATGGTTAAATAATTCAAATGTCAAGTGATAAGTAGGATTATATGTTATCAGCAACGCAATTTCTTGTTTTAGAAAAAGCACTTAGTAAGGAAAGATTATCTACATACAAAAACTATGTGAAAAATAAAACATCAGAAAGTATTAATGATAACATCGTTGCTTTATATGAATGGAATTCTGAAATAGCTGGCTATTTTCTTGAACTATGTAATATATATGAGGTTTCATTAAGAAATGCTATTTATAGATCAATAGATGCGTATGATCATTATGGTATTTAACAAATCACAATAAAAATGAGCATTTCCTGTTTAGTATATGAGTGTCAAACTCAATCTAAACAGGAAATGCTCGTTATTTTTACCACAGATTAGAATTCAAATTGAACTGACATCTTATAATTTCTACCTGGCGCGTAGAAGCGGTTGATACCTGCTCCTGTTTCTTGATTAATCAAATTACTTGTACCAAACATACGAATTGAACGAGCTGAATCCCAAGTAATATATTTTTTGTCAAATAAATTGTAAACACCCGCTCGTAAAGTTAAATTCTTCATTGGTTTTACGAAGAAAGTAAAATCTGTCACCGTATAACTTTTATTACGCCATCTAAGATGTTTATCTCTCACATAACTTTTATCCCCTTTTTCTGCTGTTTCTGAAAGGATATTATATGTTTCATTTTTTTTCTTGTGGGAAACATGGGTCACATATAAATTCAAACCAAATAAATTATCAGGATGTGTATAAGCTAAACTTACCACTTGTGTCATTGGTTGAATGGCATTCATTGGGCTAGTTATATAACGAGGAGGATTATCTCTAACATGACGAAGACCGCTTGATTTACCTTTTTGTTTGGTTAATTTATAGCCAAAATCAACATTTTTCAGCCATGATACCCATTTTCCTAATGTAAATTTAGCTTTTAATTCAAAGCCAGTTACTTTTGCATGCGCAAAATTCACAGTTTGATATGTTGGATATTTAGATTGCCCGCCTGATGCCCCTTCTGCATTATTTCCAGTAGCTGCAGAACCAAAATCCGTATCTCCTCTATAGTCTAGATCAATAAAATTGTCATAGTTCGTAATGAAATAGCCTCCTGAAATGAAACCAATTTCATCATCATGTAAAGTTAATGATAATTCTTTAGTTTTTGCAATTTCTGCTTTTAATTGAGAACCAGGGAGTACCGTAAAATCAGGATGCTTAAACGTGAAGTATAATTCATCAGCTGTTGGTGCCCTAAAACCTTTACTATATTTTGCTTGAATTTGTAACCAATCTAACGGATCGAATTTTGTGCTGAAAGCATAAGAACTTGCACTAAATTTTTTGGGTTGAGAAATATAATTAATATTAGCTTCTGCATTTTTTCGTCGATTAATTTCATTTAGATTATTAGGGTCTAGACTCCGTTCGTTTTTTACAACAGGTTCTTTTATAAATAAATTAACTAACATATCATCAGGGATTTTTGGCGTTATACCCGGTTGATAATTGGTTTTGTATTTGACTTTGTCATATCTATAACCAATATCAAAACCAAGATAATTATTTACTCTAAATTCATCTTTAAAATAGAGAGACCCATCTTTTGTTTCTACAGGAATAAGAAATGATGCTGTACTATTTTTTGTACATAAATCTGATGTACTCGATTCACAGTCTTTTGGATAATCAATCCACCATTTTCCACTATTAACTTTTAACCCTTCTTTATTTATCATTGATTTTGTTGTTTTACTCCAAACTAAACCATAAGATAAATCATGTTGGCTTTTTCCTAGTTCAAAATGTTTTGTTAAATCCAAATTAATTTGTTGAGTACGAGTATCAAGGTCACGTTTTTTCCAGAGGTTTCTATTATAACCAGGCGAATTAGGTACTAGAAAACGAGATGCTTTCTCTGGACCAATATTGAAGCCATTTGCATCTAAAATTTTTTTAATAAGTGCAAATTTTTTACCTTCTTTTTGGATTATTTTTATTGGTAAATTCTTAGGCGTTCCATCAGCTTCGAAACCTTGAATCATCCCTTTATCACAATTAATACCATCGCAAGATAATAAATTATCAGAATTGGTTATTCTTTGGTTGATACTGTTTTTGATAAAAGAATCTTTGTTTAAATCATAAGTGATATTATTGGCTAATAGCGTTTCCTTTTTCTCTTTTATATCCACTCGTAGTCTGCATTTTCCCATTTGTCCAGGATCATTGTGTCTGTCATAGCAAGATCCTTCAAGATAGTATTTTTCATCATATTGCTTCCGAAGTTTCCACTTGGTAGCAAGTTCTTCTGGAACTTCTTTCTTAAAGTTAGCGTATTTATTAAAAATATTTTTATCAATATAAGAGTAGTGTATTTTTGAAGTATTTTCTAATTTATAGGTTACAGGATTATTATTTCTATCAACAAGTTTATTATTATCGTTATAATGTAATCCAAGTGGATTTTGTACTCCTGGGCATTGCTCTCCTTCACAATAATCGTCAGTTCTTGCTCGTTGAGTGATGCTTTGATCTGTATAAGAGAGTTTTAAAGTATCCCAAAGTGGGTTTACATTTGTATTTTCAAATGTGATAGATTTACTAGTTCTAATGCTCTCATCATGAGTATGACGAGTATCTATTTCATTATCATTGCAAACATATCTAGTGCATCCATGTAATGAGTAAGATTTGTCTAGACCTTTATTTTCAACCCGTCTTCTATCATAGGCTACGGCAATACGATTATTTTCACCAAGATTTGTACCAATTTTCAATAAAAGACTGCGGTCTTTTTTATTATAAGGATCGGTCCTTTCTCTGAGTTTTCCTAGAATGTCGTCTGCAGATTTGTAATCATAATTTTTGATTTCATGACCATTACGCCAAGTGCCGATAGCTAGTACATCAAAGATATTGGCTTTCCCTGCAAAAGTAATAGAATTTAATCTTTCATCATTCTCGCTGGTAAAACCAGTTTTATATTTAAAAGCGTAGTTTTTGTTAAGCAGAAGATCTCTTGCATCTTTAGTTTTATAGATGACGGAACCACCCAATGCACCACTACCAGACATGAGAGAATCTGCACCTTTGGTAATTTTGACATCAGATAAAGTTTCAATTTCAATTCCATTACGCGTATTATTGAAGTTACCATAACCCTCGAAAAGCTCTTTAAAGCCTTGAGAAGATAATGTTTCTGCTTGAGAGACACCATCAACCGTAATTGCGACGCGATTTTCATCTACACCACGAATGGCAAAACCGCTTTGCCCAAAACGCCCAGCTTCAACAACAGTAACGCCCGTTTCGTATTTAACGATGTCTTTAATATTGTTTGCTTGTTCTCTTTCCAGCGTTTTAGCCGTTTTTACCGTTTCAGCAATTTTTGGTGGTGTTTTTGTATCACTATTTTCGGTAGAACCAGATACATTAATTTGCTCTAGTTGTTCAGAAAGATTACTATTTTGGTTGGTTGGTTGGTTGGTTGGTTGGTTGGTTGGTTGGTTGGTTGGTTGGTTGGTTGGTTGGTTGGTTGGTTGGTTGGTTGGTTGGTTGGTTGGTTGGTTGGTTGGTTGGTTGGTTGGTTGGTTGGTTGGGCAGCATAAGCAACGCCTGCCGTTAGCCCAAGCATAACGGAATAGGCAAGCACGTTTAATCTAAAATTGGTCATATTTAATCCCATAAAAAAATAATAATAATTCTCAAATATATTATAGAAAAAAGTATTCTCTCACAATACTAAAAGTGTATTTTTGATCAAAATCAAGAAATAAAAACTATTCTCATTATTTTCTGTATTTAAACGTGCTTGTTTCCTATAATGCGAGCCGTTGATTGTTGATATTAGTAATTGTAGGGTGGGCTTCAGTAATTGTAGGGTGGGCTTTAGCCCACCATCAAACAATCGTAAGATATTTTGGTGGGCTGAAGTCCACCCTACATTAAGTACGCATAATTCTATGCGTACTTCTTTTTATTTTAGGAGTAATCATTATGATGATAGATAAACGCCTAATTAACACGGTGGTTGACAGCAAAAAATGGATTGGCGTCACGGTGTTGTGGAATTGGGTGGCGTTAGTAGTTGTAGGGTGGGCTTCAGCCCACCATCAAACAATCGTAAGATATTTTGGTGGGCTGAAGCCCACCCTACATTAAGTACGCATCATTCTATGCGTGCTTCTTTTTATTTTAGGAGCAATCATTATGATGATTTTATAAAGGCAACTCAGTTGTTGATTTGACCGTTTTTAGAGTAACTTCTGATTTTAAGGTTTTAATGCCAAGCCTAGAATTAAGATAGGTATTTTTGACTAATTAAACGCTATATAAGGATACTTGTACTACTAATAAAATGGAACCAATTAGCAATAAGCATCCAATCATTGGCATGACGAATTTAACCCATCTATCAAATGGAATATGCAACATTTGGAGTGTCACTAACACTAATCCTGTCGGAGCCAAGAATAGCATTGCATATTGTCCCCAGTTGTAAGCTGAAACCACGATATCGCGTGGAATACCCACTGAGTCAGCAAGTGGCGCCATAATTGGCATTGAAAGTACAGCTAATCCAGAAGAAGACGGTACGATTAAACCTAGGAAAATAAATACGACTAATTGGCCTAAGATGAATACGCTACCCGGCATACCACTAACCACATTAGACATATAATCAAGGATAGTGTCAGAAATCATACCTTGTTCGAGCACTAAGTTCACGCCACGAGCAAGACCGATGATTAAGGATACGCCTACTAATTCTGATGCACCTTCAGTGAAAGATTCCACAACATCTTTTTCAGACAATCCACTAATAAACATAATGATGATGGTAATGGCAAGGAAAGATGCAGCCATTTGAGGGAACCACCATCCGCCAATCATTACACCCCAAATCATAATAGGGAATGAGATACAGAAAAGCGTTAAGATTAATTTGCGACGAGCTGAGAATGGGATAGTTGTGTTCGGATCAAAGTTTTTCATATAACGTTGACGGAATTCTTCGCGATCGTCGTAAGTATAAGAAAAGCTTGGGTCAGCTTTGATTTTTTTACAGTACCAATAAAGATATGCGATTACGCAAGTTGCCCCTAAAACTAAACCTAGAGCACGGAAACCAATACCTTCAGTAAATTGAATACCAGCCGCATTTGATGCGATAACAACGGAGAATGGGTTAATTGTAGAGAATGCAGTTCCCATAGATGCAGCAAGGAATATAGCCCCTACGCAGACTATCGCATCATATCCCAGAGCCAAGAATACTGGCACCAGAATCGGGTAAAATGCCACTGCTTCTTCTTCGATACCACAGGTTGTGCCGCCTAACACCATTAAGACGGATACGCAGAATACAATAAAAAACTCATTGCCTTTGGTTTTCTTCACGAGAGCCATCAAACCAGCATTAAAAGAACCAGTACGGTTAATGACACCAATCATACCACCTAATACAAAGATAAAGACCATAACATCAACGGCTTCAATGGTACCTTCTACCATACTTTTGGTAATGTCTTCAATGCCTTTGTGGTGTTGTTCTACACGTTGATAGGTGCCAGGAATAGCGATTGGTTTTTTGATCACGCCTTCGGTGAAGTTGGAGAGTTTAATTTTGATATTGAGATTATCAAGAGTGTCTGTTGTGGCGGGATAAGTTTTATCATCAACGCCATAAGCTTTGACAACAAATACATTATCAGTGGAATTATATGTTAATTTTGAATATGAACCGGATGGAATAACCCAGGTTAATCCAACAGCGAGAATTAATATTGCAAATAAAATGGTAAACGCTGATGGGAAATTAAACGTTTTCTTCTTTTTGGACGCATCCATAGCGAGCTCCTTATGTTTAACGTTTAAAGTGCGGTTGGTAAAACATTGGTTAAACCAACCGCACTTTTTACCTTGAGAATGGCTTCCCAAAGTTCCTTTATTATTTAAGCATAATAGGATATGCCTTCAGCTTTTTTCGTAATACGAGTACCAGCTTTGCCTTTCACAATGTCCACAATATCAGATAAAGATCCTATTACTGCATCTTTTCCTGTTTGTTTCGCAAAGTTGATCGCGGCTTGTACTTTCGGCCCCATGGAACCTGAAGCGAAACCAAGTTCTGAAATAGCTTCAGGTGAGGCAACTGAAATTGCTTTTTGATTAGGTTTACCCCAATCTACGAAAGTTGCGGAAACATCAGTTGCGATGATGAATAAATCAGCGTCAAGATTTTCTGCAAGTAAAGCTGAACATAAATCTTTGTCGATAACGGCTTCAACACCTTGTAAATTATGGTGTTCATCATAATAGGTTGGAATGCCACCGCCCCCCGCACAAATTACGATACTGCCTTTTTCAAGCAACCATTTGACCGGACGAATTTCAAAAATACGTTTTGGTAATGGGCTTGGCACAACGCGACGATATTTATCACCATCTTGTGCGATAGACCAATTTTTTTCTTTTGCCAAACGTTCAGCTTCTTCTTTCGTATAAACAGGGCCTATTGGCTTAGTTGGATTTTTGAAAGCTGGGTCGTTGATATCAACTTCTACTTGAGATAATAACGTTGCAAATGGCACTTCAAATGGAACTAAATTACCGAGTTCTTGTTGAATCATATAACCAATCATTCCAGCTGTTTCTGCTCCCAATACATCTAAAGGATAGGTTGGCACATCAGTATAGGCAGCACCTTGTAAGGCGAGCAAACCCACTTGTGGGCCATTACCGTGTGCTATCACTAATTCATTATTTGGCCAAATCTTAGCAATTTGCTCACAAGCAATGCGAACATTTTGTCGTTGATTTTCGGCTGTCATTGGTTCTCCGCGTCGTAATAATGCATTACCGCCTAATGCAATCACTATTCTCATACGTTCTCCTTATGCCAAACTTGCTACCATTACCGCTTTAATTGTGTGCATACGGTTTTCTGCTTGTTCAAATGCAATGTTCATTGGCGATTCAAATACCTCTTCAGTTACTTCAATACCATTAGCTAATTCAGGATATTTTTCAGCAATTTGACGACCAACTTTGGTTTCGCTGTTATGGAAGGCTGGCAAGCAGTGCATAAATTTCACTTTTGGATTACCAGTGCGTTTCATTAATTCAGGTGTGACTTGATAAGGAAGTAATAATTTAATGCGTTCGCCCCAAGTTTCTAATGGTTCACCCATTGAAACCCACACATCAGTATGGATAAAATCTACGCCTTTCACCGCTTTGTCGATATTTTCAGTTACAGTAATACGAGCTCCACTTTCTTTCGCAAATTTTTCGCACATTTCCACAAGATTTGCTTCTGGTAATAATGCTTTAGGTCCACAAATACGAACATCCATACCTAATTTTGCACCAATTAATAAAAGTGAATTACCCATGTTATTGCGAGCATCCCCAATATATACATAGCTAATTTCACTTAATGGTTTGTCGCAATGTTCAATCATGGTAAGTACGTCGGCAAGCATTTGTGTTGGGTGGAATTCATCGGTTAAACCATTGAATACTGGCACTCCAGCATAATCAGCCAGTTCTTGAACGATACTTTGTTTAAAGCCACGATATTCAATGCCATCATACATTCTGCCTAATACGCGGGCGGTATCTTTCATACTTTCTTTGTGGCCAATTTGAGAGGAATTAGGGTCGATGTAGGTGACTTGTGCGCCTTGATCATAAGCGGCGACTTCAAATGCACAGCGTGTGCGGGTGGAGGTTTTTTCAAAGATGAGCGCGATATTTTTGCCTTTTAATTTTTGTTGTTCTGTGCCGGCATATTTGGCTCGTTTCAAATCTCGGGAGAGATCTAAGAGATATTTAATTTCACGTTCTGTGTGATGAACAAGACTAAGTAAATGTCTATTTTTCATATTGAAAGCCATAATAATCTCCTTGTGTTTTGACTATACATTGGGGAATAAACATACATCATTCGAGATACTGCTTGTTGTTCGAACAGTTGCATTATAAGAGAGGTAAAATGAAATTTGTTGTCGTTTTTCAACTGGTAATGCCAGTATGTAGAATTTTATTGCGAGATTTTTAGTATTATTAGAATTTAATAAAAATAATCTAACTCTTTATTGTTATTTGTTTGATTTCTAATAGTAGATGAATTTAAACGAAAATATGTTTTAGTTTATTTTTGATGAAGAGGAATGTGTCTATCTATACTTAATAAAAGTGCGGTTATTTTTATTGCAGTTTTTAATATATTGATCTTCAGCAAGTACCATTTGTATATTTAGTGATATGATAAACATTGTTTATTTTTTGAGGTTTTTATGAATTTACCTTTTCGAGCAATGGTGTCTGATTTAGATGGCACACTTTTAACACCTGAACATTTAGTGGGTGATCTTACCATTGATACGCTGAGAGCATTAGAGCAAAAAGGCGTAGATATTATTTTGGCAACAGGACGCAATCATACCGATGTGTCATCCATTCTTGGAAAAATTGGTGCGGAACGTGCGGCTATGATTACATCAAACGGTGCTCGTGTACGGGATTTACAGGGTAATTTGCTTTATAGCAATAGTTTGCCTGAAGAATTAGTTCTTGAGCTTTACAAAACGCCATTTGATACTTCCAAAGTATGCATGAATAGCTATCAAGATGAAGGTTGGTTTACTAATAAAGATATTCCTGCAATGCGTCAGTTCCATAAAGAATCTGGATTTGATTATAACGTTGTCGATTTTTCTAAACATCATGGACGTGGGACAGAAAAAGTCTTTTTTATTGGTAAAACTCCAGAGGATTTAGTTGAAGTAGAAACTTATTTACGAGATAAGTTTGGTGACGTAGCGACAATTGTTTATTCAGCATTAGCTTGTTTGGAAGTAATGAATAAGAATGTTTCAAAAGGGGATGCATTAAAACATTTACTCGAATCACGCGAGTATGAGTTAAAAGACTGTATTGCTTTTGGTGATGGAATGAATGATGTAGAAATGCTTTCTTGGTCTGGTAAAGGCTGTATCATGCAAGATGCAGATATTCGTTTAAAAAAAGCTTGTCCAGAGTTAGAAGTTATTGGCTCAAATAAAGAAGAATCAGTCGCTCGTTATTTGCGAACCCAATTTGGATTAGATTATTAATGCAGGCATTATTATTCATAAGTTGTGGTGCAATATTAGGCGCGTCATTGCGTTGGGCTATAGGATTGTTATTTAATCCTTTATTTTCTTCGTTTGCTTTTGGGACTTTAATCGCTAATTTGTTTGGCTGTTTAATTATTGGTGTATTACTTGGGCTTTTTTGGCAATTTCCACAAATTAGTTCTGAATGGCGGTTATTTTTAATTACGGGTTTTTTAGGATCGCTAACCACATTTTCGTCTTTTTCTTCCGAAGTTGTGGAATTATTTTTTAATGACAAGTGGTTAAATGGATTTTGTGTATTAATGATGCATTTATTCGGATGTTTAGCTATGACTGTGTTAGGCATTTGGATATATAAAATTTGTTCTCAACTTTTATCTTAATCCCATTCACTTTGGTTTTGCCCAATTAAATCAGCAAATTCATCGCTACGAAATCCGTGTGATAGCATATATTGCCAAATTTTTTGTTTCATTTTAGGCGTTTGCTGCTCGTTATAATTTGGGAATTTTTTACGTAACAAGTTCTCAGCCATTTCATACCAATCAATTTCTGATTCCATTAAAACTTCATCAATAATATCAGAAGACACACCTTTTAATTGGCGTAATTCTTGTCGAATTCTTCCTACACCATAACCTTTTTGTGAGCGTGAATTTAGATAATTTTCTGAAAAACGACGATCGCTTTGCCAATTTTTTGCTTGGCATCGAGATAAAGCTTCATCAATTTCTTCTTCCGAAAAGTTCTTTTCCTGCATTTTATTGCGGAGCTCGAATTCACTATATTCTCTGCGAGAAAGAAGATTAACTATGTAATTAAAAGCAAGGGATGACAAGGAATGATTCCTTTATTTTTATTGAGTTGATATAAAGTGCGGTCATTTTTAACCGCACTTTTGGCATTTGTAATTTTCTTTATTCAAAATCACTTTCTGATTCAGTGTTATTTTCAGATTGTTCAATATCCGCCATTAAGGCTTGTTCTGGATTAGCCACTAATTCAGCACGTAAACGAGCTTCTAATTCATCTGATTTCTCTATATTTTCGTTAAGCCATTTCATTGAATTAGCCTTTCCTTGACCAATTTTTTCACCATTGTAGGAATACCAAGCACCTGATTTTTCTACAAGTTTGTGTTTTACACCAAGTTCTAATAATTCACCTGCTTTTGAAATGCCTTCTCCATAGAGAATTTGGAAATCCACTTGGCGGAATGGTGCCGCTAATTTGTTTTTCACTACTTTTACGCGGGTTTCATTTCCAATAATATTTTCGCCATCTTTTACAGAACCTGTACGGCGAATATCTAAGCGAACAGAAGAATAGAATTTTAATGCATTACCGCCCGTAGTAGTTTCAGGATTACCAAACATCACACCTATTTTCATACGGATTTGGTTAATAAACACAACTAGACAGTTTGCATTTTTAATTTGACCTGTGAGTTTACGCAAAGCTTGAGACATTAAACGTGCTTGCAGACCCATATGAGAATCGCCCATATCCCCTTCAATTTCAGCTTTTGGTGTCAGTGCGGCAACGGAGTCCACAATAATTACATCAATTGCACCTGAGCGAACTAATGCATCACAGATTTCAAGTGCCTGTTCCCCATTATCTGGTTGAGAAACAAAAAGTTCTTTTACATCTACACCAAGTTTTGCTGCATAAATAGGATCAAGTGCGTGTTCTGCATCAATAAATGCACAGGTTTTTCCTGCTTTTTGTGCTTGAGCAATGACGGAAAGAGTTAATGTTGTTTTACCCGATGATTCAGGCCCGAAAATTTCTACAATTCGTCCCATAGGTAAACCACCAATTCCTAGTGCAACATCTAAGCCAAGTGATCCAGTAGAAATAGATTCTACGTCTAACGTTTTGGTATCGCCTAATTTCATAATTGAGCCTTTACCAAATTGTTTTTCGATTTGCCCTAATGCAGCTGCTAGTGCTTTTTGTTTTTCTTCTTGAGTTGCCATAATTAAAATCCTGTTTGAATGTTCAATTTTTTATGATTATATCTGTATTGATGTACAGGTCAAGAAAAATGTTTATATTAATAAAAAAATATGAGATACACATTTCAGTAAAGAGGATAGGGAAGGCTTAAAATAAAAGTTTTTAACAGAAGAATTAGATTAAATTATATACAATAATAATCTCAGAAAAAGTTTTAAATATAGTATATTTATATATAAACCAATCGTTTAGATAAAAATAAATTTTAAATTTACGATCTGGCTCACAAATCTGAGATTTATATTTAGGTGTAGTAAAAATTTCATGATATAAATGAAATCAGAAGTACTTCTACTGACTCTTTTAAAATAATTATTCATTGGAGGTTTAATATGAATATAAAGGATGAGCATATAGATAGCGTTTGCTCCTTGTTAGATCAGTTAGTAGGAAATGTTTCCTTTAAAAATCTTTTTACTGGTTACGGTTTGTTTCACAAGGAAGAGACAATGTTTGCCATTTGGCAAAATAAAAAACTTTATTTACGCGGTGAGGGTGTTCTCGCAATTCAATTAACTAAATTAGGTTGTGAACCTTTTACAACGAATGAATTGAATAAACGGTTTGTGCTTTCACAATATTATGCACTTTCTGATCAGGTTTTACGTAGTAATAGATTGTGTAGAAAATTGATTATTCTTTCTATTAAGCAGATTCTTGAGCAGAAGCTAGAATGTACGTTAAGAAAATTGAATCGATTAAAGGATTTACCCAATTTAACGATTAAACATGAAAGAGCTTTAATAAAAGTTGGTATTACAAATGTTGCGATGCTAAGAGAGATTGGCGCAGAAAATGCATTGGTGGAATTAAAGAAAAGTGGCAGTGGTGCTACGCTTGATTTTTATTGGAAATTAGTATGTGCTTTGCAAAATAAAAATAGTCAGATGTTAAGTCAAGCTGAAAAAGAGCGTTTATTGAAGAAATTAAACGAAGTTTTGAGAAAAAATGGTTTAAAAGGCTATAGAAAATTAGATGATGAATAAAATTTGTTCATTCAAATAATTTTTTACAAAAAAGTACTTGCAAGGGATTTGAAAATCCCTATAATGCACCGCACACAACGACGCACTGTTGTGAAGTTTTTTAAGTTTCCAAGTGCGTCGTTATTTTTTGCTCTTTAACAATATATCAGACAATCTGTGTGGGCACTTGTTGATTGACTTGTTTTAAAACTATTTTTTAATTTTGAAGTCTTAATAGGTGCTTAACTGAAAATTCATCATTACTTTTTTAAGTAGTGTTTTTATTTATAGCTAAGCAGTTTATTGAGCGATTGAACTTGAATTGAAGAGTTTGATCATGGCTCAGATTGAACGCTGGCGGCAGGCTTAACACATGCAAGTCGAACGGTAACAGGAGAAAGCTTGCTTTCTTGCTGACGAGTGGCGGACGGGTGAGTAATGCTTGGGAATCTGGCCTATGGAGGGGGATAACGACGGGAAACTGTCGCTAATACCGCGTATTATCGGAAGATGAAAGTGCGGGACTGAGAGGCCGCATGCCATAGGATGAGCCCAAGTGGGATTAGGTAGTTGGTGGGGTAAATGCCTACCAAGCCTGCGATCTCTAGCTGGTCTGAGAGGATGACCAGCCACACTGGAACTGAGACACGGTCCAGACTCCTACGGGAGGCAGCAGTGGGGAATATTGCGCAATGGGGGGAACCCTGACGCAGCCATGCCGCGTGAATGAAGAAGGCCTTCGGGTTGTAAAGTTCTTTCGGTATTGAGGAAGGGGTGTGTGCTAATAGTACACATCATTGACGTTAAATACAGAAGAAGCACCGGCTAACTCCGTGCCAGCAGCCGCGGTAATACGGAGGGTGCGAGCGTTAATCGGAATAACTGGGCGTAAAGGGCACGCAGGCGGTTATTTAAGTGAGGTGTGAAAGCCCCGGGCTTAACCTGGGAATTGCATTTCAGACTGGGTAACTAGAGTACTTTAGGGAGGGGTAGAATTCCACGTGTAGCGGTGAAATGCGTAGAGATGTGGAGGAATACCGAAGGCGAAGGCAGCCCCTTGGGAATGTACTGACGCTCATGTGCGAAAGCGTGGGGAGCAAACAGGATTAGATACCCTGGTAGTCCACGCTGTAAACGCTGTCGATTTGGGGGTTGGGGTTTAACTCTGGCGCCCGTAGCTAACGTGATAAATCGACCGCCTGGGGAGTACGGCCGCAAGGTTAAAACTCAAATGAATTGACGGGGGCCCGCACAAGCGGTGGAGCATGTGGTTTAATTCGATGCAACGCGAAGAACCTTACCTACTCTTGACATCCTAAGAAGAGCTCAGAGATGAGCTTGTGCCTTCGGGAACTTAGAGACAGGTGCTGCATGGCTGTCGTCAGCTCGTGTTGTGAAATGTTGGGTTAAGTCCCGCAACGAGCGCAACCCTTATCCTTTGTTGCCAGCGACTTGGTCGGGAACTCAAAGGAGACTGCCAGTGATAAACTGGAGGAAGGTGGGGATGACGTCAAGTCATCATGGCCCTTACGAGTAGGGCTACACACGTGCTACAATGGCGTATACAGAGGGAAGCGAAGCTGCGAGGTGGAGCGAATCTCATAAAGTACGTCTAAGTCCGGATTGGAGTCTGCAACTCGACTCCATGAAGTCGGAATCGCTAGTAATCGCGAATCAGAATGTCGCGGTGAATACGTTCCCGGGCCTTGTACACACCGCCCGTCACACCATGGGAGTGGGTTGTACCAGAAGTAGATAGCTTAACCTTTTGGAGGGCGTTTACCACGGTATGATTCATGACTGGGGTGAAGTCGTAACAAGGTAACCGTAGGGGAACCTGCGGTTGGATCACCTCCTTACTGAAGACGAGAGACAGCGAGTGCTCACACAGATTGGCTGATAGTTGTAGACAAATGAGCAGAAGAAAACATTACCCTTGGGTCTGTAGCTCAGGTGGTTAGAGCGCACCCCTGATAAGGGTGAGGTCGGTGGTTCAAGTCCACTCAGACCCACCACTCTGAGAGTGAGTGAAACGAAAGGTGTAGTGTAAATAACTAATAACTAAGACATAAATGATTAGTTATTAAATTATGATGAAATGGGGATATAGCTCAGCTGGGAGAGCGCCTGCCTTGCACGCAGGAGGTCAGCGGTTCGATCCCGCTTATCTCCACCACTTATCATCGTTAAGTAAATTAGAAAAAGACAAAGTAATAAGGTATTGAGATAGTATTAAGCTATTTTAAATATTAGGTTATTTTATTCTTAGTTTTAAGTTTAATTTTAAATTTAATTTTTTTAGTTTATTTAACGATGATAACTGAAAAGTTTTATCAACTGTTCTTTAAAAAATTGGAAACAAGCTGAAAACAAGAGATTTTCGAGAGAAAGTCTGAGTAGGCAAGATAGGAAAGTGAGAGGAGGGAACTGAAAAGGAAACTCTAAAAACAAAACCTGTTTTGCATAAAATCTTGATTGAACAAAAGCAATCAAGTGTTTAGTTGAATGAAAATACGCATCAAATTGACCGCACTTTGAAGTGAAAACTTAAAGTGATAGAAAACATTTGAGGTTGTATAGTTAAGTGACTAAGCGTACAAGGTGGATGCCTTGGCAATCAGAGGCGAAGAAGGACGTGCTAATCTGCGAAAAGCTTGGATGAGTCGATAAGAGGCGTTTAATCCAAGATATCCGAATGGGGAAACCCAGTAGATGAAGAATCTACTATCAACAAGTGAATTCATAGCTTGTTGAGGCAAACCGGGAGAACTGAAACATCTAAGTACCCCGAGGAAAAGAAATCAACCGAGATTTCGTCAGTAGCGGCGAGCGAAAGCGAAAGAGCCAGTAAGTGATAGCAGTATAGTTAGGAGAATGTGTTGGGAAGCACAATCAAAGAGGGTGATAATCCCGTATCTAAAAACCATATTGTGGTACTAAGCTAACGAGAAGTAGGGCGGGACACGTGATATCCTGTTTGAAGAAGGGGGGACCATCCTCCAAGGCTAAATACTCCTGATTGACCGATAGTGAACCAGTACTGTGAAGGAAAGGCGAAAAGAACCCCGGTGAGGGGAGTGAAATAGAACCTGAAACCTTGTACGTACAAGCAGTGGGAGCCCCATCACTTAATCCGATTGGAAGGTGATGAAAAGCAACCGCACTTAAACAATGGTAAGAGGAGCGAAGCGAGTCAAACCACCCAAAATAAGCAGTGGGATTAAGTGATGGGGTGACTGCGTACCTTTTGTATAATGGGTCAGCGACTTATATTTTGTAGCGAGGTTAACTGAATAGGGGAGCCGAAGGGAAACCGAGTCTTAACTGGGCGAGTAGTTGCAAGGTATAGACCCGAAACCCGGTGATCTAGCCATGGGCAGGTTGAAGGTTGGGTAACACTAACTGGAGGACCGAACCGACTAATGTTGAAAAATTAGCGGATGACTTGTGGCTGGGGGTGAAAGGCCAATCAAACCGGGAGATAGCTGGTTCTCCCCGAAATCTATTTAGGTAGAGCCTTGAGGTGACACCTTTGGGGGTAGAGCACTGTTTCGGCTAGGGGGCCATCCCGGCTTACCAACCCGATGCAAACTACGAATACCAAAGAGTGATACTCAGGAGACACACGGCGGGTGCTAACGTCCGTCGTGGAGAGGGAAACAACCCAGACCGCCAGCTAAGGTCCCCAAGTCTATATTAAGTGGGAAACGAAGTGGGAAGGCTTAGACAGCTAGGATGTTGGCTTAGAAGCAGCCATCATTTAAAGAAAGCGTAATAGCTCACTAGTCGAGTCGGCCTGCGCGGAAGATGTAACGGGGCTGAAATATAGCACCGAAGCTGCGGCATCAGGCGTATCACTAATACGCCTTACGATTAACAAGCTAGAATGGTGCGAAGCGACATGAAAGGTTGTTCAAGCAACCCGAACGTTGAGTCGGGCATCTTAGAGTGAGGATTATTAGTGATACGCCTGTTGGGTAGGGGAGCGTTGTGTAAGCGGAAGAAGGTTCATCGAGAGGTGGGCTGGACGTATCACAAGTGCGAATGCTGACATAAGTAACGATAAAACGGGTGAAAAACCCGTTCGCCGGAAGACCAAGGGTTCCTGTCCAACGTTAATCGGGGCAGGGTGAGTCGGCTCCTAAGGCGAGGCTGAAAAGCGTAGTCGATGGGAAACAGGTTAATATTCCTGTACTTGGTAAAGCTGCGATGTGGGGACGGAGTAGGTTAGGTTATCGCACTGTTGGATATGTGCGTTTAAGTTGGTAGGTGGGAAGTTTAGGCAAATCCGGACTTCCTTAACACAGAGAGATGATGACGAGGCTCTACGGAGCTGAAGTAACTGATACCACACTTCCAGGAAAAGCCACTAAGCGAAAGGCTTTACTAAACCGTACTGAAAACCGACACAGGTGGTCAGGTAGAGAATACTCAGGCGCTTGAGAGAACTCGGGTGAAGGAACTAGGCAAAATAGCACCGTAACTTCGGGAGAAGGTGCGCCGGCGTAGATTGTAAGGGCTAGCCCCTGAAGGTTGAACCGGTCGAAGATACCAGCTGGCTGCAACTGTTTATTAAAAACACAGCACTCTGCAAACACGAAAGTGGAGGTATAGGGTGTGATGCCTGCCCGGTGCTGGAAGGTTAATTGATGGTGTAATCGCAAGAGAAGCACCTGATCGAAGCCCCAGTAAACGGCGGCCGTAACTATAACGGTCCTAAGGTAGCGAAATTCCTTGTCGGGTAAGTTCCGACCTGCACGAATGGCATAATGATGGCCAGGCTGTCTCCACCCGAGACTCAGTGAAATTGAAATCGCCGTGAAGATGCGGTGTACCCGCGGCTAGACGGAAAGACCCCGTGAACCTTTACTATAGCTTGACACTGAACATTGAATTTTGATGTGTAGGATAGGTGGGAGCCTTTGAAGCAGTGACGCCAGTCATTGTGGAGGCGACCTTGAAATACCACCCTTTAACGTTTGATGTTCTAACGAAGATGACGAAACGTGGTCTCGGACAGTGTCTGGTGGGTAGTTTGACTGGGGCGGTCTCCTCCCAAAGCGTAACGGAGGAGCACGAAGGTTTGCTAATCACGGTCGGACATCGTGAGGTTAGTGCAATGGTATAAGCAAGCTTAACTGCGAGACAGACAAGTCGAGCAGGTACGAAAGTAGGTCATAGTGATCCGGTGGTTCTGAATGGAAGGGCCATCGCTCAACGGATAAAAGGTACTCCGGGGATAACAGGCTGATACCGCCCAAGAGTTCATATCGACGGCGGTGTTTGGCACCTCGATGTCGGCTCATCACATCCTGGGGCTGAAGTAGGTCCCAAGGGTATGGCTGTTCGCCATTTAAAGTGGTACGCGAGCTGGGTTTAGAACGTCGTGAGACAGTTCGGTCCCTATCTGCCGTGGGCGTAGGAGAATTGGTTGGGGCTGCTCCTAGTACGAGAGGACCGGAGTGGACGCACCACTGGTGTTCCGGTTGTGTCGCCAGACGCATTGCCGGGTAGCTAAGTGCGGAAGAGATAAGTGCTGAAAGCATCTAAGCACGAAACTTGCCAAGAGATGAGTTCTCCCAATCTAAGAGATTGTAAGGGTTGTTTAAGACTAAGACGTAGATAGGTCTGGTGTGTAAGTGTAGTGATACATTGAGCTAACAGATACTAATTGCCCGAGAGGCTTAACTATACAACGCTCAAGTGTTTTTGTGAAAGAGCGAAAGAGAAGGCTAGACAAACAAATCAAATAAGAAGACTCAATAGAAAGAAAATCGGATTCAGCTTGTGACCAATAAGAACGAGTGAAAGGTAGAGGAAAGACTGAGTAACGAGAGATAAAAGAGACGAGAGATAAAAGAGAAGACGAGTTATCAAAGAATTATCCTGGCGGCGATAGTGCGGTGGACCCACCTGAGACCATACCGAACTCAGAAGTGAAACGCTGTAATGCCGATGGTAGTGTGGGGTTTCCCCATGTGAGAGTAGGGCACCGCCAGGTTTTATTTTTTTAGTTTATTCATTGAGTAAATTAAAAAAATAAAAAATTTTTGGCAGAGATAGTGCAATAGATCCACCTGATACCATACCGAACTCAGAAGTGAAATGTTGTAACGCTGATGGTAGTGTGGGGTTTCCCCATGTGAGAGTAAGGCACTGCCAATCATCATTTTTAGCGGAGTGGTAGTTCAGCTGGTTAGAATACCTGCCTGTCACGCAGGGGGTCGCGGGTTCGAGTCCCGTCCATTCCGCCAATTCATATCATAGTTTATTGATACCAATAGGGGCGTAGTTCAATTGGTAGAGCACCGGTCTCCAAAACCGGGTGTTGGGAGTTCGAGCCTCTCCGCCCCTGCCATAAAAAACCTTTCATTTTCAATAATTTACTACATTGTAAAAATTTTCTTGTGAGAAATAATCCTATTCTTGTAGTGTAAATGTGACATTTATTCATAAACTTTATTAGTGATCGCATTTAAATGCGTGGGAATATAATAATTTCTAATAATTAATTTTGTTTAATATTATAAGTAATAGTTTTTTGAACATTATTTTTAAATAATTTTGACCAGTTTTATAATTTTACATTAGTATACGAGTCTTAATTTTGTTGTAAGGAATAAAAATGGAAGAGTCCCAGAATTAGAAAAATTGCCACGAATCATTACTGATGTATTGAAAATTGTGCTTTGTACAGCGTTGATTGCGCTAGCGATTGTGCTTATTATTGCCCTTGTAAAAATAACTTATACTTTATCTATGATGGTGCTTAACACTTCGTCTGTTGTACCTTATGATGTTGCTGAACAAGCAGTAATGTTTTTCTTATATTTCGGGTTTATTGGTTTGATTGTGCAGTATTTTAAAAGCGGATATGACTTCCCTTTACGCTATTTTATTTATGCTGGGATCACTGCGATGTTGCGTTTAATCATTGTTAATCATGAAAGCTCGGTGGATACCATCTTATTTGCAGGAGCAATTTTGATTATGGTGATCGCACTCTTTTTGGTGTTATATTCTAATAAACTGAAAAATATATAGTTTTAGATTCAAAACAACAAAAAACGCACTTCATTTGAAGTGCGTTTTGTCTTTTTAGTTGAGCTACTCAGATTTGCTTTCTAAAAGTGCGGTTGAATTTTCTTCTGTTTTTTCTTCCGCACTTTCTGGAATGACATCCTGAATTGCCATCACTGATTTCAAACTCTCTTGGCGAACTTGTTCAGCTAATGCTTTATCGCCCACTTGTTCAAATACATAAGATGCCATCATCAAATCATTTTGTTCTAATTGTTCAGGGCAAGCGATGACGTTTTTGAATACATCTGCTGCTTTAAGAAATTCATTGTTACGAACATATAAATAGCCCAAAGCACGATTGATACAGCATTTTTGTTTTTCATCCACACGTTTTGCACGTTTTTCTATTAGCTTGAGAAGTTTACTGTTATCTTCTGGTTGTAAACGTGTAATTTGAGTACAAAGAGGTAAACTGATTGCTGTATTGTCACCGAGTTTTTTCAGTATTTCAAATGTCAATTCAGTAGCTGATTCATGATCATTACAGTCAATTAAACGTTGAATAAGGCTAATTTTAAGTTCAATATTGTTACGGCGATGACGAGGTTGCTGATTCCACCAAGTTAGTAAGCCATCAATTCCTTCTTCGTTCATTTTCTCGTCGAGTAAACCATTTTCGGTTTTAGAGCGAAGATCTTTGAATTCTTCATCATTGAATAAACCGCTATTCGCAACATTGTCTAAAATTTTATCTAGAGCTTGATAGGCTTTAGAGCGAAGATAAATTTCTACCGCAAGTTTTAATACTTCTTTATTGCGACGAGCCATTTCTAATAAGCTATCTACAGAACTGCGCGCTGCAGGTAACTTGTTTTGTTGCAATAAAATGCGAGTACGGGCAATTTCCACGAGCAAATTATCAGAGCCGGCTAATTCTGTTGCTTCAATTAAATAGCGATTTGCACTAAATTCGTCGCCACGTTGTTGAGCGGCTTCTGCTGCTTTGATGAGATTTAGTACAGGTTCAGCAGAATGTTTAGCATTTTTGCCAATTAATTTTTCTGCTTTAGCGTAATCCCCTTCATTCATTTTTACCAAGCCTTCAAGGGTTTGTTTTTGTGCTTTTACACGTTTGCGATTAGAAAACCATTGATAAGAGCTACGACTTAAACGAAAGAAACGAGTGATGCCCCATTCAAAAGCATAAATTATTGCTAAAGAAATAATGAAAAAAATCACTAAGGTAGTGATGGACATTTCTATAATACGATTTGCTGTCTCAATGCGCACATAACCTTGCTGACCAGAAATATAAGGCCCTGCTACAAGTCCTACAAGCAATGTCAGCATTAAAAAAAGCACTCTAAACATAGACTTATCCTTATTGTTGTGATTCAGATTGTGTTGGTTTAACAGCTTCTACTTTAGGCATTGTATCAATCGCCTTGTCTGCTTCAATTTCCACTTTTTGTAGATCTAAAGCTGTACGATTAAGATATTTGTCAAGTAATGTTAAACTTTTTAATTGCTCTGGTACATCTACATAAATAGAAGTATCAGTCAATCCATCTACTAATTTTAAGAAATTTTGTGTTACTTCAGCGTTTGTATCAAAATAGCTACGAACCCAAGAAGAAACAGCTTCTAGAGATTGCTTATAAAGTTCATTTTGCTGACGAGGAACTGCCATAATCGCAAGCTGTAAACGTAGACGAATGTTCTCACGAAGATAAATATCTTGATTTGGTGCAAGTAATTCTTTTTTATTTGAATTTTGTTTTGGCGAAATACGAATAAAATGATTTAGGAAAGAGGTTGCGCTTTTTTCAATATTTTGTTGCCAGTCAGTAATGTTGTTGGATAATTTATCATTATTTTTAGATGTTTCATCAAAATTTACATTCAAAGCCTGTAATTCATCGACTGTGTTTGCAAGTTGTGACAGTTTTTGCATTATCGCATTTTGATCCACACTTGAAAGTGAAAGAAGTTGTTTTAAATCTTGATTGATTGCACTACGAATTTCATTTGCTTGTGAATTATTAACCTTGACGAGGGTTTCATCAGCTAATTTTAATAAAGAAACCGCTGTATCAACATCGTTATCTAAAACAAGTTTACGCAGGGCATTATTTAGTAAAAAATCAGCTTCGGAAAATAACCAATCGCTTGGTTGTTGTGCGATGGCAAGCTGACTTACTTGTTTCATTTGAGTTTGTAAGGATGTTATTTCCCCTGTTTTGCTTACAATTAATTGTTCCAGTTGCGCTATATTTTCTTGTGCAGTTTTTAAACTCTGTTCTAATTGTGTAAGTCGTTTATTGTTGTTGGTGTTATTTGAGGAAAGATTTGCTCCCGTTTGATTTTCAAGTGCGGTTAATTTCTGTTGAATTTCAGCTATTTGTTGCTGACCAAAATAGTATCCAGCTCCACCAATACCTAGCGCAACAAGTATTGCTAATAAACTCAATGCTGTACCCGTTTTTTTTACAATAGTTTGCGGAACAGACTGCATTGTTTCAGTTTGTTCAACAGCTGTTTTTGGCGTATCTGTAAGTTGTTCAGTGAGATCGTTAGGTTGCTCTTTTGCCATATCAATTCCTTAATAAGTGATATTGAGTAAGGTATTTTATAATACTTTGCGTTGATAAGAAAAATATCAAGCTATCCACTAATAATAGAAAATATAGATTTTTATATCGGCAGAATTAAGCTATTTACGCAATAAAATTAGCTGCTATCCTACCACTCTTAGGTAAAAAAGTCATTTTGATTGTTGATAGGTAAAACTTATAATATATTTTAAAAAAATTGTGATTTATGTCACATTTTTTTGCATTTATACTCCCTAAGTGGTAAATTGTTCGCCAATTTTTGTTGTTCTGGTAGGGACGCCACGTGGAATGTAATCTAGCACAAGCAAAACAATGGGTTAGCGCCTTGGATCAACGCCGTTTTGAGCGTGCATTACAAGGTTCAGGCGATGCATTCCAACACGTTTTAGCGATTGCACCTTTACTTCTACACCTAAACCATCCGCAACTTCCCGGCTATGTTATTCACGCCCCCTCTGGCATTGCGAATTTCCTTGCTTCTGATTATCAAAAAAAATGGATCACCAATGAATACGGTATTCACTATGCCGATCATAAGCCATCAACACTCAAAAGTGCGGTAAATTTTCACGAAGTTTTTCCACCAATTTTAGGTGTTTATGTAATGGGTAGCTTTGGCTCAATAAGTCAAACCTCTTCTTCAGATCTTGATACTTGGATTTGTGTCCGAGACGGCTTAACTCCTGATGAACACGCGCTTCTTACCCAAAAAACTAAACGGATTAGTGAATGGGCAATGCAATTTAATGTGGAAATTAATTTTTATCTGATGGATCAACAACGTTTCCGCAATGAACATTATGCTGACCCACTAACTATTGAAAATAGCGGCTCTGCGCAATATATGTTATTGCTTGATGAGTTCTATCGCTCCGCCGTACGCTTGGCTGGTAAACCTCTACTTTGGTTGCATTTATGGGTGGAAAATGAAAAAGACTATGAAAAAGAGGTGGCACGTTTAATTACGGAAGGGGAAATCGATCCAAATGATTGGGTAGATTTCGGCGGTTTAGGACAATTTTCTGCAAACGAATATTTCGGTGCCAGTTTATGGCATCTTTATAAAGGGATTGATTCACCTTATAAATCTGTGCTCAAAATTTTGTTGTTGGAAGCCTATTCCAAGGAATACCCAAACACTTGCTTAATTGCCCGCACTTTTAAGCGAGATTTACTTTCAGGCAATACCAATCCTGATCACCATTTTGATCCTTACATTGCCATTCTTGCAAAAGTAACCCAATATTTAACCGCACTTTCTGAATTTAAACGTTTGGATTTTGTGCACCGTTGTTTCTATGTGAAAGCAACGGAAGATTTTGCACGTTACCAAGCCAATAATTGGCGTATTCGTTATATGGAAATCCTTGCGCAAGAATGGGGATGGTCTGCAGAAACGGTAAAACATCTCAATAAGCGTCCATTTTGGAAAATTAAGGCAGTAAAAGAAAACCACGATAACATAATGAAATTTTTAATGTTGAGTTATCGTAATTTAGTGGAATTTGCTCGAAAGCATCATATTCACTCGAGCGTCGTGCCACAAGATATCAACATTCTTTCTCGTAAACTTTATACTGCTTTTGAAGAACTTCCCGGCAAAGTGTCCTTACTCAACACACAGATATCTCACAATTTATCAGAAACACACCTGACTTTTGTGGAAGTTCGTGGCAATAAACATTTTAAAGATGGTTGGTACCTTATCAATCAACCAATACACCATATTATGTTCTCCAAAGAACGGGTGATCGAATACGGAGAAAGCCTGAATAAATTAGTTTCTTGGGCTTATTTCAATCATTTACTCACTGAAAAAACCGAATTGTCAATTTTTAGCAAGAATGTGACTTTAAGTACATTACAAAGCTTTGTCACTAACTTGCGTCAGTCTTTTCCAAGCACTATCGCCAAACAACCTAAAAACAGCGATTTATTAAATCAATGTGAAATTCGTAGCTTGTTTATTGCCATAAATCTCACGACCGATCCAACATCCAAAATAGAAGAAGTATTAACGGGTATTTCATCGCGAGATTTATTTAGTTTTGGATCCCTCGAGCAAAGCCTTGTGGGCAGTATCGATTTTACTTATCGTAACGTGTGGAACGAAATCCGAACGCTCCATTTTGAAGGGCAAAATGCCATTTTGCTTGCGCTAAAAGTACTTTCTAACAAAATTTATCGTGGCGTTAATCGCCCAGATTCCATCCAAGTCTATTGCTATAGCGAACGTTATCGCCAAGATTTACGTCAATTAGTGATGGGATTAGTCAATCGATGCGTTAGCATCCAAGTCGGCGATATTCAACAACCTTGCCAAACGTCACGTTTACGCGTAGCGGGTAAAAACTGGCAATTATTTTTTGAAGATCGCGGCATCAGCTTACAAGAAATCGGAAATGAATCGGTCTGTAATGACGCTGAAAGTGCGGTGGATTTTGACGAAGTTTTACAAACACCAATTGAAGATGGCGAGACAAACCAAGAAAGTCGTCGCTATCCACCAGAAATGGATGCCTTCGCAAGTGAAGGATTCCTACAATTCTTTTTTGAAGATAATTCTGATCACAGCTTCAATGTTTATATTTTAGATGAATCTAATCATCTCGAAATCTATCGCCACTGCGATGGTGAAAAAGATGAAAAAGTGCGGGAGATTAATCAACTTTATCAAAACGCCAAACAGGAAGGCGATAAAAATCCTTACAATATCGTTCAACATAATTTTAACTACCCTCAATTTTATCAACTACAAAATGGAAAAAATGGCATATCCATTGTGCCGTTTAAATTCCGCCAAATGAATAAGTAATATTTTCCTGTGGTTGATAGGTTACCGAAAGATATCTATACTTATTTCCTCTTTTACTAGATAAATTGTAGATATGATAACTTCGCAAACACCAATCACTGTGCTAGGTGCGGGATCTTATGGAACTGCACTGGCAATTACCTTTTCTCGAAATGGTTCTCCCACTCACTTATGGGGGCACAATCCCGCCCATATCGCACAAATGCAGACAGAACGACAAAATTATCGTTTTTTGCCGGATGTCATCTTTCCTGAGGATCTTCATTTAGAAAGTAATCTTGCACAAGCAATGGAATATTCTCAAGATATTTTAATCGTGGTGCCAAGCCATGCTTTCGGTGAAATTCTTATAAAAATCAAACCGCACTTAAAAGCCCATCACCGATTAATTTGGGCAACAAAAGGTCTGGAACGTAACACAGGGCGTTTACTACAAACCGTAGTTGAAGAACAACTCGGAACGCAATATCCACTAGCTGTACTTTCTGGACCAACTTTTGCAAAAGAATTAGCGCAAGGTCTACCATCAGCTATTACGCTTGCTGCCAATAACGAGCAATTCGCGCGGGAATTTCAGTCTCGTATTCATTGTAGTAAAGGTTTCCGAGTTTATATAAATTCGGATATGACTGGCGTTCAACTTGGTGGTGCAATTAAAAATGTGATCGCAATTGGCGCGGGTATTTCAGACGGTATGGGATTTGGCGCAAATGCTCGCACAGCACTGATTACTCGAGGTATTGCAGAAATTACCCGCTTAGGTATCTCGCTCGGTGCAAATACCAATACATTTATGGGAATGTCTGGATTGGGCGATTTAGTGCTAACTTGCACCGATAATCAATCGCGCAATCGACGTTTTGGATTAATGCTAGGTAAAGGATTAGATGCCCAAATGGCTATGGAAAATATCGGGCAAGTCGTAGAAGGTTTTTATAATACAAAAGAAGCCTATTTGCTTGCACAAAGACAAGGTGTGGAAATGCCGATTACAGAACAAATTTATCAAATGCTGTTTTGTGGCAAAAGCGCACAAGATGTAGCCATCAGCCTTTTGGGGCGAGCATGTAAAGGCGAATAAAATAAAAGGAGAAATTATGACATTAGATGTGTGGCAACATATTCGCCAAGAAGCTAAAGAACTTGCCGAAAACGAACCTATGCTTGCCAGTTTTTTTCATTCTACGATTTTAAAACATCAAAATCTGGGCGGTGCACTAAGTTATTTATTGGCGAATAAATTAGCCAATCCTATTATGCCAGCTATTTCTCTCCGTGAAATTATCGAGGAAGCCTATCAATCTAATCCTTCGATTATTGATTGCGCTGCTTGCGATATCCAAGCTGTCCGCCACCGAGACCCTGCTGTGGAGTTATGGTCTACTCCATTGCTTTATTTAAAAGGTTTCCATGCGATTCAAAGTTATCGAATTACCCATTATTTATGGAATCAAAATCGTAAATCCCTTGCCCTTTATTTACAAAACCAAATTTCAGTAGCTTTCGATGTAGATATTCACCCAGCGGCGAAAATTGGCCACGGTATTATGTTCGACCATGCAACAGGTATTGTTGTGGGTGAAACATCTGTAATCGAAAATGATGTTTCAATTTTGCAAGGGGTAACGCTTGGCGGTACGGGAAAAGAATCAGGCGATCGTCATCCCAAAGTACGCGAGGGTGTTATGATTGGAGCGGGTGCAAAAATTCTCGGTAATATTGAAGTGGGCAAATACGCCAAAATTGGGGCAAACTCTGTTGTGCTTAACCCTGTGCCGGAATATGCCACAGCAGCTGGTGTACCTGCTCGAATTGTAAGTCAAGATAAAGCAGCAAAACCTGCTTTTGATATGAACCAATATTTTATCGGCATTGATGATGACATGAATTTGAATATTTAAGGAAATAAAATGATTAATAAAGATACCCAACTCTGCATGTCTTTATCAGGTCGTCCGAGTAATTTCGGTACTACCTTTCACAATTATTTGTACGACAAGCTAGGATTGAATTTCATTTATAAAGCATTCACCACGCAAGATATTGAGCACGCCATCAAAGGCGTTCGTGCATTAGGCATCCGTGGTTGTGCTGTTTCAATGCCATTCAAAGAAACTTGTATGCCATTTTTAGATGAAATTCATCCGTCAGCACAAGCCATTGAATCCGTAAACACCATCGTGAACGATAATGGCTTTTTGCGTGCATATAACACTGATTACATTGCCATCGTAAAATTAATTGAAAAATATCACTTAAATAAAAATGCTAACGTCATTGTTCATGGCAGTGGTGGTATGGCAAAAGCTGTTGTGGCTGCCTTTAAAAATTCAGGTTTTGAGAAATTAAAAATTTACGCACGCAACGTAAAAACAGGTCAATATCTCGCCGCACTTTATGGCTACGCATACATCAATTCTTTAGAAAACCAACAGGCAGATATTTTAGTCAATGTTACGCCAATCGGCATGAAAGGCGGCAAGGAAGAAATGGATTTAGCCTTTCCAAAAGCGTTCATTGATAATGCTAGTGTCGCGTTTGATGTAGTGGCTATGCCTGTTGAAACGCCCTTTATTCGTTATGCTCAAGCACGAGGAAAACAAACTATTTCTGGTGCAGAAGTGATTGTACTTCAGGCTGTAGAACAATTTGAACTTTATACGTATCAACGCCCAAGCGATGAATTAATCGCTGAAGCTGCGGCGTTTGCTCGAGCAAAATCTTGAAATAAAGATATGGTACATTGTGTTTTTTATTAAAATTTGTTGCTCTCGATCACATTTCTGAATATTGCTCGTTGCATCTTTATAACATTCATTTAACATTGAACCCTATTTAAGTGATAGCCCTAACGGAGGAACTTTATGGGTGAGATGGCATCTTTAAAAAGTCATAAAAACGGCATTATTTTTATTTTAGATATTGTGCTGTTTTTTGTGTTATTAAATGTATTACCTTTTGAACCAAAAGCTAATTCTGGTTTGGCATTATTAGCTTTTATCGCAGTACTTTGGTTAAGTGAGGCATTGCACGTTACTATTACTGCGTTATTAGTTCCACTTTTGGCTGTGGCATTGGGATTAGTTAGCACTAAACAAGCTTTAGTTGGTTTTGCTGATCCGACAATATTTTTATTTTTTGGTGGCTTTTCCTTGGCGACAGCATTGCATATTCAAAAACTTGATAAATTGATTGCCAATAAGATTATGGCACTAGCACGCGGTAATTTATTTATCGCAGTTATTTATCTCTTTTTGATTACAGCTTTTCTCTCTATGTGGATGAGTAACACTGCAACTGCTGCAATGATGCTACCGCTTGCAATGGGTATTTTAAGCCAGCTTGATCGTGAAAAAGATCATAATACTTATGTGTTTGTGCTATTAGGGATCGCTTATAGTGCATCAATTGGTGGTATGGGAACCCTTGTAGGAAGTCCACCAAATGCAATTGTAGCAAGTAATTTAAATTTAACTTTTTCTGATTGGTTATGGTATGGCTTACCAATAATGATTATTTTGTTGCCGTTGATGATTGGGATTCTTTACATTATTTTCAAACCAAAACTTCATCTCAATTTTGAACAGACCTTTGAAAATATTGAAATGAATCCTATGCGTATATTGACGTTTATTATTTTTTCAGTCATTGCTTTAACGTGGATATTTAGCGGTAAAATTAATCCGTTTATTTCAGGATTGCTAGGCTTACAAAAAAATATTGCAAGTTTTGATAGTATCGTAGCCCTATTGGCGGCAATTGTTATTTGTTCAACAGGTGTTGCAAGTTGGAAACAAATTCAATCAAATACCGATTGGGGCGTATTAATGCTTTTTGGTGGTGGATTAACATTAAGTGCTGTATTGAAGGATTCTGGTGCAAGTAAAATTTTAGCGGATAGTATTGTTTTTATGATTGATGGACAACATTTCTATCTTATTGGTTTATTAGTTGCGGCGTTCATTATTTTCTTAACTGAATTTACTTCTAACACAGCGAGTGCGGCGTTACTTGTACCTATCTTTATTTCTATCGCTCAATCATTGGGTATGCCAGAAATTGGTTTAGCATTAATTATTGGTATTGGTGCATCTTGTGCCTTTATGCTACCAGTGGCGACACCACCAAATGCGATTGTATTTGGCTCTGGTCAAGTAAAACAAAGTGAAATGGTCAAAGTTGGTTTCTTACTGAATTTAGTCTGTGTTGTCGTGATTGCCACTGTAGCTTATATGTTCTGGCTTAAATGATATAGGATTGTTTACTTTTAAGTTTAAATGATGATTGAAGATTATAAATTTAAACGTGAGAAGTACAATAAAGCCATTTAAATAAATGGGTTAAAGCAAATGAAAGCTTTAACCCATTTTTTATAACAGTTCTATACAAAAGCTATTTATTGTGTTCATAAGCATAAAGCGTATTGCTCATCAACATTGCAACAGTCATTGGCCCAACACCACCAGGTACTGGCGTAATATACGCCGCTTTTTCGGCTGCTTTGTCAAATTCTACATCGCCTACTAATTTTCCATCTACACGGTTAATTCCAACATCAATTACTACCGCACTTTCTTTGATCCAATCGCCAGAAATTAAATTTGGTTTACCTACCGCGACGACAAGTATATCTGCTTGGCGAACGTGGTTTTCTAAATCTTTAGTGAATCTATGTGTTACTGTGACGGTTGCACCTGCTAGTAATAATTCTAAAGACATTGGGCGACCGACAATATTAGATGCGCCTACAATTACTGCGTGCTTGCCGTGTAAATCAATGCCCGTTGTTTCTAATAGTTTCATCACACCATAAGGTGTACAAGCACGTAAAGTTGGAATACGTTGGCATAACCGCCCAACATTATAAGGATGAAAGCCATCTACATCTTTTTTAGGATCGATACGTTCAATAATGGCTTCTGCATTAATTTGTTTTGGTAAGGGGAGCTGCACCAAAATACCGTCAATATTTTTATCTGCGTTAAGTTGGTCAATAATCGCTAATAATTCATTTTGCGTAGTTGTTTCAGGGAGGTCATAAGATTTAGAGAGAATACCGATTTCTTCACAACTTTTACGTTTATTGCCCACATAAACTTGCGAAGCAGGATCAGCACCAACGAGGATTACAGCAAGTCCCGGAGCGCGTTTTCCTTGTTCAATATAATGGGTTATTTTATCTGCCAAACGAGCTTTAATTTGTTTTGAAAGTTCAGTACCAGAGATGATTTTTGCGGCCATTGAGCTATCCTTAATATGATTATGTGATGAAAAAGAAAGCGTTTGCTATTTTAACGAACAATGATTTTTTTACAATGAAAAAGGGGGGATTTTTCCTAAAGTGGAATAATTTTGAACAATCAAGTTGAAAAATCAAAAATTTCATTGACTGAAATAAAAACAAACTTATAATTGACCGCACTTGTCGGCGAGTAGCGCAGCTTGGTAGCGCAACTGGTTTGGGACCAGTGGGTCGTAGGTTCAAATCCTATCTCGCCGACCACTTCTTTCATATTTTCTTGAAATTTTTACAAAAGAAATCCTTTGAATGCGCCCTTAGCTCAGCTGGATAGAGCAACGCCCTTCTAAGGCGTGGGTCAAAGGTTCGAATCCTTTAGGGCGTGCCATTTGTTATTTGTTTAACTAGACTCTGTCTAGTTTTTTCAAATATAAGTCTTTTAGTTTGTTAGATTTTATGTTCGTGATCTGCATCATTTGAGTGAAGAAGCTTAAATACACTCTTGATGATGCAGATAAAAACAATATTTTGGTTATTTAAGTATTTTCCAAGCTCTGAAGCCGTAAACGGCAATTACTACAAAACAGATTAATGGTAGGATAAAGGAGAAATTTACTGCTGGAAGTCCCATAACTTCGCCTTGGTCAATAATCATTCCTTGTAGTGGTGGCATTAATGCGCCGCCTACAATAGCCATTACTAAACCTGCAGCTCCTAATGTCGATTCCTCTTTTAAGCCATAGAGGGCAATACCATAAATGGTAGGGAACATTAAAGACATAAAACCTGAGGTCAAAATTAGGCAGTATAGACCCCATACACCGTCAATAAAGATAACTCCGAGAATACTTAAAAAACCACCAATAGCAAAGAGCATCAGCATAAATTCTGCTTTTAAATATTTCATTAATGCCGTGCTAATAAAGCGACTGCTAATAAAAATAGCCATAGCAATGATGTTAAAGTTTTGCCCCTCAGCTTTAGTGAAACCTAAACGTTCAGCATATTGTACGATAAATGTCCAACACATAATTTGAACACCCACGTAAAAGGCTTGTGCGATCACGCCTTCACGATATTTAGCTTTTTTAGCCAGTTTGCTTATTGCGCTTTTAAAGCTAATTTGTCCACTTTCTTCTACTTTTACAGCAGGCATTTTTTTCAACCCAATGATAATAAACATTGTAACTACGACAAAACCAAGTACTATGTAAGGATCGCGAATTTCAGCTAAATCATGGGTGCGAATCCCCATTTTTTCTGCTTCAGACAGGGTGTGGAAAATCAAATTACCTGCAGCATCACGTTTGTCAGATTCAAGATTAGTTAGGACTAACTGGGAAGCAACAAACATACCTGTAATTGAACCAAGTGGATTAAATGATTGTGCGAAATTTAAACGTCGAGTAGCTGTTTGAGGATCTCCCATTGCGAGAATATAAGGATTGGCAGTGGTTTCCAAAAAAGCGAGCCCAAAGGTTAAAATATAAAGGGAGACTAAAAAGAAATTAAATATTTCATATTGTGCAGCTGGCCAAAATAAAAATGCACCTATTGCATAAAGAGCAAGCCCCAGAAGAATCCCCGCTTTGTAGCTATAGCGACTGGCAAATAATGCCGCAGGAATAGCCATTGTGCCGTATCCTCCATAAAAAGCTAATTGTACCAATGCCGCTTCTGAGGCTGGAATTTCCATTACTGTTTGAAATACCGCAACCATCGGATTGGTAATGTCGTTGGCAAATCCCCAAAGAGCAAATAAGCTAGTAATAAGCACAAAGGGGACGATGAATTTCTTTTCTAAAACTTTGGCGTTCATAATGTTTTCCTCATGTAAGTGATGGGGTATAACAAGATTTAGGATTCTTCAATACGTAATCCATAGGTGTGGAATTTACCTAACACTACCTGCATTTGCTCTTTGCTGAGCAGTGGAATTTCTAAGCCTGTAGAGAGTAATTTCAAATACCAAGACGCTAATACTTCTACTTCTTGTGCGAGCCATAAGGCTTTATCTAGGTTTTCTCCGCAAGTGATTAAACCATGGTGTGCTAGTAAAATGGCTTTGCTTTCTTTGATTCCCGTTGCGACATAACTAGCTAATTCGTGACTACCAAATGTTGCATAAGGTACACAAGGAATATGATCTGTGCCGCTTACGGCTACCATGTAATGAATTGCAGGAATAGGTTTTTCGAGAATGGATAAGCCTGCACAGTGAATGGAATGATTGTGGACAACGGCATTTGCTTCAGGGCGAGTATGATAAACACTCAAGTGAAATTGCCATTCGCTTGATGGTAATTTATTTTCTTCGTGTTTGCCATTTCCATCAACATAAACAATATTTTCTGTCTTCATTAAGTGATATGGCATACCTGTCGGGGTAATCAGCATTCCATCTTTATAACGAACACTAACGTTTCCCGCTGTGCCTTGATTTAAACCTAATTTTGTCATTTCAAGACAAGTATCAATGATTTTTTGTGATAATTCTGCTCTGTTCATTTTGTAGTACCTCTATTGTTTATAAAATGGGAGTAACCCCTTTTTTAATGATAATGTTGCCATATTTTGCGATCTCACCACTGGCAACAACAGCATAAGCCTGTTTGGCACGTGTATAAAAATCGAAGCGTTCTAGACAGGTTAAATTTGGTGTGAAACCGACCGCACTTTCAATCGCATTTAAGTAACGAGTTTCAACATTCGGATCTAAAGAATCTCCCTCAACTGCTTTCATCATCAACAGAGGGGCATCAACATAAGCGTCAAATTCGAATAAGGGAGTTATTGCTTCAAGTAAAATATCTATAGATATACCATCTGCACGTATTACATTTTTATGTAGTGAATGTGCGGGAAAATGGGCGTCAGCTAGAACTATCTCATCGCCATGCCCCATTTCGGCTAGGGTTTTTAGTAATTCAGGAGAAAGAGCTGGGTGAATACCTTTTAGCATTTTGTTGTTCCTTCTAGTTTGGGTAAATTCGTTTTCTTGTTGGTTGCATCGCTTGCTGTGCCGCGTTTACATTTTCGTAAATGCCTACGCCTGCAAAGGTAAACATTGCGGCACCAAGTACAGTACTTTCAGAAATGTCCACAACATCAATCGGTAAATTTAAGGTGTTTGCACGGATTTGATTCCACAATACATTTTTTGAACCACCCCCAACACAAATTAAGCTTTTAGCTTGGAACTGACTGACTTGATGTAGCACGGATAAACCGTTTTTGAGTTTATTTGCCATATGTTGTAATGCGCTGACATAAATTTCTCCACGAGTAGCAAACATGGAAAGTCCACTGATATTACCTTGTCCTTTTTGGCTAAAAATACCTTCAAAATTGACCGCTCTTTTTCCCGCATTAAAAGCTTTTTCTCCCTCTTTGATCATTGTGGTGTAATAGTGATCGCTACCATAAACATCGGAAAATAATAATTTACCTAACCATTCTATGACGCCAGAACCCACCCATTGTACCGCTGGATTAAAGCAATTGGATTGTGCATCAAATTCAGTGGTTAAGCCTTGAGAAACAAACTCAAATCTAGGTTCTGCGTGCTGGGTTCTAGCCATTAAGATTTCCCAGGTGCCAGAACTTAACACAGGCTGATTCAGCCCTGCACCAGACCCAAACACAGCAAATTGAGTATCATGTCCACAAGAAATGACAGGTACGGGATTTAATCCCCATTTCTGGGCTAACGGTGTACGTAATTTTCCAACTTTTTCACCTGCATAACGCATAGGAGGGAAATGGTTATTACTTAAACCCAGCGATGCTAAAATCGATGGATCCCAATTACCGCTAGTAAGGTTTGTCATCATTGATGTTCCCGCCATTGTGTGATCTGTAGTGAATTGACCAGTTAAGCGTTGAGTGAGCATTGACGAAATAAAAACGAATTTAGCCATTTTTTGGAAAACATCTGGCTTGTGTGTTTTTAACCAATGTAATTTAAATAAAGTATTAAAACTGTATTGACCAATGCCGTTACGTTGATAAAGAGATTTGATATCTAATTGATTAGATAGATTTTCCATTACTGGTATGGTTCGTGGGCATTTCCATGAAATAATCGGATAAAGTTGTTGATCATGTTCATCAAAAGGTGCGCCATCTACGCCGAAAGTGGTAACAGATATTCCTACAATATCTTTTAAATCAATACCTTGTTGCATTAATTGATTGAAGGTTTGAGTTGCACAAGAGATTAATTTTTGCCAGATTTCTTCAATATCCCAAATATGATAATCAGATGATTCCATTCCTTGTTTTGTATTATTAGCAAGGTGATGAGAGGCAAGAATTTGTCCCGTTTCATTTATCGCAATGGTGCGTAAATTTGTTGCGCCACAGTCAAAAATCAATGCGATAGCCATAAAAACTCTCCTCAGTGCAGTCAAAAATCATTATGTTTTTGACCGCACTTTTTTATAAAAACAAATTAGGGGTTATTTATAAAGCGGACCAAAGTTTTGGCAAGCTCGATAATCTTGCCCTTCCTTGTCTTGACCAAATCCATTCCAAGCGCTAGGGCGGAAAATATTTTTCTCTGATACATTATGCATACAGACTGGAATGCGTAATATTGAAGCAAGAGTGATTAGATCAGCCCCCACATGACCGTGAGTCGCTACACAGTGATTTGCTCCCCAATTTGCCATGACTGAATACACATCAGTAAATGCACCTTTTCCAGTTAAACGTGGAACAAACCATGTTGTTGGCCAAGTTTCATTAGTACGTTGATTTAATTTATTATGTACATCTTGAGGTAAGTCGATTGACCAGCCTTCCGCAATTTGTAAAACGGGACCTAAACCTTTAATAAGATTAATACGGTGCATTGTAAACGGTATGCCACCTTTGGTTAGGAATTGAGAAGATAAACCGCCCCCTCGAAAATATTCGTGAACAGCAGGGCACCAACGTGTATTTTCTAAGCAGCGTTTTGCTTCTTCTTCGGTAACATCCCATGCTGGTTTTAAAGTTGGATTGCCTTGAGCATCTTGATGTTCTCCCGTTCCATCAAGTGCAGCTGAACCTGAATTGATTAAATGGATGAATCCACTTTCAGGTCGCCATCCAGTAACACGCTCAACCGAATCTTGACTCCAATAAGTACGCACATCTGCGAAAATTTGAGCTTTGCCAGTTAATTGATGCCCAAATAACATTCCTATTGCATTTAAACTATCATTTTCCGTGGCAAGAATATAAGGTGGACGAACGCCATTCCAGTCATAAGTTGAATTGAGCATTGCCTCCATAAAATCGCCGTTTGGCAAATGATCAGTCCAATGACGCTGCCCTTGAAAACCTGCTGCAATGGCATTATGACCTAAGGCTTCTTCTGCATAATTTAATGTTGCTAATTTTGGATTTCCTACCATCAAATCACGAGTGATAATGGTCATTTTCACAACATTTTCCCAAAGTTCTGCACGCTCTTCCGCATTGCGTTGATTCTCTAGGCTATTTACATCAACCCCTTCTTTGCAATATTGTTTAACCCAACTCAAGGCTAAATCAACTTCTTCTTGATCATAAATTTTGCGGTCTAAACGGCGTTTAATTTCCATCATATCCACATATTCATTACGCATACCTAAATATTCTTGGAAGAAAGCTTGATTTACAATAGAACCTGCAATTCCCATGGAAACTGACCCAATAGATAAATAGGATTTTCCTCGAATACTTGCAACAGCAAGCCCAGCACGAGCAAAACGCAATAATTTTTCTTTTACATCTTCAGGAATGTTTGTGTCATCGGCTTCTTGAACTTCTGTGCCGTAAATGGAAAAGGCTGGTAGTCCTAATTGAGAATGACCAGCAAGGGCGGCAGCCAAGTAAACCGCACCTGGGCGTTCCGTACCGTTAAATCCCCAAATTGCTTTAGGCATGTGAGGATCCATATCAATGGTTTCTGAGCCATAACACCAACAAGGGGTAACGGTAATGGTTAATCCAACGTTTTCGCGTTTAAATTTATCCGCACAGGCGGCAGCTTCGGCTACACCGCCGATAGTGCTATCTGCAACTACACATTCAACGAAAGTACCATCTGTATGACGAATATGTGTTTGTAATAATTGAGCAACAGATTGAGCCATACGTATTGTTTGGGTTTCAAGAGATTCTCGAACCCCCATTCGACGACCATCAATAGTTGGACGAATACCGATTTTTATACGATTTGATTGAGTAGCAAGAGCCATAGTTACACTCCTTTGTTTGTGCTTAAGTAAGAATGATGAAATCACTGCAGAACAAATTGTGTTTTCATTGAATTAGAGTGTGAAAGAAAAATGATAAGGAAAACAGTAAGAAATGAAATTTTGTTGCAAAACTGCGAAGCAGATCACGAAAATTGACTATATTTAAGGAAATGTATATGACCGATTCTTTCAATTTTTAGTAATTTTCGGTCAAAATGGTCATCTATTTTTATAAAACGGTCATTATATCGTGTTGCTCACAATATTTTTGTAAGTTATCGGGAAGTGACCGATCAGAAAAAATGGTATTAATTTTGCTTAAATCGGCAAGTTGAATCAAACTTGTTTTTTCAAATTTAGAAGAATCAATTAACAAATAAGCACGTTCTGAAGCTTCCATCATTTTTCGTTTTAAAGAGGCATTCAGCTCGTTTGATTCCCAGATATTACCGTTTTTATCAATTCCTGAACAAGAAAACACTGAAAAATTAATATGTAATCGTTGTAATAAGTACTCAGATAAGGGACCGTAAAATGCTTCATATTTTGCTGAATAAACTCCGCCAGTAACAATAGTTTTAACATTGGATTTATTAACTAGGGCATTAATGTTAAACATTGAATTGGTTACTACTGTACAAGGAATATCGGGCATTAAATAAGCAAAATACCAACTTGTTGAGCTTGCATCTAAACCTATAACGGCATTTTCATATAGCAAATCCAAGGCTTTTTGGGCAATATGTCGTTTAGCTGTTGCATTAATATGTTTTCGAGTTTGGAAAAATGAACCTAAATCTTTGGTTTTATTACTTACTGCTCCTCCGTGGGTTCGGTGCAATAAGCCTTTGTTCGCTAATTTGTTCAAATCGCGACGAATGGTTTCCACCGAAATATCACAATGCTGTGCAAGTTCTATTACGCTGGCTTTTCCTTGTTGATTTACCCATTGTAAAATTAATTCATCACGATAATTCATCTCTTTTCCCTATACGGTGGATTTAGTCGAGATTCTAGTTTACGCTTGAGTATATTGAAAATCCAAGGATAAATTATATTGGGGTGACGTATATCTTCCTAAAAGTGCGGTCAATTTTTTGTGAGTTTCTTTTCAAGAGTATGCAAGCTACAATACGCCCCCAAGTTTTATCAATGTAAATCAGAAAGAGAATAATTATGCCCTTTGCCATTGGTCAGCGTTGGTTAAGTGAAAGTGAAAACGCTTTAGGATTAGGTATCATTACCGCATTAGATCAACGAACCGTCATGATTTATTTCCCTGCGGCGGATGAAACGAGGATATATGCTGCTGCACAAGCGCCTTTAAGTCGAATTGTATTTAGCAAAGGCGAAACATTATCCCATCAAGCTGGCTGGCAAGGCGAGATTTTAGACGTTCAAAATATGAACGGTTTGTTGTTTTATTTAGTTAAAAATCCACAAGATGAAGATGTTATTGTGCAAGAACGTGATATTTCGCCGATTATTTCTTTTAGTCAAGCGAAAGATCGTCTGTTTTCAGCACAAATTGATCGCAGCACTCATTTTGCATTGCGTTATCGCACGCTTTGTCATCAGCAAGCACAATTTAAATCGCCATTGCGTGGTTTACACGGAACGCGTGCGGGTTTAATTCCCCATCAGCTTCATATTGCAACAGAGGTTGGTAATCGAGTTAATCCTCGCGTGTTATTGGCGGATGAGGTTGGTTTAGGGAAAACCATTGAAGCAGGAATGATTTTGCAGAATCAACTTTTTGCTGAGAAAGTGCAACGTGTTCTTATTATCGTGCCAGAAACCTTGCAACATCAATGGCTGGTGGAAATGCTTCGTCGTTTTAATTTGCATTTTGCACTTTTTGATGAAGAACGTTGCAACGATTTTGATCTTGATGCGGTTAATCCATTCACGACTGAAAGTTTAATTATCTGTTCGCTGAATTGGTTAGAAACTCATCCAAACCGAGTGGAGCAGGCACTCAATGCTCAATTTGACTGTTTAATTGTGGACGAAGCCCATCATTTGGTGTGGTCTGAAACCTCGCCAAGTGCAGCTTATTTATTAGTTGAACAGCTTGCTCGTATCATTCCATCCGTCTTGTTACTCACGGCAACCCCAGAACAACTTGGGCAAGAAAGTCATTTTGCTCGTTTGCGCTTACTGGATCCAGAACGTTTCTTTGATTATCAAACCTTTGTGAAAGAGCAGAAAGGCTATCAACCTGTGGTTAATGCCGTTGAATCTTTGTTGGCAAATAAGGCATTAAGTGCGGTCGAAAAAAATCATATTTCTGATTTATTGCTTGAACAAGATGTCGAGCCACTTTTTAAAGCAATTGCATCAAATAATGATGAAGAACAACAGCGTGCCCGTCAGGAATTGATTCAAGCCTTAATTGATCGTCACGGCACGGGGCGAATGTTATTCCGCAATACACGTCAAGGGGTGAAAGGTTTTCCGCACCGTGTTTATCATCAAATTACTCTCTCTGAAGAGAATGATAAAATTGATTGGCTGATTGATTTCCTCAAACTACATCGCGATGAAAAAATCTTTGTGATTTGCCAGACGGCGGCAACTGCGATTCAGTTAGAACAAATTTTACGTGAACGTGAGGCGATTCGCGCCGCAGTGTTCCACGAAAAAATGTCGATTATTGAACGTGATAGAGCCGCGGCTTATTTTGCGGATTTAGAAAACGGCGCACAGGTTTTACTGAGCTCGAGTATTGGCTCGGAAGGGCGTAACTTCCAATTCGCAACAAATTTAGTGTTATTTGATTTACCGACAAATCCCGATTTATTGGAACAATGTATTGGCCGATTAGATCGTATTGGACAAAAACGTGATGTGCAAATTTATGTGCCTTGTGCGAAAGATTCGCCTCAAAGTCGTTTAGCACGTTGGTACAATGAGGGATTGAATGCTTTTGAACAAACTTGTCCAATGGGAATGGCATTATTTTCTCAGTTTGCCGATGAGTTGGAAAAAGTGCGGTCAAATTCTACCGCACTTTCAGAGAATGAATTTTCCGAATTATTAAAACAAACTAAAACCGCACGGGAAAAACTCAAGATTGAGTTAGAAAAAGGTCGCGATCGTTTATTAGAGCTAAATTCTCATGGCGGTGAGCAAGCACAAGCATTAGCGGATCAAATTGCTGATGAAGATAATTCGCCAGAGCTTGTGAATTTTGCTTTAAAATTATTTGATATTATTGGCGTAGAGCAAGAAGATCTTGGGGCTAATAGTATTGTAATTAGTCCAACTGGGACAATGCTTGTGCCCGATTTTCCAGGTTTAAAAGAAGAAGGTGTGACGGTTACCTTTGATCGCGAACTTGCCCTTGCCCGCGAAGAAATGGAATTCTTGACTTGGGATCATCCTATGATTCGTCAAGGTATTGATCTTGTTGCTTCGGGTGATATTGGCAAAGCCGCAATGGCATTGCTTGTGAATAAACAACTGCCCGCTGGAACCTTATTAATTGAATTGATTTACGTGGTGGAAAGCCAATCGCCAAAAGGATTACAGCTCAATCGTTTCTTGCCGCCAACGCCTATTCGTCTGCTGCTTGATAACAAAGGAAATAACATTGGTGAGCAGGTTGCTTTTGAAACATTGCATAGCAAATTGAAACCACTTGGTAAAAATATTGCTAATCAAATGGTGAAAATGGCACGTGCCAATATTGAAGCCTTGATTACACGAGGCGATCAACTCGTAAAATCTTTAGCTGAACCGATTATTGCTGAAGCTAAAAATCAAGCAGATCAACAATTAAGCGCAGAAATTAATCGTTTACAGGCTTTGCGAGCAGTGAATAAAAATATTCGCCAAAGCGAAATTGATATTTTGGAACAACAACGAACACAATCACTGGATGAGCTTTCTAAAGCAAATTGGCGTTTGGATTGCTTGCGTGTCATTGTGACGAACAAGGAATAAAAATGGCATTGATTGAATACAATCCGCCTCTTGAACCTTATTTGGATATTATTTATCAAGATAATCATTTGTGCGTGGTAAACAAACCGAGCGGTTTGCTTTCCGTGCCGGGCAATCAACCACAATATTATGATAGCGCAATGAGTCGAGTAAAAGAAAAATTTGGCTTTTGTGAGCCTGCTCATCGTTTGGATATGGCAACGAGTGGTATTATTGTGTTTGCTTTAAGTAAGGCGGCGGATCGTGAATTAAAACGTCAATTTCGCGAACGTGAACCGAAAAAACATTATCAAGCGATTGTTTGGGGGCATTTGGAGAACGATTATGGCGAGGTAAATTTGCCGATGATTTGTGATTGGGAAAATCGACCTCGCCAACGTTTGGATTTCGTTTTAGGAAAAAGAGCGGTCACAAAATTCGAAGTTTTAGCACGTTTGCCGAATAACAGTACTCGCGTGAAACTGACGCCCGTGACAGGCAGATCTCATCAATTACGCTTGCACATGTTAGCATTGGGGCATCCAATTCTAGGCGATAAATTTTATTCTCATCCACAGGCTAAAGCTATGTCGTCAAGATTATGTTTGCACGCAGAAGAATTGACGATTACCCACCCCATTACAGGGGAAACAATGACTTTTAATGCGAAGTCCGATTTTTAAATTTGCACAGAAGTATGAGATCACGAATGAAAAACTTTTTAGCTCAACAAGGAAAAATCACGTTAATTCTTACCGCACTTTGTGCGCTTATTTATCTTGCTCAACAGCTGGGGTTTGAAGACGATATTATGTATTTGATGCATTATCCCGCTTACGAAGAGCAAGATAGCGAAGTGTGGCGTTATATTTCACATACATTGGTACATTTATCTAATTTGCATATTTTGTTTAATCTGTCTTGGTTTTTTATTTTCGGTGGAATGATTGAACGCACTTTTGGTTCGGTCAAATTATTGATGTTGTATGTTGTAGCATCTGCCATAACAGGCTATGTGCAAAATTATGTGTCTGGCCCCACTTTCTTTGGGCTTTCTGGTGTTGTATATGCGGTTCTAGGTTATGTATTTATACGTGATAAATTGAATCATCATTTATTTGATCTGCCAGAAGGTTTTTTCACAATGTTATTGGTGGGGATCGCATTAGGTTTTATTAGCCCCTTATTTGGTGTTGAAATGGGAAATGCAGCGCATATATCAGGCTTGATTGTTGGCTTGATTTGGGGATTTATTGATAGCAAATTGTGCAAAAATTCGCTAGAGTAAGCCCGTTTAATTTGGATAAAGGATTCGCTATGAAACAATCGTTACGCCATCAAAAAATTATTAAACTGGTGGGACAATCTGGCTATTTAAGCACGGAAGAATTGGTTGCAGCCTTAGATGTTAGCCCTCAAACGATTCGCCGTGATTTGAATATTTTGGCGGAGTTGGATTTAATCCGTCGCCATCACGGTGGCGCGGCATCACCATCTTCTGCAGAAAATTCTGATTACGTGGATCGTAAACAATTCTTTTCATTACAAAAAAATAATATTGCACAAGAAGTTGCGAAGTTGATTCCTAACGGTGCATCGTTGTTTATTGATATTGGTACCACGCCTGAGGCTGTCGCCAATGCATTGCTTGGCCACGAAAAACTCCGAATTGTGACGAACAATTTGAATGCCGCTCATCTTTTACGCCAAAATGAAAGTTTTGATATTGTTATGGCGGGCGGATCGTTACGAATGGATGGTGGAATTATTGGCGAAGCTACGGTGAATTTTATTTCTCAATTTCGCCTAGATTTCGGGATTTTAGGAATTAGTGCGATCGATGCAGATGGTTCATTATTGGATTACGATTACCATGAAGTACAAGTAAAGCGAGCGATTATTGAAAGTTCACGTCAGACCTTATTAGTGGCCGATCACTCTAAATTTTCGCGCCAAGCGATTGTTCGCTTGGGCGAATTAAGTGATGTAGAATATTTGTTTACGGATGATGTTCCCGAAGGAATTGTTAATTATCTGAAAGCTCAGAAAACGAAATTGGTTTTATGTAATGGTAAAGTGCGGTAAAAATATCTTTGATTTTCTTATTAATTTGTCGATAAAAGAAGCTATTACTCTTAATTTTTGATTTAATTGAACTTTATCTAAAAGTAATCTAAATATTCTCTCGTTGAATTATTGTCTTTTCTATAATTAAACATTTCCAAGCGTAAAAGTATCTTGCTTTTTTAATCAATTAAAGAAATTTCATATTTCTGTATTATCTAATTATTTTTAGCTATCAATATTCTTTAAAACATTCCGAGCTTAGATAAGAAAATCCCTTGCTGGGCAAGGGATTTAGTAATGAGTTAAAGTGCGGTAGAAATTACCAACCTTTTACAACGCCATCTTTAAAGTGTTTTTGAGCTTCTTGGTAAACTTCTTCTGTTTGGTAAGATTTTACGAAATCTTGAACAGCTTTGCTGTCTTTGTTATCGGTACGAGAAACGATAATGTTCACATATGGCGAATCTTTATCTTCTACAAATACACCGTCATCTTGAGCATTTAAGCCTACTTGACCCGCATAAGTATTGTTTACTACAGCTAAATCAACGTCGTCTAATGCGCGTGCCGCAACAGAAGTATCTACTTCAGTGATGTTTAATTTTTTCGGATTTTCAACAATATCTAATACAGTTGAAAGAAGGTTATTTGCATCTTTTAATTTGATTAAACCTTGTTTTTCAAGAAGAATTAATGCACGACCACGGTTTGTTGGATCGTTAGGAACAACAATTTTAGCACCTTCTTGTAATTCATTCACATTTTTGATTTTTTTAGAATAACCTGCTAGTGGATAAACGAAAGTATTACCCACGATAACTAAGTTATTTAAATTTTTCGCTTTTGCATCTTCATCTAAATAAGGTTTATGTTGCATTGCGTTTGCATCTAAATCACCTTTAGATACAGCTTCATTTGGTAATGCGTAGTCATTGAATTCAACGAATTGAACGTCTAAACCATATTTTTCTTTAGCGACTTTTGCTGCAATTTCTGCAACTTGATGCTCAGGGCCAGACATCACGCCTACTTTGATTTTAAGCGGTGCTGCTGCTTCAGGTTTTTTGTCTTCTTTACAGCCTGTTAAAACGAGAGCTGATGCGATTGCAGTGATTGCAAAAAGTTGTTTTAATTTCATAGGATTTCCTTCCTGTTTAAGTTAAGAGTTGCGTTTAATTAACGATGATCCACTTTTTTAGCCAGTGTATCGCCGAGTTTTTGGCTAATCATAACGAATAGCACAATAATAATGGTTGCCACCCAAGTGACATAAGGCATATTGCGATATACGCCGTAGTTGATAGCTAGGCTACCTAAGCCACCGCCGCCTTGAGTCCCCGCCATTGCAGAGTAACCAACTAAAGTGACCAGCGTAAGCGTGATACCATTAATGAGTGTAGGTAGAGCTTCTGGCAAATAGAATTTACGTACAATTTGCCATTTAGTAGCCCCCATTGCTTGAGCGGCTTCGGTTAAACCATTTGGAATTTCCATTAGTGCATTAGTAGTTAAGCGAGCCACGAATGGCATCGCACAAATGCTTAATGGAATAATTGCTGCCGTTGTACCTAATACAGTTCCCACGATGAAACGAGTTACAGGTAATAAGATTAAGAGCAAAATAATAAATGGAATGGAACGCCCGATATTAATAATCGTGTTTAACACAAAATGAGTGCGGTTATTTTGTAAAATCTCATTTTTTCCAGTTAAGAACGTCCATACACCCACAGGCACGCCGACTAGTACAGCAAGTAGGGTAGATGCAAAACTGATATAGACAGTTTCATAAGTTGCGGTTGCGACAACGCCCCATATTTGAGGTGTTAATTGTTGGCTGAATGTTGCCAAAAAATCATTGAACATAACCAAGCACCTCCACGCGCACGTTGTTTTCCATTAAATAAACTTTGGTTTGCGTAATGGCATCTTCATCGCCTTCTACTTCAGCAATGGTATAACCAAATTTCACGCCTCCAGCATAATCAATTTGTGAGGTTAAGATACTGAGCTCCACGCCAAATTTTTTTGATGCTTGAGAAAGTAACGGTGCATCGACTGAGCGACCCGTAAACTCAAATTTGATGATTGGATAGGCTTTACTATGTTTCGGTGTATCAGTAAGATTTTCCAAATATTCATCAGGTAGACTGATGTGGAAGGTCGAACGAATAAACTCTTGTGCTAATTCTGTTTTAGGGTTTGCAAAAATTTCACCGACAGTACCCTGTTCAACGAGGCGACCTTGATCAATAACAGCAACTTGATCACAAATCTGTTTAACAACTTCCATTTCATGGGTAATCAACAAAATCGTAATACCTAAAGTGCGGTTAATTTCCTTTAATAATTTCAGAATAGATTGCGTCGTTGCAGGATCTAATGCACTCGTTGCTTCATCACATAATAAGACTTTAGGATCGCTCGCTAAGGCGCGTGCAATAGCTACACGTTGTTTTTGCCCACCCGAAAGATTGCTTGGGTAAGCATCACGTTTTTCACTTAAACCAACAAGCTCTAAAAGTGCGGTAATTTTTTCTTGGATTTTTGCTTTTGGTTCACCTTCTAATTCTAAGGATAATGCCACGTTTTCAAAGACGGTGCGAGAACTTAGTAAATTGAAATGCTGAAAAATCATTCCAATTTGACGACGAGCAAGTACTAATTCGCGATCAGAAAGTTTTGTTAATTCTACGCCATCAACAATAACGGAACCGCTTGTCGGTTTTTCTAATAAGTTCACACAGCGAATTAATGTACTTTTTCCTGCACCAGATGCACCAATTACGCCACAGATTTGACCTTTTTCGATATTCAACGAAACATTATCAAGCGCAGTCAATTTTTTGTTCGGTAGCTCAAAAATTTTCGTAATATTATTTAGCTTAATCATATAAGCCCTTTTTATTTATTGTTTTTAAATCTGTTTTGGTATTCTAGATGTCTAGATTGCTATGTCAATATGTCAGATTATCTTTTTTAGACAGATTAGTTATGACTTATATTTGCTAATTGCTTGGATTAAATAGATAATTTTCGTCAATTTGACATGTATAAAAGGTTAGAGAATGAATAAGGCTATTTTTTTAGATCGCGATGGCACGTTAAATATTGATTATGGTTATGTACACGAAATTGATAACTTTAAATTTATTGATGGTGCGATTGATGCATTGCGAGAATTAAAGAAAATGGGATATATGTTGGTATTAGTGACCAACCAGTCGGGCATTGCACGTGGTTATTTTTCTGAGGATCAGTTTTTACAATTAACAGAATGGATGGATTGGTCGTTAGCTGAACAAGATGTGGATTTGGATGGTATTTACTATTGTCCACATCATTCTGAGGGAAAGGGCGAATATAAAGAAGATTGTGATTGTCGGAAGCCTAAATCGGGAATGTTATTGCAAGCGATCAAAGAATTAAAGATCGATCCTAGGCAATCTATTATGGTTGGAGATAAAGTTGAAGACCTAAAAGCGGGGATTGGTGCGAAGGTAAAAATGAACGTATTAGTTCGTACTGGTAAACCAGTAACAGGGGAAGGAGAAGGAATAGCGGATTATGTGCTAGATTCTATCGTAGATCTTCCGAGAATTTTAAAACGCTTAAAAAAATAGCCAAAAAGATCTATATTTTGCTCTAATCGCTTGTACTTTAATCAAAAGATCATTTTTTTAAATATTTTTGCAAAAAGTACTTGCAAGGGATTTGAAAATCCCTATAATGCACCGCACACAACGACGCACTGTTGTGAAGTTTTTTAAGTTTCCAAGTGCGTCGTTATTTTTTGCTCTTTAACAATATATCAGACAATCTGTGTGGGCACTTGTTGATTGACTTGTTTTAAAAATATTTTTTAATTTTGAAGTCTTAATAGGTGCTTAACTGAAAATTCATTATTACTTTTTTAAGTAGTGTTTTATTTATAGCTAAGCAGTTTATTGAGCGATTGAACTTGAATTGAAGAGTTTGATCATGGCTCAGATTGAACGCTGGCGGCAGGCTTAACACATGCAAGTCGAACGGTAGCAGGAGAAAGCTTGCTTTCTTGCTGACGAGTGGCGGACGGGTGAGTAATGCTTGGGAATCTGGCCTATGGAGGGGGATAACGACGGGAAACTGTCGCTAATACCGCGTATTATCGGAAGATGAAAGTGCGGGACTGAGAGGCCGCATGCCATAGGATGAGCCCAAGTGGGATTAGGTAGTTGGTGGGGTAAAGGCCTACCAAGCCAGCGATCTCTAGCTGGTCTGAGAGGATGACCAGCCACACTGGAACTGAGACACGGTCCAGACTCCTACGGGAGGCAGCAGTGGGGAATATTGCGCAATGGGGGGAACCCTGACGCAGCCATGCCGCGTGAATGAAGAAGGCCTTCGGGTTGTAAAGTTCTTTCGGTATTGAGGAAGGGGTGTGTGCTAATAGTACACATCATTGACGTTAAATACAGAAGAAGCACCGGCTAACTCCGTGCCAGCAGCCGCGGTAATACGGAGGGTGCGAGCGTTAATCGGAATAACTGGGCGTAAAGGGCACGCAGGCGGTTATTTAAGTGAGGTGTGAAAGCCCCGGGCTTAACCTGGGAATTGCATTTCAGACTGGGTAACTAGAGTACTTTAGGGAGGGGTAGAATTCCACGTGTAGCGGTGAAATGCGTAGAGATGTGGAGGAATACCGAAGGCGAAGGCAGCCCCTTGGGAATGTACTGACGCTCATGTGCGAAAGCGTGGGGAGCAAACAGGATTAGATACCCTGGTAGTCCACGCTGTAAACGCTGTCGATTTGGGGGTTGGGGTTTAACTCTGGCGCCCGTAGCTAACGTGATAAATCGACCGCCTGGGGAGTACGGCCGCAAGGTTAAAACTCAAATGAATTGACGGGGGCCCGCACAAGCGGTGGAGCATGTGGTTTAATTCGATGCAACGCGAAGAACCTTACCTACTCTTGACATCCTAAGAAGAGCTCAGAGATGAGCTTGTGCCTTCGGGAACTTAGAGACAGGTGCTGCATGGCTGTCGTCAGCTCGTGTTGTGAAATGTTGGGTTAAGTCCCGCAACGAGCGCAACCCTTATCCTTTGTTGCCAGCGACTTGGTCGGGAACTCAAAGGAGACTGCCAGTGATAAACTGGAGGAAGGTGGGGATGACGTCAAGTCATCATGGCCCTTACGAGTAGGGCTACACACGTGCTACAATGGCGTATACAGAGGGAAGCGAAGCTGCGAGGTGGAGCGAATCTCATAAAGTACGTCTAAGTCCGGATTGGAGTCTGCAACTCGACTCCATGAAGTCGGAATCGCTAGTAATCGCAAATCAGAATGTCGCGGTGAATACGTTCCCGGGCCTTGTACACACCGCCCGTCACACCATGGGAGTGGGTTGTACCAGAAGTAGATAGCTTAACCTTTTGGAGGGCGTTTACCACGGTATGATTCATGACTGGGGTGAAGTCGTAACAAGGTAACCGTAGGGGAACCTGCGGTTGGATCACCTCCTTACTGAAGACGAGAGACAGCGAGTGCTCACACAGATTGGCTGATAGTTGTAGACAAGATTAAAAACGAAGCGAAAGCAACGTTGAAAAATAAACGTTAAAAGATAAAAAGAAAATAGAGTATCTTTAATTGATGTCCCCATCGTCTAGAGGCCTAGGACATCGCCCTTTCACGGCGGTAACCGGGGTTCGAATCCCCGTGGGGACGCCAATTAAAGATAACTTTATTAGATTATCTTACTGTTCTTTAAAAAATTGGAAACAAGCTGAAAACAAGAGATTTTCGAGAGAAAGTCTGAGTAGGCAAGACGGGAAAGTGAAAAGAGGGAACGGAGAAGGAAACTCTAAAAACAAAACCTGTTTTGCATAAAATCTTGATTGAACAAAAGCAATCAAGTGTTTAGTTGAATGAAAATACGCATCAAATTGACCGCACTTTGAAGTGAAAACTTAAAGTGATAGAAAACATTTGAGGTTGTATAGTTAAGTGACTAAGCGTACAAGGTGGATGCCTTGGCAATCAGAGGCGAAGAAGGACGTGCTAATCTGCGAAAAGCTTGGATGAGTCGATAAGAGGCGTTTAATCCAAGATATCCGAATGGGGAAACCCAGTAGATGAAGAATCTACTATCAACAAGTGAATTCATAGCTTGTTGAGGCAAACCGGGAGAACTGAAACATCTAAGTACCCCGAGGAAAAGAAATCAACCGAGATTTCGTCAGTAGCGGCGAGCGAAAGCGAAAGAGCCAGTAAGTGATAGCAGTATAGTTAGGAGAATGTGTTGGGAAGCACAATCAAAGAGGGTGATAATCCCGTATCTAAAAACCATATTGTGGTACTAAGCTAACGAGAAGTAGGGCGGGACACGTGATATCCTGTTTGAAGAAGGGGGGACCATCCTCCAAGGCTAAATACTCCTGATTGACCGATAGTGAACCAGTACTGTGAAGGAAAGGCGAAAAGAACCCCGGTGAGGGGAGTGAAATAGAACCTGAAACCTTGTACGTACAAGCAGTGGGAGCCCCATCACTTAATCCGATTGGAAGGTGATGAAAAGCAACCGCACTTAAACAATGGTAAGAGGAGCGAAGCGAGTCAAACCACCCAAAATAAGCAGTGGGATTAAGTGATGGGGTGACTGCGTACCTTTTGTATAATGGGTCAGCGACTTATATTTTGTAGCGAGGTTAACTGAATAGGGGAGCCGAAGGGAAACCGAGTCTTAACTGGGCGAGTAGTTGCAAGGTATAGACCCGAAACCCGGTGATCTAGCCATGGGCAGGTTGAAGGTTGGGTAACACTAACTGGAGGACCGAACCGACTAATGTTGAAAAATTAGCGGATGACTTGTGGCTGGGGGTGAAAGGCCAATCAAACCGGGAGATAGCTGGTTCTCCCCGAAATCTATTTAGGTAGAGCCTTGAGGTGACACCTTTGGGGGTAGAGCACTGTTTCGGCTAGGGGGCCATCCCGGCTTACCAACCCGATGCAAACTACGAATACCAAAGAGTGATACTCAGGAGACACACGGCGGGTGCTAACGTCCGTCGTGGAGAGGGAAACAACCCAGACCGCCAGCTAAGGTCCCCAAGTCTATATTAAGTGGGAAACGAAGTGGGAAGGCTTAGACAGCTAGGATGTTGGCTTAGAAGCAGCCATCATTTAAAGAAAGCGTAATAGCTCACTAGTCGAGTCGGCCTGCGCGGAAGATGTAACGGGGCTGAAATATAGCACCGAAGCTGCGGCATCAGGCGTATCACTAATACGCCTTACGATTAACAAGCTAGAATGGTGCGAAGCGACATGAAAGGTTGTTCAAGCAACCCGAACGTTGAGTCGGGCATCTTAGAGTGAGGATTATTAGTGATACGCCTGTTGGGTAGGGGAGCGTTGTGTAAGCGGAAGAAGGTTCATCGAGAGGTGGGCTGGACGTATCACAAGTGCGAATGCTGACATAAGTAACGATAAAACGGGTGAAAAACCCGTTCGCCGGAAGACCAAGGGTTCCTGTCCAACGTTAATCGGGGCAGGGTGAGTCGGCTCCTAAGGCGAGGCTGAAAAGCGTAGTCGATGGGAAACAGGTTAATATTCCTGTACTTGGTAAAGCTGCGATGTGGGGACGGAGTAGGTTAGGTTATCGCACTGTTGGATATGTGCGTTTAAGTTGGTAGGTGGGAAGTTTAGGCAAATCCGGACTTCCTTAACACAGAGAGATGATGACGAGGCTCTACGGAGCTGAAGTAACTGATACCACACTTCCAGGAAAAGCCACTAAGCGAAAGGCTTTACTAAACCGTACTGAAAACCGACACAGGTGGTCAGGTAGAGAATACTCAGGCGCTTGAGAGAACTCGGGTGAAGGAACTAGGCAAAATAGCACCGTAACTTCGGGAGAAGGTGCGCCGGCGTAGATTGTAAGGGCTAGCCCCTGAAGGTTGAACCGGTCGAAGATACCAGCTGGCTGCAACTGTTTATTAAAAACACAGCACTCTGCAAACACGAAAGTGGAGGTATAGGGTGTGATGCCTGCCCGGTGCTGGAAGGTTAATTGATGGTGTAATCGCAAGAGAAGCACCTGATCGAAGCCCCAGTAAACGGCGGCCGTAACTATAACGGTCCTAAGGTAGCGAAATTCCTTGTCGGGTAAGTTCCGACCTGCACGAATGGCATAATGATGGCCAGGCTGTCTCCACCCGAGACTCAGTGAAATTGAAATCGCCGTGAAGATGCGGTGTACCCGCGGCTAGACGGAAAGACCCCGTGAACCTTTACTATAGCTTGACACTGAACATTGAATTTTGATGTGTAGGATAGGTGGGAGCCTTTGAAGCAGTGACGCCAGTCATTGTGGAGGCGACCTTGAAATACCACCCTTTAACGTTTGATGTTCTAACGAAGATGACGAAACGTGGTCTCGGACAGTGTCTGGTGGGTAGTTTGACTGGGGCGGTCTCCTCCCAAAGCGTAACGGAGGAGCACGAAGGTTTGCTAATCACGGTCGGACATCGTGAGGTTAGTGCAATGGTATAAGCAAGCTTAACTGCGAGACAGACAAGTCGAGCAGGTACGAAAGTAGGTCATAGTGATCCGGTGGTTCTGAATGGAAGGGCCATCGCTCAACGGATAAAAGGTACTCCGGGGATAACAGGCTGATACCGCCCAAGAGTTCATATCGACGGCGGTGTTTGGCACCTCGATGTCGGCTCATCACATCCTGGGGCTGAAGTAGGTCCCAAGGGTATGGCTGTTCGCCATTTAAAGTGGTACGCGAGCTGGGTTTAGAACGTCGTGAGACAGTTCGGTCCCTATCTGCCGTGGGCGTAGGAGAATTGGTTGGGGCTGCTCCTAGTACGAGAGGACCGGAGTGGACGCACCACTGGTGTTCCGGTTGTGTCGCCAGACGCATTGCCGGGTAGCTAAGTGCGGAAGAGATAAGTGCTGAAAGCATCTAAGCACGAAACTTGCCAAGAGATGAGTTCTCCCAATCTAAGAGATTGTAAGGGTTGTTTAAGACTAAGACGTAGATAGGTCTGGTGTGTAAGTGTAGTGATACATTGAGCTAACAGATACTAATTGCCCGAGAGGCTTAACTATACAACGCTCAAGTGTTTTTGGGAGCTAAGTGAAGTAAGAGATGAAAAGCGAAGCAAATAAAAGTAGAGCGGAAACCGAAGTAAAAGACTAAACAAAGAAAAGTAAGTATAGAAGACTTAATAGAAAGAAAATTGAGTTTAGCTTGTGACCAATAAGAACGAGTGAAAGGTAGAGTAAAGACTGAGTAACGAGAGATAAAAGAGACGAGAGATAAAAGAAAAGACGAGTTATCAAAGAATTATCCTGGCGGCGATAGTGCGGTGGACCCACCTGAGACCATACCGAACTCAGAAGTGAAACGCTGTAATGCCGATGGTAGTGTGGGGTTTCCCCATGTGAGAGTAGGGCACCGCCAGGTTAGCAAATACTTATCTAAGTTAAATAAAAACAGAAGAACCCCGTGTCGAAAGATATGGGGTTTTTGTTTTTTACAAATAGATATACCTGAAAAGATTTTTCAAAACCCTATTTCTTTTTTACCTATGTCCTTCCTATCCTTCCCATTTTTATTATTCTAATCAGAACAAAAATAAAGTATTTTTCACTTTAGTATACTAAAGTCCTTAGATATTGACATATCTAAGGAAACATACTGCTAAGAAACAATTTAACTTTGGAGAGGTTTAGAATGGAAACGTCATACGAATTATTGAATCGAGTCGTGCAATCTAAAATTGTGATTTTAAAAGAAGAAGCCCATCTTTCAGACAAAGAACAAAAAGCTACCGTTTTGCTACATTACACAAAGCGAACGATTGATAAATCTATGAAAAGGATTATTGATGAAAATCCAGATTATCATATTATTTATCGATGTGAAATCAATGCGGTTATTTTGCATATCAAGGTTAAATAAGGAGAAGTTATGAATAATAATCAAGGGTTTGAAAATATTAAAACACAAATGTCTGAGTTTATTTCTCTTAAGAAAGAAATAGACAGAATAGAGTTTATTATTTATAGTACAATTTCCATTTCATTATTCTTTCTTCCTTGGAGTCAATCTTACTTACTGAGATACAATTTATTTGATGGTGATGTTAATTCAGTTATAGCTTGGGGATTGGTGATTGTTATGGTTACATCTACTATCGGCCTTATTATATTTTCAATTCAACGTTTAAATTCATTAAAATTAAATAGAAATATTGCTTATATCTTTCTATTTACCACTCTATTGCTTATGTTGATAAATATAATAACTCCTGCACTGGCTACTAAAGCTTATTCAGAAGTGTTTAATTATGAATTTTGGAATGGAATAGATAGGTTTGTTAGTAATATGACTGATTATTCTGAGATTCCTGCAACTATATTATCTTTTATTTCTACTATCTTGATTTTTCTATTATCCGTTTTAAAAGGTATTAATAAATAATTTTCATATCTCATGTATATCAGAAGTGAAACTCTGTAATTTCGATGGTAGTGTGGGGTTTCCCTATGTGAGAGTAGGGCACCGCCAGGTTACCAAATACTTATCTAGGTTAAATAAAAACAGAAGAACCCCGTGTCGAAAGATATGGGGTTTTAGCTTTTGGGAATCTACTCATTATTTAATCAAATAAGAGTCTAATTTTAATTTTCAATAAGTAAGTGATTTTTCAACTCATATGAAGTCACATTCCTATAAATGTTTTATTAGCTGTGCTATAATCCCGCTAAAATTCTACCCTTAAAAACAAGAGAAATTATGACCGCACTTAATGTATTAATTTATCCTGATGATCACTTAAAGGTTGTCTGTGAGCCTGTTACTGAAGTTAATGATGCAATTCGTAAAATTGTTGATGATATGTTTGACACGATGTACCAAGAGAAAGGTATTGGTTTAGCTGCACCTCAAGTAGATATTTTGCAACGTATTATTACTATTGATGTTGAAGGCGATAAACAGAATCAGTTTGTTTTGATTAACCCTGAAATTTTGGCTTCTGAAGGCGAAACGGGAATTGAAGAGGGGTGTTTATCCATTCCAGGGTTCCGTGCGTTGGTTCCTCGTAAAGAAAAAGTGACAGTGAGAGCGTTGGATCGTGACGGTAAAGAATTTACTTTAGATGCGGATGGTTTGCTTGCAATCTGTATTCAACACGAGATCGACCACCTTAACGGAATTTTATTTGTTGATTATCTTTCTCCACTTAAACGCCAACGTATTAAAGAAAAGTTAATTAAATATAAGAAGCAGATTGCGAAAAGCTAAAACGTAGGGTGGGCTTTAGCCCACCAATCATTTCAAAAAATGGTGGGCTAAAGCCCACCCTACTTCCTATCAATCACCATAACGTAGAACATTATGAAATCACTTAATATTATTTTTGCTGGTACGCCAGATTTTGCTGCACAGCATTTACAAGCTATTCTAAATTCTCAACATAATGTGATCGCTGTTTATACTCAACCTGATAAACCAGCAGGTCGCGGTAAGAAATTGCAAGCAAGCCCTGTCAAGCAACTTGCTGAGCAAAATAACATTTCCGTTTATCAACCTAAATCCTTACGTAAAGAAGAGGCACAGACTGAATTAAAAGCGTTAAATGCAGATGTAATGGTTGTTGTGGCTTATGGATTAATTTTACCGAAAGCTGTATTAGATGCCCCTCGTTTAGGTTGTTTGAATGTGCATGGTTCTATTCTTCCACGTTGGCGAGGAGCGGCACCCATTCAGCGTTCAATTTGGGCTGGTGATACACAAACTGGTGTAACCATTATGCAAATGGATGAAGGTTTAGATACAGGTGATATGTTACACAAAGTCTATTGTGATATTTTACCGACTGAAACTTCAACGAGTCTTTATAACAAACTGGCGGAGCTTGCTCCATCGGCGTTAATCGATGTTTTAGATAATCTTGAAAATGGTAAATTTATAGCCGAAAAACAAGATGACAGCCAAAGCAATTATGCAGAAAAACTTTCTAAAGAAGAGGCACAATTAGATTGGTCTCTTTCTGCAATGCAACTTGAGCGTAATATCCGTGCCTTTAATCCTTGGCCTATTGCTTATTTTTCAACAGAAGATAAGGATGGCAATGCTCAAACGTTAAAAGTATATCAAGCAGAAGTATTGCCTCATCAAGATAAACCAGCGGGAACTATTTTAAGTGCAGATAAAAATGGCATTCAAGTTGCCACTGTCGATGGCGTCTTAAACTTATTGCAATTACAACCCGCAGGTAAAAAGCCTATGTCTGCACAAGATTTATTAAATGGCCGTGCAGAGTGGTTTACTATTGGTAAGGTGCTTGCATAATGAAAAAATTCTCTTCTAAAACTATCAAAGTAAAAAATTCAGTAAAAATGACCGCACTTTCGACCAGGGCTATCGCAGCAAACTTAATTTTGCAAGTATTGGATGAGGGCAAATCCTTGTCAGCGTTAATCCCAGAAGTGCAACTTTCTGTAAAAGCTCAAGATTTGCCCTTGCTACAAGAAATTTGTTTTGGCGTGTGTCGAGTATTGCCTCGCTTAGAGCAAATTATCAAACGTCTTGTAGATAAACCGCTTAAAGGTAAAACTCGCATTGTTCATTGCCTGTTGCTTGTGGGATTATACCAATTGCTTTATATGCGAGTGCCTGCTCATGCGGCAGTTGATGAAGTTGTGAATGCAACAAAATCATTAAAATCTGATAGTTTTATAGGATTAGTGAATGCGGTTTTGCGTAGATTTTTACGTGAGCAAGATGAAATTTTGGCGATTATCGATAAAAATTGGCAAACGCTTCACCCTGAATGGTTCGTGAATAAATTAAAAAAAGCCTATCCGAATTGGCGTGAGATTATTGAGGCGAACAATCAGAAACCACCAATGTGGCTACGTGTGAATTCACAAAAAAACGCCCTTGAAACTTACCGCACTTTACTTGAAGAACAAGGTGTTTCTTCGAAAACAAGCCACCATCCTAATGCGCTATGTTTAGATATACCGATTGCGGTGCAAAAATTACCGCACTTTGAAGAAGGTGCTGTAACGGTACAAGATTTGAGTGCGCAATGGGCGGCAATGTTGCTTGAGCCTAAAAATGAGGAATGGATCCTCGATGCTTGCGCTGCACCCGGTGGTAAGACGACCCATATTTTAGAACTGGCACCTCAAGCTAATGTGATTGCATTAGATGTAGAATCTCATCGCTTAAAACGAGTAGAAGAAAATCTTGCACGTTTAAATCAGCAAGCGATAGTGGTTTGCGGCGATGCGAGTAAACCTGACGAATGGTTAGCTGAAATTGGTAAAAGTGCGGTGAAATTTGACCGAATTTTACTTGATGCACCTTGTTCTGCAACTGGAGTGATTCGCCGTCACCCCGATATAAAATGGTTACGTAAAGAAACCGATATCGCTCAGCTCGTTGAATTACAGAAGAAAATTCTGAGTGCGCTTTGGGAAAAACTTAAGCCAAATGGTGTTTTGCTTTATGCGACTTGTTCTGTATTGCCAGAAGAAAATTGCGAACAAATCCAAGCATTTTTAAATGCTCACGCGGATGCGGAGTTATTGCCGTTACCCTTTAGTGATGATAAAAGTGCGGTGGGTTTTCAATTCATTCCACAACCAAATAGTGGCGATGGGTTCTATTATGCTAAATTGCTTAAACGAGCATAAAGGAGAGCGATAATGAAAATTATCATTTTGGGTGCAGGTCAGGTAGGAACGACGCTTGCAGAAAACTTAGTCAGTGAAGATAACGATATTACCTTAGTGGATAATGAATCTCCTCAGTTACAAACATTGCAAGAAAAGCACGATTTGCGTGTGGTACAAGGCTCTCCATCATCTCCAAAAGTGCTTCGTGACGCAGGCGCGGCAGATGCCGATTTAATGGTTGCCGTGACAGCCTCCGATGAAATCAATATGGTCGCTTGCCAAATGGGCTATACATTATTTAATACGCCAACGCGAATTGCACGTATCCGTAATTCAGAATATTTACGTGAAAAAGACAAGTTGTTCAACAATGAAAATATACCTATTGATCATTTAATTTCGCCTGAAAATCTTGTCACTGATGAAATTACTCGTTTAATTGCTTATCCAGGCGCATTACAAGTTGCCCATTTTGCCAATAATCGTATTAGTATTGTTGTAGTGAAAGCTTATTATGGGGGGGCTTTGGTTGGATATGCACTTTCCGCATTTCGCGAACATATGCCACATATTGATTGTCGTATTATGTCTATTTTACGTAATGGCAAACCGATTCGTCCACAAGGCTCAACCATTGTAGAAGCTGGCGATGAAATCACGTTTATTTGCGCTACTGAACATATTAAGGCGGTAATGGGAGAGTTACAACGTTTGGAGAAACCTTATAAGCGAGTAATGATTGTTGGTGGAGGAAATGTTGCTTTTGGCGTAGCAAAACGTTTGGAAAATTCTTGTACTGTAAAGCTTATTGAACGAGATTCAAACAGAGCGCAAGCCTTAGCAGAAAAGTTGCCAAAAACGTTAGTATTTAATGGAGATGCCTCAGACCAAAACTTGCTTTTTGAAGAACATATTGAAAGTGTGGATGTATTTCTTTCATTAAGTAGCGACGATGAAGCGAATATTATGTCAGCTTTGTTAGCCAAGCGTTTAGGTGCGAAAAAAGCAATGGTACTGATTCAACGGATTGCTTATATTAATCTTATTCAGGGAGGCACGATTGATATTGCGGTTTCTCCACAACAAGTAACGATTTCTGCTTTGTTAGGTCACGTGCGTAAAGGCGATGTAAAAAATGTGGCAACATTACGACATGGCATTGCCGAAGCCATTGAAATTGTTGCACACGGTAATGTGAATACTTCAAATATAGTAGGGCGAAAAATTGGTGAGTTGCGTTTGCCGATGGGAACCATTATTGGTGCTTTATTACGAGGGAATGATGTAATTATTGCTCGTCGTCAAGTGATTATTGAAGAAGGCGATCATATAGTGATTTATTTGAGTGATAAGAAAAATGTGCCAGAAATTGAGAAATTATTCCAACCAAGCGCATTCTTTATTTAGTTTTTTTACTTTTCAGAGTGATTTATTATAATAGTCGCTCTTTTTATGTAATTTTTGAAGGGGAACATTATTATGAATTTTATTAAAGAATTTCGCGAATTTGCAATGCGTGGCAATGTCGTAGATATGGCTATCGGTGTGATTATTGGCAGCGCATTTGGCAAGATCGTAAGTTCACTTGTTAGTGATATTTTTACGCCCGTGTTGGGGATTTTAACTGGTGGTATTGATTTCAAAGATATGAAATTTGTATTAGCACAAGCACAAGGCGATGTTCCTGCTGTTACTTTAAATTATGGTTTGTTTATTCAAAATGTGATTGATTTTATTATTATTGCTTTTGCAATCTTTATGATGATCAAAGTAATCAATAAGGTAAGAAAACCAGAGGAGAAAAAAACTGCACCAAAGGCAGAAACATTGCTTACTGAAATCCGTGATTTATTAAAGAATAAATAATATTTAAAGAATGAAAGTTAGCAGAAATGCTGACTTTTTTTATTACTATTTTTTAAGCTATAATCAGCCCTCAATTTTAGGGAAATAAAATGGAAAAATATAATAAACTTCGCATTGAATGGGATTGTCGTCGAGGAATGCTGGAGTTAGATAAAATCATAATGCCTTTTTATTTGACGCATTTTCATGAATTAACAGATGACAAAAAAGATATTTTTATTCGCTTGTTAGAAAGTTCTGATTTGCAGTTGTTTTCGTGGTTTTTTAATCGTGTGAAATCACAAGATGTAGAGCTTCAAATGATGGTTGAATATATTCAAAAAGTGCAGAAAATCATCATAAATTAAAATTATTGATTAGCGAATGAACTTTTTTAACACGCTTTTGTCTGAACAAGCAACAAGAGCTTGCTGTCTTGATATTAAGGCGTGTTAGATATTGGCATGGGAGAAATATGGCTGAACAGCTAACAGATCAGGCTTTGGTAGAAAGAGTACAGCAAGGGGATAAAAAAGCCTTCAATTTGTTGGTTTCGCGTTATCAAAATAAAGTAGCAGGGCTTTTGACCCGATATGTATCGCGTAACGATATTCCTGATGTGGTGCAAGAATCCTTTATAAAGGCTTATCGCTCAATTGAATCTTTTCGTGGCGAAAGTGCTTTCTATACATGGCTTTATCGAATTGCCGTTAATACGGCAAAAAATTATTTAACGGCTCAAGGTCGCCGTCCACCAAATGAAGATATTTTGGCAGAAGATGCTGAAAATTATGATGTGGGAACACACCTTAGGGATGTGGATACACCCGAAAATGAGGTATTGTCTAGTGAGTTAGAAAGAATTGTTTTTGATACTATTCATAACTTACCAGAAGATTTAAAAACTGCGATTACGTTACGAGAGCTAGAAGGTTTAAGTTACGAAGAGATTGCAGAAATTATGGATTGTCCTGTTGGTACGGTTCGTTCCCGAATCTTCCGAGCAAGGGAAATGATCGAAAATAAAATTCAACCTCTAATGTAGAGCGAATAAAAATTGGAGTTTACTATGCAAAAAGAGCAGCTTTCAGCCTATATGGATGGCGAACAAGTCAAAACTGACTTGACAGATGCTTTATTAAGAGACGAAGAATTACAAGCGTCTTGGCATTCATTTCATACCGTTCGTTCAGTAATGCGTAAAGAAAGTGCGGTCTTTTTAGGGGGGGATTTTACCGCTAAAATGGCAGATTTGATTGAGTTAGAAGACGTGAAGAAAGTCGATGTCATTGCGGTGTCTCAACCTGAACCAGAAGATGCACATAATTCTGCATTTATGCAAAAATTAAAGGCATTTTTTGCGCCAATGACGCAAGTTGCTGTTGCTGCTGGTGTATGTTTAGTGGCAGTACTTGGTGTTCAATCTTTCAATAGTAAAAACGAAGCGTCTAATTTACCAGAAGTGCCAGTGTTGCAAACCTTGCCATTTAATAATGCAGTTCAAGAAATTAGCTATAATGCGCCAAGCAAAGATACATTGACTTCAGATCAGCTTGAGAAAAAAAGTCGTCGCATTGGCGCAATGTTGCAAAACTATGAATTGCAACGTCGTATGCACTCTGATGCTTTAGGTGTAAGTAGCAGTCAAGTAAGATAAATTGGTTTCCTTTGTTCAGATTATTGATTCACCACCTAATTGTTATTTAGTGTGGTGAATTTTTATCCTTTAGATTTCTATGAAAAAAATCGCATTAAAATTTACCGCACTTTCTCTTTCTTTGCTATTAAGTAGCATTGCTTCTGCTGAAGAGCTTTCTGCGAAGCAGTCGTTAGATAAAATGACACAAGCATTGGATAATCTCAATTATGAAATTGCCTTTGTGCAAACTACTCCAGCAAATATGGATTCATTTCGTTATCGACATATCAGACAAGATAACAAAACCTACGCACAATTAGTCACTTTAGATGGTCGCCAGCAAGAAATTATTCAACGTGATAATTTAGTCAGTTATTTTCAGCCAAATGCTCAAGCATTTACGCTTAATAGTGGCAATATAGTTGATGCGATGCCTGCGGTTGTGCGTGCAAATTTTGATAAGCTTTCTTCTTATTATGATTTCGTAAAATTAGGTAAAGATCGTGTTGCTGGGCGTTTCGCTGATACGATTAGAATTGTTCCTAAAGATGATTTTCGGTATCAATATTTGGTGTTTATCGATGAAGAAAATGGCTTGTTATTACGCGGTGATATGCTTGATCGCGAAGGCAAACTACTTGATCAATTTAGAGTTGTAACACTTTACATCGATGACAGATTGAGAGGATTAACGGATTATATTAACAAGGTATCATTGCCCCCTTTATTGAAAGAAAGTAAAAATGAACAAAGTTCAGATATAACTTGGTCTGCAGGTTGGTTGCCACAAGGTTTTTCTTTAATTCGATATACTCAAGAAATATTAGAAAATGAAATCATAGATAGCGCATTATATAGTGATGGCTTATTTACTTTTACGTTGTTTGTCTCTAATGTAGGCTCTAATGACCTACCAGAAAATACTTGGAAACAAGGGGCTTATACGATTTATAGCGAGGTCATCGGAGGAAAAGAAATTACTTTTATTGGGCAATTACCAATCTCGACGGCAAAACGCATTGTACAAGAAGTCAAATTTAGATAAAAAGTGCGGTAATTTTTTACGATATTTTTATCAATAACTGATTGTGAGTTAGGCATTGACTAAGATTCGCACGTTTTTACGTGCGAATTTTTATTTTCTTAATTTTATTAATTCTACTTGGTGATTGTGACCTTTTTTTAGAATTAGATTTGCTCGCTCACGAGTTGGAAGAATATTTTGATTAAGGTTTAACCCGTTAATTTCATCCCAAATTTTACTAGCGGTGGTAATGGATTCTTCTTTCGATAAATTGGCATAATGTTTAAAGTAAGAATTAGGATCGTTGAACGCACTTTCGCGGAATTTCAGAAATCGTTTGATATACCATTCTTTCAATAATTTTTCTTCTGCATCAACATAAATAGAGAAATCAACAAAATCTGATACGAATGTCTGATTGGTTTTATTATTACCCGTTTGAAGTACATTCAAGCCCTCTAAAATAAGAATGTCAGGTTTATTTATCACATTAAATTTATCAGGAATAATATCATAGGTTAAATGCGAATAGATTGGTGCTTCCACCTCAGTTTTGCCAGATTTCACATCAGCTAAAAAATGAATAAGTTTGGGCGTATCATAAGAAATAGGGAAACCTTTTTTGTGTAAAAGATGATCTTTTTTTAGTTTTTCTAATGGATATAAAAAACCATCAGTAGTTATAAGATCTACTTTGCGCTCCGCTGGCCAATGGGAAAGAAGTGATTGGAGTATTCGTGCTGAAGTGCTTTTCCCTACCGCTACGCTACCTGCAATGCTAATGATATAAGGTACTTTTGTTTTATTACGCCCTAAAAAACGGTGTAAAACAGCTTGTCTGCGAAGGTTTTCGTCAATGTAATAATTAATTAAACGAGCTAATGGTAAATAAATCATACTGACTTCATCCAAAGATAGCTCTTCATTAAAACCTAAAAGCGGTTTAAGATCTTGTTCTGTAAGTTTTAGGGGGACTGATTTACGCAATTCTGCCCATTGTTTGCGGTTAAAACTTAAAAAAGGGGTTAGATTCATTGAGATATTATTGAGTCAAATAGACAAATTGGAGAAAAATATACGCTATAAATAAAAATTTAGCATTCATTTTTCATTAAATGTGTACTAATTTGATTAAAAAATCACTTTTTTGATTGTGATTTAAACGAATAATCAAAAAAATAAACTTTTTTATAAAAAATACTTGTCAGTTAAAGTTTTTTCCATATAATACGCCTCACTTGCTTACGACACGCCGACTTAGCTCAGTAGGTAGAGCAACTGACTTGTAATCAGTAGGTCATCAGTTCGATTCCGATAGTCGGCACCATTCTTTCGTATCAAGTATTCATTTAGTGTGGAGGGGTTCCCGAGCGGCCAAAGGGGGCAGACTGTAAATCTGTTGGCTCAGCCTTCGAAGGTTCGAATCCTTCTCCCTCCACCATCTTTTAGATGGATCCTGATGGGACAGACGAATTTAGGACTTGCGGGCATCGTATAATGGCTATTACCTTAGCCTTCCAAGCTAATGATGCGGGTTCGATTCCCGCTGCCCGCTCCAGACGCTGATATAGCTCAGTTGGTAGAGCGCACCCTTGGTAAGGGTGAGGTCGGCGGTTCAAATCCGCCTATCAGCACCAGTCTTATAATTCCTCATCCTTATATCAATCAGCAAATAAATTTATTGGTTAATGTGGTTTAATTTACCCATCGATAACCGTGTCTATTTAGAGGGACTATTTCAATGTCTAAAGAAAAATTTGAACGTACAAAACCGCACGTAAACGTGGGTACAATCGGCCACGTTGACCACGGTAAAACAACTTTAACAGCAGCAATTACCACCGTATTAGCAAAACATTACGGTGGTGCAGCGCGTGCATTTGACCAAATCGATAACGCGCCAGAAGAAAAAGCGCGTGGTATTACCATCAACACTTCACACGTTGAATACGATACACCGACTCGCCACTATGCACACGTAGACTGTCCAGGACACGCCGACTATGTTAAAAACATGATTACCGGTGCGGCGCAAATGGATGGTGCTATTTTAGTAGTAGCAGCAACAGATGGTCCTATGCCACAAACTCGTGAACACATCTTATTAGGTCGCCAAGTAGGTGTACCATACATCATCGTATTCTTAAACAAATGCGATATGGTAGATGATGAAGAGTTATTAGAATTAGTAGAAATGGAAGTACGTGAACTTCTTTCTCAATATGACTTCCCAGGTGACGATACTCCAATCGTACGTGGTTCTGCATTACAAGCATTAAACGGCGTAGCAGAATGGGAAGAAAAAATCCTAGAATTAGCAGGTCACTTAGATACTTATATTCCAGAACCAGAACGTGCGATTGACCAACCGTTCCTTCTTCCAATTGAAGACGTATTCTCAATCTCTGGTCGTGGTACAGTAGTAACTGGACGTGTAGAACGTGGTATCATCCGTACTGGTGATGAAGTAGAAATCGTCGGTATCAAAGATACAGCGAAAACTACTGTAACAGGTGTTGAAATGTTCCGTAAATTACTTGACGAAGGTCGTGCAGGTGAAAACATCGGTGCATTATTACGTGGTACCAAACGTGAAGAAATCGAACGTGGTCAAGTATTAGCGAAACCAGGTTCAATCACACCACACACTGATTTTGAATCAGAAGTATACGTATTATCAAAAGATGAAGGTGGTCGTCATACTCCATTCTTCAAAGGTTACCGTCCACAATTCTATTTCCGTACAACAGACGTAACTGGTACAATCGAATTACCAGAAGGCGTGGAAATGGTAATGCCAGGCGATAACATCAAGATGACAGTAAGCTTAATCCACCCAATTGCGATGGACCAAGGTTTACGTTTCGCAATCCGTGAAGGTGGCCGTACAGTAGGTGCTGGTGTTGTAGCGAAAATCATCAAATAATTGATGGATTCTTGAATGTCTTAAAGATAAAAGACAGAAAGAAGATAAAAGAAAAGTGCGGAGAAAATTCTCCGCACTTTTTTTATTTTATATATGTAAATATTTACTAAATTATTTGATTTTGGATTAGAACTAAATGCTCACTGGTCATCTAAATATCCTGTTGCAGTTTGGTTTGTGTTACCCCTAGGAATGGTATTGCCGGTGGTATCTTTACCCCATCACTGACAACAGGCGCAGGCATTGGCTCAATGCTTTGGGATCTCAGTGGCGGTATGGTTGATCAACGTTTTTTGGTGATTTTATGTATGGCGGCATTTTTAGCTGGCTGCACACAATCGCCAGTTACAGCCAGTGTTGTTGTAATGGAAATGACAGGCGCACAACCCGTTCTCATTTGGCTCTTGATTTCCAGCATTATTGCATCCATAATCTCGCACCAATTTAGCCCAAAACCATTTTACCACTTTGCTGCAGGCTGTTTTCGCCAGCAAATGCAAGCTCGCCAAGCCGAAGAATTACGCAGCAAAACCGAACAAGAGAAATAAAAATGCTTCAAAATCTACCGCACTTTTATCGCTGCCGTTTTTCTGTTGCACCAATGTTAGATTGGACAACACGCCATTGTCGTTATTTTCATCGCCAATTTTCAAAGCATGCGTTACTTTACACTGAAATGGTCACTGCATCTGCGATTATCCACGCAAAATATGACCACTTGGATTTTGATTTACAAGAAAATCCCGTTGCGTTACAGCTGGGAGGAAGCGATCCTGAACAACTCAAATATTGCGCAAAACTTGCTGAGGAACGAGGCTATCACGAAATTAATCTTAATGTAGGATGCCCTTCTGATCGCGTACAAAATGGAATGTTTGGTGCTTGCTTAATGGCGAAAGCAGATTTGGTGGCAGACTGTGTAGAACAAATGCAAAGTGCGGTCAAAATTCCAGTCACTGTGAAAACGCGTATTGGCATTGATGAATTAGACAGCTATGAATTTTTATGTGATTTTATTGAAAAAGTTCAAGGAAAAGGTTGCCAAGAGTTTATTATCCACGCACGAAAAGCTTGGCTTTCGGGGTTAAGTCCCAAAGAAAATCGAGAAATTCCGCCATTAGATTATGCCCGGGTGTATCAACTAAAACATGATTTTCCACATCTAACCATCGCAATTAATGGTGGCATAAAAACCATTGAAGAAATGAAGCAACATTTGCAATATGTGGACGGCGTGATGGTTGGGCGAGAGGCCTATCAAAATCCAAGTTTACTTGGGCAAATTGACCAAGCCTTATTTGATCCTAACGCACCAATTGTTACCGCTCATGAAGCGGTACGGTCAATGCTTCCTTATATTGAACAGCAACTTAGCCAAGGCATACACCTTAATCATATCGTCCGTCATATATTAGGCGCATTCCAAAATTGCAAAGGTGCTCGTCAATGGCGACGCTATTTAAGCGAAAATGCGTTTAAACAAGGCGCAGGAATTGAAGTGGTTGAAACAGCCTTAAGCTTTGTAGAAAGCTAATCCTAAAAACAAAATAAGCCGCAAAAGTGCGGCTTATTTTTCAGCTGTTTTTCTTACGCAATACGCATTTGAAAAATCACCAATTCAGCTTGGCAACAGAAAGTGAAATCTGCCTTTAATAAATAGCCATCATCCACTTTTGTAATTTCAGTTGTTATAGGGGGACATAAGCCGAGACCCTATAAATAATATCACTTTGGGTTTTAGAGATAACTAAAACTAAAACTCAAACTGAACTGACATTCTATAGTTTCTGCCTGGAGCATAGAAACGGTTAATGCCTGCGCCTGTTGTTTGATTAATCAAATTACTTGTACCAAATGGTCTAATTGATCTCGCAGAATCCCAAGTAATATATTTTCTATTGGTTAAATTATATACCCCTGCTTGTAAGGTAAGATTTGGAATTGGTTTTACAAAACTAATTAAATCAATCAATGTGTAAGCATTACTACGCCACTTAACATAGCTGTTTTTTAAATCATTGAATTTGGGTTTATAGCGGTTGTAAGTTTCTTTTCCTTTTTTTGCACTTACGTGAGTAAGATAAACATCAATCCCAAAATAATCTTTAGGATGTGCATAACTTAGATTTATCACGGATGTTTTTGGCTGAATTGCATTCATTGGAATATATCCATCCGTTGGTTTAACTTCATCAATCTTAGGATCATAAGTCATTTTACCTTTTTGGTAAGTAAATTTATAACCGATACTGAAACCTGTTAATGGTTTTGCTATTTCACCTAATATTAATTTAGCTTGTAGTTCAAAGCCAGTGAGTTTTGCTGTTGGTCGATTAACATTTTTATATATCGGATACTCAAGATTACGACCTATTAGTGTAGGGCAATTTCCTTTTCCGCTATCACATATATGCGCAAGATCAATATAATTGTTATAGTCTGTGCGGAATATACTTGTAGTCAAATAGCCAAATGGTTTATGGAATGTAAATGCAATTTCTTTATTTTTTGATGTTTCTATTTCTAGATCTGTATTCGGTACAATAGAAATGTCCGGATGAAGGAAAGTGAAATAGGTTTCATCGCTTGTTGGTGCTCTAAATCCTTTTCTGTATTTTGTTTGCACTCTTAACCAATCAAATGGATCTAGGGTTAAACCTAAAGAATAAGAATAGGTAGCGTGTTTTCTTTTCTGTGCAATCTCTTGAATACGGGCAAGAGCATTTTTTTGCATTTTTGCTAATTCTTCAGGATCCGAATAAACATTCGCTATATTAAATTTTGGTTCAAGAGTTGGGTTGGCGACTAATCCATCAGGAACTTTAGGGGTCTTGCCTGGAACATACTCTGGAGCGTGTTTAATTCTGTCATAACGAAATGCCCAATCAAAGCCCCAATAGTTATTGACTTTGACATCATCTGCAAAATATAACGCTGTAGTGTTTGTTTTTACCGGAATTAAGAAAGAGTAAGTGTCTATTCTATTACAGAAAGGATTGAAGCCATCTCCTGATTGACAGTCTTTGGGATATGTAGCCCACCAAACTTTGGAAATTGCATTAAAACCCGAATGATTTATCATTTCTTTCTTTATTTGAGACCATAATCCGCCATAGGATAAATTATGCTGAGTACGTCCAATCTCAATATATTTAGTTAAATCAAGATTGAGTTGTTTGGTTATAGTATTTAAATCGCGTTTTGTCCAAGTATTTTCTAAATAACCCGCCCCTGATGGTAATAGTAAATTTGGAGCACTTATCTGAGTATATCTTCTATTGTTCTTATCAAACTCTTGTTTTTGAAGGTGTGCTACGTCATCACCAGTAGCGGCTTTTTCAATTGTAATGGGTATATTTACAATATTTCCTTCTTTATCAAAAGCTTCAATGGTAGATTTTTTGCAATTAACCCCTCCTTCTTGATGGCAAGGTAAAATTAAATCATTATAAGTAGAAGTTAATGAAAATGGTTGTTTATTAACCTCATCATTCTTATATGTTTTACCATTTACGGTTAAATGCCGATCTCCAGGGATGATTTCTTTACCTTGGGGAATTTCATAAGGTACAGTAACGATATTTCCGTTTATTTTCATTAAATCAAGATCGTAAGAGACTCCTCGTGTCTTATAGTGAGTATTTAATTCGATTTGAGATTGTCTGAGATTATTTCTAAATGTATCGTCCCATTTCCATGAACTTTTACTAGTATCAACTGTAAATGTCTTTTCAACTGTTATAACTTTATCGGTGACTTTATCTGGAATATTTTTATAGTCCACAGGGTTGTTATCTGCTCCAACAAGTTGATTTTCTTCATTAAAATGCAACCCTAATGGATTATTAAAGCCTTCACAACGACTATTTCCATCACAATAATCATCTGTTCTTGCTCTAGTACGAATTGTTTGATTAGAAAATGAAATTCGTAATGTATCGTAAAGTGGATTTACGCTGTAATTTTCATAAATAACGGAATAATTCTTGCGTTTTATTTGATCATTTGTGTGGCGTAATGCTTTTTCTGCACAATGCCCTTCTGTTTCTGAACAATTTTGAATTAAATTGGATGAATTTAAATTATAAGAAAAATCGTGACCTTTTGAGGTGTTATCATATAAATCTGCAGCCAGTGTTAAACGATGGTTTTCAGTGGGCTGGAAAGATAATTTTAATAAAGTACTTTTTAATTTATAGCGGTAAGGATCGGCTTTTTCACGAGTTTTGCCTTGAATATTTCCATCATAATGGTGATAGCCATAGTTTTTGCTTTCGTCACTTTGACGATCTGTATGAACAACAAGAAAATCAAACCATTTATAACGCCCTGCGGTAGTTAATGTGTTCAAGTTTTGTTGATTTACGGAGTTATAACCGTGCTTATAAGAAAAATGATAATTTTTTTCTGTTAAAAAATCACGAGCGTCTTTTGTTTCAAAAGAAACAGAGCCTCCAAGAGCACCGCTACCAGCTTTAATTGAATTTGCGCCTTTATTAATTTTTACTTCTTTTAAGGTTTCAATTTCAGCACTGTTTCTTGTGTTATTAAAGTTTCCATAGCCTTCAAATAGCTCTTTAAATCCTTGTGAAGAGATTGTTTCTGCTTGAGCTAAGCCATCTATTTGGACTGCAACACGGTTTTCCTCTACACCACGTATTGCGTAACCACTAGAGCCAAATCTTCCTGCTTCAACGACAGTAACCCCTGTTTCATAACGCACAATATCTCGAGAATCTGAAGCTTGCTGCTTGGCCAGTTGTTTAGCACTAATTTGAGTTTCGCCAACTTTTTTTTCTTTAATATTTATTGTTGTGTCAGTGTTTCCCAAAACATTAATTTGTTCTAGTTGTTCAGAAACATTACCATCTTGGTTGGTTGGTTGGTTGGTTGGTTGGTTGGTTGGTTGGTTGGTTGGTTGGTTGGTTGGTTGGTTGGTTGGTTGGTTGGTTGGTTGGTTGGTTGGTTGGTTGGTTGGGCAGCATAGGCTGTGCTTGCATTTAATGCAAATGCAATAGAGAAAGCAAGCAGGCTGAATTTAAAGTTGGTCATAGGTTTCCTTATTTTTAATGATAATAATTGTCATATATTAAATAATTCAATTTATCTAATCAATATCAAAATGAAAAAGTATAATAAGTACAAAATCCTAATTGCTTTGTATCAGCATAAAAGAAAATCATTTTGACCGCACTTTTGTTTGTAAGCCGTATTTTAAAATCATCAAAATGCAATTTTTAATCACTCTTTTATCGACTGCGTAGATTTCTTTAGTAATTGTAGGGTGGGATAGGTTCAAAATAAGCCGCAAAAGTGCGGCTTATTTTTCAGCTGTTTTTCTTACGCAATACGCATTTGAAAAATCACCAATTCAGCTTGGCAACAAAAAGTGAAATTTGCCTTTAATAAATAACCATCATCCACTTTTGTAATTTCAGATTGAATTTCACAAGGTTCACTTTCTACATCACGCGCTTTCTGGGTAAAAAATGCGAGTGCTTCTTGCGCTTGTTCTTCACTGTCATAAATATATTCAATAAGCTGACTACAATCACGATTATCGAAAAGTGATTTCATATCAAATGTGTTACAACCTACACATTCAATCGGTTTTTCAGTTTGAATTGCCATAATATTATCCCTTTTATTCAGATTATTTTGCAGCAACAAAACCCACAGCTTCATACACTTTCGCCAAGGTTTCTTGTGCTTTTGCACGCGCTTTTTCCGCACCTTGTCGTAAGATATTATCTAATAAAGTTTCATCATTACGATATTGATGGAAACGTTCTTGTAAACCAGCAAGTAAAGTTGAGACTTCATCCGCTACTGCAGTTTTTAAATGTCCGTACATTTTACCTTCAAATTCTTTTTCAAGATCAGCAATTGGCTTATCCGTAACCGCAGAAAGAATATCTAAAAGATTGGATACACCCGCTTTATTTTGTACATCATAACGAACGACAGGCGGCTCATCTGAATCTGTTACGGCACGTTTAATTTTCTTCGCCACAGATTTTGGATCTTCTAAAAGTGTCACTACATTGTTGCGGTTATCATCTGATTTTGACATTTTCTTTTCAGGATCTTGCAATGACATAATACGCGCACCTGCTTTTCCAATGAAAATTTCAGGAATGGTAAAAATATTGCCATAGAGCGCATTAAAGCGATTTGCAATATCACGCGTAATTTCTAAGTGTTGTTTTTGGTCATCGCCAACAGGCACGCTTTTTGCTTGATAAAGTAAAATATCCGCCGCCATTAACACAGGATAATCAAACAAACCCACGTTAATATTTTCTTCATAACGCGCTGATTTATCTTTGAATTGCGTCATTCGGCTCATTTCACCGAAATAGGTGTAACAGTTTAACACCCAGCTTAACTGCGTGTGTTCTGGAACGTGAGATTGAACAAAAATAGTACTTTTATTTGGATCAATTCCACACGCCAAATAAAGAGCAAGCACATCAAGCGTTGCTTTGCGAAGGGCAACAGGATCTTGACGAACAGTGATCGCATGTAAATCAACTACGCAGAAAATACATTCATAATCCTCTTGCATTTTCACCCAGTTGCGCAACGCACCCAAATAATTTCCGATAGTTAATTCACCAGAAGGCTGCACGCCACTAAAAACAATTGGTTTTGCCATAATCAATCCTTAATACCTTAAAACTGTTCGCTCATCATATCAGAAACTCTAGGCTTTTTTAATGTTCGAGTTCAAAAGCTAGGTTAAAAATGCTATATTTAACGGAAACGTTTTCCTAATATTTTCTAATGAAAAACTACCACGATATTGTTCTTGCCCTTGCTGGCGTGTGCCAATCAGCAAAATTGGTTCATCAACTTGCAACAGAAAGCCGAGCAGATTCGGATACATTTTTAACCGCACTTAATAGCCTTTTCATTACCCAACCACAACAAATCGAAGATGTTTTTGGTGGAGAAGTTCGTCATTTAAAATTAGGTCTAGAAACCTTAATTCATCAGCTCAACGCGCAAGGCGATCAAAATTTAACTCGCTATTGGCTAAGCCTTTTGGCATTAGAAGGGAAATTATCGAAAAATCCCGATGCCAAACAAACATTAGGCAATCGAATTTCTCGCCTAAAAGAACAGGAAATTCATTACGCTCGCGATAGTGAAACAATGCTATCTATTATGGCAAATATTTACAGCGACGTTATTAACCCATTGGGCAAAAAAATTCACATACTAGGCTCGCCTGATTATTTGCGACAAGAACTCGTGCAAAATAAAATCCGTGCAGTTTTACTTGCAGGCATTCGCTCTGCCGTGCTGTGGAAACAAATGGGCGGAACAAAATGGCAAATTTTATTTTTCCGCAGAAAATTACTTGCCACCGCAAAACAGATTTATTCTTCTATTTATTAATACAATTCTGGAGCAAACATTTATGCAACTCTCTACACTGACCACACTTTCCCCTCTTGATGGTCGTTATCAAGATAAAGTAACGCCATTACGTGCTATTTTTAGCGAATTTGGGTTAATGAAATTCCGTGTAGCTGTGGAAGTTCGTTGGTTACAAAAATTAGCTTCAACGGCAGACATTACCGAAGTACCGCCATTTTCTACGCAAGCAAATGCTTTTTTAGATGGAATTGTGGCTAATTTTAATGAGGCCGATGCTGCGCGTATTAAAGAAATTGAGCGAACAACCAATCACGATGTAAAGGCCGTTGAATATTTTCTGAAAGAGAAAATTCAAAACGAAGTGGAACTAGTGAACGTGTCCGAATTCATTCACTTCGCTTGCACCTCAGAAGATATTAACAATCTCTCTCACGCATTAATGTTAAGCACCGCACGTGACGAAGTGATTTTACCTGAATGGCAAAAACTGATTGATGAAATTACTCGTCTTGCAGAAGAATATAAAACGATTCCATTACTTTCTCGCACACATGGCCAGCCAGCTTCACCAAGCACCGTGGGCAAAGAAATGGCAAATGTCGTTTACCGCCTAAAACGTCAATTTAAACAACTCCAAAACGCGGAAATCTTAGGTAAAATCAATGGTGCAGTAGGTAACTACAATGCGCATTTATCGGCATATCCTAATATTGATTGGCATAAATTCAGCGAAGAATTTGTCACTTCATTAGGTATTCAATGGAATCCTTATACCACACAAATTGAGCCGCACGATTACATCGCTGAATTTTTTGATGCTGTAGTACGCTTTAATACCATTATCATTGATTTTGATCGTGATTTATGGGGATACATTGCATTAAATCACTTTAAACAACGAACTATTGCAGGCGAAATCGGTTCTTCCACCATGCCACATAAAGTCAATCCAATTGATTTTGAAAACTCAGAGGGCAATCTAGGATTAGCTAATGCAGTGATGACCCACTTAGGTCAAAAGTTACCAATTTCTCGCTGGCAGCGTGACTTAACAGATTCAACCGTATTACGTAATTTAGGCGTAGGATTAGGTTATTGTTTGATCGCTTATGCTTCAACTCGCAAAGGCATGAGTAAACTTGAAGTAAATCAACCGCACTTATTAGAAGAACTCAATCAAAACTGGGAAGTTTTGGCTGAACCAATTCAAACCATAATGCGCCGCTATGGAATAGAAAAACCTTACGAAAAATTAAAAGAATTAACGCGAGGTAAACGAGTGACAGAACAGGCTATGCGTGAATTTATTGATAAGTTGGATATTCCACAAGAAGAAAAATTACGTTTACAAAAATTAACACCCGCTACTTATATTGGGGCTGCAGTGGAATTAGTAGAGAAGCTATCATAGGAATTTGGCTCTTTTTCCAACAATATTCTTTACAAGAACATAGCTTTTCTCTATAATCCTGCGTCTATGTTAGTCAATCTAACAAATTTCTGGTTGGTGCTTGACCTATTCAAGCCCCATCCAAGACCGTAGGGGAGTAATCTTAATTATCCTACGTAGATGGTGAACAGAATAAGAATTTTTCTTGCTTCTGGGCGCCGAAGTCATCCTAATCTTAGGATTAGGTAAATTAATTCCGAGTAATCGGAGTGTATTCAGGAGCTAAAAGCCAATGGCATTAAATCTTCAAGACAAACAAGCAATTGTTGCTGAAGTAAATGAAGCAGCCAAAGGTGCACTTTCAGCAGTAATCGCGGATTCTCGCGGTGTAACTGTTGAGAAAATGACTGAATTACGTAAATCAGCACGTGAAGCTGGCGTTACAATGCGTGTAGTTCGTAATACTTTATTACGTCGCGCAGTTGAAGGCACAGATTACGAATGCTTAAAAGATACGTTTGTAGGTCCAACACTTATCGCGTTCTCTAACGAACACCCGGGCGCAGCTGCTCGTTTGTTCAAAGAGTTTGCTAAAGCAAACGATAAGTTTGAAATTAAAGGTGCAGCCTTTGAAGGTAAAATCCAAGATGTTGAATTCTTGGCAACATTACCAACTTACGAAGAAGCGATTGCACGTTTAATGGGCACAATGAAAGAAGCTGCAGCAGGCAAACTTGCTCGCACCTTAGCGGCATTACGCGACAAATTACAAGAAGCAGCTTAATCATTAAGCGTTTCTTACTTCATCTAACTTTATTTATTTTAGGAATTGATTGTTATGTCATTAACTAACGAACAAATCATTGAAGCGATTGCTTCAAAAACTGTAACTGAAATCGTTGAATTAATCGCAGCGATGGAAGAAAAATTCGGTGTTTCAGCAGCGGCAGCAGTAGCAGCAGCTCCAGCAGCAGGCGGCGCAGCGGCAGCAGAAGAAAAAACTGAATTCGACGTTGTACTTAAATCTGCAGGTGCGAACAAAGTAGCAGTAATTAAAGCAGTACGTGGTGCAACTGGTTTAGGCTTAAAAGAAGCTAAAGATTTAGTTGAATCTGCTCCAGCTAACTTAAAAGAAGGCGTTTCTAAAGAAGAAGCTGAAGCACTTAAGAAAGAATTAGAAGAAGCGGGTGCAGAAGTAGAAGTTAAATAATTTCTATTTTAACCACTTTAAAATTCAAAAAAACCGATGGGAAACCATCGGTTTTTTCTTATATAAAAGTTTGTTATAGCTTTTACTTAAAAACTTACCATTTGCTATCTTTCTAAGATAGAATATTACCCGTTGTTATTGATGAATAAAGAGAAAATTTATGACAAAAAAAGCATTAAGTGCGGTAATTTTAGCAGCTGGAAAAGGCACTCGTATGTATTCTGATTTACCCAAAGTGCTACATACAATCGCGGGTAAACCAATGGTAAAACACGTGATTGATACTGCCCATCAATTAGGCGCAGAAAATATTCATTTAATCTATGGTCACGGTGGGGACTTAATGCGTTCCCATCTTGCAAATGAACAAGTAAATTGGGTATTACAAACAGAACAACTTGGTACTGCACATGCAGTTCAACAATCAGCACCTTTCTTTAAGGATAACGAAAATATTGTTGTACTTTACGGCGATGCACCATTAATAACTAAAGAAACATTAGAAAAATTAATTGAAGCGAAACCAGAAAATGGCATTGCATTGCTTACCGTAAATTTAGATAACCCAACAGGCTATGGACGAATTATCCGTGAAAATGGGAATGTTGTAGCCATTGTAGAACAAAAAGATGCAAATGCAGATCAACTAAATATTAAAGAAGTAAATACTGGCGTTATGGTATCTGATGGTGCAAGTTTCAAAAAATGGCTAGCTCGTGTAGGCAATAATAATGCTCAAGGCGAATATTACTTAACGGATCTTATTGCTCTCGCAAATCAAGATAATTGTCAAGTTGTTGCTGTACAAGCAACAGATGTCATGGAAGTTGAAGGTGCAAATAATCGCTTACAATTAGCCGCACTTGAACGTTATCTCCAAAATAAACAAGCCTCAAAATTATTACTTGAAGGCGTAATGATCTACGATCCCGCTCGTTTTGACCTACGTGGAACATTAGAGCATGGAAAAGATGTGGAAATCGATGTTAATGTTATTATCGAAGGTAATGTTAAACTCGGTGATCGCGTAAAAATTGGCGCAGGTTGCGTATTGAAAAATGTTGTTATTGGCAATGATGTAGAAATAAAACCCTATTCAGTGCTAGAGGATTCTGTAGTGGGAGAAAAAGCCGCAATTGGTCCATTTTCTCGTTTACGCCCAGGTGCAGAACTCGCAGCTGAAACGCATGTCGGTAACTTTGTAGAAATTAAAAAATCTACCGTTGGTAAAGGTTCTAAAGTAAATCACCTAACCTATGTTGGCGATTCAGAAATAGGCTCAAATTGTAATATTGGTGCGGGTGTCATCACCTGCAACTACGATGGTGCAAATAAATTTAAAACGATCATCGGTGATGATGTGTTTGTGGGATCGGATACACAATTAGTTGCGCCAGTGAAAGTCGCAAATGGCGCAACTATTGGTGCTGGGACTACAATTACACGTGATGTTGGCGAAAATGAATTAGTGATTACAAGAGTTGCTCAACGACATATTCAAGGTTGGCAACGACCAATAAAGAAAAAATAAAACAGAATAAAAAAATCCTACGTATTATCGTAGGATTTTTTTATAAACCAATTTTACAAATCGTAATTAAAATCACATAAAAAATGACCGCACTTAATGTTAATAATTTATTTGCTAGTTTAGGTTTATGTTGATGAAGACGGTATAGCATTCTAGCTGTAACAGCTAGAATAAAGGGATAAACCCAAAAAAGCGTTGAAAATAAATTGATTTGCCAACTTGATAGATAGGGATTTTTACTAAATACTGTAGAAATTAATAATGCCATTGGACACAATAATATAGGCGAACAAAAGGCAGCAAGACCCCAAGCAAATGGACTAAATTTGGTTGGTAAAGATTGTTTTTTCATATTTTAAATAATTAAAAATAAATAGATATAAGAAAGAAATATAATAAATATGTTGAATAGTAAAGAATATTTTAATGAAAGTAACAATGTGGAAATGGCGCACCCGAAAGGATTCGAACCTTTGACCGCTCGGTTCGTAGCCGAGTACTCTATCCAGCTGAGCTACGGGTGCGTAGATGATGCTTTAATTATTCATAACCACTTTAATAAGATAGAGTCGTTTTAAAAATGGCGCACCCGAGAGGATTCGAACCTCTGACCGCTCGGTTCGTAGCCGAGTACTCTATCCAGCTGAGCTACGGGTGCAGAATAAATAAAACAAACAATGGCGGTGAGAGAGGGATTCGAACCCTCGATGGAGCTTTTAACCCCATACTCCCTTAGCAGGGGAGCGCCTTCAGCCTGCTCGGCCATCTCACCACAATCAGTGTGAGCGGTATAATACGTTTTTTAGAAAATATGTCAAACCATTTTTTGAAAAACACACCTGTTTGAATATTTTATCTACACATTAAATATATTATTGAATAAAAATCTACTCATCATTCAAAAATACTAAAATCTTAGATATTGTTTCCCATCTTAATTCATCTTGCTCAAATAACATCTCATGTTTAGAATTTAGTGCTGTTAATGCCCCTTCGTTCTATTATTAAAAGAAGAACCGCACTTTTTGAAGTGCGGTTATATTTTTAATAGTTTTACGCCACCTGTTTAGGTTGTTTAAATACCGTAACTTCTGGTGCTACGCCTATAAATTTCTCAATCTGAACGATACAAGTATTTGGTGAATTTCCTTGTGCCAATTTAGATGTGCCTTCATCGCGTGTTAATACGTTCGGGCAACCATTTTTACACAATGGTTTTTCACTTTCACCTAAGTCCATTGGGTCATACCATGCTCCTTCGTGGAGGGCGACAGTACCTTTAATGATATTTTCTGTTACAACTGCACCTGCAAGCACTTGGCCTCGTTTACTATGAATGCGAACAATATCACCGTCTTTAATACCACGAGCAGCCGCATCTTCAGGGTGAACCATCACTGGCTCACGATCATTTACCGCATATTTTTGACGTAATGAAGTATGCGCCAATTGACTGTGTAAACGATAGTAAGGATGTGGTGTCACTAAAGCTAACGGATATTCTTCCGTCACATTACCCGCAAACTCTTCAGGTTCCATCCAACTAGGATGCCCTTTACAATCGTTATAATTCATTTTCTCAACAACATCAGAGAAAATTTCAATTTTACCTGACGGTGTGCCAAGCGGATTGAGCAATGGATCTTCACGGAATTCACCATAACGCACCCATTTCTTTGCAGCTTCACCCACCTCAAAACTTAATGGTTTATTTTCTGCCCAGAATTTGTCAAAACGTGGCATTGCTACACGATTTGCACGTGCAGCACTAAAGGCTGCATTATAGAATTCTTCCAGCCACTCCATTTCAGTTTTACCTTCAGTGTATTGTTCTTCCACACCGGCACGTTTAGCAAGCTCAACGAAAATATCGTAGTCATTTTTTGCTTCAAATTGTGGTGGAACCACTTGTTTCATTGGATAAACACTCATCATAGAGTAGTCGCCAGCCATGGTTAAGTCATTACGTTCATAACTCGTCGTAGCTGGTAACACAATATCTGCCATGCGTGCAGTTGGCGTCCAGTTCACCTCATTGACAATCACTACATCAGGTTTCTGGAAAGCTTTCACTAAGGTATTGGTATCTTGATGGTGAACAAAGGGGTTACCACCTGCCCAATATACCGCTTTGATGTCAGGATAAGTAATTTCAGTACCGTTATACTGAATCTTTTTGCCTGGATGGAGTAACACATCAGCAATACGCGCTAATGGGAACGCGGATTTAGACGTATCATCCAACCATGTTTTTGCCCCCGCTTTGCCTGATGGACTTGCTGTAATTGAGCCGATAATACCGCCTGTCGCCGTTGGTACCCCACCATTTGAATAATGATAACTCAAGCCAAAACCGCCACCCGGTAACCCAATTTGTCCTAACATAGATGCAAGGGTTACTAACATCCAGTGGGTTTGTTCACCATGGCGTTGGCGTTGCATCCCCCAGCCACCCATTAACATGGTACGTTTACTGGAGAAATCAGCTGCAAGTTGCTTAATGGTTTCTGCTGGCACACCACAAATTTTAGCCGCCCATTCCGCTGTTTTTGGCTGTCCATCAGTTTTACCTAATAAATATTCTTCGAATTTAGCGTAACCTGACGTATATTTTTTCAAGAAATATTTATCGTGCTTGCCTTGCTCAACTAAAGTATGCGCAATACCAAGCATTAATGGTACGTCCGTTGCTGTATTCACTGGAATCCATTCTGCATTCAACATTTGGCAAGTTTCACTTTTTTGTGGGTCGATACAAATAATACGTTTACCACTCGCTTGGAATTTCTTGAAATATTCAATCCCTTTTTGGTCAGTGGACATCCAAGCAATACGCATTGTTGTGAGTGGATTTGCAGACCAAAGCACAATAATATCACTACTTTCTAATATGGATTCCCAGCTGGTTTGTTGTTCGTATACCTCAATCGTGCCTAATACATGTGGCATAATTACTTGTGCAGCCCCCGTAGAGTAATCCCCTTTGTGTCCCACAAAACCACCTGTAGCGTTCATGTAACGCTGTAATAACGTACGAGATGCATGTAATGAACCGCAACTAAACCAACCATAAGAACCAGCAAAAATGCCTGTTGGTCCATGTTCGTCACGTACACGTTTAAGTTGATTGTGTACTAAATCTAACGCTTCATCCCAAGAAACGCGCACCCATTCATCACGACCACGCATTGTAGTATCGCTTTTTCCTGGATTAGCTAAAAAGCCTTTACGCACCATTGGATATTTCACGCGAGCTTCGCTATACAATTGATCGGCAACAACTGTTTGCAATTCGTTCGGCACTGCAGGCTCAATAGCAGGACCAGATTTCACGACCTTACCATCTTGTACAACAACCCCAATAGAACCCCAGTGAGCGGCAGTCACTACCGTTTTCATTTCAGCTTCTTTTGCTACCGCACTTTTTGATACAACGCCCACCATACCACCAGAAAGGGCACTACCAGCCACGCCTAAAGATGTTTTTTTCAGAAAATCACGACGTTGTTCATTTACGTTATTCTTTTTCATTTCAGCCTCGTTTTAGATAGTTAATTCATTATTGTTTTGCCATATCTTTGGCATTGCGTTGCAGATAAATAGTTAATGCACGTACTTCATCTTTTTTCATTGATGTACGGTCTTTCATAGAATTCACCACACCAATCCATTGGTTAGCCGTGTAATGATCTGCACCAATTGCCGCGTGACAACCACTACATTGAGTTTGGTTTAACTGATTACCGTATTGATTAAGTGCGGTTAAATCTGATGTCATTTTTTCTTTTGCGACATTCACCGCAACATTGATTTCTTTCCAATCAGAATCTGTTACTGCATCATGAACTGTTTTTAATACTTGAACATGATTACGTGCATCTTCGTCCATTAAAGCAAGCGTGATACGTTTACCTAATTCTTGATACACAACTGCTTCAGCCCCCACTTGTTGCCAACCATGTAAAGTGCCTTGAATTTGATCACCATTTACTTTCCATTGCATTAATTCAGCATAAGGCATTAAGCGAACCTCATTTCCTTTATCATTGGTCGCTTTCACCATTTCAGTAGCGAAAATAGCAGAACCATCTGAGATTGTACCACCTTGTACTGCAGAGGATTTTTGTGTATTTTGATCGCCATGCACTTCAGGTAGGAAGTGAACAATGCCCTTGTGACAATCAATACAAGTTTGACCGTTTGTTTGCGCCTCCGTATGAGTTTGTTTTGCTAACTTAGTTTGTTTTGAAAGCTCCATTGCATCAAAACTGTGACAGCTACGACAGGTTTCTGAATCATTGGCTTTCATATCCTTCCACACTCGTTGTGCCATTTCTGCACGATGAGCTTCATATTTTTCTTTATTCTCAATCTTACCTTGTGCTTCATACCACAAGTCTTTTAAAGCAATAAATTTAGCCTTGACATAATGCCAACCTTCTTTTGGAATATGACAATCTGAACATTGTGCTCTAACCCCTTTTGCATTAGCAAAGTGACTCGAACCTTCCCACTCCTGTTGTGGATAACTCATTGAATGACAACTAGCACAAAACTCTGGTGTACTCGTTTTGTGCATTATCCACTGAGAACCCAATAAGGCAGTTGCACCAACACCGACTAAACAAAGTGCGGTTACTATTTTTTTCATTTTTGACATAGCCACTCCAATAAAATAATAAAAAAAACAACCCTAACTATTTATAGTTAGGGTTGATTGTAGAGGTTTTGTAAATCAAAAACTATGATATTTCTCAAGAAAAAATGTTATAAGCTGAAGAAAAACATTATATAAATCAATAAATAACGATTAGTATCAACTTTGCACATTTAGAAAATGATTAACACTTTTAAGTACATTTCTTCGAACATTATCTTTTTCAAATAACACCTCATGTTTAGCATTGAATACAACTTCACATCTAGCATTCGGAAAAAGTGCGGTTAATTTTTCAAGATTGTTGTTATCTACTATTTTTTCTTTTTCGGCTTGTAAAATTAGGATTGGAATTTCAATCTTAGGAATAACTTTCGGCAAGCGTTTAATTGCGTTCAAACACAAATGTACCCAACGGAATGTTGGCCCGCCAAGATTAATTGCTGGATTTTTACGATTTACACGATTCATCCATTTCATTCTGGTTTTACAGAAAGTTAATTCATTGTATTCCAAGTGGGCTTGTTGATAAGGTCCTTTACCAAAAACATAACGCTCGCCTTGTCCTAAAATATTCATTAGGGCAATAATCAGTTGATCTCTAATTGGATGTTTTAAAAGAATACCGTAAAAAGGCGAAGAAAGTACCGCTTTATTAATGTGATGATCACAATTAGCCAAATAATAGGTTGCAATCAATGCGCCCATCGAATGAGCAAGCAAATGCTGCGTTGAATAGCTGAAAAGTGCGGTTACTTTTTCGATGATTTTCGCCATATCATCGACATAGAAACGAAATTCATCTAAATGCCCTTTTTGAGGAATAATACGCTGTGAATAGCCTTGACCGCGATGATCAAATAGCAATACATCATAACCTTGATGATAAAAATCATAAGCGAGCTCTGACCATTTCAACATATTTTCAGCACGACCATTTACTAAAATCATCAATTTTCTGACCGCACTTTCAGGTTGAATCAAATGACGATAAGCTAATTTTATATTTCGTTTACCAGAAAGATATTGGGTAGGAAATTGCTCAAAAAAAGGCAATAATTCTGCAAGAGCAAATTGATGAAAATAAGGTTCTCTGATCATAATTTTTTAATGAAAAGGGCGTAGTAAATACGCCCTTTGTAGTGAAAGTAAAATTTATGCCACTAATTGTTTTAAAATACGGCGAACTGGCTCTGCCGCACCCCATAATAATTGGTCACCCACGGTAAAAGCTGCCAAATATTCAGGCCCCATAGCCAATTTACGTAAACGCCCCACTGGCACGCTTAATGTACCTGTTACTTTCGCTGGCGTTAATTCACGTAATGTGGTTTCTTTGTCATTTGGAATTACTTTTACCCATTCATTATGTGATGCAATAATTTGTTCAATTTCTTCTAATGGTAAGTCTTTTTTCAATTTAATGGTAAACGCTTGGCTGTGGCAACGTAATGCACCGATACGCACACATAAACCATCAACAGGAATTGGATTGTCGCTTAAACCTAAAATTTTATTGGTTTCTGCATAACCTTTCCATTCTTCTTTAGTTTGCCCTGTTTCAGGAAGAAGTTTGTCAATCCAAGGGATTAAGCTACCACCTAATGCTGCACCGAAGTTATCCGTTGGGAAACTATCAGAACGCATTTCTGCCGTCACTTTACGTTCAATATCTAAAATAGATGAAGCAGGGTCTTTTAATTCACTTGAAACTGCTTGTTCTAATAAACCCATTTGTGAAAGTAATTCACGCATATTTTTTGCGCCAGCACCTGAAGCAGCTTGATAAGTTGCCACAGAAATCCATTCCACCAAATCTTTTTCAAATAGACCGCCGATAGCCATAAGCATTAAGCTTACGGTACAGTTACCGCCCACGAAAGTTTTAATGCCTTTTTTCAAGCCTTCAGAAATCACGTGTTGGTTTACTGGATCAAGCACAATAATTGCATCATCTTTCATACGCAACGCAGAAGCGGCATCAACCCAATAACCATCCCAACCTGTTGCTTTTAATTTTGGATAGACTTCATTGGTGTAATCGCCACCTTGGCAAGTCACGATAATGTCTAATTTTTTAAGTTCTTCAATATCGAATGCACTTTTCAGGTCGCCTGCATCCTTGCCACCAAAAACAGGTGCTTTTTGACCTGCTTGTGAAGTTGTAAAAAATACCGGATTAAGATTTTCAAAATCATTTTCCTGCGACATACGATCCATTAATACGGAACCCACCATTCCGCGCCAGCCGATAAAGCCTACATTTTTCATTGTTGTTTCCTTAGTTTGTTGTGCTTGAATAGCATTATTAATTACAAGATAGCGTTAGCAAAATCAAGTATTTTTAATGAAAATTGATCTTTTGCGAAAGAAATTAAATAAAAAATAAAAAAGTGTGGTTAATTTAAAAGAAAATTTAATTTAATCACTCTTTTTCTAGTTATCTACTTCAACACTTATTACGCCATCTTCTGCTTTAAGTAAAGCATACGCATCTTTCAACATTGTGGAATCAATGGAAAAGCAACGAATTTGTAACCGCACTTCTCCACTACTTTGATCTTTGACTTGTATATGTTCAATACGATACTGATTATTTACTAACAATTGGGTAACTTTCCCTATGCTTTCCGCATCATTGACAAGAATATTGAATTTCGTCCGACGACGTTGTGATTTACGATGTACCCAACGTTGCACTAATGGACTTAATCGAATAGACACCAAAATCATCACAGTGGCGATGACCGCATCAAACACGAAACCTGCCCCAGCAGCAATACCGATCCCCGCAGAAGCCCAAATAATCGCCGCAGTGGTTAAACCTGAAATCGCATCATTTTTCTTATGCAAAATCACACCAGCACCTAAAAAACCGATGCCACTAATCACTTGAGCCGCAAGGCGCATCGGATCCGTACGAATATTTTCTGAAACTTGTGCATAATGCTCTGCGGCTTGAATTGAAACAATGGTTAGCACACAAGTGGTAACGGCAATAATGGCGCAAGTTTTTACACCCACAGGCTTACGTTTAAGTTCACGTTCTAAGCCAATAACACTGCCAAGCACCATCGCTAATAGCATTTTGCTAAAAATAATTAAGTGATCAGGATTGAAAAGTGCGGTTAAAAGTAAAGATGAATTTTCCATAGTGATAAAAATAAGTCAGACATACTCGTCTATTCTACATCACTTAGCTTAAAATCTTTACCCTTCCAAGCCTTTAATTTATCGCCTTTCTTGCGAAAATTGAGTAGAATCTTGCGTTTGAAATTTTATAGAGCGAAAGAACGGTTATTTTATGCAAAATTCAACCCCAAGCATTGGCTTTGTAAGCCTTGGCTGCCCAAAAAACTTGGTAGATTCTGAACGAATCTTAACGGAACTACGCACCGATGGTTACAACATTGTGCCAAGCTATGAAAATGTCGATTTAGTGATTGTGAACACCTGTGGTTTTATTGATAGCGCGGTGCAGGAATCCCTAGAATCGATTGGCGAAGCATTAGAAGAAAATGGGCGAGTTATCGTGACTGGCTGTTTGGGGGCAAAAGAAGACCAAATTCGTGAAGTGCATCCTAAGGTTTTGGAAGTCAGTGGCCCACATAGTTATGAAGCAGTGATGGCACAAGTACACAAATACGTGCCAAAACCGACACATAACCCTTACATCAGCTTAGTACCAAAACAAGGCGTAAAACTGACTCCAAAACATTATGCCTATTTAAAGATCTCTGAAGGCTGTGATCACCGTTGTACGTTCTGCATTATTCCATCTATGCGTGGCGATTTAGAAAGCCGTTCTATTACGCAAGTTTTGGACGAAGCAAAACGTTTAGCCGAAGCAGGCGTAAAAGAATTGCTTGTGGTATCACAAGACACTTCCGCTTATTCCATGGATTTAAAACGCCAAGAGGGCGGGGTAAAAACAGCTTTCTGGAATGGCATGCCAATTAAAAATGATTTAATGACGCTTTGTAAACAGCTTGGCAAACTTGGCATTTGGGTTCGCTTACATTATGTGTATCCCTATCCCCATGTGGATGATTTAATTCCATTAATGGCTGACGGTACGCTCTTGCCGTATTTAGACATTCCATTACAACACGCCAGCCCGAAAATCTTAAAAGCAATGAAAAGACCGGGCAGTATTGACCGCACTTTAGAACGCATTAAACAATGGCGTGAAATTTGCCCTGATTTAACATTACGCTCCACTTTCATTGTAGGTTTCCCAGGAGAAACAGAAGAAGATTTCCAATTATTGCTCGATTTCTTAAAAGAAGCCCAGCTTGATCGCGTAGGCTGTTTCAAATTCAGCCCCGTTGAAGGCGCACCTGCAACAGATATGGCTGACCAAGTGCCAGAAGATGTGAAAGAAGAACGTTTCCATCGTTTCATGCAATTACAACAGGAAATTTCTGCAAACCGTTTAAAACAAAAAATCAGTAAAACTCTTGATGTATTAGTGGATGAAATTGACGAAGAAGGCATTATTGGCCGCTCCAAAGCAGATGCCCCTGAAGTGGATGGTTTAGTTTATGTAGATAATTTAAGCGGAATCAATGTCAAAGTGGGCGACGTGATTAAAGTAACCATCACAAATTCTGATGAATATGATTTGTGGGGAAGTTGTTAAATAACAACAATCTCAAGGAAATAAACAAAAAATCCATCTTCGTATTGAAGATGGATTTTTTATTAGCCAAACACTTTTTCCAAATGTGCTTGGTAGTCTGATAAATATTGTTCTACTTGTGGATTTTTAACCACATCGTTACATAAGAATGTCGGCAGACGGGTCAAGCCGATGAACTCATTGAGTTTGTGGAAATGCATATACAACACATCCACACCTTTGCCTTCAAAGAAATCGCCTTCGCGAGTAAAGGCTTCAATCGGTGCATTCCAAGTAAGTGAAAGCATATGTTTTTTGCCTTGCAACAAGCCGCCTGTGCCATAGCCCTCGGTTGGATTAACGCTGTGTCTGCCATCACTGTGATATAACTTGCCGTGTCCGCTGGTTAATACTTCGTCTATGTATTTTTTCACTGTCCAAGGTTCGTGCATCCACCAGCTCGGCATTTGCCAAATCACGGCATCCATCCACAAGAATTTTTCGATTTCTGCTTCAACATTATAGCCAGCATCGATCACAGTTTCTTTTACATTGTGTCCAAGTGCAGTCAAAACTTCTTTCGCTTTTTTATGAAGCGTGTGATTCAACTCGCCGTGAGAATGTCCAAACGCTTTACCACCGTCTAATAATAAAATATTCATCTTTTTGCTCCTAAAGCAATAATCCAAAGAGAGCTTTATTATGCTGTTTTACTTTATACTTAAAAAGTGCAAAAATAAAAAAACTCTTTTGCGTTAAACAGAATAATAAAATGAAAACAACTTCTGAAGAATTAACGGTATTTGTGCAAGTAGTCGAAAATGGTAGTTTCAGCCGTGCGGCCAAACAGCTAGCGATGGCAAATTCTGCTGTAAGCCGTGTGGTGAAAAGGTTAGAAGAAAAATTAGGCGTTAACCTAATCAACCGCACCACGCGACAGCTAAGACTAACAGAAGAAGGTTCACAATATTTTCGCCGAGTGCAGAAAATTCTGCAAGAAATGGCTGCAGCAGAAGCTGAAATGTTGGCTGTGCACGAAGTACCACAAGGCGTACTACGCGTAGATTCCGCCATGCCGATGGTGTTACATCTGCTAGTGCCATTAGCAGCGAAATTCAACGAACGTTATCCGCATATCCAACTTTCGCTAGTTTCTTCCGAAGGCTATATCAATCTGATTGAACGCAAAGTCGATATTGCTTTACGAGCTGGAGAATTGAATGATTCTGGGTTGCGTGCTCGTCATCTGTTTGATAGCCAATTCCGATTAGTTGCCAGTCCAGAATACTTGGCAAAACACGGTACACCACAATCAACTGAAGATCTTGCCAACCATCAATGTTTAGGCTTCACTGAACCTAGTTCTCTAAATACATGGGCGGTTCTAGATGCTCAAGGAAATCCCTATAAAATCTCACCGCACTTTACCGCCAGCAGCGGTGAAATCTTACGGTCATTGTGCCTTTCAGGTTGTGGTATCGCTTGCTTATCAGATTTTTTGGTAGACAATGACATCGCTGAAGGAAAATTAATTCCCCTATTTTCTAATCACATCACCGATGAAACACTCCCTTTCAACGCTGTTTATTACAGTGATAAAGCTGTCAATCTTCGCCTACGTGTGTTTTTAGACTTTTTAGCAGAAAAGCTGAGGGGATAATTAAAATTCATAAGCATCAAATTTTAAAGTCCATTTGTAAAAATACTTTAAAACTTAGCCGCACTTTCTCCCCATTATTTTTTCATTTAAAGCCATTTTCTAGTCTCCTTTCAAAATCGCCCTCAATCTATCAAGTTGATTTTGTGTTTTTTCTTGTTTTTGCTCGGTGGTTAGTTTTGGTTTATCGCGTTCCCATAACACATCGTCATTGGGTAATTCAGCTAAAAATCTGCTGGGTTCTGGACGAATTAATTCTCCATATTGACGGCGTTCTCGACACAAAGAAAAAGTGAGTTCTTTTTGTGCTCTTGTGATGCCAACATAAGCCAAGCGGCGTTCTTCTTCCACGTTGTCTTCATCAATGCTAGTTTGGTGGGGCAAAATGCCCTCTTCCATACCGATCAAATAAACATAAGGGAATTCCAATCCCTTAGAGGCGTGCAATGTCATCAGTTGAACTTGATCGCTCTCATCATCGTCTTCGCCTCGCTCCAACATATCTCGTAATGTTAGGCGGGTTACTACTTGATTAAGGTTCATTGGTTCATTGGTTTCATCGCCTTTTAACATATCCGCAACCCAATCAAATAGCGTGGCAACATTCTTACTTTGCATTTCTGCCGCTTTAGGGCTTGTTGCGTATTCGTACAAATATTCTTCATAATGAATCGTGGATAACATAGAACGTACCGCTCGCTCTGGTTCAGAACGTTGAATTTCATCATTAAGTTCTACAATCCAACGGCCAAATTTTTGCAATGAATCATAGGCTTTTGGCGTGATGCGTTGAATAAGTTCAAACTCAAAAATAGCATTAAATAAACTGATGTGTTTTTCTTGAGCCAACTCGCCAAGTTTTTGTAAGGTTGCGGTGCCAATTTCACGTTTAGGTGTATTCACAATACGTAGGAATGCGGCATCATCATCTTGATTCACCACCAAGCGCAAATACGCCATCATATCTTTGATTTCTGCACGGGAGAAAAAAGAAGTACCGCCAGAAATTTTGTAAGGAATACGGTTTTGCATCAGTACTTTTTCGAGTAATCGGGATTGATGATTGCCTCGATACAAAATCGCATAATCTTTATATTTGGTTTTACGGCTAAAACGATGGGCGATCAACTCAGCGACAATCCGCTCTGCTTCGTGTTCTTCATTTTTTGCTTCGATAACAAGCAATTTTTCCCCTTTACCAATGGTTGAAAAAAGTTTCTTATTAAACACGTGCTCATTGTTATCAATCAAAATATTAGCGCAATGCAAAATACGCTGGGTTGAACGGTAATTTTGCTCTAGCTTAATCACGTTCAAACGAGGGAAATCATCGCGTAAACGCACCATATTTTCTGGTCGTGCACCACGCCACGAATAAATAGATTGGTCATCATCGCCCACCACAGTAAAACATGCACGCTCCCCCACTAAAAGTTTAATCAGCTCATATTGACTGGTGTTGGTGTCTTGATATTCATCCACCAACAAATAACGAATTTTTGCCTGCCATTTTGACCGCACTTCTTCATTTTGCTTGAACAACAACGTCGGCAGCATAATCAAATCATCAAAATCAAGGGCGTTGTAAGCTCGAATTTGTGTGGCGTAACACTCATAACATTTTGCGAAAGTTTGATATTTAGCATCACGCGCCAACGCAAACGCCTGTTTTGGCGAAATCAAATCGTTCTTCCAGTTAGAAATCACTGAAATTAACTCACGCAATAAATCCTTATCTTCTTTTAATACATCAGCGGTTAGCTCTTTTAACAACGCAAATTGATCATGTTCATCAAACAAAGTCATATTTGATTTAAAGCCCAACGCTTTATATTCACGCTTAATAATGTCAAAACCGAGCGTATGAAAAGTGGAAACAAGCAAGCCTTTAGATTGTTCTTTGCCAATGGAATGTGCTACACGCTCTTTCATCTCGCGTGCGGCTTTGTTGGTAAAAGTAACAGCAGCAATTTGTTTCGGAGAATAACCGCACTTTTCAATTAAATGGGCGATTTTATTAATAATGACGCGAGTTTTGCCAGAGCCTGCACCAGCAAGCACAAGACAAGGGCCTGTCACATATTCAACGGCTTGTTGTTGTTGAGGATTGAGTTTCATAAGAATTATTGAGCCCACGCATAGGGCAGTAATACAGTGTCTAATAAAAATGAGAGAGGCAAATCTAAGATTGGCAATCCCCATTGTTGAGCCATTTCAAGATCATAAGCAACCCCTGCATAGGCGGTATATTTTTCTGTTGGATCGATAAGTTTGACCACGGAACCACAACCAGATAAAACGATAAGTGCGGTTAAAAAAATAAAGTTTTTTATCATCGTGCTTTTAACGCATTGAACACTGACACAGGCACTAACTCTGCCACATCGCCGCCATGCAAATAAATTTCACGTACAATGGTGGAAGAAACAAACGCCCATTTTTCTACTGGTGGGAAAAACAGACTATCTACGCCTTTTGTGAGTAAACGATTAAGGGCAGCCAATTGCAGTTCATATTCAAAATCTGTTGTTGTGCGTACGCCGCGAATAATGGCAGAAATATTGTGCTGTTTAATCACATTTGCCAACAAATCAGAAAAGCCAAACACCTCCACATTGGATAAATGTGTAACAGATTGACGAACAAGCTCCACGCGTTTATCCAAAGAAAATAGCGTTTTTTTGCTTGGACTATTTGCCACCGCCACTAAAACACGAGGAAAAATTACCGCACTTCTTTCAATAATGTCTAAATGACCATTCGTAATCGGATCAAAAGTACCAGGATAAATCACGCTCGTCATACATTGCGCTCCAAATAAGGTTTTAATAAATCTAACAAACGCTGTAATGCCCCTCGGTTTTCCATCAGCACTTCATAGCCAGCATTGCCTAAACGTTCGCGGGCTTCTTTTGAATTTAATAAGGCTTCTACGGCGCGTTCTAAGGCATCTGCGGTTGAATTAACTTCCAACACACCTTGCACTCCCACCAACATTCGAAATATCTCAGGGAAATTAAAAGTATTCTTGCCAGTAATCACTGGCATTTTAAACATAAGAGGTTCCAGTGGATTATGCCCCCCGTGTTTCACAAGGCTTCCACCCACAAAAGCAATATCAGAAACGCCATACATCAACATCAGTTCGCCCATACTATCGCCCAAAATTACTTGGGTATTTTCATTTGGTAATTCATTTGTGGAACGACGAATAAATTGGAATTTTTCCTTTTTAAGTAAATCAGCCACCACATTAAAACGCTCTGGATGGCGTGGAACGAGCAATAACAATAAATTTGGGTATTTTGCTAACAAAGTGCGGTGAGATTTTAAAATGATTTCATCTTCTCCGTTATGCGTACTCGCTGCAATCCAAATCGGACGATTTTTTACCCAAAGAGATCGTAAATCATCAATCTTTTCACGTAATTCATCAGTGATCGAGAGATCATATTTAATATTGCCCGTGATATTCAATTTTTCCTTTGGATAGCCCAAAGTGGCATAGCGTTTTCCGCTAATATGATCCTGTGCTGCAATCAAACTAATTTGCGACCACATTGTTTGTAAGCGCGCTTTTATTTTTCCGTAACGATGTGCAGAACGTGCGGATAAACGAGCATTAGCGATGACAAATGGGATATTGCGTAAAAATAATTGATGAATAAGATTAGGCCAAAGTTCTGTTTCCATCACGATACATAATTTAGGTTGTACAAAATTAATAAAACGATGGATCGAAAAAGGCAAATCAAAGGGGAGATAATAATGAAAAACGCTGTTTCCAAAAGTGGCTTTTACGCGTTCTGAACCTGTGGGAGTAAAAGTTGTAAAAGTAATGGATAAATGCGGATAATCTTGTTGCAATTGGCGAACCAGCGGTGTCGCCGCAATCACTTCCCCTACGGAGGCTGCGTGGATAAAGATCCCTTGTGGTGGTGGACAAGGCGCATTACCATAAAAACCATAACGTTCAGTCAAACGCTGACGATAACGTGGAGATTTAACACTGAGCAAGCCAATAAAACACAATATCAACGGCTGGCAAATTAAAAGCAAGCTGGTATAAAAAAAACGCCACATAAATGAAATTCGGTTATACTTGAAAAAATTTCGGCTAGTATAGCAAAAAAAGGATTGAAAATATGCCTACAATTAGCGTTGCAATGATTGTAAAAAATGAAGCACAAGATCTAGCGAATTGCTTAGACACTGTGAAAGATTGGGTGGATGAAATTATCATTCTAGATTCTGGCAGCACAGATAACACTAAAGAAATTGCGCTCAGTTATGGGGCGAAATTCTATGAAAATAGAGACTGGCAAGGGTTTGGAAAACAACGCCAATTAGCCCAACAATATGTAACCAGTGATTATGTACTCTGGTTAGATGCAGACGAACGCGTTACCCCCAAGCTGAAACAGGCTATCTTAAGTGCGGTTAAAAATGATCGAGAAAATACCGTTTATGAAATTCCACGAGTTAGTGAAGTATTTGGACGTGAAATTCGCCATTCAGGCTGGTATCCCGATTATGTGGTTCGCCTCTATCGCACAAACTATGCGCAATATAACGACTCACTTGTACATGAAAAAGTGGAATTTCCAGCTGGCACAAAAGTAGAAAAATTAACAGGGGATTTAGAGCATTTCACTTATAAAAGCATCCATCATTATCTAGTGAAATCCGCAGGTTATGCCAAAGCCTGGGCTGACCAACGCCAAGCTAAAGGAAAAAAAGCCACACTTTGGCAAGGAATTTCGCACGCGCTTGGTTGTTTTATGAAGATGTATTTGTTAAAAGCGGGTTTTTTAGATGGCAAACAAGGATTTTTATTAGCGGTGTTATCAGCGCATTCAACCTTTGTAAAATACGCCGATTTATGGGAGCGCGATCAGCATAAACACTAGCGAGTTTTGCAAGGACAATCGTTTAAATGATCGTCCACCAGCCCCATAGATTGCATAAACGCATAGCACGTGGTTTCGCCAACAAAGACGAAACCACGTTTTTTTAAGGCTTTAGAAAGTGCTTTCGATGCTTCTGTTTTAGCTGGCACAGATCGCAAATCAGGCACATCATTGACGATCGGTTTATGATTTACAAATGACCAAATAAAATCACTGAAATTTTCACCGCACTTTTCCATCGCCAAATAAGCTTTTGCATTTTTGACAATGGCTTCTAACTTGGCTCGATGGCGAATTAATCCCGCATTTTTCATACAATCATCAATATCAAGTGCGGTCATTTTTGCGATTTTTTTCGGATCAAATTGATGAAAAGCCTCACGGTAAGATTCACGTTTTTTCAAAACCGTAATCCACGAAAGCCCCGCTTGCTGCCCTTCCAAACAAATTTTTTCAAATAGCTTTTGGCTGTCGAATTCAGGCTTTCCCCATTCCTTGTCATGATAATCAATATAAATAGGTTGTTTGCCAACCCAAGGGCATCTGGTTATTTGTTGCATATTAAAACTTGACAAAATAAAACGTTTTGATATATTCCGAGCCAAGTGGATCGAGGGTGCTTGGTCGGCGTCATAGCTTCAGTGAGTTTCATTGAGGCTTTTCGCTTTTTAGGGCTAAGGAAATAGATGAAATACGTTCCATAAAACCTTCACGCTGTTCACGAGAAGTGAAAATATTAAAATCGCTGTATTTATTTTCCATTGGCAATTACCTTATTTTAATTGCTCATAAACCGCGACAAAATCTGGCATTACACCTCGCCATAAATGGAAAGAATGTGCTGCTTGCGCGACCAACATTCCAAAGCCATCGCTAACATTGGTTAAACCTAAACTTTTGCATAATGCAATAAATGGCGTGTCTGTGCCTTTCGCATATTGCATATCGTAAAAAGCTGAGCCTAATTTTAAAATTTCAGCATCAACTGAAGCCGTTCCACCACGTAATCCAGCAGAAGTTGCATTAATCACTACATCATAAGTTTGTAGTGGAATCGAATCCATTGAGGCAGCTTGAATATTGCCGTAAGGCTGAAATCTTTCAGCTAATTCTTTGGCCTTAGAAAAAGTGCGGTTGGCAAGCACAATATTTTGTTGAGCTTGTAAAAGTGGCAATAATACGCCTTTTGTTGCTCCGCCCGCCCCCAAGATTAATACGTGCTGATTTGGATGAAGCCAATTCAAACGTTGTAAATCCGTCACTAAGCCAATCCCATCAGTGTTATCCGCATAAAGTTTTCCATCATCGAGTTTTTTTAGCGTATTGCAGGCTTCCGCCAGTTTTGCTCGTTGGCTATAGTCATCTGCCAGCTGATAAGCTCGTTCTTTAAAAGGCGAAGTAATATTGCAACCTTTCGCGCCCTCCTCAAAAAATGCCAAAAGCTGTTGTTCAAAAGCATCAAGATCGCCTAATTTTGCAATGTATTCTATGGTTTGATGGGTTTGCGTTGCTAACTTATTTTGAATCAATGGGGATTTACTTTGCACAATCGGATTGCCCCATACAGCATAAAGATCCATAAATTATCCCTGTCTAAAAAGTTGATTTGTACGCAAGTCTCGAATTTCTGATGGATTGAGTGCACCGCCCACAATTTCATCTAATACTGGAAAATCTGAACCGAATTGTGACCGCACTTCATCGGCGATGCGGCAAGGTGGCTCTCCTGTCAGATTTGCGCTAGTCGAAGTTAATGCAAAACCCGTGATTTCACATAAGGCTTTCACAGATGGGTGATCGCACAAACGTATTGCAATGCTATCAAATTTTCCTGTGAGAAAATGCGGAGTGGTGGATTTAGCTGGCACAATCCAAGTCGTTGGGCGTTCATATTTACCTTGCAGGCGAGAAAGCTGTTCATCGTTAATCTGTTCAAAATCGACAAAAGGACGGAAAAAATCCAAGCTAGGAGCGACTAAAATCAGCCCTTTTTCCACTGGACGTTGCTTTAAATCAAGTAATTTTTTTACCGCACTTTCACTTTGCGGATTACAGCCTAAACCAAATACGGCTTCAGTGGGATAAGCAACCACTTGATTTTGTCGAAGGGCATCGGCGATTTGTTCTCTATTCATTTCATTCTTTTACTTTTATTGCTCAAAAATATGACGGCAAGTTTTATTTGCACACTGGAAAATTTGTTTTTCCCCATCTTCGCCTTTTAACAAGGAAAGTGGAAAATGGCAGGTTGGGCAAGGCAGGGTATAAGGCTTGGCAGGCAAAGAAAATTTACATTTAGGAAAATTATCACAGCCGTAAAAAATCTTTCCTTGGCGACCTCGACGAGAAATCAAATACCCCGTTTTACATTCAGGACAAGCAATTTTTTCCTCAGTCTCAGATTCTTCTCGCACCACAAAATCGCATTCAGGATAATGACTACAACCAATAAACATCCCAAAACTGCCTTGTTTCAACTGCAATAAATTACCGCACTTCGGGCAAATTTCATCAAGTGTTTTTAATACTTTATGCTCCGATCGTTGCAAAGGACGCAAATAATCACATTCAGGATAAGCAGAGCAACCTAAAAACAGCCCTTTTTTGCCTTGTTTAATTTGCAAAGGCGCACCACATTGAGGGCAATATTCCAGTTGTTTGCTATGATGAAAAAGGCTTTGATTCATAATCTATCCTTATGCTTGAAGCATTTCTTCCAATTCTTCCTGTGCGGTCATCCATTCCGTTTCCACATCATCCAATGCTTTCTTCACATCCACTTGTTGAGCCAAAAGTGCGGTCAATTTTTCTTTATTTTCGGCATTATATAATTCAGCATCTGCCAGTTGATTTTCTATGTTCGCAAGCTCAGAAGAAAATTTATTCATTTTTTCTTCTAATTGCGTGATTTTTTTACGTAATGGTGCAGTTTGTTGGCGTAACTCTGCTTCACGGCGTTTTTGTTCCTTACGATTTTGAACCGAATTTTCATTATCGCCCACTTTTTCTGAAACTTTATTTTCAGACGTACTGTTTTGTTCATTCAGCCATTTTTGATAGTCTTCTAAATCGCCTTTAAATTCTTCTACTTTTTTATCGTGAACTAAATAAAATTCTTCCACGGTATTGCGTAATAAGTGACGATCGTGAGACACCACCACCAAAGAACCTTCGTAATCCACCAACGCTTCCGTTAATGCCTGACGCATATCCAAATCCAAATGGTTAGTCGGTTCATCAAGTAATAACAAATTCGGTCGTTGCCAAACAATCAAAGCCAACACCAAGCGGGCTTTTTCTCCTCCAGAAAAAGATTTTACTGCTTGATTTACTTTATCGCCGTGGAACGCAAAACTGCCTAAATAATCGCGAACCTGTTGCTCCGTTTGTTCTGGTGTGAGTTTTTGCATATGCCACAGAGCGGATTCATTTGCGCGTAAAGTATCTAATTGATGCTGGGCAAAATAGCCAAGCTGCACGCCTTTTGCCAACTGAACTGTGCCTGAAAGTGCGGTCAGTTCTCCTGCTAAAAGTTTAATCAAAGTTGATTTTCCCGCACCATTTTTACCGAGCAAACCAATCCGCGAACCTGGCACCAAATTCAGTTTAATTTTACTTAAAATTTCTACCGCACTTTCGCCGCTGCCATAACCTGCACTTGCCTGTTCAATCATCACCAACGGATTCGGCAAGGATTGCGGTGGACGAAATTCAAAAGTAAAAGGATTATCCACATAAGCAGGCGCAATCAGTTCCATTCTTTCTAGTGCTTTCATACGGCTTTGCGCTTGTTTGGCTTTGGTCGCTTTGGCTTTAAAGCGATCAATATATTTTTGTAAATGGGAAATCTTTTGCTGTTGCTGACGATACATCGCCGTTTGTTGTGCCAGTTTAGTGGCTCGTTGCACTTCAAAGGAAGAATAATCGCCCGTGTATTCGTTGAGCTTCTGATTTTCGATATGAAGGATTTTTGTCACAATTGGATCGAGAAAATCACGATCGTGAGAAATTAATACTAAAGTGCCTTGATATTGCACTAACCAACGTTCTAACCAAATAACCGCATCCAAATCCAAATGGTTGGTCGGTTCATCCAGTAATAATAAATCCGATGGACAAAGCAATGCCTGTGCCAAATTCAAACGCATCCGCCAACCGCCCGAAAAGGCTTTCACTGGCTGTATTGTTTCTTCTTGGCTAAATCCTAAACCATGCAATAAAGAAGCGGCACGCGATTGAATTGTCCACGCATCCAACATTTCTAATTGCTCATGAATACGTGCAATAGCGTTACCGTCATTGCGTTCATTTGCACGTTCAAGCTCTTGTTGCAAACGGCAATATTCACGATCCCCTTGAATCACATAATCAATCGCAGAAATATCCAATGCAGGCGTTTCTTGATTCACCCAAGATACCCGCCAATTTGCTGGATAATTTACCTCACCGCCCTCTGGCGTTAATTCTTTTTTTAATAAGGAAAAAAGAGACGACTTACCACAACCATTTTTCCCCACCAAACCGACTTTTTGCTTGGGGTTAATCGTAGCAGACGCATTTTCGAGAAGTTCCGTTTGCCCTCGTTTTAAAGATAAGTTACTAAATATAATCATTTTTCTACATAGGTCTTAATTTGAGGCTATTTTGCAATATTATTTACAATATACAAAATTTGTTTTTATTTATGCTTGAATTAATTGAGGGGATTGTATTGGAATACGTGTTATCCGTATTGTGCATAATGAAAAAGTGCGGTAAAAATTTACCGCACTTTTGATTTTAGATAAGTTTAGAATTCAAACTGCACTGACATCTTATAATTTCTACCTGGTGCGTAGAAACGGTTAATGCCTAATCCTGTCTTTTGATCTATAACATTACTTGTTCCAAATGAACGAATTGAACGCGCAGAATCCCAAGTAATATATTTACGGTTTGTAAGATTATATACACCAGCTCTTATGGTTAAATTTTTAATTGGTTGCACATATCCAATTAAATCTAGAATAGTATAAGATTTACTACGCCATTTTATGCTAGTGTTGGCTTGTTTTTTATCTTTCGCATAAATATCATAAGTATCTTCTGGATTTTTAGTGGCTACGTGGGTGGCGTAGAAATTAAATCCAAATTTTTGGCTTGGGTGGTCATAGCCTAAGCCATACACCATTGTTTTAGGCTGAATTGCATTCATAGGAATATTGCCATCCATTCTTCCTTTTTGATAGGTATATTTATAGCTTAGGTTAAATCCATCCATAAATTTTGCCATTTTACCAAGGAATACTTTTGAATTAATTTCTATTCCTTTTACTACCGCACTATCTCTATTAATATTTTGATAAAGAGAAAATGGTAATGTTTTACCTCCGCCAACTAATTTAAAATCTTTTTCTCCTTTAAATATTAGGTCGATAAAGTTTTTATAGTTGGTTTTAAATAGACTTGTCGAGATAAAACCCCAATCATCATGATGTAATGTAAAAGCAATTTCTTTTGTTTTTGCTATCTCTGGTTTTAGATTAGTATTTGGCAAAATAGTGAAATCAGGGTGTTTAAAGGTGAAATACATTTCATCTGAAGTTGGTGCTCTAAAACCTTTTGAATATTTTAGTTGTAAACGAAGAAAACTCGTTGGATCAATCGTTGAAGCAAAACTGTAAGAATGTGCTTTATATTTTTTGTTTTGTTTAGCGATATAGTCAATATTTTCTTGTACGTTTTTCTTAACTTCATCATTACTATTTCGACCTTTTTTTAATGGAATAAATAATTCTTTCACAATATCATCAGGTAATTTCGGTGTAACGCCGTGTTTATATTTTGGTTGATAATGGATATTGTCATAACGATATCCTAAATCAAATGATAAATAATCAGTTATAACAACACTATCAAAGAGATAGACTGATTTTTCTTTTGTTTTAATGGGTAATAAGTAAGAAAATTCAGGATCAACTCGAGGGCAAAGAAAGGCATTCCAAGAAGAAGTATTTTCACAAGTTTCAGGTACCTCACGTGGTGGTCCTGGATAATATACCATTTTAGTGCCTAGAGTACGTTTAGCCCACCATTGTACATCAGAAGCATCATTACCAGCACGATTAACCATTCGCTTCATCGTTGTATTATATGAGCTACCATATTGTAGATTATGTTCAACACGCCAAGTTTTGAAGTCTTTGGTTAAATCTAAATTTAATTGTTGGGTGTTGGTGTCTAAATCTCGCTCTTGCCAGAGGCGTTCTAAATAACCCGGAGATGAGGGAAGAATAGAGAATGTTTTATTATAATTCCCTTTCTTTATTCTAGCGAATGTTCTGCCATTTAATTCTTTTGTTTCAAGTTCAACGTCTTTTTTCCACGTTCCAGTAGTGCCAAAACTATAATCAGCTTCAAAAACTTTCATTTTTGTACCATCTTTACAATTAAATATTGAACAATCATACCAAACCTCATTGTAACGTTCTGGCTTAATTCCTGTTTCAATTACTTTCTCATCAGTATCAATAAATTTATTGAATTCATAGATTTTTTCAGTTCCTTTAGTTCCTTTTTCTTTAAATTTAAGTGGTGAACCATCTCGACGTGTTATTTCCCCATTTGTTACTGTTAGTCCCGCGGGATTTTCTGTTCCCTGACAATGTCTTACACCAGCATCACAATACTCATCTGTGCGTGCACGAGTTTTAATACGTTGATCAGAATAAGTGAGTTTTAATGTATCCCAAAATGGAGTTTGGGAGAAATTTTCATAACTAAATGAAATATTACGTCTCTTTGTTTTATCATTGGTGTGTCTAGATTCAACTTCAGGGGTTTCATTACCACTACGTTGATATTTTAGTGTATAGGATAAATCTTGCCCACGAGAACGATGTTCATATAAATCAGCGGCAAGGGTAAAACGATGATTTTCAGTAGGATTGAAAGATAATTTTAATAATGTACTATCTTGTTCAATTTTGTATGGGTCTGCTTTTTCTCTTTTTTTACCTTGAGTAAGGCTATCTGCATTTTTGTAATCATAGTTTTCAAGTTCGTGTCCATTTCTGCTTGTTGTAACCACTAGCACATCGAACTTTTTATAACGTCCTGCAAGAGTCAGCGTATTGAATGATTGATTATTTTCTGTAGCGTATCCCTTTTTGTAGCTTACATAGTAATCCTTGTTAAGGAGATAATCTCTCGCATCTTTTGTTTTATAAATTACAGATCCACCTAAGGAACCACTACCACTTTTGATTGAATTTGCCCCTTTTGTAATATTTACTTCTTTTAAAGTTTCAATTTCTGCACCATTACGCGTATTATTGAAGTTACCATAACCCTCAAAAAGCTCTTTAAAGCCTTGAGAAGATAATGTTTCAGCTTGACGTAATCCATCAATATTAATCGCTACACGATTTTCATCTACACCACGAATGGCAAAACCGCTTTGCCCAAAACGCCCAGCTTCAACAACAGTAACACCAGTCTCGTATTTAACGATGTCTTTAATATTGTTTGCTTGTTCTCTTTCCAGCGTTTTAGCCGTTTTTACCGTTTCAGCAATTTTTGGTGGTGTTTTTGTATCACTATTTTCGGTAGAACCAGATACATTAATTTGCTCTAGTTGTTCAGAAACATTACTATTTTGGTTGGTTGGTTGGTTGGTTGGTTGGTTGGTTGGTTGGTTGGTTGGTTGGTTGGTTGGTTGGTTGGTTGGTTGGTTGGTTGGTTGGTTGGTTGGTTGGTTGGTTGGTTGGTTGGTTGGTTGAGCTGCATAAGCAACACCTGCCGTTAGCCCAAGCATAACGGAATAGGCAAGCACGTTTAATCTAAAATTGGTCATATTTAATCCCATAAAAAAAATAATAATAATTCTCAAATATATTATAGGAGAAAGTATTCTCTCACAATACTAAAAGTGTATTTTTGATCAAAATCAAGAAATAAAAACTATTCTCATTATTTGCTGTATTTAAACGAGCTTGTTTCCTATAATGCGAACCGTTGATTGTTGATATTAGTAGTTGTAGGGTGGGCTTCAGCCCACCATCAAACAATCGTAAGATATTTTGGTGGGCTGAAGCCCACCCTACGTTAAGTACGCATAATTCTTTCTATGCGTACTTCTTTTTATTTTAGGAGTAATCATTATGATGATAGATAAACGCCTAATTAACACGGTGGCTGACAGCAAAAAATGGATTGGCGTCACGGTGTTGTGGAATTGGGTGGCGTTAGTTGGTGGGATTATTAGTGCCGTCGTGTTTTCTTATATTTTACAGGCGGCTTATTTTCACGAATTAAGCCTGTTAAGTGCGGTCATTTTTGGCATCATTTTGATTGCAGCATTGGCATTGCGTGCGTTTGCAGGGAAAAAATCTGTGCAGGCGTCTTATTTTGCCAGCACAAAAGTGAAGCATGAATTGCGTAGCCTTATCTATCGTAAATTGGCTTCTATGCCGCTTAACCAAGTGAACCAGCAATCCACCTCAAGCATTATTCAAGTGGCATCAGAAGGTGTAGAACAGCTTGAAATTTACTTTGGGCGTTATTTACCGCAGCTTTTTTATAGCTTGCTTGCACCGCTTACCCTCTTTGTTTTCTTGATTTTTTTCAGCTTTAAAACAGCCGTAATTTTGTTGATTTGTGTGCCGCTTATCCCTATGTCGATTATTGCGGTGAATAAAATTGCGAAAAAACTTTTGGCAAAATATTGGTCAATTTATGTGGGGTTAGGCAGCAGCTTTTTAGATAACTTGCAGGGTTTAATTACGCTAAAAATCTATCAAGACGACGCTTATAAAGCGAAAGAGATGGATAAAGAGGCTGAGCATTTCCGCAAAATTACCATGAAAGTGCTTACTATGCAGCTTAACTCGGTTTCTCTTATGGATTTACTCGCTTATGGCGGCGCGGCAATTGGGATTTTAACTGCATTATTGCAATTCCAAGATGCACAACTCAGCGTGTTAGGCGTGATTTTATTTATTCTCCTTTCTTCTGAGTTCTTTATTCCGCTTCGTTTGCTTGGTTCATTCTTCCATGTGGCGATGAATGGCAAAGCGGCTTCAGATAAGATCTTCACATTACTTGATACGCCAGTGGAAACCCAACAAAGTACGGTGGATTTTGAAGCCAAAAATAACGTTCAAGTGGAAATTAAAGATCTGCATTTTTCTTATAGTGAAGAAAAACCAGCAATTACAGGTTTAGATTTGAGTATTTTACCAAATCAGCTTACGGTATTTGTGGGTAAAAGTGGTTGCGGTAAATCGACCTTAGTTTCGTTGTTGATGGGTTTTAATCAAGCGCAACAAGGTGAAATTTTGTTTAATGGACAAAACGCCCTCAATATTGACCGCACTTCTTTCTATCAAAAAGTATCATTAGTAAGCCACAGCAGTTATGTGTTTAAAGGCTCGCTGCGTGAAAATATGACGATGGCGAAAATTGATGCCACAGATGAACAAATTTATGCTTGTTTAGAACAAGTGAATCTCGCCCAATTTGTACGCGAAAATGGCGGCTTAGATATGCAGCTATTAAGCCGAGGTGCGAATTTATCGGGCGGTCAAATTCAACGTTTAGCTTTAGCGCGTGCTTTGTTACACAATGCCGAGCTTTATATTTTTGATGAAGCGACCAGTAACATTGATGTGGAAAGCGAAGAAATTATTTTGCAGTTCATTCAACAATTTAAACAACAAAAAACCATTGTGATGATTTCCCACCGCTTGGCAAATGCGGTAAATGCCGACTGTATTAACGTACTTGACCAAGGCAAATTGATTGAGCAAGGCACTCACGAAACTTTAATGGCAAAACAAGGTGCGTATGCTGAAATGTTCCAACAACAAAAAGATTTAGAACAAATTAGAGAGGTGGCAAATGCGTAAAAATGGTTTTGTTGTAATGGGGCATTTGTTGAAATTAGTGACACCACTTGCACACATTATGGCGTTTACCATTACTATGGGGACGCTCGGTTTCCTTGCTGCCATCTTTATTATGGTGCTGGGTGCGATGGGGTTAGTGAATCTCTTAAACTTTGACACTCATTTAAGTTTCTCTGGCATTTTGACCGCACTTATCGTATTAGCGGTGGCTCGTGGCGTATTGCGTTATTTAGAGCAAATGTCAGGGCATTATATTGCTTTTAAATTACTCGCATTATTGCGTGACAAAGTGTTTTCTTCTTTGCGTCGTTTGGCTTTTGTGAAGTTGCAAGATAAACAAGCAGGGCAATTAGTGTCATTAGTAACCAATGATATTGAATTGCTCGAAGTATTTTATGCACACACTATTGCACCAATTATGATTGCGTTTTTTACTTCTGCGATTTTATTGTTGGTCTTTGCGCATCTTTCAGGTTGGTTTGTGCTTGTGGCATTGGCGGCGTATTTAACAGTGGGCGTAATCCTACCGATTATTACCACCAAATTGGCACGTGAAGATGGCAGACGTTATCGTGAATTAGTCGGCGAAATGAATGATTTCTTCCTCGACAGCGTGCGTGGTATGAAAGAAATTCAGCTTTTTGGCTATGCAAAACAACGCTTAGATGAAATTCAACAACGCAGCCAAAAAATCGATATGGCTTTTGAGCGTATTAAAGACCAAGAAGCGAAAGTTCGTGTTTATACTGAAGTGGCAGTATCCGTTTTCAACATTATTATGCTGTTTACTGGCTTAATTTTATTTAGCTTAGATAAAATTGATTTCTCAGCCTTTTTAATCGGCGTGATTTTATTAATGTCGAGCTATGGGCCAGTTATCGCCTTAAGTAACCTTTCAAGCAACTTATTACAAACTTTGGCTTCTGGCGAACGAGTATTAAGTTTATTAGCGGAAGAGCCAGAGTTAAAAGACGTAGAAAGTGCGGTGGATTTAAAAGAGGTTTCTCACATTGATGTCGAGAACCTAAACTTCGCTTACGGCGAAGAACAAATTTTATCGGATGTCAGCTTATCTGTGAAAAAAGGGGAAATCTTAGGTATTCACGGCAGAAGCGGAAGCGGTAAAAGTACTTTGTTAAAACTGCTTATGCGTTTTTACGATCCAAAATCAGGCAGTATTAAAATTAACGGCGAAACCTTACCGAATATTAACACTCGTAGCTTGCGTGACAATATGGCATACATTACTCAGCAAACCTATATTTTCAACGAAACCATTGAGGAAAATATTCGCCTTGCTCGCCGTGATGCAACCTTAGAAGAAATTATGGAAGCAGCGAAGAAAGCCTCAATTCACGATTTTATTTTGAGTTTGCCACAAGGCTATCAAACAAAAATGACGGAATTGGGTGGCAATCTCTCTGACGGAGAAAAACAACGTATCGGTATTGCCCGAGCATTTTTACATAATGCCCCGATTATCTTGCTTGATGAGCCAACTAGCAATTTGGATAGCTTAAACGAAGCAATGATTTTGAAATCATTACTCAATGTTAAAGCGGAAAAATTGATTATTCTCGTCAGCCACCGACAATCCACTATGGCAATTTGCGATCAAGTGATTGGCATAGAAAACGGCAGAATGTCCTAAATTAATATAAGAAAAAAATCGCACTGTTAAAAGTGCGATTTTTTTGTTGGATGGAAAAAGTGCGGTAAATATTCCCTTTAGATTTTATAGTTCAGGTTCATTTAATACGTTAAGCAAAAATAAACGCTTGCGATAAGTTTTCAGCACGCAATCAATATGTGGTTGCGGCATAAAGGATTGTGAATAAATCTGCTCTACTTTTTCCTTTTCTTGTATAATTTCAGGAATTAATTTTTGAATAATCACATTTTTATTTAATCCAATATTTTCCCCAAACTCGACAAAATCATCGCCGATATATTCGCCGTATTGAGTATTAAATCCTTTGGCTAGTGTGTCATTACCCTCTTCTCGCACTAACAATGGCAAGGCAAGTAGTGTTGAATTAAATATTTCAGGATAGGGCGACACTGACACAAAATCATAAATTGGAGCAAGTTTTGGATGACTGTTTTTGGGATAAATAAATGAAAAATTGCGTAAGTGAAGATCATTATTTCCTAATAAATAAGCGTAAATAATTCGACGAAAAATTTCTCGTTGCTGAGCTAAATGATTTTCAGTGTGCTGCAAAATAAACTTAGCAATTTGTTCATAACTCACATATTGCTCATTATCTGCACCTATTTTTCCGTACTTGTCTCGAATATTCATTGCACCATCAAGTTGTTCTTGGTGCATTGGTTTTTGCTGTTTATCACGATCAAAACGCTTTATAACAAAAGCAAATTCTTTATGATTTTGTTCGCCAGCAAAAGAAACTAAACCATTTTCTGGCACATCAAACCCTAATTCTTTCATAATGCGCATGGTGGCGTGTTCATTTTCAGCTAAAAAAGGATACTCTTCTGGAGAGGGCTTTAAAATATAGTTTCCCTGTTGATTTATGCTGTTAAAGTGATCATCTTCGATAATAAGCTGTAATTTTGGTTGAAAACCTGAAATGCTCATTCCTTGCTGTTTTTGGGGTTTCACTGTAATAAATTCTTGGCGAGAAAAAGGTAATTCAGGATTAAAATGTTTATTGCCTGTAAGGTAATGCAAACCTTCAGCACTGTAACCTGAAAGTGCTTCATTTTTCTTTAATGGCTTTAATAAAATACGACAAAAATTCATTGTTTTTCCTCCTGAATTTGCACTGCACCTAACATATTTTCACCATTATTAAGTAAAAAGCGAAACATATCACCTTCATCAATTCGTTGATGAAATGCATATTTGTGTTTTAGCCAGCCTTCTGGGACTAGCGATGCAAAATAAGGGAATAAGGTGTCAGAATGAAAAGGGCTTTGCTCAATAGGAAAGCTGAGAGAGAGCGGTATTCCTTGATAATCGGGGTTGTAAGAAAAATGAAAACCATGATGATCTTCTCTAAGTAAGCCAATAAATTCACCGTAGAGAAATACTTTTCCCGAGCGGACTAAATCGCGCATAGTGAAACCCCTAATGTTTGAGCAACAAGAAACACGGTTGTAAATCTCACTTGGCTTGGATCTTGAAATAATCGGTTCAAGGTAGAAATAGACACGCCAGTTTGCAGTTCTAGCATACTAAGCTCAATACCAAGTGATTTACGCTTATCATTGAGCATTTTTCCAAATGCTTTGAGATCGGTAATTTTCCCTGCGTAAAGTTGTTGTCTTTGCGCTTGTTCATAGGTAATGACTGATTTCTGAAGCTTTTTTAATTCATCAATTTGATTTTCTAATTGTGCACTAAGGTTATTCATATTTGATACTTTTTCTTTTAATAAAATATTTTTATATCATATATGGTTTTTCGCTTTTTTGAATATCTTTTTTGATTTTTTTAGGAAAAAAATTTTAGGAATTATTCAAAAATGATACTTAAAATCTGCTCTGTCCATTTGTAATTTGTCCCATTTTTTGGAGAGCAGATTAAATTAATTGGAATGTTGTTTGCTTGAGCTAAATATTCAAAATTTTATAAAGGTCATCCAAATAATGAATAGATTGAATTTTACGAATTGTGCGGGATTTTCCTCGAATTAAAATGGTTTCAGTGCTGGCTAAATTGCCTTTGCGGGAGATACCTTTAAGCAAATCGCCATTGGTAATGCCTGTTGCAGTAAATACAAGATTGTCATCACGCACGAGATCTTCAAGTTTTAACACTTCATTCACTTTTACGCCCAGTGCTGCACAGCGTTGAATCTCATTAGCTGCAATTTTTTTATTTTCTTCGGTGTCGCCTTTTACTTCATTGCGTGGGATTAAACGAGCTTGCATATCGCCACCTAATGCTCGAATGGCTGCAGCAGCTGCCACGCCTTCTGGCGTACCACCAATTCCATAAAGAAGATCGACTTCAGCATCAGGTAAACAACACAATACGGAACCTGCCACATCGCCATCAGGAATTGCCAATACTTTCGCGCCCAAGTTATGTATTTGTTTAATTACGGCATCGTGACGTGGTTTTGCTAATACCATTACGGTAAGGTCAGAAAGGGATTTTCCTAGCTTAGATGCGATGCGGCGAAGATTTTGTTCCAGTGGTAAATTTAAATCAATGATGCCTTTTACATTTGAACCCACCACTAATTTTTCCATATACATATCAGGTGCTTTTAAAAAGGTATTTTTGCCACCTGCAGCCAAGACAGAAATAGCATTAGATTGCCCCATTGCGGTCATACGTGTACCATCAATAGGATCTACTGCGATAGAAACTAATTCCCCTAAGCCAGAACCGACTTTTTCGCCAATATAAAGCATTGGGGCTTCATCAATTTCGCCCTCTCCTATAACGATTTCAGCGTCCATATGAATCAAATTCAGCATATAACGCATCGCTTTTACCGCTGCATCGTCTGCCGCATTTTTATTTCCTCGACCAAGCCACGTGTAAGCTGCTAGAGCGGCGGCTTCTGTTACTCGTGAAAATTCAATGGCTAATGCTCGATTCATTATTATTCTCCTTCTGCTTATTTTTCAAGATTATGGTAAAAATAGCATCATTCTATCACTGAGTAATCGTTTGCATAATAAATTTTTATTCAATGCTTTAAAAAGGTAAATTTACTGGGTAAAATACCCCTAAACTTACCCATATTTAAAAGGAAATCATTATGTCTTTAGAAATTTTAGACCAACTTGAAGAAAAAATTAAACAAGCGGTAGAAACTATCCAATTACTTCAATTAGAAGTTGAAGAATTAAAAGAGAAAAACGCAGAATCTCAAAGAAATATCGAAAACTTACAAACTGAAAATGAACAGCTGAAAAACGAACATCGTAATTGGCAAGAGCATATTCGTTCATTACTTGGTAAGTTTGATAACGTTTAATCGTAGTAAAAGGCTTAGATTTTCTAAGCCTTTTTATTTTAATCATTTCAATAATTTTTTCTCTTTGAGAAAAAATAAATATAGGATAATAAAATGCACATTTGCATTCTTTCAGGCAGCACTTTAGGTGGTGCGGAATATGTTGCCGAGCATTTAAACGATGTTTTAGAAACTCAAGGTTTCTCCACCGCACTTTTTCACGGACCAAATTTATCTGACATTGAAAACGAGAAAATTTGGCTGATTGTCACTTCAACGCACGGTGCAGGCGAATTGCCAGACAATTTAAAACCTCTATTTGATGAATTAGCAAATAGCCAAAAGGATTTTTCAGATGTTCGCTTTGCGGTCGTTGGATTAGGTAGTTCTGATTATGATACTTTTTGCTATGCAGCGGACAAAGTGGAGCAAACACTTCAAGCAAAAAGTGCGGTAAAAATTTGTGAGACTTTAAAAATTGACGTGTTAAACGTGGATGATCAAGAAAGTTATGCTGAAGAATGGTTACCGAGTTTTATTGAGGGATTGAAATGATCGCCCTAATTCAGCGTGTGTCTCAAGCAAAAGTGGATGTAAAGGGCGAAACAATAGGGAAAATTGGCAAAGGTTTGTTAGTTTTGCTTGGTGTAGAAAAAGAAGATAACCAAGAAAAAGCGGATAAACTTGCTGAAAAAGTGCTTAATTATCGAATTTTCAGTGATGAAAATGACAAAATGAATTTAAATGTTCAACAAGCGCAGGGGGAATTACTTATCGTTTCGCAATTTACATTAGCAGCGGATACGCAAAAAGGTTTACGCCCGAGTTTTTCAAAAGGTGCGTCCCCAGCATTGGCTAATGAATTATATGAATACTTTATCCAAAAGTGCGCAGAGAAATTACCTGTTTCAACAGGGCAATTTGCAGCGGATATGCAAGTGAGCTTAACAAATGATGGGCCTGTGACGTTTTGGTTAAATGTATAACAAGAAAATCTAAGTTGGCAATAAGCTCACTGTTTTACATTTGTTTTATTAAATGGTTTAGTTAATGGAATATTCTCGTTAAAGCGTATAAATTCCATCAATTAATAATGAACCATATATTCGGTTGGTAAGCAAAAAGGCGGACTGAAGCCCTCTATTGCTCCCTCACCCATAAATGGGCGTTTCCTTTCACCAATGGTCACTTAATAATAACGAGCAATCGCTTATTATTTCACTAATAAAAATGCGATGAAATTCTTTTCAAATTGCACCGCACTTTTAAGAATATAAGAATAGTAAATTATTGTCGGATTAAAAGAGCAACGGCTTCACAAGCAATCCCCTCTTGTCTTCCTGTAAAGCCTAATTTTTCGGTAGTCGTTGCTTTCACATTAACTTGCTCAATATCGCATTGGATATCTTCAGCTATTTTGGCACGCATTGCATCAATATGTGGGCGCATTTTAGGTGCTTGAGCGATGATGGTAATATCAACATTACCTATTTTATATCCCTTTTCTTGTACTTGACGAAATGCTTCACGAAGTAAGCCTCGACTATCCGCATTTTTATATTGCATATCGGTATCGGGGAAAAGTTTTCCAATATCGCCTAAAGCCGCAGCCCCTAAGATTGCATCAGTTAATGCGTGTAATGCCACATCGCCATCTGAGTGCGCAATAAAGCCCGTATGATAAGGCACTTCTACACCACCAATAATTAATGGACGATCTTCGCCAAAAGCGTGAACATCAAAGCCGTGTCCAATTCTGATCATAATTTATTCCTTGTTAAATAAAATTCTGCTAATGCTAAATCTTCTGGACGAGTCACTTTTAAATTATCGCTACGTCCAGCCACTAAGTGCGGTCGAAATCCAGCAAGTTCTATTGCGGATGCTTCATCTGTTATATTCGCACCTTGTTGAATTCCTGTGGAAAGCGCATCTCTTAATATATCTACTGGGAAAAACTGCGGTGTCATTGCTTGCCAAAGCTGGCTACGATCTTCTGTTTTTACAATACATTGCTGATTGTCCGCTCGTTTAATCGTATCTGTTACTGGGATTGCCAAAATCGCACCTTGTTTATCTTCAATAGCTAACAATTTATCAATATCAGCATGTTGTAAACAAGGGCGGGCAGCATCATGAACAAGCACCCAGGCATTTTTTTCCGCAATTGCATTTAAACCATTTAAGACAGATTCAGCTCGCGTTGTGCCACCTTCCACTAACTGAATTTTAGGATCGAGCGATAGTGTAGAAATATAAGGATCATCTTTGCTTACCGCCAAGATAATTTTAGATACGGCAGGATAAGAAAGCATCACATCGAGTGTATGTTCAAGCAGTGTTTTGCCAAGCAGCGTTAAATATTGTTTCGGTTTATCCGCTTGCATTCGAGAACCCACGCCAGCAGCTGGCAAGACCGCAATAATTGAACGAGCCATTATTTACTCTCTTTTACAATATGATAGAACACTTCATTTTCTTTCACTAAGCCATGTTGCATTCGTGCGCGTTCTTCGATCGCTTCAAAACCTTTTGTTAATCCTTGAATTTCTGCATTAATACGCTGATTACGCTGAGATAGCTTTTCATTTTCTGCTTGATTTTCCTTAATTTTCTCAGCATTTTGACGATAATCTAAAAAACCGTTACTGCCAAACCAAAAATCATGTTGAAACAATACTAATACTGAAAGAAGGATTAAAATAAGAAGTCGCATACGGATATTTATTGTGAGTAAAATTTTAACCTGTTTACCGTGAAAAATTAGGAAAAACGATAAAATGAAAGAAAGTGCGGTTAAAAATCCTTTTATTTTAACCGCACTTTTTTGTATAAAAATTATTTTCTAGAGAGAGGTGGAACAAAGGTTAAACCTAAATCCCAAGGTTGCTCAATCCAAGTATTTTGTGGAATATCAATTACGTAATCATCCACTAATTCCGCACCTGCAGGTTTTGCAAATACAGTGACAAATTTTGCATTAGGGTACATTTGACGAATCGCACGCGCCGTATTACCCGTATCAACTAAATCATCTACCACGATAAATCCTTCGCCGCCATTTGGCACTTGGGCTGCATGAAGAACTTGTAGTTCTCCCTGATTGTTATGATCGTGATAACTTGCGATACAAACGGTTTCAATATGACGAAGACCCAATTCACGAGCCAATACAGCCGCTGGAAACAAACCACCGCGACTCACCGCAATAATACCTTTCCATTGGGAAGCTGGAAGTAAACGTTCTGATAATTTGCGGGCATGCATTTGAAACATATCCCAAGTTACCACATATTTTTCGCTCATAATTGCACCTTAGTTTAAATTTATCGAGAAATAAAAAATTGCGTAAGAATAACCCGAAATGGCGTTTTATGCTATTATTTCGTAAATATTTTCAGTAAAAAGGAGCAATTATGTCTGAAATTACAACACTTCAACCTTCACTGTTATGGAAATGGTTTGATCAAATTTGTGCAATCCCTCATCCTTCTCATTATGAAGATACGTTAGCTAACTTTATTGTAAATTGGGCAAAAGAAAAGCATTTTTTTGTTGAACGCGATGAAGTAGGTAATGTCCTCATTCGTAAACCCGCAACGAAAGGAATGGAAAATCACACACCTGTTGTGCTACAAGCGCACTTAGATATGGTGCCACAGGCTAATGAAGGCAACCCACATGATTTTACCAAAGATCCTATTCAACCTTATATCGATGGAGAATGGGTAAAAGCACGAGGTACCACATTAGGAGCTGACAATGGTATCGGTTTAGCCTCTACTTTAGCGGTGTTAGAAAGCAATGATTTAGCCCATCCACCTCTTGAAGTGCTTTTAACAATGACAGAAGAAACTGGGATGGATGGCGCAAAAGGCTTACGTCATAACTGGTTACAATCTGAAATTTTAATCAATACAGATACTGAAGAAATTGGCGAAATTTACATTGGTTGTGCGGGCGGCATTAACGCAAACTTTGAAATTCCCGTTCAATATGAAACCAATACGTTTGAGCATAGCGCACAAATCACCCTTAAAGGTTTACGTGGCGGTCACTCTGGCGGCGATATTCATACAGGGCGCGCAAATGCAATTAAAGTCTTAGCACGAGTATTAGCAAAACTCACTCAAAATCAACCGCACTTTGCTCTCTCTGAGATTCGTGGTGGCTCAATTCGTAATGCAATTCCTCGAGAAGCAGCAGCTGTGTTAGCCTTTAATGGCGATGTAAAAACCATAGAAAGTGCGGTAGAAAATCTAGCGGTTGTGCTTAAAGAAGAATTAGCAATTGCAGAACCTAATTTCACACTTTTTGTAGAATCCGCAGAAAAAGCCCCTACCGTATTCACCGCACAAAGCACTCAAACGGTTATTAACGCACTCAACGTATTGCCAAACGGCGTAATCCGCAATAGTGATGTAGTTAAAAATGTCGTAGAAAGCTCATTAAGCGTTGGCGTATTGAAAACAGAAGGTAATGTTGTAAAAAGCACTATTTTAGTTCGTTCATTAATTGAAAGCGGTAAATATTACGTAACTGAAATGCTCAGCTCACTTGCAATCTTAGCAAATGCAAAAGTCGAGTTTTCTGCGCCTTATCCAGGCTGGCAACCTGTAAATGACTCAATCATCTTAGACGTTACTCGTAAACATTATGCTGAAGTGCTAGGCGAGCAACCTGTAGTGAAAGTCATTCACGCAGGATTAGAATGTGGTCTTTTAAAAGAACATTATCCACATATAGAAATGATTTCTATTGGGCCAACAATCCGAAATGCTCACTCACCAGATGAAAAAGTGGAAATCGCAGCAGTACAAACCTATTGGGATTTATTGACAAGAGTACTTGCCGATATTCCTGCGAAGTAATCTAATATTAATTAAAAGTGCGGTTAAAATTTCTTTTGTTTTAACCGCACTTTTATTTTTTTCGTTTCGCTCTTGGGTGCGCCTGATCGTACACTTCTGCTAGATGTTGGAAATTTAAGTGAGTATAAATTTGTGTGGTGGAAAGGTTGCTATGCCCAAGCAATTCTTGCACGGCGCGTAAATCAGAACTGGCTTCCAACATATGCGTCGCAAAAGAATGACGTAATTTGTGCGGATTAAGATGGCTATTTAAGCCTTGACGAATACCCCAAGTTTCTAAACGTTTTTGAATGGCTCGATGAGAAATGCGATTTCCAAGCTGGCTAACAAATAACGCCTCATCTTTTGGATTAAATAACGACCGCACTTTTAACCATTCCTGAATGGCATGCGAAGCGTAACGCCCAAACGGCACTACACGCTCTTTGTTACCTTTCCCGATGACACGCACTTCCCGCACGCGGGTATTAACGCTGTTTAAATCTAAGCCTTGTAATTCAGATAAACGTAAACCTGAACTATACATTAATTCCAAAATAGCACGATCACGAATATCAATCGGCTCTTTGCTATCATTTGCAAGCAACTGTTGAACTTGCTCGCCATCCATATTTTTCGGTAAATGCTTGCCTTGTTTTGGTGCGGAAATGCCTGTGGCTGGGTTTACTTTCAATTCTCCCTGTTGCACTAAAAAACTGAGAAATCGACGCAATGCGGATAAACGTAAAGCCAAGCTTTTTTCTTTTAGGCCTTGTTTTTTGCTTTCCGCCAAAATAAAACGCACCACGCTGGGTGTCACTTGTGCCCAAGCATGAATGTCTTGTTGCGCTAAGATTTTGATGATGGCATCAAGTTGATGTTGATAATTGGTGAGCGTGTGAGGGCTCATTTGGCGTTCAATCCGCAAATAATCCCAATAACGATTTAACGCTGTTAGCATTACAGACTCAATTCAAATAAACGTTCTTTCGGGTTTAATTTAAACCCTTCCGCTTCCAACATTGAATATTGATTTTGCGCTAATTCCGCGACTAAACGATTGGATTGCGTAAAATGCACAAAGTCTTTTGCTTTAGAAATCAACGCCGCATAAATTTCTGTTTGTTGAGGATGTTCTAATACAAAAATATCGGTGATTTGCCAATAGCGTTGTAATTGTAAAGAAGAAAGGCGAGGAAAAAGCTGCACAAAGCCAATAGCCTTTTCATTTTCATCCACCGCAATAAAAAACTGGCTTTCATTAAAACGCATACGATTAGTTAAAAAAGCTAAGGTACGTTCTGGATTTTCTGCTTGTCCATAGGCTTGGCGATAGGCTTCAAAAAGAGGAAGAAGCACGTCAATATTCCATTGTTCAGCTTTGAAAAGTTTCATAATTGGTTATTTTTTATTGGTTCCATACAGGTAATTGTAGCTTTTTAGCACAAGATAATCATCTTTCTATGAGAATTTTTTTAATTTTATGATCTTCTGCAAAGAATCGTGGTGAAATTTTGGTATAGTAAGCAAGTTAATTTTATCAACTATGGAGAAACAAAAATGGCACGTCGTCCTTTAGTTATGGGTAACTGGAAATTAAACGGTTCCAAAGCGTTCACCAAAGAATTAATCGAGGGATTAAAAGCAGAATTACATGATGTAACAGGTTGTGATGTAGCAATTGCCCCCCCCGTTATGTATTTAGGTACGGCTGAAGTAGCACTTTCTGGTTGTGGTTGCAGCTGTGGCGGTAAAAGTGTGGTTCAATTAGGCGCACAAAACGTTGATGTGAACGTAAAAGGTGCATTTACTGGCGATATTTCAACTGAAATGTTAAAAGATTTCGGGGCAAAATATATCATTATTGGACACTCTGAACGCCGCACTTATCATAAAGAAAACGACGAATTTATCGCGAAAAAATTTGCCGCACTTAAAGAAGCAGGTTTAGTGCCAGTATTATGTATCGGCGAATCGGAAGCAGAAAATGAAGCAGGCAAAACAGAAGAAGTGTGCGCACGTCAAATTGATGCAGTGATCAACGCATTAGGTGTAGAAGCATTCAATGGTGCAGTGATCGCATACGAACCAATCTGGGCAATTGGCACTGGTAAATCTGCGACTCCAGCACAGGCGCAAGCCGTTCACGCATTTATCCGTGGTCACATCGCTGCCAAATCTCAAGCCGTGGCAGAGCAAGTGATTATCCAATACGGTGGTTCTGTAAATGATGCAAATGCCGCTGAATTATTTACTCAGCCAGACATCGACGGTGCATTAGTGGGTGGCGCATCATTAAAAGCTCCTGCATTTGCAGTAATTGTAAAAGCAGCGGCAGCAGCAAAAAACTAATTTTCAGTTAATTAGAATAACAACAAAAGTGCGGTGAATTTTTACCGCACTTTTTTATATCTTATATGTTTTTGATGAAATGGGTTAGTAAGCGGTATCAATCGGCAATTCTGCTCTGCACCATCCATCAAATCCGCCAATCATACTAAATACATTTTCATAGCCTTGTTCCACGAGAAAAGTCGCTACATTGCGACTACTCACGCCGTGATAACAACTCACAATAATAGGCGAGTCAAAATCTGCTAGTTCTTCAAATTGCAAAAAACTTTGGTTGGTTAAATGAAAAGCACCTTTAGGATGTGAATAAGCAAAGCGCATATTATCTCGAATATCGACTAATATCGCGCCTTGTTGCATCATTTCCCAAGCTTTCTGTGGGATTATTTCTTTAAATGACATTTATAAACTTCTTTTTGCGTGTTGTTTGTACACGCCATCAATCATAACAAGAATCATCGCGATGACTAAACAAATAAAAAGTGGGTAGCTTTCGCTATCAATTTGTTCTCCGATCAAAAATGATACGCATAGCATCATAATAGTTTCAACATAACCAAGCAGACCGAGTAAACTCATAGGAAGCATATTACTGGCTATTACATAGGCAATTAACGCAGTACCGCTGATTAATCCTAGTAATACAAGCAGCCCCCAAATATTAGGATTGCTTTGTTCGACCACTGCGAAATCTGTTTGCATCGCAAAATAAATACTGACAGGAATAAGACTTAACATTTCTAAACAAAAGGAGGCAAGATCGGTATTTTTTAACGCTTTTCGGATAGAAAAATACGCGGTGTAACCTAAACAGATAACAATGGCTTCCCAAGAAAGACCGCCTTTTAACACAATATTAGAAATTACGCCTAATGTTGCAATGATAACTGCAATAAATTTGAATGTTGAAATGCGTTCTTTAAAAAACACGCGACCTGCTGCCACCATTACAATTGGTAAAAGTAGATAACCAAAAGATACACTTAATGAACTGCCATTATTCGGTGCCCAAAGAAAAAGCCACATTTGAAAACCCATTAATAATCCGCAAAGTAAATACGACAATGCTAAGTGCGGTCGTTTTTGAATGCGTTTTAAACGTTCAATTAAAGCCGCTTTTTGTTTAAATAATGTGACGGACAACAGGACAAAAGGAAAAGTAAATATCATCCGATAACCGAAAATATCTGTGCCACTCAAAGGTTTGAGTAACGTAGAAAAATAATACATATAGCCAAATAGAAAAGAGGCTAATAATGAAACGAGAACACCTTTAAACATAAGAAATCCTTATTTTAAACCATTATTTATTCTATTCTAACATCGCCCAAAATGCACGGACTAGGGGCTGTTCGAGATTTCTTTTTTGTGTGCAAATACCTAATTCAAAAGGCTCAATAGGTTTATCAAGATTAAGTCTGGAAATTTGGTTATTCATTGGGCTGTTGTCAATTACTGCATCAGGCAACATTGCTAATCCAAATCCTAATCCCACCATTGGCACAATTCCTTCGTGCCCGGCAACGGTAGCATAAATTTTCGGATGTTTAATTTGTTTCTCTCGTAACCATTGTTCAATCCGCTGCCGAGCGTGCCCTTCAACAGGGAAAATAAAAGGCATTTGCTGCCAATCAATTGGTTTTTCTTGCAGTAATTGTGTCGCCAAACAAGCCACTCGCGGGGCAATTAGGGACAAACTAATATCATCTATTTTATGAAAAACTACACTAGAGGGCAGATTATTTGGTTTCCCCGCAAGTGCGAGATCGACTTGCTGCGCTTGAATTAACTCTAGTGCTAACGCTGGATCGCCTGTAGTCAGTTGAATTTCCACTTTAGGATAACGCTGGCGAAACTGTTTAAGTACGTGCGGAAGATGGCTATAAGATGCGGTTACAGAACAAAAAAGTTTAATTTCACCGCAAAGTTCATCGGATTCATCTTTCAGTTGTTGTTTAAATTGTTGCCAGTTTTGCCATTCTGTTTTAGCAAATTGCAAAAATTTCTCGCCATATTCAGTAAGTTTGACTTGACGATTATCACGAATAAAAAGTGTCTTCCCTAACTCGTCTTCCAATCGTTGAATTTGACGGGAAAGCGTAGAGGGAGACATGTGGTTTTGGGTGGCAGTTTTGGTGAAGTTTTTTGTATCACTGAGGTGGATGAATATTTGTAGGTCGGTAAATTCCATAATTTCTTCTTTTATTTAATATCGGGTTTCGCCGATGGCGACCTACTTTTTCTTTGCTCGTGCAAAGCAAAAGTAGGCAAAAAGAAAACACGCCCTACTTTGCCTTATTTCCTGAAAAATTGGAAATTTGCTTAACGGAAATTTGCTGAACTCGCTACGCTCAAACAGACGAAAATTTCCTACAAATTTCCAATTTTTCAGGCGGCAAAGAAGGGAACCGATTTTGTTCTTTCTTAAATTTAAAAACGAATGCAAAACTAACCGCACTTTTTAAATAACACTAAGGTAAATTATGCCCCATATAAATCGCCTTTGCGACTTTCAATTTTTAGGCAATTTGCGTCTGTTTGAGCGTAGCGAGTTCAGCAAATTGCCGTTAAGAAAATTGAAACAAAGCAAAGAACAGCGATTTAATTGGGGCGTGTTTTCTTTGCCTACTTTCTTTTACACGAGTAAAAGAAAGTAGGTCGCTCATCGAGCGAAATACGATGTCAATCCACAAAAAAACAACATAATTGCACAAATCGCAACATTACATTCCTATAATATCACTTTACGCAATTATAAAAAATCCTATAATCAAACCACAACAAAAAAATATGCAAACACAACATCATACAATTATCAACCTTACACAATTAAGGACAAAAAATGGCTAACTATTTCAACACATTAAATTTACGTCAAAAATTAGATCAATTAGGTCGTTGTCGTTTTATGGATCGCGAAGAATTTGCAGATGAAGCAAACTTCTTAAAAGGCAAAAAAATCGTTATCGTGGGCTGTGGTGCGCAAGGTTTAAACCAAGGTTTGAATATGCGTGATTCTGGCTTAGATATTAGCTATGCCTTACGCCCTGAAGCAATTGCAGAAAAACGTGCATCATTCCAACGTGCAACCGAAAATGGTTTTAAAGTGGGTACTTATGAAGAATTAATTCCAACTGCAGATTTAGTCGTAAACTTAACGCCAGACAAACAACACTCTAAAGTGGTTGCTGATGTGATGCCTTTAATGAAAAAAGACTCTGCATTTGGTTATTCACACGGATTCAATATTGTTGAAGTTGGCGAAGAAATCCGTAAAGATATTACGGTTGTGATGGTTGCGCCAAAATGTCCAGGTACTGAAGTTCGTGAAGAATACAAACGTGGTTTCGGTGTGCCAACATTAATCGCAGTTCATCCTGAAAATGACCCGAAAGGCGAAGGCATGGCGATCGCAAAAGCATGGGCTGCTGCAACTGGCGGTCATAAAGCAGGTGTTTTAGAATCTTCATTCGTGGCAGAAGTAAAATCTGACTTAATGGGTGAGCAAACAATCCTTTGCGGTATGTTACAAGCAGGCTCTATCGTATGTTATGACAAATTAGTGGCAGACGGTAAAGATCCTGCATACGCAGGTAAATTAATCCAATACGGTTGGGAAACCATTACCGAGGCATTAAAACAAGGTGGTATCACATTAATGATGGATCGCTTGTCAAACAGTGCAAAATTACGTGCATTTGAACTGGCTGAACAAATCAAAGAAAGCCTTGGTTTTTTATATTACAAACACATGGATGACATCATTAGCGGTCACTTCTCTGCAACAATGATGGCAGACTGGGCAAATGGCGACAAAGATTTATTCGCATGGCGTGAAGCAACAGGTAAAACAGCCTTTGAAAATGCACCAAAATATGATGGCAAAATTAGCGAACAAGAATATTTTGATAACGGCGTATTAATGATCGCAATGGTTAAAGCTGGTGTAGAATTAGCCTTTGATGCGATGGTTGCAAGCGGTATTTATGAAGAATCAGCTTACTATGAATCACTTCATGAATTACCATTAATTGCGAACACCATCGCACGTAAACGCTTATACGAAATGAACGTAGTAATTTCAGATACCGCAGAATATGGTAACTATTTATTCTCTAACGTAGCAACCCCAATTCTTGCAAAAGAAATTATCCCTAATCTTCAAAAAGGTGACTTGGGCGAGCCAACTCCAGCAGTGGAAGTCGATAACATTACTTTACGTGATGTAAACGATGCAATTCGTAACCATCCTGTTGAATTAATCGGTCAAGAATTACGTGGTTATATGACAGATATGAAACGTATTGCTGTTGCAGGTTAATGTTAAATTGAACTGAATTAAAAACCGACTTTATCAATATAAAGTCGGTTTTTTCATAGATAAAATTAATCATAAAAATGCACCTTAATTACAACGTGCATTTTTCTTATTTAAGCATCCATCGACATACAAAGTAAAGTTAATGGATGAATACAAGTTACGTTAGATGACATATCAATTTGCCATTTACAGGTTTGACATTCAGATATAACGTAATCAAATCCACCCTCGTCAAACCTGATAATATTGTGTACACTCCGTTGGTAAAAGAACTTGCACAATATAATGTGGAAGTGCATCCTTACACCGTGCGTAAAGATGCACTACCCGCGTTTTTCACAGATGTAAATCAAATGTATGATGCCTTATTGAATAAATCAGGGGCAACAGGTGTATTTACTGATTTCCCAGATACTTGCGTGGAATTCTTAAAAGGAATAAAATAATTTCTATTATAACCGTAGGTAAGTTTATTTACGGTTATTAATGCCATCTATGATGAAAAACACTTTTCAATTGAAAAGTGTTTTTCAGAAAGACTTACTATATCCTTAATGAATAGGAACATAATATGAAAACAACGTTAAAAATGACCGCACTTGCGGCTCTTTCTGCTTTTGTTTTAGCTGGCTGTGGTTCACACCAAATGAAATCAGAAGAACATGCAAATATGCAATTACAACAACAAGCTGTGCTTGGATTAAACTGGATGCAAGATTCTGGCGAATATAGAGCATTAGCTTATCAAGCGTACAATGCGGCAAAAGTTGCATTTGATCACGCAAAAGTGGCAAAAGGTAAGAAAAAAGCGGTTGTGGCTGATTTAGATGAAACTATGTTAGACAACAGCCCTTATGCTGGCTGGCAAGTTCAAAATAACAAACCATTCGATGGTAAAGATTGGACTCGTTGGGTAGACGCACGTCAATCTCGTGCCGTTCCGGGTGCGGTAGAATTTAATAATTATGTAAACAGCCACAAAGGTAAAGTGTTCTACGTAACAAACCGCAAAGACAGCTCTGAAAAAGCAGGCACTATCGATGATATGAAACGCTTAGGTTTCAATGGCGTGGAAGAATCTGCATTTTATTTGAAAAAAGACAAATCAGCTAAAGCGGCTCGTTTTGCAGAAATTGAAAAACAAGGCTATGAAATCGTACTTTATGTAGGCGATAACTTAGATGACTTCGGTAATTCCGTATATGGCAAATTAAACGCTGACCGCCGTGCATTCGTTGATCAAAACCAAGGCAAATTTGGTAAAACTTTCATCATGTTACCTAACGCAAACTACGGTGGCTGGGAAGGCGGTTTAGCTGAAGGGTATTTCAAAAAAGATACACAAGGCCAAATCAAAGCTCGTTTAGATGCAGTACAAGCTTGGGATGGTAAATAATTTTCCATTAAAAAGATCGATTTAAATATCGATTTTGAAAATTTAATTGAGAGGCTAAGTTCAGTTTTTACTGGCTTAGCCTTTTTAATTTTTCAAGTTCACTCAAGTAATCATCATTACTACAGCCTGAAGTTTTGCTATGATGTTGCAAGTCTTTCAAAATAGAAATCTAATTCAATGAAGAAGAATTTTTCAGTGGGGAAATTGCCGTTTAAAGGAAAAAGTGCGGTTAATTTTCACCGCACTTTTAAACCAAAATTAAAACCCAAAACGTTGTCGTTGGATGAAACCACAGTTGTGTTATTCAATAAACCTTTTGATGTGCTCACACAATTTACCGACGAACAAGGACGCGCTACCTTAAAAGATTTTATCTCAATTCCAAATGTTTATGCGGCAGGTCGATTAGATAGAGACAGTGAAGGATTACTGATTTTAACCAATAATGGTGAATTACAACATCGTTTATCAGATCCCAAATTTAAAACAGAAAAAACCTATTGGGTGCAAGTGGAAGGTATCCCTGAAGAAACCGATTTAGCACAACTCAGAAAAGGTGTAGAACTTAAAGATGGTATGACTAAACCCGCTAAAGTGCGGTTAATTTCAGAGCCAAATTTATGGGAACGCAATCCACCTATCCGAGAACGGAAAAATATTCCCACAAGCTGGTTAGAAATTAAGATTAGTGAAGGGCGCAACCGCCAAGTGCGGAGAATGACTGCGCATATTGGTTTCCCCACTTTACGATTAGTGAGAGTGAGTATGGGCTCATTATCTATTAATGGATTAGAAAATGGCTCATTTAGATTATTATCATTGGATGAAATAAAAGCGTTATTTCAGACCGTCAAATTATAAAAATAGGACAAGTATTTAGCTTGCCCTAAATTTTTCTCCCATAAATATTGCGCACTGAGTAAATTAGCACTATCCGCAACGCGATGAGCTTGGTCAATATTGAATTGCTCACTTAACCTTCAAGCGGTGCTCGCTCGAATATCTGCAACTTGGAAGTTTTTTCTAGGCTATAAATGACGCCTTCGCGCAATGCACCGTCAGAATAGCGCATTTGTTGAATACGAAAAACGTCAAACACTGCACTTAAAATCGCTAAACCGGGTACAAAAACATCCACGCGGTCTTGGTTTAAACCGTTAATATTTAGCTCGGTAAAATGCTTGGCTTGTAGTGTTTGTTTAATTAGAGCATTTAATCGCTCGGCTGTAATGGTTCCATTTGGATCGAGATTAGTCGCAATGACTTGTGCAACAGTTTTAATCGTTCCCGATGAACCAAGTACAGATTGCCAACCTAATTTGCGATATTCAAAGCCTAAATCTTCGATTTTATTGACCGCACTTTGGCGCGCGCGTTGAAAGTTTTCTGGGGAAATAATACCATCGGTAAAAAATTGAGTCGCAAAACTCACACATCCCATATGTCGGCTTTCAGCTATAAGCGGCGTGAAATCATCGCCGATGATCATTTCTGTCGAGCCACCACCAATATCTATAACAAGCTTTCTGCCTTTTTCTGGTTGAGTGTGGCATACGCCAGCGTAGATGGTTTTCGCTTCAGTTTGCCCACTAATAATATTAATGGGATAGGGGAAAACTTTGGCTGCTTGACGTAAAAATTCGTCATTATTCACCGCTCTTCGTAACGTATAAGTGCCAACTACATTGACGTTTTCCATAGGAAATCCTTGTAAACGTTCAGCAAATAAGGCTAAGCAATTTACACCACGTGTGATGGCCTCTTGATTAAGCACCGCATTTTCATCTAAGCCTTCCGCGAGTTTAACTTTTTGTTTTAAGCGCGAAAGCACTTGGATTGAGCCGTTTACAATACGCGCAACAATCATATGAAAGCTGTTTGAGCCAAGATCAATCGCAGCAATTTCACGTACATTGCCACGATGTTTGGGTTCTAAAATAGCGTCATTCATAACATTCCTAAAATTCAAATTTATAAAGTAAATCAAACACTTGGTTTGTGCTAGAAACGGATTGAAAATAAAGCTGTGGCATTAGGCGATAACGTAATGTAACTTCTGCTAAGCCATCAAATAAACCTACGCCATATTTTATTTGTAAGCGATTGGTAATATTGCCACTTACCGTCACTTTGGATTTATCGCCCACGCCAGATGTACCAAGGTTTAAGTCTTGAATACCAAAAACTTCGCCAATACTGCCCACTAATTTACCGCTCTTTGAAATGCCTAAACCAATCAATGCTGCGCCAACTGATCCCGTTGAACCCACTTCTCCGCTGCTTTCTAACGAACGACCTGTTAATAAATAAGAAAGTGCTTGATCTTGTGGTTTGCTTGGTTCACTGAAAATAGTGACTTCTGGGCTATCAGCTATGCCAATCACTCTCACGCCAGCAGTAATTTTGCTGTCTTCCATTGTTTCAGGATTACGAATAGCCTCAATATTCAATGTAGGTTGTGTCGCTTGCCCAGAAAAGCTAATAAGCCCTTTACGAATCAGTAAATCTTGCCCGAAAGAAGCATAGCGACCTTTAGTTAAATTAATCTGACCAAATAAACCTAAATTGCCTTTGTCTTGTTTCACAGAAAGTAAACCATCAAGATTGGTTTTCAAGCCATAGGCATCAAGGCTAACGTCTTTACCAATATTGATGCGTAAATCAGAGCGAATATACATTCCTGATTTTGTTTTTGCCGCAAATTCGCGTTTAATCAGTTCTTCTTTGCTCTTATGAGGGCCATTTAAAATAACTTCATCTTCGCTTACTGGCTCAGCAGTATCTGGCAGACTGTCAATTTTAATACGTGCCCAAGGAATATCCACTGTTCCGCTTAAATTCAATTCCTTCGGATTGGCTTTTATCGTGATATTTGGACTGAAACGTAGTTTCGCCATAGAAGGAATATCCACGTTGAAATTATTTGCTTGCGCATTTAATTCTGTTGTCCAATGTTCAATATTAGCCCAGTTTGCACGTCCAGTTAAGTTTAAGTGACTATCTACTGTTTTGATTTTCCCTTGCAATGTTGAACGGTTACCATTAAAGCGCAGAGCAATATCGCCATCACTAATATTCACTGGCATAGATTTTAATTTGGTACGAATATTACGAATATTACGAATATTGAAGTCACCATTTAATAATGGTTTCTCTAAATTCCCACCGAAACGCAATTTTGATACCACTTCTCCATTCACGGATTCGCCTTGAGTGAGTAGTTGATTCGCAATACTCAAACTTAATCGTTCTATCGCAAGGCTACCGCCAAGTTGGCGATTTTTCGCAAGATCGTTTAAACGAATATCGCCTACAATTCTGCCTTGGTTATGCAAATTGATGTCTGTTTTTAAAACCAAATTATTATTTTGAATATCGGCGTTAAGTGTTAATTTTGGAATATCCAATTTAAATGTACGGTAATCCAATTTTTGAGAGAAGGCTAAATGATTGCCATCTATGTTGGCGGTAAATTGGAATGGTTTATCCGTAAACCAAGCAACATTTCCTTGCACTTGTAAATTGCCTTTGAGGCTGTTTTGTTCGATAAGTTTATTCACTAAATCCAAATTAACACGTTTAAATTGGAAAGGAATATTGCCTTGCTTGCCTGCATTGAATGCTTGTGGGAAACATAATTCTACATCGGTGTTTTGCCAGCAATGTGAGGCAATATTGGCTTGTGTTTGTTTGTTATCGTAGGACACTGCAATCGCTTGGTTGGATTTTACATCGCCAATCGGAGTTTCAAATTTTACCTGTGAAATTGTGCCTTTCCACTGTTCCAAAGTGCGGTCAAAATGTCCGTTAATTTGTAAATTTGCAGCAACAGGCGCGCCTTGAGATTTTAGGATTAGTTTGTGATTTTGTTCATCGCCTGATAAATCAAGATCAAGTAAATGGAGTTTAATATTTTCGCCATAATGAAGTTGTTCTGCTTTAATATTCAATTTTCCACTCGAGAGTGAGGTATTGTTTATATGACCTTTTATACTTGCTTTGGCTAACTGAAAACCCTGTAAATGTAAATCAGATGAAGTTAAATCAAGATCAAGATTAGGTGTCGTAATTTGACCAGAAATCGCTACTCGACCTTTTACTCGCCCTTTTAAATCTGACCATAATCCACGTAAATTTGGCGCATTTATATCTAGCGCAAAATCAGAATGATCATCTAATACGCCACTGGCTTTAAGATAATTTTCTCCATATTTAATCTGTAAATCAGGCACTGTTAGAAGTACATTTTGATTGAGCGTTGCAGAACCTTTCAAACTGATAGGTTTTGCAGAAAGCATTCCGTTTAAATCGGCTACTGGCACTTCTACTTGCCATCCTTGAGAGCCTGCAAAACCACGTGAATGCAATTTACCAGATAGTGTTGCAGGCATTACAGGAACAAAAAAACCAATATTCATTTTTTCTAAATCGGCTTGAATATCCCAGTTTGCACCATTTTTCCAATTCGCATTACCCACAAATTCACTTTTACCGTCTAATGAAGCTATCCCCAATTTATTGACGGTAACTTCATAAAGTTTACCGTCGGCATTAAGTTCCACTTGAGATGCGGGAATATAATTCATTCCTGCTACATCGCCTTTAAGTTCGGCGTGATAATTTAGTAAATCCCCCGTGAGTTTAAGTGTCACATCATTAATTTTGAGTGGCGTCATTGTGTTTACAAAAGTGTATTGTCCTTTTGCCACATTTAATGTGAGGTTTAAGGGCATTTTGTCTTGCGCTAATTGCACGTTGCCATTCAGTTCAGCATCTAATACGCCTTTTGTTTTCAAAGAAAGTGAGGTAGATTTTTTCAATGATCCCGAAAGTGTAAGATCCACATCGCTCTCTGGCAGAATTTCTTTTCCATCGGATTTCAACGGCTCCAAATGGGATTTTAAAGTTAAATCTAGCGGCATATCGCCATCAAGTTGTAATTTACCTTGCGAATAAAGATTACCCAACGAGCTTTCTACCGCTAATTTTTGTAATTGCAGTTGGTTATCGACGGTATCCGCCTGTGCAATTAAACTAGACATTTCAACAGATTGAAGCGTTTCGCCTTTTTCATTCACGGCTTGATATTGCCAGTTTTTGCCTGAAATTTCAGGAATATGTAAATCAAAAGGAAGAATAATTTCTGATACATTACCTAAAAAAGCAGGCGTTAAAGATTGTTCAATCGTAGCCCAATCTACAGGTTTATTCGGCTGTTCGGCTTTCAGCTCAGGTTTACCTTCGGGCAATTTTTTTGCAATCACTGAAATATCGTTAATTTCAGTCGGTGCAATAGTTAAGCCTTTTTCATTATTTAAACTTACCGCACTTTTAAAATTTCCAAGCGTAATACTAGTCTGATCAATGTTTACAGATAAATCTTGCACCACCAAATTTTCTGCATTGATACTAATTGGCAAGGAAATACGCTTCATTGAGCCAGACTTTGAATTATCAGGTGCCGATGGAGGCAATAATGCAGTATTAATCGCAATTGTCGGTTTATTTAAGGTAAAGTCACGTAAACAAACTTCACGTGAAAGCAAACAACCGAAATCGAGCTGTAAACGTGCTTGTGCAATATGTGTCTCAATCCCAGCGGTTTGATAACGAACATTCTTTAACACCAAGCCGTTTTGTAATCCGCCTTCAATTTGCTCAACGGAAAAACTATCGAGCATTTTGTCGGCTAGTTGAATTAAACTTTTTTGTCCCGCATCGAAAGAAATTGCCCCAGCAACACCTAAAACAGGTATAAAAATGACCGCACTTCCAATACAAATAACTTTGCGTACCCAGTGTTTTTTATTTGCTTGTTTTGGTGCTTTTGGTGAAGTATCTGATGGTTGTAGTTGTTTTGTCATAAATTCACCTTAAATTTCTGTACCAAGTCCAATGTAAAATTGAATATTTTTGCTGTTATCTTTATCGCGAATGGGTGTGGCAATATCAAATTTAATCGCGCCCACTGGCGATGCCCAACGCACACCAACGCCTGCGCCATAACGCAGCTCTTTTGCTGTGTAATCATTAGCGGCTAATCCACTATCTGCAAAAGTTGCCACCCACCATTTCGGATAAACTTGATATTGATATTCTAAAGAACCTGTAAGCAAACGTGAGCCACCCACCAATTTCCCATTTTTATTTTTAGGCGCAATTTTTTTATAGCCGTAACCACGCACACTGCGATCGCCACCAGCAAAGAAACGCAGTGTAGGCGGAATTTTTTCAATATCTTTTGTATGTAAATACCCGATTTCAGCACGAGCAACAATACGATGATTTTCTGCATAAGTACGAATCCACGCGCTTGATGCTTGCACTTTTATAAAAGAAGATTCTGATAGCCAAATTCGTTTGCTTAAATCAAAAGTAATTTTTTGCACATCGCCCCAAGTGGCAAAGGAACCACCACGTAATCGAGTACGAGTAAATCCAACAGTTGGATAAAGAAGTAAGGTTTTATCAGTGATATCCGCTTGTGTAAAACTATCGTATCTTGCTCGAAGTCCGCCAAAATATTGCCAACCACGCGCATTATTCCAATAACGTAACGCTGACAACGTAAGCGCTCTCGTATTGGTATCGTTCTCTTTTTCCCCTTCCCAACCGACGGCAAAATCATAGTAATAATTTAATGGATTTTTAAGCAGTGGCATTCGATAAGTTGCCTCTAGAGTTTGTTTTGGTGCAGAGAGATAAAGATTTGAACGCAAACTATGTCCACGGCTATTAATCCAAGGTTTTGTCCAGCCAATTTGTCCGTGAACACCGCCATCAGTAGCAAAGCCCACACCGAGTTCCATCGCATTTTTTTTACGTGGATAAAGAATAATCTCCACATCCACAGTTTTGCTTTTATGATTAACATTAGGCTGAACTAATACTGAGCTAAACCAATTTGAAGATGAAAAATCGCTGGTTAAATCCGACAAATTATTCATTAAATATGGATCGCCAGATTTGATGTTAAGAATATTATTGAGATAATCGTCACGGATTTGTGAATGGCTAAAAGTAATATTGCCATAATGATAACGGACACCACTATCAAATAACATTCGCCACCATGCTTGATGGGTTTCAGGGCTGATTTCTAAACGTGAAATTTTAAAGTTCCCATCAAAATACCCACGATTTAATGCCAAGCGTGAAATCGCTGTTTTGTAATCATCGTAAGTTTGGTGTTCAACCAAAACGCCTTCTTTTGGCAAGTTTTTACGTAGCGCATCAAAATTTTCATCTTGTGCGGCTTCCCCCTCAATTTGCACATCAGTCCCCGCAATTTTTGTTGGCTCGCCTGGTGTAACATGAGCAATCAATAAATCGCGTTTGCCTTGACGCTGTTTTCGTTCAAAACGCACGGAAGATTCATAATAACCAAACACACGCAAACCACGATCCACGGCTTTGGTTACCAAATGTTGATAGCGTTCGGAGCCATCCATTTCTTCTTTATTAATCAAATTAACATTGAGATCTGTATTACGCACAGCACGGAAACCACGGATGCCTTGAACTTCAATATCAACGGTTTGTTCAGCAAATGCAGGAAAGCAACTTAATGCTAAAAAAAGTGCGGTGAGTTTTAGCGATTTTTTCTTCATTTTAAGGGGTTAAAATTTTCTAAGTAAATTGCACTATAGTCTACCGAGAAGTTCGTTAGGATCCAATATTTTCAGCGCATTTTGTCGGTTTTTTCATAAAAAATACCGCACTTCATTGCCAAAGTGCGGTAAATTTTTGAGCTGTTTTAATTAGTGACCACCGCAACCACAGCTACCGTGATTATGTTCGTGATGATGACCGCCACAGCCACAACCGTGACCTTCTTCGTCATCATCGTGGCTGTGCGTACCGTGAACGTGGCCGTGAGCAATTTCTTCTAACGTTGCTTCACGCGCTGCAACAACCTCAACGGTGAAATGTAATTCTTGACCCGCTAACATATGGTTTCCATCAACGACAACTTCATCGCCATCGATTTCAGTAATCACTACTGGAACTGGGCCAATGTCAGTATCCGCTAAGAAACGCATACCGACTTCAAGTTCATCAACACCTTGGAATACATCTTTTGGTACACGTTGCACCATATTTTCGCTGTATGCACCGTAACCTTCTTCAGGTTGTACACGTACTTCAAATTTGTCGCCAACTTCTTTACCTTCAAGTGCTTTTTCAAGACCGACTACTAAATTATTGTGACCTTGTAAATATTCTAGTGGTTGATTTGCTGGAGCTTCATCGACCAATACGCCATCTTGTGTGCGAACTTGGTAAGAAATGCTCACCACTACATTTTTTTCTACTTTCATTATGTTTTCCTTATAAAAAAATCCGTTAAAAAAAGTCGTACCATTGTAGCGAAAATTATTCCGCATGCAAGACTTTACGGATTAATGGACACGAGGCTCTTCTTCATCTTCATCATCAAGAAATTCCCCATCGTCACCGTATTCATCGTCATCGGCATTTGGGTCTTCAAAATAAGTTCCCCAACCGTCGTAAATACCATTATGTTTTTCTAATAACGGAAGGATTTCTTTTTGTTGCGCATCAATAATTTCAGCTTTTAATTCTACTTCACTGATGATGTCAAAACAGAAAATTGGTTTACCGTCATCATCTTTAAATTCTTCCGCTTCGGAAACTTCATAGCCCGCTTTAAACGCATCAACCGCAATTTTTTCTAACAAATCAAAATCGTGGTGTGCAATGTGATGCTCAATAATGTAAAGCGCATTTGGATCACTGCCATCATTAAGTAAATCTTCGATAATTTCACGGGTTTCTGCTTGTAATTCAGCCAATTTTGACATAATAAAATCCTTCAACAAGAACAAAAGTGCGGTTATTTTAGTGGATAAATCACGAAAAGTCGCATAGAATTTCGCACAATTATTTTCGATAAAAAAGAGCCCTTAACTATGCTCGAACAACTCCCTTATTTGGCATTAAAAACTCCGCCAAAAACCACCGCACTTTTAAAGGCTGAATGTGCGGATTTTATTGTAAAAGAGCATTTAGGCTATGAAATGTCAGGCGATGGAGAGTTTGTTGCATTGTATGTACGCAAAACAGATTGCAACACCTTATTTGTTGGCGAAAAATTAGCTAAATTTGCCGGTGTTTCTGAACGCAATATGGGATATGCAGGGTTGAAAGATCGTCGAGCAGTAACAGAACAATGGTTTTGTTTACAAATGCCAGGAATGGAAACGCCCGATTTCAGTCAATTTGAATTAGATGGCGTAGAGATTTTAACGGTTACTCGACATAACCGAAAAATTCGCACGGGTAGCCTTGAGGGAAATTATTTCGATATTTTATTACGCGGTGCAGAAGAATCTGATGAGCTTAAAGTGCGGTTAAATTTTGTGGCAAATTTTGGTTTCCCAAATTATTTTACGGAACAACGTTTTGGTCGGGATGGCCATAACCTCACGCAAGCATTGCGTTGGGCGCAAGGGGAAATCAAGGTAAAAGATCGCAAAAAACGCAGTTTTTATCTTTCCGCCGCGCGCAGTGAAATTTTTAATTTAGTTATGGCAGCACGTATTGCAAAGGGCGCAACAAATCAAGTTTTACCAAATGATATTGTGCAATTAGCAGGTTCGCACAGTTGGTTCAAAGCGGATGAAAAAGAAGACTTAAATGCCTTGCAAGTGCGGTTAGAAAATCAAGATATTTTTCTTACTGCCCCTTTAATTGGCGAAGATATTTTGGTGGCAAATGAGATTGAAAATGAAATCGTAAATCAACATTCAGCTTTCGATCCTTTAATGAAACAAGAAAGAATGAAAGCAGCTCGTCGCCCATTATTGATGAAAGCAAAAGGGTTTTCTTGGGCATTTGAGCCAGAAGGCTTGCGTTTAAAATTTTATTTGCCAGCAGGCAGTTATGCCACGGCATTAGTTCGTGAGTTAGTAAATTATACAGAAGAATAAGGAAATATAATGCGAATTTTAGTTAGTAATGATGATGGTTTTCACGCGGAAGGCATTCAAGTTTTAGCAACGGAATTAAGAAAAATTGCAGAAGTCATTGTTGTTGCACCCGATCGTAATCGAAGTGCAGCATCAAGCTCGCTCACATTGGTTGAGCCATTGCGCCCACGCCATTTAGATAATGGCGATTATTGTGTAAATGGCACACCTGCAGATTGCGTATATTTAGCGTTAAATGGATTTTTATCTGGTCAAGTAGATTTAGTGGTATCGGGCATTAATGCAGGTTGCAATATGGGCGATGATACGATTTATTCTGGCACATTAGCCGCAGCACTTGAAGGTCGTCATTTAGGTTTGCCCGCTATTGCAGTTTCGTTAGATGGTCGTCAGCATTATGAAACAGCAGCACGAGTGGTATGTGATCTTATTCCTAAATTACATCATCAATTATTAAACCCTCGTGAAATTATTAATATCAATGTGCCTGATTTGCCTTTTGAAGAATTAAAAGGCTACAAGGTGTGTCGCTTAGGTTATCGTTCATCTTCCGTTGAAGTGATTAAACAAAGAGATCCGCGTGATGAAACGATTTATTGGATTGGTCCTTCAGCATTACCCGAAGATGAAAGCGAAGGAACAGATTTTTATGCCGTGAAGAATGGTTATGTGTCTATCACACCAATTCAAGCGGATCTTACCGCATATCATTCATTGCTTTCTTTGCAAAATTGGTTAGATCAGGAATTTACCAAATAGAGAAAAATATGAAAATTTTCGGCACGATGTACGATAAAACGATGGAATGGTCAAAACATCGTTTTGCTGTTTTTTGGCTCTCTTTTGTCAGTTTTATCGAGGCGATATTTTTTCCTATTCCGCCCGATGTAATGTTGATCCCAATGTCTATGTCAAAGCCAAAAGGTGCGGTGAAATTTGCATTTTATACGGCAATTGCGTCTGTAATCGGCGGAATTATCGGTTATGCTATTGGTTTTTATGCAACGGACTGGGTGGAAAACATTGTGCAACAATGGGGATATGGTGTGCATTGGGCAAAAGCCATAAATTGGTTTGAGCAATGGGGCGTATTAGTTGTGTTTGTGGCGGGTTTTAGCCCAATTCCTTACAAGGTGTTTACGCTCTGCTCTGGGGTAATGCAAATGGCATTTTTCCCTTTTGTCATCACCGCATTTATTTCACGTTTAGCGCGTTTCTTGCTAGTGGCAAAATTAGCCGCATGGGGCGGTGAAAAATTCGCAGCAAAATTGCGAAAATCTATTGAGATTATTGGCTGGTCAGTGGTTGTACTGGCTATAATCGCTTATTTTATACTGAAAAATTAGGATAGAAAATGAACAAATTAAGCCTTGTTTTAGTAGCTGGATTTCTTTTGGTTGGATGTGCATCTGAACCAGTTAAAGATCCAGACGCATTACCAAATGGCATTATGCAACCAGTAGAAGGCACAGGTGCCGTTGCTGGCGGTAGTTTTATGCCAGAAATTCAAAAAAATACGATACCAACACAAATGAAATAATAAAGGAACAATAAGGAATAACTATGAAAAAATCGTTTCTCTTACTCCCTTTGAGTCTTGTTGTATTATCGGCTTGTACCTCTAATTCTCCTGCACCTATTTCTGATGCAGATGGAAATCTTTCCCCTAGTGTAATACAATCTGTAAATGGCAGTAATGTAGGTGGTGCTTGGCAACCTGAAATTCAAAAAAATTCATTACCTACAATGGGAAATATGGTCACGCCACAACCAAATTTTCAACCGATTAATCAACAACCAACAATGCCAACAGCACCTGCACAACCTGCATTTCAACCCTCTCCGAAAACCGTAGTTAGCGCACCGACAGTACAAACAAAAACAGTTACCAAAACAGTCGCTGATTGTGTAGATGGACAGCATATTAATATCCCACGTAATCCAAATACCAATGCGCCAGATTACAGCAAAATCTCAAAAGGCTCTTACAAAGGCAATACCTATAAAGTAAACAAAGGCGATACAATGTTCTTAATCGCTTACTTGGCGGGGATTGATGTAAAAGAATTGGCGGCGTTGAATAACCTGTCCGAACCTTATAATTTAAGTTTAGGGCAAGTTTTAAAGATTTCTAATTGTGACATAAAAACGGTTACTACAACGGTTTCTGTAAAACAACCTGCAGTCACAGCATCAACAGCAACGCCAGTTAAACCAGCAGTCACTTATACTCCGGGCGCAAACGGTACTCAAATAGGATCTGACGGTACTATTATTGGCCCAATTAAATCAGAGGCTGGCACATCGCCTAGTGTACCTGTGGCAACTTCATCAACACAGGTTACATCATCTGTAAATAATGCGAATAGCACACCAATTAATTCCAATGTTGTTGCGCCAATCGCCTCAAATGTTGTGTGGCAATGGCCGACTTCAGGTAATATTATTCAAGGTTTCTCAAGCACAGATGGCGGTAATAAAGGAATTGATATTAGTGGTTCACGAGGACAAGCTGTAAAAGCGGCTGCAGCAGGGCGAATAGTGTATGCAGGCAATGCTTTACGTGGTTACGGTAATTTAATTATCATCAAACATAATGATGATTTTTTAAGTGCCTATGCGCATAACGACAAAATTCTTGTCGCCGATCAACAAGAAGTCAAAGCAGGTCAAGACATCGCAAAAATGGGTAGCTCTGGTACAAATACCGTGAAACTCCACTTTGAAATTCGCTATAAAGGTAAATCAGTGGATCCAGTACGTTACCTACCAAGACATTAATCTTCCTGTAAAAAGTGCGGTAAAAAATCTCAACAAATTTTTACCGCACTTTTTTATTAAAAATATTCTGTGAGGAATATCACAAAATAAAAAAATAATAGATGACAATATTAAATTTTATATTATTCTGATAATGCTTCGTAGTTAGAAGTCAGTGTTAAGTTTTATTAAGTTTCTCTTCTCTTAAAAGGAGTTTAATATGCTCAACTTGCTTTCTCCTAACCAAACTTGGGTTCTTATTGATCCAAGATTATCTTTTTATTTTCCCATAATTTATTAATCCTTTCTTATTAACCATCAAAGTGTTTTCATTTTAGAAAATCATTTTTTATTTAAACTAAGCAAATTAATTTTTGGGGATTTTGCTATGGAAAATTTTAAACATTTACCTGAACCTTTCCGCATTCGTGTTATTGAACCAGTAAAAAGAACTACTCGTGAGTATCGTGAGCAAGCGATCTTAAAATCAGGCATGAATCCATTTTTATTGGATAGTGAAGATATTTTCATTGACTTACTTACAGATAGCGGTACTGGTGCCGTTACACAAGATATGCAAGCTGCAATGTTACGTGGCGATGAAGCCTATAGTGGCAGTCGCAGTTATTATGCGTTAGCTAAAGCAGTGAAAGATATTTTTGGTTATGAATATACAATTCCTACTCATCAAGGCCGCGGTGCTGAACAAATTTATATTCCAGTATTGATTGCTAAACGTGAGCGTGAGAAAGGTTTAGATCGCAGCAAAATGGTGGTTTTCTCTAACTATTTCTTTGATACCACACAAGGACATAGCCAAATTAATGGGGCAACGGTTCGCAATGTTTATATCAAAGAGGCATTTGATACAACAGCAAAACATCCATTTAAGGGTAATTTCGATTTAGAAAAATTAGAAAAAGGCATTCAAGAGGCGGGAGCACATAATGTACCTTACATTGTATGTACCATTACTTGTAACTCTGCGGGTGGTCAGCCAGTTTCTATTGCAAACTTAAAAGGCATGTATGAAATTGCACGTAAATACGATATTCCAGTCATCATGGATTCAGCTCGTTTTGCAGAAAACGCCTATTTTGTTCAACAACGTGAAGAAGCTTATAAAGACTGGACTATTGAACAAATTACTTACGAAAGCTATCGCTATGCTGACGGTTTAGCGATGTCCGCCAAAAAAGATGCTATGGTGCCAATGGGGGGGATTTTAGCGTTTAAAGATAAATCAATGGAGGAAGTCTATCACGAATGTAGAACGCTTTGTGTTGTGCAAGAAGGGTTCCCTACTTATGGTGGTTTAGAAGGTGGTGCAATGGAACGCTTGGCTGTTGGCTTACATGATGGTATGCGCCAAGAATGGCTGGCTTATCGTATTGCGCAAATTGAATATTTGGTTGCAGGCTTAGAAAAAATTGGTGTGCTTTGCCAACAACCAGGTGGCCACGCGGCGTTCGTTGATGCGGGTAAATTATTACCACATATTCCAGCCGACCAATTCCCAGCACAAGCACTTTCTTGCGAACTTTATAAAGTTGCAGGTATAAGAGCGGTAGAAATTGGCTCATTTTTATTAGGGCGAGATCCGAAGACGGGTAAACAACTACCATGTCCAGCAGAGCTTTTACGCTTAACTGTACCACGTGCAACTTATACGCAAACTCATATGGATTTCATTATTGAGGCGTTCCAAAAAGTGAAAGAAAATGCGGAGAATATTAAGGGTTTAACCTTTACCTATGAACCAAAAGTTCTCCGCCACTTTACGGCACGTTTAAAAGAAGTTGAATAATATCACGAAAAATGCAGTTCATTTTGAACTGCATTTTTTTATCAACAGCTAACTCAATAATTTGTTATTGATAAGGATGTTCTATGAAAAAACAACCTTCCATTTTTGGTGGTGCCTGTATTATTGCTAGTGTTTGTGTTGGGGCAGGAATGCTTGGTTTACCAACATCTGGTGCTGGAGCTTGGACAATATGGTCAGCATTAGCAATTTGCTTAACGATGATAATCATGACATTATCAGGCTGGTTATTACTTGAGGCTTATTCTACTTATGATTTAAGAGCATCATTTAGTACCGTAACTAAAGATATGCTCGGTTCAACTATCAATTCTATTAATAATCTTGCGGTGTATTTTGTCGGGGGTATTTTACTTTATGCTTATACCACTGCATCTGGAGGTATACTAGAAAACCTTATTAAACCGTGGATTGATTTTGGTTCATCTACATTGGCAATTTGCTCCACTGTATTTGTATTAGTCTTTTCCTTCTTTGTTTGGCATTCCACTCGCATTGTAGACAGAATATCTGTTTTATTGATTGTATTCATGGGGTTTACTTTTATTTTTAGTACTTATGGATTAGCAACTAATATTAGTTTAGATACTTTATTAGATATTGGTGGAAAAGATACAAACTATGCAAAATATGCGGTAGGGATGTTTCCTGTTGCATTAACATCTTTTGGTTACCATCATTCTGTTTGTACTATGCGAGCCTATTATGGAGACGAGAAAAAAGCTAAATATGCCATTTCAGGTGGAACAGCCATTGCTCTTACTCTTTATTTACTTTGGATTTTTTCAATTTTCGGAAATTTGCCTCGCAATCAATTTGCACCTGTAATAGCTAGTGATGGCAATCTAGATATATTACTTAACGCTTTAGGTAGAGTAATAGAATCTAACACGGTTAAACAAATGATTAATGCCTTTTCTATCGCCGCAATTTTGTCATCTTTTATTGGCGTAGGATTAGGCGTATTCGATTATCTCGCTGATTTCTTCAAATTTGATAATAGCAAAATTGGACGAACAAAGTCATGGGCTGTGACTTTCCTACCTCCACTAATTATGTCAATTTTATTTCCATTGGGTTTCTTAAAAGCCATTGGATATGCCGGTGCAGTAGCGACAATTTGGACTTGCATAATTCCAGCACTTCTTGCTTATAAATCTCGCAAAATAAATGCAGCAGCAGCAACAACATTCCGAGTTTTTGGTGGAAATGGCTTAATAATCTTCATTGTATTATTTGGTGTTTTTGTGGCTATTTTCCATTTTCTAGCAATGTTTGACTATTTGCCTGTCTTTAAAGGATAAATATCAACTGAAAGTGCGGTAAAAAATCTCAACAAATTTTTACCGCACTTTTTTTATCTAGCTTTTTCCCCTTTCGGCACCTAAAATAGCTGCCACAAAACCTATCTTTATTCAGTTTCAAAGCAGGTAATTAGATGATTTCCGAAGAAAACTTCCAACAACATACGCCAATGATGCAACAATATCTAAAACTCAAAGCGGAGAATCCAGATATTTTGTTGTTTTATCGCATGGGGGATTTTTACGAGTTGTTTTATGACGATGCGAAAAAAGCGGCGGCATTGTTGGATATTTCTTTAACGAAACGAGGGCAATCTGCAGGACAGCCCATTCCAATGGCAGGAATGCCTTATCACGCAGTGGAAGGTTATTTAGCAAAATTAGTGCAGTTAGGCGAATCTGTGGCGATTTGCGAACAAATTGGCGATCCTGCCACAAGCAAAGGACCACTGGAACGCCAAATTGTGCGAATTGTTACACCTGGTACAGTAAGCGATGAAGCACTTTTGCCTGAACGCCAAGACAATCTGATTGCTGCGGTATATCAAGAAAAAGAAAAATTTGGATTAGCCACTTTAGATATGACTTCTGGGCGTTTTCAGCTTTGTGAACCTACAGATAAAGAAACATTGCGTGCGGAATTGCAACGTATTGCACCTGTGGAATTGCTGTATTGTGAAGAATTTAACGAAATGGCTGCGATTGAACATTGCAAAGGATTACGCCGTCGCCCGATTTGGGAATTTGAACTTAGCACTGCCATTACGTTATTAAATCGTCAATTTGGCACAAAAGATTTACGCGCCTTTGGTGTAGAAAAATCCCCTCTCGGCTTAAGTGCGGCAGGTTGTTTATTGCAATATGCAAAAGAAACCCAACGTACCGCATTACCCCATATTCAAAGCATTAGCTTAATTCAAAACCAAGACTGCATTCAGTTAGATGCCGCCACGCGCAGAAATCTTGAATTGACGCAAAATCTTGCGGGTGGCACAGAAAATACGTTAGCCTCTGTCTTGGATAAATGCGTTACGCCAATGGGCAGTCGTTTGCTGAAACGTTGGATTCATCAGCCTATTCGTGATGTGGAAAAATTAAAACAACGCCAACAAGCGATTGCGGAAATTCTGAATTTTGATTTAGTCGATGAACTCCAACCTTATTTGCAATTAGTCGGCGATATGGAACGTATTTTAGCGCGTGTGGCTCTGCGTTCAGCGCGTCCTCGCGATCTCACTCGCTTACGCACAGCCTTAGAACAAATTCCTGCATTACGCACGATTGTGCAACAAAAAACATCGCCATTTTTAACCGCACTTTTCAGCCAAATTGCCGATTTCAGTGAGCAATGTGATTTATTGCAACGTGCATTGATTGAAACGCCTCCGCTTTTAATTCGGGATGGTGGCGTGATTGCTGAAGGCTATAATACCGAATTAGACGAATGGCGTATGCTGTCTGATGGTGCAACGCAATATTTGGAAAACCTAGAAAAAAGAGAACGTGAAAACACTGGCATTGACACCTTAAAAATCGGTTTTAATGCAGTGCATGGTTATTACATTCAAATTAGCCAAGGCCAAGCGCATAAAGCACCCATTCATTATGTACGTCGCCAAACCTTGAAAAATGCAGAGCGTTACATTATTCCTGAGCTCAAAGAATATGAAGACAAAGTACTTAAATCGAAAGGTGCAGCGTTAGCATTAGAAAAGCAGCTTTATGATGAATTGTTTGATTTATTATTACCGCACTTAGGTGCGTTACAGCTGGCTAGCCTTGCACTTTCTGAATTGGATGTATTGGTCAATCTTGCCGAGCGCGCAAATACCCTCAATTACGTTATGCCAACATTCTGTGATGAAGTGAGTGTGAAAATTGAAAATGGTCGCCATCCTGTTGTGGAACAAGTATTGAAAGATCCTTTCATCGCCAACCCAGTGGAGCTCAATCACAACCGTCATTTGTTAATTATCACTGGGCCAAATATGGGTGGTAAAAGTACTTATATGCGCCAAACCGCATTAATTACATTGCTGGCGTATATCGGCAGTTTTGTGCCAGCAGACAGCTCGCGAATTGGGCCGATTGATCGTATTTTTACTCGAATTGGTGCGTCTGATGATTTAGCTTCAGGGCGTTCAACCTTTATGGTGGAAATGACCGAAATGGCAAATATTCTTCATCAAGCTACTGCACAAAGTCTCGTGCTTATTGATGAAATCGGTCGTGGCACATCCACTTATGATGGCTTATCCTTAGCTTGGGCTTGTGCTGAATGGTTAGCCAAAAAAATCCGCTCGCTTACATTATTTGCCACCCATTATTTTGAATTAACCGCATTACCGGAACAGCTAGATGGTATTGCCAATATTCATTTAGATGCCCTTGAGCATAACAACTCCATCGCCTTTATGCACGCCGTACAAGATGGCGCAGCAAGTAAAAGTTATGGTTTGGCGGTCGCAGCTTTGGCAGGCGTGCCACAATCTGTTATTAAACTGGCAAAACAGAAATTGACACAATTAGAAAAAAACTCCAGCCATTCAGCCGATCAGCAAATTCAAGCGTTGCGTGAAGCCAATCACAATCAGGGCGAATTATTGTTTGAACAAGAAACGGATGCACTAAGAGAGACAATCGAAAAACTTGATCCCGATGATTTAAGCCCTAAACAAGCCTTGGCGTATTTGTATCAGTTAAAGAAAATGGTGGGGTAAATATTATATCCCAGCGATAAGTTCAAAGGCTTGAGGTGCTTTATCCACCATACGCATAATAAAGAGGTGTGTACACTGGATTTTACTGGTGGATTGTTTACGTGGATTTATGCAGGTTTATATGGATTGGCGGAGGGGAATGGGAGTTGAACCCACCCAAGAACGCTGGCGTCCTCAACAGGATTTGAAATCCTGCCACCTCACCGGAGATGACGCCCCTCCGTGGTTGAAATTGCGGTCACTTTAGCGTAAATTAATCGGCAATTCAACGTTATTTTAAACGGATTCAAAAATGACCGCACTTTTTCAACAACTTCCTTCCGTTGATAAAATTCTCAAAACACCTCAAGGCTTACAACTCATTACCGAATTTGGTCACACTGCAGTCGTGGCAATATGTCGAGAATTATTAACCCAAGCTCGTCAATTTATAAAAAAAAACAATCAACTTCCTGAATATTTTTCTAATTTTGACCGCACTTTTGTAGAAATTCATTCTCGCCTACAAAAACAAAACCAAGTACAAATCAAAGCGGTGCATAATCTGACAGGTACGGTATTGCACACAAATCTTGGGCGGGCACTTTGGTCTGAAGCAGCACAACAAGCAGCGCTTTCTGTGATGCAAAAAAATGTTTCGCTTGAATATGATTTAGATGAAGGTAAGCGTAGTCATCGCGATAATTACATCAGTGAATTATTATGCAAACTCACAGGTGCTGAAGCTGCCTGTATAGTGAATAACAACGCTGCTGCGGTATTGTTAATGCTGGCAACCTTTGCTCAAGGCAAAGAGGTTATCATTTCTCGTGGCGAATTAATTGAAATCGGCGGTGCATTTCGTATTCCAGATATTATGGAACAAGCTGGATGCCATTTAGTGGAAGTGGGCACCACTAATCGTACCCATCTGAAAGATTATCGTAATGCTATCACTGAAAATACGGCTTTTTTAATGAAAGTGCATAGCAGCAATTATCAAATTTGTGGTTTTACCTCTTCAGTTTCAGAAGAAGAGCTTGCGGAACTAGGTCAAGAAATGAATGTACCCGTAGTAACTGATTTAGGCAGCGGCGCATTAGTTGATTTAAGCCAATATGGCTTGCCAAAAGAACCGACCGTGCAAGAAAAAGTCGCACAAGGTGTGGATTTGGTCTCTTTCTCTGGCGATAAATTGCTTAGTGGCGTGCAAGCAGGCATTATTGTGGGTAAAAAAGAATGGATCGAACAATTACAAGCACATCCTCTCAAGCGTGCATTACGTTGCGATAAAGTTATTTTATCAGGCTTAGAAGCCACATTACGTTTATATTTAAATCCTGAAAAATTAACTGAAAAATTACCGACTTTGCGATTACTCACGCAACCATTAGAACAACTCAAAATAAATGCTATGCGTCTAAAAGAGCGGTTAGAATTTCGCTTAAATTCACAATTTGAGATTCAAATTGAAGCTAGCCAAGCACAAATCGGTAGTGGCTCACAACCAATGGAAAGAATCCCTTCTGTGGCTGTCACTATTGCAGAAAAAACAAACGTAAAACTTTCCGCACTTTCAGCTCGCTTTAAACAACTTTCTCAACCTATTATTGGGCGAATGGAAAACGGAAAAATTTGGCTAGATTTACGTAGCCTTGCGGATATTGAAACATTATTAAATACATTGGATGAACTATGATTATTGTTACTTCAGGTCACGTTGATCACGGCAAAACAGCATTATTAAAAGCATTAACTGGCAAAAGTACCGCCCATTTACCAGAAGAAAAAAAACGCGGCATGACCATTGATTTGGGGTATGCCTATCTGCCGTTAGAAAATAAAGTGCTTGGCTTTATTGATGTGCCGGGACACGAAAAATTCTTATCAAATATGCAGGCAGGCTTAGGTGGTGTGCATTATGCAATGTTAATTGTCGCTGCCGATGAAGGCGTTGCAACGCAAACAAAAGAACATTTAGCAATCTTACGCCAACTTCAATTCCACGAAATTATTGTTGTCATCACAAAAGCAGATCGTACAAATTCAGAGCAAATTGAATCGTTAATCCAAGCAATTAAACAAGATTACAGTTTTTTACGCGATGCTAACTACTTCGTTACCTCAGCAGAAACGGGACAAGGCATCAGTGAATTACGTCATTACTTAGCTAGTCTACCTGAATTAGCTGATACCCAGAAACCGTTCCGTTACGCAATAGACCGAGTATTCAACGTAAAAGGGGCGGGTACCGTCGTGACAGGCACAGCCTTTTCAGGAACAGTGAAAGTAAACGATGAAATTTACCTTTCCACTGGACAGAAAATTCGTATAAAAGCGATTCACGCACAAAATACATCAAGCGAACAAGGTATTGCAGGGCAACGTTTAGCGTTAAATTTAAATGCTGATTTAGACCGCACACCAATGAAACGAGGCGATTGGTTATTGCAGAATGAGCCACTTCCACCAACAGATCGCATCAGTGTACAAATTTTGGCTGAAATACCATTAAATGAAAGCCAACCTGTGCATATTTATCACGGCGCGAGTCGCACTACGGGTAAACTCACCTTATTACAAGGAAAAAATGCCGCAAAAAATGACCGCACTTTAGCTGAAATCATATTAGATTCACCATTATTCTTGGCTTTCGGAGACAAACTTATTTTACGCAGTGGCGATACAAAAACCTTAATTGCTGGCGCACAAGTATTGGAAATTAACTCGCCAAAACGTCATAAACGTACTGAAGTGCGGTTAAATTTTTTAGCCAATTTAGCATTGGCAGAGAATGCTTCGCAACGCATTGCACTTACCCTTCTACATAATGCGACAACAGCACGCCAATTAATGTGGACGGAACAACTGACTTCCTTGCAATTAGATAAAGCACTCGCCGAGCGGGACGCCGTACGTTATCAAGATTGGTGTTTTAATACTAATTACATACAAGAAAAAACACAGCAAATTTTAACCGCACTTAATACTTATCACGAGCAACATAATGATCAGCTTGGTGTAAGCAAAGCCAGATTATATCGAATGACTGCCTTAAACCAGCCTGAAAACTTGATCAATCATTTTATTGATGAAATGTTAGAAGAGGGAAGATTACAGCAAACTCGAGGTTGGCTTCACTTACCCGAACATAAAATCCAATTTAGCCAAGAAGAACAAAAACGTTGGGTGGATGTGTTGAATGAATTTGAAAAAACAAACGGTCAAGCAATTTGGGTGCGAGATATGGCAAATGCACTCGCTATTGATGAATCAATTATGCGTAATTTTATGTATAAAGCGGGAAAACTGGGTTACCTCACGCCAATCGTGAAAGATAGATTTTTCTTAACTGAAACCATCTATGTTTATGCAAGGCTCATCAAGCAAATTGCAGAAGAACAAGGAAAAGTTTCCGTAAATGAAGTACGTGATAAATTGAATTTCGGACGCAAACTTACCGTTCAACTAATGGAATATTTCGACCGAATGGGGTTTTTACGTCGCAAAGGCAATGACCATATTCTACGCGATAAAAATGTTTTTGATTTATGATTTAAAAAGGAAAAAAGTATGAAAAAAACGCTCGTTGCTGCATTAATTAGTTCTGTCATCTTGCTCACAGGCTGCCAAGATAAAGATACTGAAGCAAAAATAAAACAACTAAATCAAACGGTAGCACAACTCAGTGCTGAAAATACCAAATTAAAAGAGCAAATAGAAAAAACAGTCCCAGCAATTTTTGTGGAAAATGATGAAATATTTAATCAATCTGAAATTATTAAACATCCTAAATCGAAAGAAGATTACCAGCCTGAAGAAACCAAAATTGAGTATTCAATTTCAACAATAAAAACCAATATTGATTGGCTTAATGATCTATTGTGGAAAAAATTGACTGAAAACGAAGAAATGAAAAATATTTCTCGTGAACAATTTGTAGCACGTTATCAAACCGCTTTTGAGGAAGACAAAAAAGAGGCAAAAGAAACACCATCTTTTGGAATTTCTCATTCTATATGGACAAATTTTATCGGGCAAAAAGAAAAACTTGCAACCTTTGCGATTAGTTTTTATGACTATGAAGGTGGTGCGCACGGTATTGAAGGTAATCGCTATTTCACAATTGATCTAACTACACGCCATATTTTGACATTAAATGATTTATTTAATGAAAAAGATTTACCGAAAGTAAAAACGCTTTTATGGGAACAATATAATAATAGCAATAAGGAATATGAACCTATTATTGAAGCCGATAGTTTTAATTTATCGAACAATATTTACTTAGATTCAAAAGGTGTACATTTTATTTATGATGTTTATGAAATTGCCCCTTACGCAGCAGGAGAGCAAGATTTAATGCTCCATTTTGGGCAACTAGAAGAATTATTTAAACCAGAATTTAGACAGGGTAATGATATTTAAATCCTTTAACTTTTGAATAGCAATCAAAATCCCTAATTACATTAAAAATGAGAGACTATAGATTTTGCACTTCATCTTTATTATAATAGTCTTTCAATGTAATACTAAGGAGAAAAATTATGGCACTTACGAATTCCTCTATCAGCTTTAGAACAGTTGAGCAAACAAAATCAGAAGCTTATCAAGTTATTGAACAATATGGACTTACCCCATCACAAGTATTCAATATGTTTTTGGCTCAAATTGCCAAGACTCGCTCTATCCCTATTGATTTGAATTATCTTCGCCCAAATAAAGAAACCCTAGCAGCTATTGATGAATTAGATAGTGGTAACGCAGAGAGCTTTTTTATTGAAGCTAGTGAAAATTATTCTGCCGAAGAATTTACAAAACGCATTCTTAATGGTGGTCAATAATGTCAGAAGAGAAGCCATTAAAAGTGAGCTATTCAAAACAATTTGTAAGAGATTTAACTGATTTAGCTAAACGCTCCCCCAATGTGTTAATTGGCTCAAAATACATTACTGCAATACACTGTTTATTAAATCGTTTACCTTTACCCGAAAGCTACCAAGATCACGCATTAGTAGGAGAGTGGAAAGGTTATCGAGATTGCCATATTCAAGGTAATTTGGTACTGATTTACCAATACGTTATACAGGATGAATTTGATGAATTGAAATTTTCTCGTTTAAATACACACTCACAAACCGCTTTAAAATAGAAGTAATCTTAAATAATAATCCGCACGTAAAATGTGCGGATTATTTTTACATAGTATTAAAACTCAAACTGAACAGACATTCTGTAATTTCTGCCAGGCGCGTAGAAGCGGTTTAAGCCTTTACCTGTTTCTGTTTTTACTCGGTTAATCGTGCCAAGATGTCGAACAGAGCGAGCAGAGTCCCAAGTGAGATATTTTTTGTTGGTTAAATTATATACACCAGCGGTAAATGTAAGATTTTTAATTGGTTTCCAATAGGCAATCGTATCGATCACTGTATAGCGATTATTACGCCATAATCCGCGAGAATCTTTTACTTCTTTGCCGTTCACTTTTGTAGCAGGTATTTTGTTTTCTGTGCCATAAATATTTTCTCTTCTGGCGACCATACTCGTCCATTGAGAATTAAAGCTATCTTTTGCTTTTTTGGCTGCAACATTAGTGATATACATATCCACGCCCCATTTTTGGCTTGGTGCATCATAGCCAATATTGTATACCGATGTGGTTGGTTGCAATGCATTCATAGGCTGATCTTGTGAAGCAATAGCAGTATATTGCGGATTTAGCTTCAAAAATTCAGCATATCCAGAACGTAATTTGTTATCTTTAATTCTTCCTTTTTGATAGGTCAATTTATAACCTAAATGGAAACCTTGTAGTTTTTCAAACAAATCGCCCATTTCTAGACGTGAAGCAATTTCGATACCTCTGACTCTTGCTTGATCTCGATTTTGGTTTTGATAAAACGGATATTCTATTGCAGAACCTTTATCAATTTGTTTATTTTTTTCAAAGACCAAATCAATAAAATTACGATAATCACTTTGAAATGCACTTAACGTAAGATAACTATTTTCCTTATAAAAGGTAAATGCGACTTCTTTCGTTTTTGCTGTTTCTGCTTTTAAATTGGTATTTGGACCTATGGAAAAATCTGGATGCTTGAATGTCATATAAATTTCATCAGAGGTTGGTGCACGGAAAGCATTAGCATATTTAAGCTGTACACGAAGCCAATTTGTGGGATCAAGATTTAACCCTAAATTGTAAGAATGATGTTTATAGTCAGTTTTGCGTAATAACAGGGCAAGATTGTCTTTAAAATTTTTTTCATAACACTCAGTGTTATAGCGACAATCCTTATATCCGTTAGGAATAGACGTGCCATAAACGACATCTTCTTTACCAAAAGGTACAAATATTCCTGCAATTAAGCCACCTGGAACGGGAGTTTTTTCATCATAACCAGGTAAATATTTCACATGGTCATAGCGATAATTTAAATCTAGCCCTAGCCAAGAGGTAAGTTGCACATTATCTCCAAAATACAACACATTATTTTTAGTGGTAACAGGGATTAAATAGGTATCTTTGCCTTTATCGGAATAAATTGGCGTACCATTGGCACAACCATCTACGCTGACATTAGGGTGTGGTGTTTTCTTCTCGTCAAGATTTCCACCCTTTGTTCTAGCGCAGAAGAAGTAGTCAGCCCACCATTGCACATTGGCTGCGGTGTTGTATTGGTGATTAACCATACTTTTTAGTGTTTTTTCATAAAGACCACCATATTTTAGTTGGTGTTGGGTATGCCATAGGCGAAATTCTTTGTCTAAATCAAGTTTAATTTGTTGGGTGTTGGTGTTTAAATCACGGTCATTAACGAAGTCTGTGCTGTAGCCACGGCTTTTTGGAAAGAGAAAACGAGCTATTTCTTCTTTTAGAGGGCCACCCGGCCACAGTGCATCTCCCTTTTTTAGTTCAATTTCCCCATATTTTTTGCCATTATGTAATTTTTTGATAGTAATATTGCGATCTTCAAATTTATATGAATCATCATGGTTTTTATCTTTTTCTTGATAAATTCTAAATTTTTTTCCTTCACAATTTAATTTTTCACAATTAATTAAAACAGAATCAAGTGTGCCTCCTTCCGTATTTACACCATCACTAATTTTTTCACCTTTAGAGTTGTATAATTCTTTCCCCCAACTCCAACGATTATTCTTATCATCTTTATATTCAAAATCCTTGTTATCTTTATCCACAATTTTATAAACTCCATCTTTTTCTTCTTCTAAATGTAGCCCTTGCGGATTACGTACACCAGGACAAGTGGATTGATGACAATATTCATCAGAACGTGCTTTATTGGTAATTTTTTGTGAAGAATAACTTAGTTTAATATGATCCCAAAAAGGGGTTTGACTGAAATTTTCATAACTAAATTGGATATTTTTTCTTTTAGATTGATCATTAATAATACGCTCACCGTGTGTTTCCGCACATGCTGTATCCTTGCATGGTCTAAAAACATAAGACAAATCCATACCTTTAGTTTCTAAAGTAGAATCATCTAATGCCACACTCAAGCGATGGTTTTCATTAGGCTGAAAGCCCAGTTTTATTAATGTGCTTTGGCGGGTAATTTGATAAGGATCAGCTTTTTCACGGGTAGGACCAACCGCTCTTAAATCAGCCTGTTTGTTGGGATAAATTTTATAATCGTAGTTTTCTATTTCGTGCCCATCACGTTTTGTATCAACGACTAAAATATCAAATTTTTTAGAACGTCCTGCTAATGTAAGTGTCTTAAGGTTTTGATTATTCATTGTTTGATAGCCACGTTTATAGGAAAGATAATAATCTTTATCTATCAGATAATCTCGAGCATCTTTTGTTTCAAATATAACAGAACCACCCAATGCGCCACTACCAGATTTTAAGGAGTCAGCACCTTTGGTAATAGTTGCTGTTTTAACATTTTCAATTTCAATGCTATTACGAGTATTATTAAAATTGCCATAGCCTTCAAATAGTTCTTTAAATCCTTGAGAGCTTAAAGTTTCAGCTTGACGAAGCCCATCAACCATAATACCTACACGGTTTTCATCAACCCCTCGAACTGCATAACCACTTGCGCCCGTTCTACCTGTTTCAACCACCGTAATACCTGTTTCATAGCGAACGAGATCACGAGAATCAGACGCCTGCTGTTTCGCTAATTTTTTGGCAGAAATTTGGGTTTCACCTACCTTTTTCTCTTTCACATTAATTGTTTCTGTACTTCCTGAAACATTAATTTGTTCTAGTTGTTCAGAAACATTACTATTTTGGTTGGTTGGTTGGTTGGTTGGTTGGTTGGTTGGTTGGTTGGTTGGTTGGTTGGTTGGTTGGTTGGTTGGTTGGGCAGCATAAGCTGTGCTTGCATTTAATGCAAATGCAATAGAGCAAGCAAGCAGGCTGAATTTAAAGTTGGTCATAGGTTTCCTTATTTTTTAATGATAATAATTATTATACATATTAAATAATTCAATTTATTTAATCAATATCAAGAAAAAGTATAATAAGTACAAATCCTAATTGCTTTGTATGAGCAGAAAAGAAAATCATTTTTGACCGCACTTTTGTTTGTAAGTCGTATTTTAAAATCATCAAAATGCAATTTTTAATCACTCTTTTATCGACTGCGTAGATTTCTTTCGTTATAATTGAGTGTCTTTTTATTTAACAAACGTGTTCGGTGTGGATTTGACCGAGTGCAAATTAATTGAGGTAACAAATGTCATTAAATATTGAAACAACTCAAGGTTTAGAACGCCGCGTAGCGATTACCGTTCCAACTGAAATTGTCTCTAAAGCCGTTCGTGAAGAATTTAAACGTGCTGCAAAAAATGTGCGCGTAGATGGTTTCCGTAAAGGCCATGTGCCTGCCCATATCATTGAACAACGTTTTGGTGCGTCAATTCGTCAAGATGTATTAAACGATTTATTACCACGTCATTTTTTTGATGCTGTTATTGCAGAAAAAATTAATATTGCAGGTCGTCCAACTTTTGCTATTGAAACTTTTGAAGAAGGTAAAGACTTAGTTTTCACTGCCACTTTCGAGGTTTATCCAGAAGTTAAATTACAAGGTTTAGAAAATATTAAAGTTGAAAAACCAACTGTTGAAATCACGGAAGCTGACATTGATAAAATGATTGATGTGTTACGTAAACAACAAGCTACTTGGGCTGAAAGTCAAGATGTTGTAAAGGCAGATGATCGTGTCACTATTGATTTTGTTGGCTCTGTAGATGGCGAAGAATTTGAAGGTGGTAAAGCTACTGACTTCGTATTATTTATGGGTCAAGGTCGTATGATTCCAGGTTTTGAAGAAGGAATTGTTGGTCATAAAGCAGGTGAGCAATTTGATATTGATGTGACTTTCCCAGCGGAATACCACGCAGAAAACTTGAAAGGTAAAGCAGCAAAATTTGCGATTACTTTGAAAAAAATCGAAAATATGGTGTTGCCTGAATTAACAGATGAATTTGTTGCTAAATTTGGCCCTAATACTAAGTCTGTTGCTGATTTGCGTGCAGAAATCCGTAAAAATATGGAACGTGAATTGAAAAATGCGTTAGTTTCTCGTGTTAAACAACAAGTAATCAATGGTTTAATTGAACAAAATCCGATTGATGTGCCAGCTTCTGCAGTAGAAGAAGAAATTAATGTATTACGCAATCAAGCAGCTCAACGTTTTGGCGGTAATGCACAACAAACTGCACAGTTACCACGTGAATTATTTGAAGCGGAAGCAACTCGTCGTGTGCAAGTGGGTTTATTATTCTCTGAAGTGATTAAATCTAATGAATTAAAAGCTGATGAAGAACGCGCTAAAGCAATGATTGCAGATATTGCATCAGCTTACGAGCAGCCAGCAGAAGTTGTGGAATATTACAGTAAAAACGAAGAGTTAATGAATAATATTCGCAATGTTGTATTGGAAGAACAAGCTGTTGATGCAGTACTTGCAAAAGCACAAGTAACAGAAAAAGTTTCTTCATTCGATGAAATTATGAATCCACAAGCATACTAAGTAATATTATTATGATTGAATAAAAGTGCGGTCGCTCTTTTTAATAAAAGCGATCGCATTTTTATTTGTGGGTTATTTACGATAAAATAATTAGCAGTTTTAATGAAAAAGGTAAGAAAATGAGTGTAATTCCTATGGTCGTTGAACAGACTTCGCGTGGCGAACGTTCGTACGACATTTATTCCCGTTTATTAAAAGAACGTGTGATTTTCCTAAGTGGAGAAGTGGAAGATCGTATGGCAAATTTAATTGTGGCACAGCTTCTTTTTTTAGAATCGGAAGATCCAACTAAAGACATCAATATTTATATCAACTCTCCAGGCGGTTCTGTGACCGCAGGTATGGCAATTTACGACACAATGCAATTTATTAAGCCAGATATTCGCACTCTTTGTATTGGTCAGGCTTGTTCAATGGGCGCATTCTTACTTGCTGGCGGAACCGCTGGCAAACGAGCTGCGTTACCCAATGCGCGAGTGATGATCCATCAACCTTTGGGTGGTTTCCGTGGTCAAGCATCGGATATTCAAATTCACGCACAAGAAATTTTGAAAATTAAACACACCTTAAATGATCGTTTAGCATTCCATACTGGACAAAGTATTGAGCGTATTGAGAAAGATACCGACCGCGATAATTTTATGTCAGCTGAAGAAGCACAAGCGTATGGTTTGGTGGATGAAGTCTTGGTTAAACGTTAAGGGTATATAATGACAGACAAAGATAAAGATTTGCACTGCTCTTTTTGCGGAAAGGAAAAAGGCGAAGTAGATAAATTAATTTCTGGCACAGACGGTTATATTTGTAATGAATGTATTGAACTTTGTCACTCAATGCTTGAAGAAAGTCATGATAAAAATTTAGAGGAAAGTGCGGTAGAAAATGAAGAAAAATTACCAACGCCTCACGAAATTCGCGCTCATCTAGATGATTATGTTATTGGTCAAGATTATGCGAAAAAAGTGCTTTCTGTGGCAGTTTATAATCATTATAAACGCTTGCGAACTAACTATGAAAGCAATGATGTAGAGCTTGGTAAAAGTAATATTTTACTTATAGGCCCTACAGGTAGCGGAAAAACGTTACTTGCGCAAACATTAGCTCGTCGTTTAAATGTACCCTTTGCGATGGCGGATGCAACCACATTAACGGAAGCTGGTTATGTGGGGGAAGATGTGGAGAATGTGTTACAGAAACTTTTGCAAAATTGTGAATACGATACTGAAAAAGCAGAGAAAGGCATTATTTATATTGATGAAATTGATAAAATTAGCCGTAAATCGGAAGGCGCATCAATTACTCGAGATGTTTCAGGAGAGGGGGTGCAACAGGCTTTATTAAAACTTATTGAAGGTACAATCGCTTCCATTCCACCTCAAGGCGGTCGTAAACATCCACAACAAGAAATGGTAAAATTGGATACGTCTAAAATTCTCTTTATTTGCGGCGGTGCATTTTCAGGATTAGATAAAATTATTGATAAACGCGCTCAAACCAGTACGAGTATTGGTTTTAATGCCAAAGTTGAAAAAGATGAAAAACAACAATCTCTTTCTGAATTATTCCGTCAAGTTGAACCTGATGATTTGATGAAATTTGGTTTAATTCCAGAATTTATCGGACGCTTGCCAATGATTGCCCCATTAAGTGAATTAGACGAAGATGCGCTGATACAAATTCTCACAAAACCAAAAAACGCATTAATTAAACAATATCAAGCCTTATTTGGATTGGAAAAAGTAGAATTGGATTTCACACCAGAAGCATTAAAAGCAATGGCGAAAAAAGCACTCGAAAGAAAAACGGGTGCGCGTGGCTTACGTTCTATCGTAGAAGCAGTGTTGTTAGATACAATGTATGATCTACCGTCTCTTGAGAATTTACAAAAAGTTATCGTTGATGAATCGACAATTGTAGATAATCTTGCACCAAAATTAGAATATTAGATTTACTCGCAAAAGTGCGGTTGTTTTCGCCAGATTTTCTATGTTGATGCTTATTTTCAATAGGCAAGGCGAAAAGAAAATGCTACAATCGCACGTTCTTATGGCATTATTTTTTACATTTCCATTTAAAACGGATTCAATTCTATGGCAACCGAAATTGTTGATAAAAAGAAAAATACGCAAGAAGTGATCGTTGAAGGCAAGTCTAAAGGTTTAAATACATTCCTTTGGGTTTTAGTTGTGATCTTTTTTGCTGCTGCGGCAATTGGGAATATTTATTTCCAACAAATCTATTCTTTACCGATTCGTGTTATTGGTATGGCTATTGCATTAGTCATTGCATTTATTTTAGCGGCAATTACTAATCAAGGAACAAAAGCACGTGCGTTCTTTAATGACTCTCGTACAGAAGCGCGTAAAGTCGTATGGCCAACCCGTGCTGAAGCACGTCAAACAACATTGATCGTTATCGGGGTAACAATGATTGCTTCTCTCTTCTTTTGGGCAGTAGATTCGATTATTGTGACAGTGATTAATTTCTTAACTGATTTGAGATTCTAAAATGACTGAAGAAACAACAGTATCAAAAAAACGTTGGTATGTATTACAAGCGTTTTCTGGCTTTGAAAGTCGTGTAGCTCTAACTTTACGTGAATACATCAAACAACAACAAATGGAAGATCAATTTGGTGAAGTTTTAGTACCAACTGAAGAAGTGGTGGAAAATGTAGCAGGTAAACGTCGCAAAAGTGAACGTAAATTTTTTCCAGGTTATGTACTTGTAGAAATGGAAATGAATGATGAAACTTGGCATTTAGTAAAAAGTGTGCCAAGAGTGATGGGTTTTATCGGTGGTACACCAGATAAACCTGCACCTATTTCCAAACGTGAAGCGGATACTATTTTAAATCGTCTTGAACAAAATACTGATAAACCTCGCCATCGTAATGAATATCATCCGGGTGAGGAAGTTCGTGTGACTGAAGGGCCATTTGCTGATTTTAATGGTACAGTAGAAGAAGTGGATTATGAAAAAGGCCGCTTAAAAGTGTCTGTATCAATCTTTGGCCGTGCTACACCAGTTGAGCTTGAATTTGGTCAAGTTGAAAAAATACACTAAGAAATGATTAAAGTATAACCGCACTTTTTGTAGTGCGGTTTTTTTGTTTTTAATGTTTGTTGAAACAGCATAAAAGAGTGTTTTTATACGCAAAATTTGTTGTTATTTAACAAATTAGGTAGAATAATCCCATATTTATGTAAGGATTAAAAATGAAAACAAAGGCAATTTTGACCGCACTTTTGGGTGCCATTGCACTAACAGGTTGTGCAAATAACAACGACGCGAAACAAGTGAGTGAGCGTAATGATTCCCTTGAAGACTTCAATCGAACCATGTGGAAGTTTAACTATAATGTTATAGATCGCTATGTGCTAGAACCCGCTGCAAAAGGTTGGAATAACTATGTACCTAAGCCGATTTCTTCTGGTCTTGCTGGCATCGCAAATAATCTTGATGAGCCAGTCAGTTTCATAAACCGCTTAATTGAAGGTGAACCGAAAAAAGCATTTGTTCACTTTAATCGCTTTTGGATTAACACTGTATTTGGACTAGGTGGTTTTATTGATTTTGCGAGCGCAAGCAAAGAATTACGCATAGATAATCAACGTGGATTTGGGGAAACTTTAGGTAGCTACGGCGTAGATGCTGGCACTTATATTGTGCTACCGATTTATAATGCAACAACGCCACGCCAATTAACGGGTGCTGTGGTTGATGCGGCTTATATGTATCCATTCTGGCAATGGGTTGGTGGCCCATGGGCATTAGTGAAATATGGTGTGCAAGCAGTGGATGCCCGTGCGAAAAATCTCAATAATGCAGAATTGTTACGTCAAGCTCAAGATCCATATATCACGTTCCGAGAAGCTTATTACCAAAATTTACAATTTAAAGTAAACGATGGGAAATTAGTCGAAAGCAAAGAATCACTTCCCGATGACATACTAAAAGAAATTGATTAATAAACAGAAAAGTGCGGTAAAAATTACCCAGTTTTTATCAACTAAGGAGAAAATGATGACTCAAATTATTCATACTGAAAAAGCACCGGCAGCCATTGGCCCTTATGTTCAAGCGGTTGATCTTGGCAATTTAGTTTTAACCTCAGGGCAAATTCCAGTGAATCCTGCAACAGGCGAAGTGCCAGCTGACATCGTTGCACAAGCACGCCAATCTTTAGAAAACGTGAAAGCGATTATCGAGAAAGCAGGTTTAACCGCAGCCGATATTGTAAAAACAACGGTTTTCGTGAAAGATCTTAATGATTTTGCTGCGGTTAATGCAGAATACGAACGTTTCTTTAAAGAAAATAATCATCCTAACTTCCCTGCTCGTTCTTGCGTAGAAGTTGCTCGTTTACCAAAAGATGTGGGATTAGAAATTGAAGCGATTGCTGTAAGAAAATAATTTTCTGTTTGGTAATCCCTGCTTAAAAGTGCGGTCATAAACTCGCATGTTTTAGACCGCACTTTTTGTTTATCTGCTGATAGCAAAAATTTTACATTACACCTTGAATTTTTTGTGAATTTTCCCCACTAAGGAAATACTTAACCCTAACTTTGAGAGAACACATTATGATGCGTATTCTTCTTTTCTTGGCAACCAATATGGCAGTAATGCTGGTATTAGGTATTATTTTAAGTGTGACTGGTATTGCAGGAAATAGCATCGGCGGTATTTTAATTATGGCTTTGCTATTTGGTTTTGCTGGTTCATTAATTTCCTTATTCCTGTCTAAAACGATGGCATTACGTTCTGTGGATGGAGAGGTGATTACTCAACCTCGTAATCAAACTGAACGTTGGTTAATTGATACCGTTAGTCGCCAAGCGCAGAAAGCGGGTATTCCCATGCCAGACGTGGCGATTTATCATTCTCCCGATGTGAATGCTTTTGCGACAGGCGCGACAAAAAGCAATTCTTTGGTGGCAGTGAGTACGGGATTATTAAACAACATGACGGAGGCTGAAGCTGAAGCTGTTTTAGCGCACGAAATTTCCCATATTTCCAATGGGGATATGGTGACGATGGCGTTATTGCAAGGCGTATTAAATACTTTCGTGATTTTCTTATCGCGCGTTATTGCAACGGCGGTAGCAAGTTCGCGTAACAATAATGGAGAAGAAACGCGCAGTTCAGGTATTTATTTCTTGGTTTCGATGGTATTGGAAATGCTCTTTGGTGTACTTGCAAGTATTATCGCAATGTGGTTCTCGCGCTACCGCGAATTTCGTGCAGATGCTGGTTCCGCAAGTTTAGTAGGCAAAGAAAAAATGATCATGGCACTGCAACGTTTGCAACAACTTCACGAACCCCAAAATCTTGAAGGTTCTTTAAATGCCTTTATGATTAATGGTAAACGCAGTGAACTCTTTATGAGCCATCCACCACTCGAAAAGCGTATTGAAGCCTTACGTAATCTTTAAAAATTATAAAAAATCGACCGCACTTTAATGAGGTCGATGTTTTATTTTCCTCTTTTCACCCAATATTTGAACGGGGGTTTTTCCACTTCACTTTGCAGTAATGTGTGATCCATAAATTGACAGAAACTTGGAATATCTCTTGTTGTTGTAGGATCATCAGCAATAATCAAAAGTATTTCTCCATCGTTAAGATGACGAATATTTTTACGAACAAGCATGACAGGTTCTGGGCAACGTAATCCTAAAGTATTTAGGGTTTGTGTGACGGAAATTTCAGACATATTCTTTTTTCTTTTGAAAAACAGAGCCATATCATACCGCACTTACGGCAAAATTTCGACAAATCCCAGTCATCAGTGATAGACTAGTGTCATTGAAATTACCTTGAAAAAAGAAATGGCGGAATACCTCGTTCCTAAAAGTGCGGTTATTTTTGAAGAAGAAATTAAGAAAAGCCGTTTTATTACTTATTTACAGCACACCGAAGGTTTAGAAGACGCAAGAGCTTTTTGGGCAAAGATTAAACAAGAACATCCAAATGCACGGCATCATTGTTGGGCTGCCGTAGCAGGCAAGCCAACAGATTCTCTACAACTTGGTTTTTCTGATGATGGCGAACCTGCTGGAACGGCAGGAAAGCCAATGTTGAGTGCATTGCAAGGCAGTCAATTAGGTGAAATCAGTGCGGTGGTGGTTCGCTATTATGGCGGTATTTTGCTTGGAACGGGCGGATTAGTTCGTGCTTACGGCAATGGCGTACAACAAGCGTTAAAGCTGATTGAAAGCGAAATTAAAGTTGAACGAACCCCTTTCAAACTTGATTGTGACTATGGTCAGTTAAGGTTGGTTCAACAACTTTGTGAAAAATATCAGGTTGAGATTTTATCTCAAGGTTTTCAGGCAAATATTCATTTGATTTTAGGTATTAGTGAAAAAACAAGAGAGGCATTTTCTTCAGAATTAACGGAAAAGTCTTCAGGTAGATTAGTTATTCAACTTTTAGAGATAGGCGAATAGTTGTGCGTATTTTATCGATTATCCGAATTATTGGTATTCTTGTGATGTGTTTTTCAGGTACGATGCTAGTTCCCGCATTTGTTGCTCTGATTTATGGTGATGGGGGCGGTAAGGCATTTATGCAGGCTTTTATGTTGAGCTTGACAGCGGGCACATTACTTTGGTGGCCATGCCATCACCATAAACAAGAATTACGATCCCGTGATGGTTTTTTGATTGTTGTGGCTTTTTGGTTAGTTTTAGGAAGCTTGGCAACATTGCCTCTTTTATTGTTCGATTCACCACATTTAACTATTGCTTCAGCCGTATTTGAAGCATTTTCTGGCTTAACTACTACTGGTGCAACGGTAATGACGGGGCTGGATAATTTACCTAAATCTATTTTGTTTTATCGTCAGTTTTTACAATGGTTAGGTGGTATGGGGATTATCGTATTGGCTGTGGCGATAATTCCGCTGTTGGGAATTGGTGGGACACAATTATATCGAGCAGAATCTTCAGGCCCTCTTAAAGATCAAAAATCTTTGCCTAAAATTTCAGAAGTGGCGAAAGCTCTATGGATTATTTATGCTTCATTAACTGCTCTTTGTGCCATTGCATATTGGCTATCAGGAATGAATCTTTTTGATGCCATTGGGCATAGTTTTTCAACAATTTCAAATGGCGGATTTTCAACGCACGATGCAAGTATTGGCTATTTTAATCAAGCTTCCATTTATTGGGTTACAACAATTTTTATGCTGATTGGTGGTGTTAATTTTAGTTTACATATTTCCGCTTTTCTTGCACTAGGTAAAAGAAATATTTGGCGAAATTATTGGAAAGATCCCGAATTTCGTTTTTTTCTAACGATGCAAATTATTTTTATTGGTATTGTATCTCTATCTTTATACGGTTATGGTTTAGTTTCAGATATAAACGAGGCAGTAACAAAAGGTGCATTACAATTAACATCAATGTCAATGACTGCTGGTTATACGATTTTTGATATTGATAATCTTCCGCCTTTTATTGGGCTTTTACTGGTAATTTCTGCGGTAATTGGTGGTTGTGGTGGTTCAACAACTGGGGGATTAAAAGCGATACGGACACTTATATTGTGGAAACAAATCGATCGAGAACTGCATAGTTTAATCCATCCAAATTTAGTACAACCAATTCGAATAGGTAAAAATCGTCTAGCACCAAGAATGATAGAAAGTATTTGGGCATTTTTCATTATTTTTATACTGGTTTATTGGGGGTGTGTTTTTGCTGTTATTCTTTGTGGAATGAATACTTTTGATGCGATGGGAGCCGTATTCGCCACATTAACGAATGCAGGACCGGGACTTGGTTTTATTCACGAAAGTTTTATTGGTGTTCCAGAAAGTGCTAAATTAGTCTTTAGTTTTGCTATGATCTGTGGACGTTTAGAAATGTTTTCATTAATCGTGCTGTTTATTCCAAGCTATTGGAAAAAATAAGAATTGAAAAATTATTGTATTTTTGACCGCACTTTTTAATAAAATTTTTATATTTCCATCAAAAGATCATTTTTTTAAATATTTTTACAAAAAGTACTTGCAAGGGATTTGAAAATCCCTATAATGCACCGCACACAACGACGCACTGTTGTGAAGTTTTTTAAGTTTCCAAGTGCGTCGTTCTTTTTTGCTCTTTAACAATATATCAGACAATCTGTGTGGGCACTTGTTGATTGACTTGTTTTAAAACTATTTTTTAATTTTGAAGTCTTAATAGGTGCTTAACTGAAAATTCATCATTACTTTTTTAAGTAGTGTTTTTATTTATAGCTAAGCAGTTTATTGAGCGATTGAACTTGAATTGAAGAGTTTGATCATGGCTCAGATTGAACGCTGGCGGCAGGCTTAACACATGCAAGTCGAACGGTAACAGGAGAAAGCTTGCTTTCTTGCTGACGAGTGGCGGACGGGTGAGTAATGCTTGGGAATCTGGCTTATGGAGGGGGATAACGACGGGAAACTGTCGCTAATACCGCGTATTATCGGAAGATGAAAGTGCGGGACTGAGAGGCCGCATGCCATAGGATGAGCCCAAGTGGGATTAGGTAGTTGGTGGGGTAAATGCCTACCAAGCCTGCGATCTCTAGCTGGTCTGAGAGGATGACCAGCCACACTGGAACTGAGACACGGTCCAGACTCCTACGGGAGGCAGCAGTGGGGAATATTGCGCAATGGGGGGAACCCTGACGCAGCCATGCCGCGTGAATGAAGAAGGCCTTCGGGTTGTAAAGTTCTTTCGGTATTGAGGAAGGGGTGTGTGCTAATAGTACACATCATTGACGTTAAATACAGAAGAAGCACCGGCTAACTCCGTGCCAGCAGCCGCGGTAATACGGAGGGTGCGAGCGTTAATCGGAATAACTGGGCGTAAAGGGCACGCAGGCGGTTATTTAAGTGAGGTGTGAAAGCCCCGGGCTTAACCTGGGAATTGCATTTCAGACTGGGTAACTAGAGTACTTTAGGGAGGGGTAGAATTCCACGTGTAGCGGTGAAATGCGTAGAGATGTGGAGGAATACCGAAGGCGAAGGCAGCCCCTTGGGAATGTACTGACGCTCATGTGCGAAAGCGTGGGGAGCAAACAGGATTAGATACCCTGGTAGTCCACGCTGTAAACGCTGTCGATTTGGGGGTTGGGGTTTAACTCTGGCGCCCGTAGCTAACGTGATAAATCGACCGCCTGGGGAGTACGGCCGCAAGGTTAAAACTCAAATGAATTGACGGGGGCCCGCACAAGCGGTGGAGCATGTGGTTTAATTCGATGCAACGCGAAGAACCTTACCTACTCTTGACATCCTAAGAAGAGCTCAGAGATGAGCTTGTGCCTTCGGGAACTTAGAGACAGGTGCTGCATGGCTGTCGTCAGCTCGTGTTGTGAAATGTTGGGTTAAGTCCCGCAACGAGCGCAACCCTTATCCTTTGTTGCCAGCGATTTGGTCGGGAACTCAAAGGAGACTGCCAGTGATAAACTGGAGGAAGGTGGGGATGACGTCAAGTCATCATGGCCCTTACGAGTAGGGCTACACACGTGCTACAATGGCGTATACAGAGGGAAGCGAAGCTGCGAGGTGGAGCGAATCTCATAAAGTACGTCTAAGTCCGGATTGGAGTCTGCAACTCGACTCCATGAAGTCGGAATCGCTAGTAATCGCGAATCAGAATGTCGCGGTGAATACGTTCCCGGGCCTTGTACACACCGCCCGTCACACCATGGGAGTGGGTTGTACCAGAAGTAGATAGCTTAACCTTTTGGAGGGCGTTTACCACGGTATGATTCATGACTGGGGTGAAGTCGTAACAAGGTAACCGTAGGGGAACCTGCGGTTGGATCACCTCCTTACTGAAGACGAGAGACAGCGAGTGCTCACACAGATTGGCTGATAGTTGTAGACAAATGAGCAGAAGAAAACATTACCCTTGGGTCTGTAGCTCAGGTGGTTAGAGCGCACCCCTGATAAGGGTGAGGTCGGTGGTTCAAGTCCACTCAGACCCACCACTCTGAGAGTGAGTGAAACGAAAGGTGTAGTGTAAATAACTAATAACTAAGACATAAATGATTAGTTATTAAATTATGATGAAATGGGGATATAGCTCAGCTGGGAGAGCGCCTGCCTTGCACGCAGGAGGTCAGCGGTTCGATCCCGCTTATCTCCACCACTTATCATCGTTAAGTAAATTAGAAAAAGACAAAGTAATAAGGTATTGAGATAGTATTAAGCTATTTTAAATATTAGGTTATTTTATTCTTAGTTTTAAGTTTAATTTTAAATTTAATTTTTTTAGTTTATTTAACGATGATAACTGAAAAGTTTTATCAACTGTTCTTTAAAAAATTGGAAACAAGCTGAAAACAAGAGATTTTCGAGAGAAAGTCTGAGTAGGCAAGATAGGAAAGTGAGAGGAGGGAACTGAAAAGGAAACTCTAAAAACAAAACCTGTTTTGCATAAAATCTTGATTGAACAAAAGTAATCAAGTGTTTAGTTGAATGAAAATACGCATCAAATTGACCGCACTTTGAAGTGAAAACTTAAAGTGATAGAAAACATTTGAGGTTGTATAGTTAAGTGACTAAGCGTACAAGGTGGATGCCTTGGCAATCAGAGGCGAAGAAGGACGTGCTAATCTGCGAAAAGCTTGGATGAGTCGATAAGAGGCGTTTAATCCAAGATATCCGAATGGGGAAACCCAGTAGATGAAGAATCTACTATCAACAAGTGAATTCATAGCTTGTTGAGGCAAACCGGGAGAACTGAAACATCTAAGTACCCCGAGGAAAAGAAATCAACCGAGATTTCGTCAGTAGCGGCGAGCGAAAGCGAAAGAGCCAGTAAGTGATAACAGTATGGTTAGGAGAATGTGTTGGGAAGCACAATCAAAGAGGGTGATAATCCCGTATCTAAAAACCATATTGTGGTACTAAGCTAACGAGAAGTAGGGCGGGACACGTGATATCCTGTTTGAAGAAGGGGGGACCATCCTCCAAGGCTAAATACTCCTGATTGACCGATAGTGAACCAGTACTGTGAAGGAAAGGCGAAAAGAACCCCGGTGAGGGGAGTGAAATAGAACCTGAAACCTTGTACGTACAAGCAGTGGGAGCCTGAAAGGGTGACTGCGTACCTTTTGTATAATGGGTCAGCGACTTATATTTTGTAGCGAGGTTAACCGAATAGGGGAGCCGAAGGGAAACCGAGTCTTAACTGGGCGAAGAGTTGCAAGGTATAGACCCGAAACCCGGTGATCTAGCCATGGGCAGGTTGAAGGTTGGGTAACACTAACTGGAGGACCGAACCGACTAATGTTGAAAAATTAGCGGATGACTTGTGGCTGGGGGTGAAAGGCCAATCAAACCGGGAGATAGCTGGTTCTCCCCGAAATCTATTTAGGTAGAGCCTTGAGGTGACACCTTTGGGGGTAGAGCACTGTTTCGGCTAGGGGGCCATCCCGGCTTACCAACCCGATGCAAACTACGAATACCAAAGAGTGATACTCAGGAGACACACGGCGGGTGCTAACGTCCGTCGTGGAGAGGGAAACAACCCAGACCGCCAGCTAAGGTCCCCAAGTCTATATTAAGTGGGAAACGAAGTGGGAAGGCTTAGACAGCTAGGATGTTGGCTTAGAAGCAGCCATCATTTAAAGAAAGCGTAATAGCTCACTAGTCGAGTCGGCCTGCGCGGAAGATGTAACGGGGCTGAAATATAGCACCGAAGCTGCGGCATCAGGCGTATCACTAATACGCCTTACGATTAACAAGCTAGAATGGTGCGAAGCGACATGAAAGGTTGTTCAAGCAACCCGAACGTTGAGTCGGGCATCTTAGAGTGAGGATTATTAGTGATACGCCTGTTGGGTAGGGGAGCGTTGTGTAAGCGGAAGAAGGTTCATCGAGAGGTGGGCTGGACGTATCACAAGTGCGAATGCTGACATAAGTAACGATAAAACGGGTGAAAAACCCGTTCGCCGGAAGACCAAGGGTTCCTGTCCAACGTTAATCGGGGCAGGGTGAGTCGGCCCCTAAGGCGAGGCTGAAAAGCGTAGTCGATGGGAAACAGGTTAATATTCCTGTACTTGGTAAAGCTGCGATGTGGGGACGGAGTAGGTTAGGTTATCGCACTGTTGGATATGTGCGTTTAAGTTGGTAGGTGGGAAGTTTAGGCAAATCCGGACTTCCTTAACACAGAGAGATGATGACGAGGCTCTACGGAGCTGAAGTAACTGATACCACACTTCCAGGAAAAGCCACTAAGCGAAAGGCTTTACTAAACCGTACTGAAAACCGACACAGGTGGTCAGGTAGAGAATACTCAGGCGCTTGAGAGAACTCGGGTGAAGGAACTAGGCAAAATAGCACCGTAACTTCGGGAGAAGGTGCGCCGGCGTAGATTGTAAGGGCTAGCCCCTGAAGGTTGAACCGGTCGAAGATACCAGCTGGCTGCAACTGTTTATTAAAAACACAGCACTCTGCAAACACGAAAGTGGAGGTATAGGGTGTGATGCCTGCCCGGTGCTGGAAGGTTAATTGATGGTGTAATCGCAAGAGAAGCACCTGATCGAAGCCCCAGTAAACGGCGGCCGTAACTATAACGGTCCTAAGGTAGCGAAATTCCTTGTCGGGTAAGTTCCGACCTGCACGAATGGCATAATGATGGCCAGGCTGTCTCCACCCGAGACTCAGTGAAATTGAAATCGCCGTGAAGATGCGGTGTACCCGCGGCTAGACGGAAAGACCCCGTGAACCTTTACTATAGCTTGACACTGAACATTGAATTTTGATGTGTAGGATAGGTGGGAGCCTTTGAAGCAGTGACGCCAGTCATTGTGGAGGCGACCTTGAAATACCACCCTTTAACGTTTGATGTTCTAACGAAGATGACGAAACGTGGTCTCGGACAGTGTCTGGTGGGTAGTTTGACTGGGGCGGTCTCCTCCCAAAGCGTAACGGAGGAGCACGAAGGTTTGCTAATCACGGTCGGACATCGTGAGGTTAGTGCAATGGTATAAGCAAGCTTAACTGCGAGACAGACAAGTCGAGCAGGTACGAAAGTAGGTCATAGTGATCCGGTGGTTCTGAATGGAAGGGCCATCGCTCAACGGATAAAAGGTACTCCGGGGATAACAGGCTGATACCGCCCAAGAGTTCATATCGACGGCGGTGTTTGGCACCTCGATGTCGGCTCATCACATCCTGGGGCTGAAGTAGGTCCCAAGGGTATGGCTGTTCGCCATTTAAAGTGGTACGCGAGCTGGGTTTAGAACGTCGTGAGACAGTTCGGTCCCTATCTGCCGTGGGCGTAGGATGATTGATTGGGGCTGCTCCTAGTACGAGAGGACCGGAGTGGACGCATCACTGGTGTTCCAGTTGTCTCGCCAGAGGCATTGCTGGGTAGCTAAGTGCGGAAGAGATAAGTGCTGAAAGCATCTAAGCACGAAACTTGCCAAGAGATGAGTCATCCCTGACTTTAAGTCAGTAAGGGTTGTTGTAGACTACGACGTAGATAGGTCTGGTGTGTAAGTGTAGTGATACATTGAGCTAACAGATACTAATTGCCCGAGAGGCTTAACTATACAACGCTCAAGTGTTTTTGTGAAAGAGCGAAAGAGAAGGCTAGACAAACAAATTAAATAAGAAGACTTAATAGAAAGAAAATCGGATTCAGCTTGTGGCCAATAAGAACGAGTGAAAGGTAGAGGAAAGACTGAGTAACGAAAGATAAAAGAGACGAGAGATAAAAGAAAAGACGAGTTATCAAAGAATTATCCTGGCGGCGATAGTGCGGTGGACCCACCTGAGACCATACCGAACTCAGAAGTGAAACGCTGTAATGCCGATGGTAGTGTGGGGTTTCCCCATGTGAGAGTAGGGCACCGCCAGGTTAGCAAATACTTATCTAAGTTAAATAAAAACAGAAGAACCCCGTGTCGAAAGATATGGGGTTTTTGTTTTTTAGAAGTTTATACTTTAACAAAATAAGTTTAGATAAAGTTTATGTTTGTTAGTGAGAAAAATACGTACTAGTGATACAATCCACAAAATTTTAAGAAAGGTACCCTATGGCTCGTAAGAAAAAAACACGTCGAATTACAGATATTATGCCAATTCGCAAAGCAGATAAAAAAATAGATATAACAAAAGCACGCTCTGGTAAAAAGCTTACTCGTTATGAATTGGATGCTAAAGCTCGTGAAGATAAGAAAAAACGTAAGCATAAAGGTTTAGCTTCAGGATCTCGTCATAGTGCGGTTGAAGAAAAAGCGAATAAACTTCAAAATGAAATTAAAGATCCAAAAATTGGTAGTAAGAAAAAGATACCGTTAGTTGTTGAATTTGTTAATAAGCCTGAAAAAGGTCAAGTAATTCCTGTAATAAAACAGGCTAAAAAACAAGATCCAATGAAAGAGCTTGAAAATCTGGAAAATAATGAAATTCTTAATGAATTATTGGATGCTTTAGATGCGGGTAAAACTATTAGTAAATCAGATCAACAATTTGTAGATGAATGCTTAGATCGAATTTCTGAGTTAATGGAAGAACTTGGCATTGAAGACGAAGATGAAAGCGAAGATGATTTATACCGCACTTTCGAGCGTATGGATATTAATCAATTTAGGTAATCTATGATTTGGATATTTTTTGTCATCGCACTTTTCTTGGTAACTGGATTGACTCTATATGCAATCCGTTTATTAAAGCAGTTAAAAGTTCAAAAGGAATTGATTGCTAAAGCTAAGAATAATCGGGTTATACGATTAAAAGAGAGCATTGATATTATTGCTCGTGCAATGCAGTCTGGAGAATGTAATCTTTCTGAAGGCGTAATTCGTCTTACTATGCTATTAAGGCCTTTTGGTAAGAATTTATCATCTTATCCTGCGATGGCTAATTTATATGAAGTGGTGCGTGATATGCCTACACATGATGACCGTAAATTACTTGAGAAAAGAGAAAGAATGCGTCTGGATTTAGCTCGAGAAAGTGCAGAAGCACAGTTTGAAAAAAATATTAAACAAGAATTGTATATTTTATTAGAAGATATTAAATCTATTGAGCTAATTTAAATATTATAATTTTAAAGAAAAATGCGCTAAGTCTCTCCTAGCGCATTTTTTATGATTATTTTTAACGATTTTGTTCAAAAAATAATACCGTTGCTGCAACACGAGAATGAACATTTAATTTACGTAATAAATTACGGATATGTACTTTTACGGTTTCTTCTGAAATAAACAGTTGTGCTGCAATTTGTTTGTTTGATAAGCCAGTTGCAATTTGACGAAGTACGCCCATTTCGCGATCCGTTAAGCTGTCTAACGGATTATCTTCGTGAGTACGTTCTAATAATAAATTTTTAATAGAATCACTCAGAATGACTTCGCCTTGTGCTATGCGCTTGATTTGCTCTAGCAATGTATCAGGTTCAGTATCTTTTAACAAATAACCATCTGCACCAGCATCAATTAGAGTATAAATATCATTTTTTGCATCAGATACTGTTAAAATTAAGATTCGTGCATCAACGCCTTCTGCACGTAATCCTTTGAGTGTATCTAACCCAGAAAGTCCTTTCATGTTGAGATCTAAAATGATCACATCAGGTGATGTTTGTAATGCCACAGAAATCCCTTCTGTGCCGCTGCTTACGTCAGCCACTACTTCAAAGTTATCGTCTAATTCTACAAGTTGTTTAATGCCACGACGCATTAACGGATGGTCGTCAATTAATAAAACTTTTAGCTTATCTTGCATAATTTCCCCTTTAGTGGTTAGAAGTCCACTTTAAAAAGCATGACATTTTATAAAGAATTCAATTCTATGCCAATCTAGAATAGAAAAAAATTTGATTTATATCACAAACTTACTATTTGAGGTAGGTTTATTGATGGATAAAAATAGAAAAAGTGCGGTAGAAAAATAGATAATTTTTTACCGCTCTTTTTTAAGATAAGAAATATTAAATGGTCGATTCTAATGCCCAAAGTTCCTGTAAGGTTTCTCGACGACGAATTAGATAGGATTGATCGCCATCTACTAAAACTTCTGCAGTGCGGGCTCTTGAGTTATAGTTTGATGACATACTTGCTCCATAGGCACCAGCAGAACATTGAGCAATATAATCCCCTTCGGCAATTGAAAGTTCCCGTTGTTTGCCTAAGAAATCAGACGTTTCGCAAACTGGTCCCACAACATCATAAATGGCTTTTTCTCTTTCTAAAGTGCGGTCAATTTCTACGATGTTCATATAGGCTTCATACAATGCTGGTCGGCTCATATCGTTCATTCCTGTGTCGGTAATGGCGAAATTACGGCTTTCATTACTTTTTAAGTATTGTACTTTTGCTACTAGAATTCCTGCATTGGCAGAAATTGCTCTGCCAGGTTCAAGAATAATTTCAAGTTCAGGATAATTTTTTAGTTTTTCTAATAATGCATTTGCGTAATCGCTTGGATGCGGTGGTGTTTCATCCGTATAAGTCACGCCTAAACCACCGCCCAGATCGAGATGTTTTAATGTAATTCCATCTTCTTTTAATTGTTCCATTAGGACAATTAATCGATCTGTTGCATCTAAGAATGGTTGTAATTCGGTAAGCTGTGAGCCTATGTGGCAATCCATCCCTGTTATTTTTATGTTTGGTAGCGTTGAGGCTAATTTATACACTTCTCGAGCTTCATTTACGCTTACACCAAATTTATTTTCTTTTAATCCTGTTGAAATATAAGGGTGTGTATGTGCATCAACATCTGGATTTACACGTAAAGAAATAGGTGCGATTTTACCCATTTCTCCTGCGATTTGGTTAATGTGCTTGAGTTCAGAAACTGATTCCACATTAAAGCAACGGATTCCAACTTCTAATGCTCGCATAATTTCTTCTCTAGATTTCGCAACGCCAGAAAAGACCACTTTTGATGCATCGCCACCTGCTGCCAGTACACGCTCAAGTTCGCCTTGCGAGACAATATCGAAACCTGAACCTAGTTTTGCCATGATATTTAATACGCCGATATTTGAGCAAGATTTTACGGCAAAACAAATTAAGTGAGGGTGCTTACCGAAAGCAGAGTTAAAAGCGTGCCAATGACGTTCAAGTGTTGCGCGAGAATATACATAGAGAGGCGTGCCAAATTGTTCAGCAAGTTGTTGAACTGGCATATCTTCGGCATAAAGTTTGTTATGTTTATATTGGAAGAAATTCATGTTGTGTGCCTGTTTTAGTTATTTTGGGAATGATATTAGATAATAGATTATTGAGTTTGTTGAACTTGATCTTTTTCAGGAAAATATAAAGAACCTTTTACGCCGCATCCTGTTGTCACAATGCAAATTGCACTAAGCACTAAAATTGATAGTAGTTTTTTCATTTTTCTCTCTCTTACTTATCGGTAAATCCGCCTTTCACAAGCTTGAGAAAGGCTTTATAATTTGCAGCATTCTATCAGATTTAAACAGGAACATTTTATGAATATTGCAGAATTTCACCAAAATATTGAACATGTTTGGCAAAAAATTGAAGAAGAATTGGAAAACCAAGGCGCAGATGTGGATTGCGAAACGCAAGGTTCAGTATTTACAATCACCTTTGATAATCGCACACAAATAGTGATTAACAAACAGGAACCGCTGCTTGAGCTTTGGATTGCAAGTAAATTAGGTGGTTTTCATTTTGCTTTTAAAAATGGCGACTGGGTTTCTAATGACGGGCAACGTTTTTGGGATTGTTTCGTTGAAGCCTGTGCTGCACATGGCGAGAACGTGCAGTTCTAAAATGCTGGATTCTCCTTTACCATCAAAAATAATAGAAAAACCGACCGCACTTTCTGTTTTGAAATCAATTTTTGGTTATCAATCTTTCCGTAAAGGGCAGGAAGAAGTCATTAATGCCACTTTAAATGGACAAGATGCTTTGGTGGTAATGGCAACGGGGAATGGTAAATCGCTTTGTTACCAAATTCCCGCACTTTGTTTTGATGGTTTAACTTTAGTGATTTCTCCGCTGATTTCCTTGATGAAAGATCAAGTGGATCAGCTGCAAGCTAATGGAATTGAGGCGGATTTTCTTAATTCTAGTCAGACTTTAGAACAGCAGCAACAAGTACAAAATAAGCTTATTTCTGGGCAACTTAAACTACTTTATGTGTCGCCAGAAAAAGTGATGACGAACAGTTTCTTTCAACTTATTTCTTATAGCAAAGTCTGCTTTATTGCGATTGATGAAGCACATTGTATTTCTCAATGGGGGCATGACTTTCGCCCTGAATATACCCAGCTTGGTGGTTTAAAAGCCAGTTTCCCTGATGCGCCGATTATGGCACTTACGGCAACGGCAGATTATGCGACTCAACAAGATATTCTGCGGCATCTTAATCTGAAAAATCTGCACAAATACATTGGTAGTTTTGATCGACCAAATATTCGTTATACCTTGGAAGAAAAATACAAACCTATGGAGCAACTGACACGTTTTGTGTTGGCTCAAAAGGGTAAGAGTGGGATTATTTATTGCAACAGCCGAAACAAGGTTGAACGAATTGCGGAAAGTTTACGCAATAAAGGTGTCTCTGCTGCTGCTTACCACGCGGGAATGGAAACGGCAATTCGTGAACGTGTGCAACAGGATTTTCAGCGTGATAATGTTCAAGTAGTAGTCGCAACCATTGCTTTTGGAATGGGGATTAATAAATCCAATGTGCGCTTTGTTGCCCATTTTGATTTACCACGTAGCATTGAATCTTACTATCAAGAAACAGGTCGAGCAGGACGTGATGATTTGCCTGCCGAGGCGGTTTTGTTTTATGAACCAGCTGATTACGCTTGGTTACAAAAAATTCTCTTAGAAAAACCAGAAACGCCACAGCGTCAGATTGAGCAGCATAAATTAGAAGCTATTGGGGAATTTGCGGAAAGCCAGACTTGTCGCCGTTTAGTTCTTCTCAATTATTTTGGCGAGCATCGACAAACACCATGTAATAACTGTGATATTTGCCTTGATCCTCCTAAAAAATATGATGGTTTAGTCGATGCGCAAAAAGTAATGTCTACTATTTATCGAGTGGGACAATGTTTTGGTGCACATTATGTGATTGCGGTGCTGCGTGGCATGCGCAATCAGAAAATTATTGAACGCCAACATGATAAACTTTCAGTGTATGGCATTGGAAAAGATAAAAGTAAAGAGCATTGGCAGTCTGTCATTCGTCAGCTTATTCATTTGGGTTTTGTGCAACAGGTTATTAGTGAATTAAATCCAACGTTGCAACTTACTGAAAGTGCGAAAGTGATTTTGAAAGGCGAAGAACCGTTAGAATTGGCAATGCCTCGTATTTCTGCAATCAGTAAAATTGCTCATAATCCACAACGTCAAGGTGTTGCAAATTACGATAAGGATTTATTTGCACGCTTGCGTTTCTTACGCAAACAAATTGCCGATAAAGAAAATATTCCGCCGTACATTGTCTTTAATGATGCGACGTTGCAAGAAATGGCACAATATATGCCAACAAGCAATATTGAAATGTTGCAAATTAATGGCGTGGGCTCTATCAAATTAGAGCGGTTTGGGCAGCCGTTTATGGCATTGATTCAAGAACATAAGGTAATTTTGGCGAATGCGCAAAATAATGACTAAGTGTTAAAAGTGCGGTTAAAAATGACCACACTTTTTGTTATACTTGCGCCAATTTTTTCAGTTCTTAGAATTTAAGGTTAAACAATGCGTACAAGTCAATATTTATTTTCCACCCTAAAAGAAACGCCAAATGATGCTCAGGTAGTGAGCCACCAATTAATGTTGCGTGCAGGTATGATTCGCCCAATGGCATCAGGTTTATATAACTGGCTACCGACGGGTATTCGCGTATTGAAAAAAGTGGAAAAAGTTGTTCGCGAAGAGATGAACAAAGGTGGTGCCATTGAGGTATTAATGCCAGTTGTGCAACCTGCGGAATTATGGGAAGAGTCTGGTCGTTGGGAGCAATATGGCCCTGAATTGCTTCGTTTTGAAGACCGCGGAAACCGTAACTTTGTACTTGGGCCAACTCACGAGGAAGTGATTACAGATTTAGTCCGCCGAGAAGTTTCTTCATACAAACAACTCCCACTTAACTTATATCAAATTCAAACGAAATTCCGTGATGAAGTGCGCCCTCGTTTTGGTGTAATGCGTTCGCGTGAATTTATTATGAAAGATGCGTATTCTTTCCACACTACCCAAGAAAGTTTGCAAGCAACCTATGATGTGATGTATCAAGTGTACAGTAACATTTTTAACCGTTTAGGCTTAGATTTCCGTGCGGTGCAAGCGGATACAGGTTCAATCGGGGGGTCAGCTTCTCACGAATTCCAAGTGTTAGCTTCAAGCGGGGAAGATGATGTTGTGTTCTCAACGGAATCGGATTTTGCCGCGAATATTGAGCTTGCAGAAGCAATTGCTATAGGCGAACGCCAAGCTCCAACCGCAGAAATGACCTTGGTGGATACACCAAATGCGAAAACCATTGCGGAGTTAGTAGAACAATTTAATCTGCCGATTGAAAAAACCGTGAAAACCTTGATTGTGAAAGGTGCAGACAAAAATCAACCACTTGTTGCGTTGATTATTCGCGGCGACCATGAATTAAACGAGATCAAAGCACAAAAACACCCGTTAGTGGCAGATCCCCTTGAGTTTGCGGACGAAACTGAAATCAAAGCGAAAATTGGTGCGGGCGTGGGATCGTTAGGTGCGGTAAATCTTAATATTCCTGCAATTATTGACCGCACTGTGGCGTTAATGTCTGATTTTAGTTGTGGTGCGAATATCGATGGAAAACATTACTTCAATGTCAACTGGGAACGCGATGTTGCAATGCCAGAAGTATTTGATTTACGTAATGTTGTTGAAGGCGATCCAAGTCCAGATGGTAAAGGCACGCTTCAAATCAAACGTGGTATTGAAGTGGGACATATTTTCCAATTGGGCAAAAAATACTCTGAAGCGATGAAAGCGACCGTTCAAGGCGAAGACGGTAAACCACTTGTGATGACAATGGGTTGTTACGGTATTGGCGTAACTCGTGTGGTGGCTTCAGCAATTGAACAGCATCATGATGATCGCGGTATCATCTGGCCATCAGACGAAATCGCCCCATTCACTGTGGCGATTGTGCCGATGAATATGCACAAATCTGAAAGCGTACAAAAATACGCTGAAGAACTTTACCGCACTTTACAATCACAAGGCGTTGATGTGATTTTTGATGATCGTAAAGAACGCCCAGGCGTGATGTTTGCCGATATGGAACTTATCGGTGTGCCGCATATGGTAATAATCGGCGAGAAAAACCTAGACAATGGAGAGATTGAATACAAAAACCGCCGTACGGGTGAAAAAGAAATGATTAGTAAAGATCAGCTGCTCAGTGTTTTAAATGAAAAGTTAGGTAATCTCTAATCAGTATTTTATTTTGTATATTGTGACAAAAGAGCGGCTAGAAATAGCCGCTCTTTTTGTTGATCTAACGTTTATATTGAACAATATTTAATCCAAACTAAATGCTCGAATATAAGGAAGTTTTCCTTTTTCTAGCATTTCTTGAATGCCACTTTGATGGTCATTGCTGCCTAAACCTCTTAATTCTAAGGTTATGCCAATGCTATTATCATAAATAATTTCATTACGTGTTTGGTTTTGGTGGTTTGTGACATTGCGTTTTACACCAACACCTGCAGCCCAACAGCAACTGTTATATTGAATGCCTAGATATTGTTCTACAGGTTTGTTTAAAGCCAAATCTTGATAATAGCGTCCTACTACAGCCCAATTATTGGCAATTTCCCAGCCTACAACCAATCCCACTTGTTGGATATCTTGTTTAGCCGATTTACCCAAGTTTTGGTCAATATATTCTTGGTTAGAGTATCGATAATTTAACTGAATTAAATTATTTTTTTCAGGATTATATTCTAGTGATGTATTCGCTAATGATGTTGAATTGGTATGGGTATCAAATTGATAGCTACCACGCCAATGCCATTTATCACTAATTTTCCAATTAGATTCTAATGCCCAAGCAGATGATGAAGTCGGGGTTTTATTTGCTGGGTTTTCATCAATACGAGAATTACTTAAGTAATAAATTTGACCAGCTGATAAATTAAAGCGTTCTTCGCCATCAATATCATAAAAATGCGTTGTACCACCCAAGGTAACTTGATTCGCCGATGAAATTCGGTCTAAACCACTATAACGGTGATCGCGGAATAGCGAATAGTAATCTTGTTGTACTAATGCTGAGTCGTAACCAAATCCTAAATATTCATTATTAAGTGTTGAACCAATATTGCTTTGATTTCGGTAAGGACGATATAAATACTGTACGTGCGGTTCAAAAGTTTGTGTATAGTCTTTTAAGAACTTTGTATCACGCACTAATACGCTTTGTAAATCAACTTTAAATTGTGGAATAACTCGATTTACAGTTTTTTGTACGTCCTCTGCATTTTTTCCTGAACCTTTTTTCTGCTCGTAGCGAGTCGCATAAAGTTTCGTTTCAATATTCAAACTGCCGTATTTATTTGACATTAAAGAATTTAGGCTAGGCTCTGCATGGAAACGCCATGCAGTTGGCATCAATTCACTGTCATTATCAAAACGAACTGCTTGTGAATGTAATTTGAAATTTAACCATCCATTCGCCAAATCATATTTGTGATAGTTGAAATCTAATTGTGGTACTGCACGGTAAGGGCCGATTTTTACAATATCATCAAAAATTTGGAACTGACGCGCAGAAAGAGAAAAATTATAATTGGGTTGGTAATAGGCTATACGAGCATATTGGTTCGCATAACCATCTGTACTGCGTCCATAAATAGAATCAAAATCGTTGAAATAACGTTTATCGCTTACTCGGGTGTAATCAATATTTAGACGCCAATTTTGTAAAAAACTAGAATTGTGATTCCAATAGAACAAATGACGTTTTCGATTATTACTAGCATATTCAGAGTAACGATCGCCACCTAGATATTCGCCCGCCACTTTACCTTCGCCAATAGAGGTTAAATAGCGAAATTCCCCATTTGCTTGCCAACCACGGCGAGACATATATTTTGGGGTAAAAGTAAGATCGTAATTAGGTGCGATATTCCAATAAATGGGTTGTGCATACCAAAGGCCATCTCGGCTAGATGTCCCCACACTTGGAATCAATAAGCCAGAACGACGACGATCTCCAATGGGTAATTGTAAGTAAGGGGTATAAAAGACGGGAACGCCATGTACTTTGAAACGAGCATGCCACATTTCAGCATATTCTTCTTTCACGTATTGACGGATTTCTGACGCATCTACTGCCCAAGCATTGTCGCCGTGCAAACAGGACGTAAAGGTTGCATTCTTCATTACACGATAATTATTATGCAGTGTTATATTATCAGCTTTGCCACGTCCCTGACGACCGACAAATTCATATTCTGAATTTGTTAAATTGCCATCGTGACTATCTAAATTAAACTCTGCATCGTTACCCAACATATTGATTTGATTATCTTTATAATCAAATCCATTGCGGACATAAGCCATACGCAAAGGCGTTGGCTGGTTTCCAGATTGTTTTACCTGCACGGATTGCGCTAACAAATGGCGATTGCCTTGTTTCAAATCTACATTACCTTGATAGGTAGCATCATTTGGCTGATTAATTTCTGCATTATCCGCTTCAATATATACAGGCAGAGAATTCACATCACCCGTCACGACTTCACCTCTAAATTTTGGCACGCCCATTAAACATTGTTCATGCAAATCCGCCAAACTTTGTTGGCTATAAAGTGCGGTCAAAATAGCAAGTGAAATTAAAGTGTGTTTTTTATTCATCGTCTTGTTTTAATTTGTCAGAAAATTGGTCAGATTATACTGGAAAAAGCGCAAGGCGAGTAATATTTTTCAAGAAGCGATTAATAGAATATCCACTGGGTTATGATTAAATTTTTTGTCTATTGAACCATCAATACGCCAAGACAGCCCATATCTTCTAACATTAAATTCGATACTCCAAATAAGAATGGGTAGTTGCCAGAAGATACTTGATCAAATTTCACTAAAATTTGAGTTTTGTTTTTTACCCAAACTGTATCTTTCCAAGCTAATTCTTCTGCTTGAAATTGATGTTCTCCTTGGCTTTCCACCACAAATTTGGCACCTTGAATAGTAAATCCAACAGGTAAACTTGCATTTAAAATCCAGCGTTCAATGGTGCCTTTACGAGCCATAACATCAACCTTGCGTGGGTCAAAACGTCTTTGGTTTATTAAACCGTTTGTGACATCAATATTAAATTCTCGAGTTTGTGCAACGGCTTGTTGTAACATTGCTGGCGCATCCGTTTCGAAAGTTAGATTCGGTTGTTTATTAAATGCTGACATTTCTCCCTTGGCACGCAATTCAAGGACGGTGTTATCTGCCAGTTCATCGCCTGAGAACAACATATTTTTAATTTTGTCGTACAAGCTACGTTTACTTCCGCTAATGAGAGATACGTTGTCAATTTCATTCATATTAACGAGTATTTCTGCACGTTCTCCTGGCGAGAGAACCAAAGATTTGACCGATTTAGCTTTTGGTAAGAAACCTAAATCTTGTGCAATAAGCAGCATTTCTTGATCATTATCCAAGCGTAAATCATAAGCACGAGCCAATGATGCATTGAGCAAACGTAAACGAATCCAACCCCGTGCGACATCTAAATATGGCGCTTCAATACCATTCACTAATAAGCGATTGCCTACAAAGTGCGGTTGATTTTGTTTGAATAATTGGAGACCATCATTGTTAAATTCCATATCTTGTAAAATCAATGGAATGTCATCTACGCCGTATTTATTGGGAAGATTCGCTTTTAGGCTTTGTTCATCTTCAATTAACCACATTCCAACTAAGCCACGATAGGTTTGATAGGCTGAATTGGCTAATGTCGCAGAACGATACCAACAGCTTGCTGCGGGTTGTTCAATAGGCACGATGGGCGCCCAAGACTCGCCTTTTTTGAGAACTCGAGCTGCCCCGCCAAACAGTTCGCCTGATGCTTGTAAACCTTGAATAGATAAAGCAACTGATTGTGGCAAATTGTTATGATAATTAAGTTTGGCAAAGCTACCTGATTTGATTTTAATGGTAGGGCCAAGATAATTACCGTTGAATCCCCATACTGTCACATTGTGTGAGCCATCTAACGGATAATTCATTTCCTGCATTGTTAATACAATCGGGCGACCGCGACGGACTTCAATTAGTGGCGGCACAACTAGTTTTTCACGGCTTGCCGCTAACAATGGTGCTGGCACTGTGGAAAGTGCGGTAGAAATTGCAGCTGTTTTTAATAATTGACGGCGGGACAGGCGTGGCATTTTAGTTTCCTTTTGCTATCTCTTCATCAAGTTCGGCAATGCGTTTTTCCATTAGATCATGACAATAAGCCGCAAGATCTCGAACATTGTCTTTGGTATAGCCTGAAACATCAATCGGCTCCATTATTTCGCAAATCACTTTGCCATTATCCCAACGATTTAAATTAATTTTGTTATGGGTGGTTGAACACACCACTGGAATAATCGGTACACCTGCTGAAATTGCCGCATGAAATGCACCCGTTTTAAAGGGTAATAAACTGCGGCCACGACTGCGAGTGCCTTCTGGGAACATCCAAATAGATAAATTATCTTCATTAATTCTTTGTGCGAGTTGCGACATTGTACTGTGTGCTTTTGTGCGGTTTTCTCTATCCAAGAAAATATTGCCCGTTACCCAATATAAAATGCCGAAGAAGGGGATCCAAATTAAACTTTTTTTACCCACGCTTACTGTACGAGGTTGCACCATATAAGAGATTGTCACCATATCATAATTATTTTGATGATTACCGATATAAATGGCACGGCCAATCTGCTCTTGATTTTGAGGAACACGATGTTCTACTTTTAAGCCAAAAAGTGGATATAAACGCCCAAACCAACGAGCAACAATGCCTACGTTGCTTGGATTTTTAAAACGGATAAAAGAATAAATCGTACCCAGTACACAAATTAGAATACAGCAGATTAATACAAGGAAAATTCGAAGTAGTTTTAACATAAGGATGCCCTATACAAAATTTCGTTAAAGTATAGCAAATTCGATCTCAATATGTGCTAATCTAAACAAAAATCGTGGAATTTTTATGAAACATAGCTATTTTATTTCTGATTTGCATTTAAGCGAAACTCAGCCAGAATTGACCGCACTTTTTGTCGATTTTATGCAGAATCTTGCACCACAGGCTGAACGGCTTTACATTTTGGGTGATCTTTTTGATTTTTGGATTGGTGATGACGAGCAGTCTACATTGATTCAACAAGTTAAAGATTTAATTAAGTCTGTAAGTAATCAAGGTGTGCAATGTTATTTTCAGCACGGTAACCGTGATTTCTTGATTGGCGAACGTTTTTCAAAAGAAACAGGGATTCAGTTTTTACCTGATTATCAACTAATCACACTTTATGATAAAAAAATCTTACTTTGTCATGGTGATACACTTTGCATTGATGACGTGGCTTATCAACAGTTTCGTCGTAGAGTTCATCAAAAATGGCTACAACGTTTGTTTTTGTGCTTGCCATTAAAAGTGCGGTTGAAAATTGCGGAGAAAATTCGGGCAAAGAGTAATCAAGATAAACAAGCCAAATCACAGGAAATTATGGATGTAAACCAAGCCTTTACGACAGAAAAACTACAAGAGTTTGGAGTGAATTTATTAATTCACGGACACACACACCGTGAGGCAATTCATCAACAAGAAGGATTTACCCGAATTGTATTAGGGGATTGGCGAAAAAATTATGCATCAATTTTAAAAATTGATGAAAGCGGAGAATTTGGTTTTATTAAAGATTAGAAGTGCGGTAAAGCAAAAACTCGTTATTTTACTTAATGATACTAGAATAATATTTATCCATAAAATCGTACCTAAAAGCTGGCGGATAAGCCCAACTTTTAGATACAGATAAAAGTGCGGTTAATTTAGGATTAGTTTTCTTTCGGTAAGCGAAGCAACGCGTAAATTAATCCTCCCCACAATAAGGTAAGGGCTATGATCATCATAATAATTGCACCAGTAGTCATTTTATTCTCCTTTAGTTTCATCAATCGTTAATTTGGTTTCGCTTTTCCATTTTAAGCGAGAAAGGAAAAATGCCACGATAAGTAAGCTAATCGACATCCCCCAACCAAAGGTGTTTACAAACCAGTTTGGATAACCTTCGTAACCTTCAGAGAAGACTTTTGCCCCTTCACTGAAAAGCATAAATGCTAAAACACCACTCGTTAATACAATGCATAAACGCCAGAAGAAACCCACTTTGAAAGATGAAGTTTCATTTAAGTGATTACCCAATAAACCGAGTTTTTCATTTGCCACAATCGCAATTAAAGAAGCAAATGCTACGGCAACGATACCGAAATAGTTCACGAATTTATCGAACACATCTAACATTGGTAAGCCTGTTGTCGTGCCGAATAAGATGACAGAAACTATCATCATCGGTACACCCACGATGAATGTCACTTTTCCACGGCTAATACGAATTTTATCTTGAATTGCGGAAATAATTACTTCGATAACTGAGATGAATGAAGTTAATGCCGCAAAGGTTAATGAGCCGAAGAACAACACGCCTAGCACTTCGCCAAATGGTGCTTTGTTGATGATGGTTGGGAACGCAAAAAATGCTAAACCAATTCCGCCTTTTGCCACTTCACTGACTTCTTGACCTTGTGCTGTTGCAATAAAACCTAATGCTGCAAATACGCCGATACCCGCTAACACTTCAAAGCTACTGTTAGCAAAACCTACAACCAAGCCACTTCCCGTTAAATCGGATTGTTTTTTGAGATAAGAGGCATAAGTCACCATAATCCCAAAGCCGATTGAAAGAGAGAAGAAGATTTGTCCATAAGCGGCAATCCATACACTTGGATTAGAAAGTTTCGACCAATCTGGTGTAAATAATGCATCTAAACCTTTTGCTGCGCCGGGTAAGAATAAGGAATAAATCACAAGTGCCATAAACATCACAACAAGCACTGGCATTAATACAGAGGATACCTTAGCAATTCCTTTTTGGATGCCCATAGAAAGTACGCCTAAGGCAACAATCCACATAGCAATTAATGGTGCGGTTACCATACCAACAAATTCAAAGCTGATACCGTTTTTAATATCGCCCATTTTTAAAAATTCGCTGATGAAGAAATCAATGGGTTTATCGCCCCAAGCTCCAGTGAAAGAAAAATATGTGTAGCTTGCTGCCCAGCCTAATACTACAGCGTAATATAATCCGATGATGACATTCACCATCATTTGCCACCAGCCAAACACTTCAAAGTGCGGGCTAAAACGACGATAAGAAAGTGGCGCACCACCACGATGACGGTGCCCAATGGCATAATCTAAGAATAAAAGAGGAATCCCTGCGGTTAACAACGCGATAAGGTAAGGGATAATAAATGCGCCACCACCGTTTTCATAAGTGGTGTAAGGAAAACGCCAAATATTACCAAGACCAACGGCAGAACCAATTGCTGCCAGAATAAATGCGCGACGACCAGAAAAAGTCTCACGTTTTTGTGCTTTTGGGGCTGAGTGAGCCATAAATTATCCTATGTAAAAAATGAAAAGAGTTTCAATATAATGAAATCTAATCATCAGTCAATAAATAAGCCAAAAGAGCGGTAAAAATTCACGAATTTTTTAGGGGAAGAACAGGAATATTCAAAGCAAGCCAATTTTCACCGCACTTTTTTCGTTTTTTTTCGTGCCAAGCCCTACCAATGACTCGAAATTTCGCTACAATGCTGAACTTATCCCAAAATAAAAACAACAGGACGCAAACACAATGACAGGCGCACAACTCATTATGGCGTGCTTGAAAGCACACCATGTCACGACTCTTTTCGGCTATCCTGGTGGCGCAATTATGCCAACCTACGATGCCCTTTATGACGCAGGCTTAGATTACTTACTTTGTCGTAATGAACAAGGGGCTGCAATGGCTTCTAATCGCAAACCAAATAATGCGGTAATTTGTACTGATGTGGGGCAGCATAAAATGTGGTCAGCGCAACACATGTTACGCGTAGCACGTCACTGCGGATTTACCGTTACAACAATGGAAATGACACTCATTGAAACCCAAGTGCGGTTAAAAATCACCGTAAAATCTGACCGCACTTTAGATCTATTAGTGAATCAGTTGGTTAAGCTGCCGGATGTTTTAATGGTTAATTAATCATACAAACGAACCCTAAATTTTACTCGGAGAGATTATTTATGCCAAAACTACGTTCAGCGACCAGCACACAAGGTCGTAATATGGCAGGTGCACGTGCCTTATGGCGTGCAACAGGAATGAAAGAAAATGACTTTGGTAAACCGATTATTGCGGTGGTAAACTCTTTCACGCAATTCGTACCAGGGCATGTGCATTTAAAAGATATGGGACAGCTTGTTGCTGCAGAAATTGAAAAAGCGGGCGGCGTAGCAAAAGAATTTAACACCATTGCGGTGGATGATGGTATCGCAATGGGTCACGGTGGAATGCTTTATTCTTTACCAAGCCGTGATTTAATCGCTGATAGCGTGGAATATATGGTCAATGCGCACTGTGCTGATGCGATGGTGTGTATTTCCAACTGTGACAAAATCACCCCAGGAATGTTAATGGCGGCAATGCGTTTAAATATTCCAACTATCTTCGTTTCAGGCGGCCCGATGGAAGCAGGTAAAACTAAACTTTCTAATCAATTAATCCGCTTAGATTTAGTAGATGCGATGATTGAGGCAGCCGATCCGAATGTGTCAGATGAACGTATTGATGCCATCGAACGCAGTGCGTGTCCAACTTGTGGTTCTTGCTCTGGCATGTTTACCGCTAACTCAATGAACTGCTTAACTGAAGCCTTAGGTTTATCTTTACCTGGTAATGGTTCTATGTTGGCGACTCATGCTGACCGCAAAGAATTATTCTTAAAAGCAGGCCGTCAAATTGTCGAGCTTTGCAAACGTTATTACGAACAAGATGATGCAAGCGTATTGCCTCGTTCAATCGGTACTTTTGATGCCTTTGAAAATGCAATGAGCCTCGATATCGCAATGGGTGGTTCAAGTAACACTGTTTTACACTTATTAGCGGCAGCACAAGAAGCAGGCGTGGATTTTAAAATGGAAGATATTGACCGTTTATCGCGCAAAGTGCCTTGTTTAAGCAAAATTGCACCAAACACCAATAAATATCATATGGAAGACGTACACCGTGCAGGCGGTATTATGGGATTGTTGGGTGAATTAGATCGCGCTGGATTAATTCATAAAAATACACACACCGTGCTTGGAATGAGCATGGGAGAACAACTAGACCAATACGATATTATTCGCAATCAAGATGAAGAATTACATAAATTCTTCCGTGCAGGTCCTGCAGGTATCCGCACAACTCAAGCATTCTCACAAGATTGTCGCTGGGATACCGTCGATAATGATCGTGTAAACGGTTGTATTCGCAATAAAGAAAATGCAATTTCGCAAGAAGGTGGCTTAGCCGTATTATTCGGTAATCTCGCTGAAGACGGATGTATTGTTAAAACCGCTGGTGTAGATGAATCTATTTGGAAATTCACTGGCACGGCAATCGTATTTGAAAGCCAAGAAGATGCGGTTGCAGGCATTTTAGGTGGCAAAGTCAAAGAAGGTCATATCGTTGTTATCCGTTACGAAGGCCCTAAAGGCGGACCAGGTATGCAAGAAATGTTGTATCCAACCAGTTACTTAAAATCGATGGGCTTGGGCAAAAAATGTGCTTTATTAACGGACGGCCGTTTCTCTGGTGGTACATCAGGCTTGTCTATTGGACATGCCTCGCCAGAAGCTGCTTCTGGCGGTGCAATTGGCTTAGTACGCGATGGCGATATTATCAACATTGATATTCCAAATCGTGCAATTAACTTAGAAATGAGTAATGATGAACTCGCAGCACGCAGAGCCGAACAAGATCAAAAAGGTTGGCAGCCAGCTCACCGTGAGCGTGAAGTCTCTTTCGCATTGAAAGTATTCGGCCACTTTGCGACCTCAGCGGACAAAGGTGCGGTACGCGATAAAACATTATTAAAATAATTTAACGGTTCCCCCTCCTTCATAAGAGGGGGATAAAACAAAGGAAAAACTAACCGCACTTCATCATCAAAACAAACACTATGAAAAACTTACTCACCAATCCTCAACCTTCTCAATCAGATTATATCAATGCCATTGTTAAACTTGGTTCGCGCGTATATGAAGCTGCGCAAGTGACCCCTTTACAAAAAATGGGAAAACTTTCTGAACGACTGCACAATAATATCTGGATTAAACGAGAAGACCGTCAGCCAGTAAATAGTTTTAAACTACGCGGCGCTTACGCAATGATTTCTAGCCTTTCAGAGGAACAAAAAGCAGCAGGCGTAATAGCGGCATCTGCAGGTAACCATGCACAAGGCGTGGCATTATCGGCGAAACAATTAGGCTTAAAAGCATTAATTGTTATGCCACAAAACACCCCAAGCATTAAAGTGGATGCAGTGCGTGGTTTTGGTGGTGAGGTGTTGTTGCACGGTGCTAATTTCGATGAAGCCAAAGCAAAAGCCATCGAGCTTTCAAAAGAAAAAAACATGACATTTATTCCTCCATTCGATCATCCATTAGTGATCGCTGGACAAGGCACGTTAGCGATGGAAATGCTACAACAAGTGGCAGATTTGGATTATGTGTTTGTACAAGTCGGCGGTGGTGGCTTAGCTGCAGGTGTAGCAATTTTGCTTAAGCAATTTATGCCAGAAATTAAAATCATCGGTGTAGAATCAAAGGATTCTGCATGCTTAAAAGCCGCTCTCGATAAAGGCGAACCAACAGATTTAACGCACGTTGGATTATTTGCAGATGGCGTTGCCGTAAAACGCATTGGCGACGAAACATTCCGTCTATGTAAGCAATATCTTGACGATATGGTATTGGTCGATAGTGACGAAGTGTGTGCAGCAATGAAAGATTTGTTTGAGAACGTTCGTGCTGTTGCAGAACCATCAGGTGCATTAGGTTTGGCTGGTTTGAAAAAATATGTAAAACAAAACCATATTGAAGGCAAAAATATGGCGGCAATTTTGTCTGGCGCGAACTTGAATTTCCACACATTACGTTATGTATCTGAACGTTGTGAAATTGGTGAAAATCGAGAGGCTTTATTAGCCGTAACCATGCCTGAACAACCAGGTAGTTTCTTAAAATTTGCTTATGTATTAGGTAACCGAGCTGTAACCGAATTCAGTTATCGTTATGCAGATGATAAACGCGCTTGTGTGTTTGTTGGGGTAAGAACGACAAATGAGCAAGAAAAAGCAGATATTATTGCAGACCTCACGAAAAATGGTTTTGATGTTGAGGATATGTCTGATGATGATATTGCGAAAACGCATGTTCGCTATTTAATGGGGGGGCGCGCATCAAATGATAACGAACGTTTATATACCTTCGAATTCCCAGAGCAAAAAGGTGCCTTATTAAAATTCTTGGAAACCTTGCAAAATCGTTGGAATATTTCATTATTTCACTATCGTGCCCACGGCGCGGACTATGGAAATATCCTTGCTGGGTTCCAAATTGAACAACGCGAACAAGCAGAATTTGAACAGGTACTTGCCCAACTCAATTATGTTTTTGAAGATGTAACAGAAAGCAAATCTTATCGTTATTTCTTACGTTAATCCTATAAAAAAGGCGTGATATTTTTCACGCCTTTGTCTTATTCAAACTCTAATTCCACCGCACTTTCGCCGAGTAAATTCACCAATTCCGTCAGAATTTCATCTGTTGGAATGATCGACCATTGCACGCCTAAACGTAACAACGCACGACCTTTCGGACTTTGATAATACACATTAATCGGCAACGTTCCACCACTCACTGGCTCAAGTAATGCTTTAAGTTGTTTAATGAAACTTGGTGTAATTTGATGCTCAGAAAGACTAATAGCCAAGGATTTGACATAACGAGAACGAGCCTCATCTAAGGTCATTAACTCGCGCACCGTCATTTTCAAGCCACCAGAGAAATCATCAAAGCTCACCTGCCCTGAAGCAACAATCACTGTATCTTTTTGTAATTTCTCACCAAATTGTTCTAGACTTTCACCAAATAATGTTAAATCTAAGCGACCTGAACGGTCATCTAATGTGGCAATGCCTAAGCGATTGCCTTTTTTTGTGATTGCAATTCGTGATGCGACCAATAATCCCGCCACAGTGCTAATTTGTCCACGGCGATTTGGTGCGAGATCTTTCAACCGCGTCGATGTGTAATGGGAAAGTTCTTTCAAATAACGGCTAACAGGATGACTGCTTAAATAAAGACCTAAGGTTTCTCGTTCGCCATCAAGAATTTGTTTTTCAGTGTAAGGTGGTGTATTAGCATAGGCATTTTCCACTTCTTCATGGGTTTCAGTCAGCACACCGAACATATCCGTTTGTCCTATTGCTTCATCTTTCGCATGCTGATCGGAAGCTCTAAGTGCATCTTCCAAATTCTTAGAAAGTGCGGCGCGATGTGGCCCTAATTTATCAAAGGCACCCGACATAATTAGGTTTTCAAAGGTACGGCGGTTAATTTTTTTCAAATCTACACGAGCGCATAAATCGAATAAATCTTTGAAAATCCCCCCTTCATTTCTTGCCGTCACAAGTGCTTCAATCGGGCCTTCCCCCACGCCTTTAATCGCGCCAATCCCATACACAATTTCGCCTTGTTCATTGACACTAAAATGGTGTTTTCCGATATTAATATCTGGTGGCGTCACTTTTAAGCCCATACGCAAACATTCGTCGTACAAACCTACGATTTTATCCGTATTATCTATTTCAGATGTCATCACTGCAGCCATAAATTCTGCAGGGAAATGAGTTTTAAGCCAAAGGGTTTGGTAAGACACCAAGGCATAAGCAGCGGAGTGAGATTTATTAAAACCATAGCCAGCAAATTTTTCCACCAAGTCGAAAATCTTCATAGATAGCTCGCCATCAACGCCGTTTTTCTCCGCACCTTCTTTAAATACAGAACGCTGTTTTGCCATTTCTTCTGGTTTCTTTTTACCCATTGCTCGACGCAATAAGTCAGCCCCACCCAGCGTATAGCCAGCAAGCACTTGAGCAATTTGCATCACTTGTTCTTGATACAAAATAATGCCGTAAGTCGGCTCAAGAATAGGTTTCAAACTTGCATGTTGATATTCTGCGTCAGGGTAAGATACTTCTTCTCTCCCGTGTTTACGGTCGATAAAGTTATCTACCATACCCGATTGTAACGGACCCGGACGGAACAATGCTACCAATGCGATAATATCTTCAAAACAGTCAGGTTGCAGGCGTTTGATCAAATCTTTCATACCTCGTGATTCCAACTGGAACACGGCGGTGGTTTCGGAACGTTTAAGTAATTCAAAAGATTCAGGATCATCAAGTGGAATGGCGGCAATATCTACTCGAGGCTTGCCTTCACGCACCATACGAACATTAATCATATCCAATGCCCATTTAATGATAGTGAGAGTACGCAAGCCTAGGAAGTCAAATTTCACAAGCCCTGCATATTCCACATCATTTTTATCAAAGTGAGTAACTGGATGTAAGCCTTCATTATCACAATAGAGCGGTGCAAAATCAGTAATTAAGGTTGGCGAAATGACCACGCCACCTGCATGTTTACCTGCATTACGTGTCACACCTTCCAGCTTGCGCGCCATGTCAATCAATGCTCGCACTTCTTCATCGCTATCGTAGGCAGTCTGTAATTGCGGCTCGGCCTCAAATGCTTTCGCAAGGGTCATACCCGGATCGGGAGGAATCAATTTCGAAATACGATCAACGAAACCATACGGATGCCCCAGCACTCGCCCTACATCTCGAATAACCGCTTTCGCCGCCATTGTACCAAAGGTAATAATTTGTGATACCGCGCCACGACCATAGGTTTCAGCAACGTGTTCAATCACGCGATCGCGACCATCCATGCAAAAATCCACGTCGAAATCGGGCATAGACACACGTTCTGGATTTAAGAAACGTTCAAATAGCAAATCAAACTCTAACGGATCTAAATCAGTGATTTTTAATGCGTAAGCCACCAATGAACCCGCACCAGAACCACGACCTGGCCCTACTGGAATATCGTTATCCTTAGACCATTGAATAAATTCCATTACGATCAAGAAATAACCTGGGAACCCCATTTGGTTAATTACATCTAGCTCAACTTGCAAGCGTTCATCATATTTTGGTCGTTTTTCTAACCGCACTTTTTCATCAGGGAATAAAAAAGCTAAACGTTCTTCCAAGCCCTCTTTGGATTTTTGCACTAAGAAATCTTCTGTACTTAAATCGCCAGTTGGAAATTGAGGTAAGAAATATTGACCAAGGCGTAAAGTGACACTACAACGTTGCGCAATTAATAAGGTATTTTCGAGAGCGGAAGGAATGTCTGCAAACAGCTTACACATATCTTCTTCACTACGAAAATATTGCTGTGAGGTATAATATTTCGGACGTTTAGGATCGTCTAAAGTATAGCCATCGTGAATCGCTACGCGAATTTCGTGGGCTTCAAAATCCTCTGCATTCAAAAACATCACATCATTAGTTGCGACCAATGGTAAATCACAACGTTCTGCTAATTTCAACGCTGCTTGAATGTAACGTTCTTCATTTGGGCGACCTGTACGACTTAATGCTAAATAAAAATGATCGGCAAAAAATTCTTGGTAAAAATCGACCGCACTTTCAATTTCGGCTACGTTTTCTTTCAACAATTTTTTACCCACATCGCCTTGCGTTCCCCCTGATAAAATAATCACGCCGTCGCGATGTTCAATTAACCAATCTTGATCGATATAAGGTAAATCGTTATAACCGCGTTGATAAGCCTTTGATAACAATAAAGTAATATTTCTATAGCCTTCATTATTTTTAGCCAGCAAAGTAAGATCAAAGTATTCATCGCCACATAATGGGCTTTTTACTTTTACATCTGCCCCGATAATGGGCTTCATACCCGAAGAAAGCATTTCGCCATAAAAACGAACCACACCACAAAAATTAGTAAAATCCGTTAATCCCATAGCAACCATTTCATTGGCTGCACAAGCTTTCACAAGAGGCTTCACTTTGACGATACTGTCAATCATCGAAAAATCTGTGTGTGTGCGAAGATGGACGAAGCGAGGTTGGGATGACATTGAAAATCCTTAAAGTGCGGTTAAATTTTGCCGTAAATATTAAGGCGGTATTATAGCGAATTTTTCAAACAAATGCTTATGCTACAAATAGTGTTCCCAAATTGGCTCGGATAACCGATTGCGTGAATAAAAAATGTTAAGTAGATCAAAAAATTGATAATTAGCCGTTTTCATTTTGTTAGATTTCCGCTAGTCTAACGGCGATTTTTTTATTTATTTCAACGAATAAGGATAACGCTATGACAACACTTTTTGAGGTTGCACAACATTGGTTAAACCAAGATCCTGACACAGAAACTCGTGCAGAATTAACCGCACTTTTAGATGCAGCAAAAGGCGGAGATAAAGCGGCAGAAGTAGAATTACATGCGCGTTTTGATGGTCGTTTACAATTTGGTACGGCAGGTTTACGTGGTCGTTTACAAGCTGGCTCAATGGGGATGAACCGAGTGTTAGTTTCTCAAGCTGCTGGTGGTTTAGCGGAATATTTAAAAGGTTACGATAAAGAACCATCAATCGTTATTGGTTACGATGGCCGTAAAAACTCTGATGTTTTTGCCCGTGACACCGCTGAAATTATGGTGGGTGCAGGCGTAAAAGCTTATTTATTACCACGCAAATTACCTACGCCAGTTTTAGCCTATGCTATCCAATATTTTGATACCACTGCAGGTGTAATGGTAACAGCAAGCCATAACCCACCAGAAGATAATGGCTACAAAGTGTATTTAGGTAAAGCAAATGGTGGCGGTCAAATCGTTTCACCGGCAGATAAAGACATCGCAGCATTAATTGATAAAGTTGCGGCTGGCAATATCCAAGATTTACCACGTAGCGATAATTATGTGGTGTTAAATGATGAAGTGGTAGATGCGTACATTACAAAAACTGCATCATTAGCTAAAGAACCCGCTTGCGACATTAACTATGTTTATACCGCTATGCACGGTGTGGGCTATGAAGTTTTAAGTAAAACACTGGCAAAAGCAGGATTACCACAACCCCACGTAGTGGCAGATCAAGTTTGGCCAGATGGCACATTCCCAACGGTGAATTTCCCAAATCCAGAAGAAAAAGGCGCATTGGATTTAGCAATTAAAGTGGCAAAAGAAAAGAACGCTGAATTTATCATTGCGAATGACCCAGATGCAGACCGTTTAGCCGTTGCTGTGCCTGATGAACAAGGCAACTGGAAATCATTACACGGCAACGTAGTAGGCTGTTTCTTAGGTTGGTACTTAGCAAAACAATATCAAGGTAAACAAGGCACATTGGCTTGCTCACTTGTTTCTTCTCCTGCACTCGCTGAAATTGCGAAAAAATACGGCTTCCAATCAGAAGAAACCTTAACCGGTTTCAAATATATCGGTAAAGTATCTGACTTATTGTTTGGTTTTGAAGAGGCATTAGGCTATTTAGTGGATCCAGACAAAGTACGCGATAAAGACGGTATTTCTGCAGCAATCGTGTTCTTAGATCTTGTGCGTAACTTGAAAAAACAAGGCAAAACTTTAGCAGATTATGCTGATGAATTTACCAAAGAATTTGGTGCTTATGTGAGTGGACAAATCTCTATTCGAGTCAGCGATCTTTCAGAAATCGGAAAATTAATGACCGCACTTCGTAACAATCCACCAGCAGAAATCGCTGGCGTGAAAGTGGCACAATTTATCGATCATACTAAAACAGATCGTCAAAGCGATATCCTTGTATTTAACTTGGAAAATGGCGGACGCTTAATTGCTCGTCCTTCAGGTACTGAACCAAAAATTAAATTCTACTTAGATGCGCGCGGTAAAGATCCAAAAGATGCAGATCGCGTACTAGCAGAATTTGATGAAGGTGTTCGTCACATTCTTCGCCAAGATGCTTATGGCAAACAAGACTGCTAATTGCACAATGGGATATGGATACGTCAAACGGTGCATTGACTTGTTGTTTGAAAAGGGTGTGGTATTTGGTCATAAAAAATCTGCACCTTAGTTAGTTGGTTATTTAATCCAGCTTTTGGGGTGCAGATCATTTCTAGCTTGCCTTTTGTTTTACCATTTAATTAATGTTTAGTTTGTTCTTCCTCAGATTTTTCTTCTGCATTTTCTGCTTGTTGGCGATTCATATATTCAACAAACAATGCATCAAAGTTTACTGGAGATAAGTTTAATGCAGGGAACGTACCGCGATTTACTAAGTTAGACACTAATTCACGCGCATAAGGGAAAAGCATATTCGGGCATTGAGAAGTTAAACAATGCGCCATTTGAACATCTTCTAAACCGCTAATAGTAAATACGCCTGCTTGTTTAACTTCGCAAATAAATGCGACATCACCACTATCTTCAAGTGTAGTTTCAACAGAAATGTTTAATACCACTTCATATAAGTCATCGCCAACTTGGGTTGTTTCGGTGCTTAAATCAAAACCAAGTTTTGGTTTCCATTCTTGTTGGAAAATATGTGGAAGATTTGGAGCTTCAAAAGACACATCTTTCACATAAATACGTTGAATTTGGAGAACGGGTTGTTGTTCTTCTGTTGCTGCAACGTCTTGTTTTTGTTCTGACATTTTCTATTCCTTATTATTTATGTTTTTTAACTAAAGGTAAATTTGCTGCTACCCACGCGGAAAGGCCTTCTTTCAATACAAATACAGAATTAAAACCTTGTTTGGTTAAAAATACTGCAGAAGCAGAGGCTGAAGTACCATTTGTATCGACTAATATAAGAGCTTTCTCTTTATGCGACTCTAATTTTCCGATGTTTTGATTTTTAATTTCGCTTGGAAGCACATTAATACTATTAATGATATGTCCACGTTGAAATTCTTCAAGACTACGTAAATCTACCACAATGGCTTCATCGGAATTTATTAGCCGAATAACTTCATTGTGCGTAATTACTTTAAATTTACTCGTTGCGCCTTTGTAGAATGTATAAATTACCATTACGAAAATCGCAAACCAAGAAACCGCTAAAAGCGTATGTTTTTGAGCAAACTCTGTTGCCATTGAGATAAATTCTTGCATTGTTTTCTCTACTGATTAAGTACGTCAAAATAGGGCTCAAGTATAACCGCACTTGGGTTATCTTTCAAAAAAATTATGCTTAAATTCCGTACTTGCATAAAGGTTATACAATCAACAAAAAAAATTATGTGATCGAGATCATAAATTTGTTTTTCCATTGTTTATAAATAACTTAATTTAGTTAGACTACTTTGGAGAAATTTTTATTCATCTTAGGAGAAATCTATGAAATTAACTAAATTAGCCTTATGTACTTTATTTGGTCTAGGTGTTTCAATAGCAAATGCAGCTGACTTACCAAATATTACAATCTTGGCAACGGGTGGTACCATTGCAGGAAGCGGGCAAAGTTCGGTAAATTCTGCGTATAAAGCTGGACAATTAAGTATTGATACTTTAATTGAAGCTGTACCAGAAATGAAAAATATTGCCAACATTAAAGGTGAGCAAATTGTAAAAATAGGTTCACAAGACATGAATGACGAAGTCTGGCTAAAACTGGCAAAAGCCATCAATGCTCAATGTAAAAGTACTGATGGATTTGTCATTACCCATGGTACAGATACCATGGAAGAGACGGCTTATTTCTTAGATTTAACCGTAAAATGTGAAAAACCGGTTGTTCTCGTTGGCGCAATGCGTCCTGCAACAGAAAAAAGTGCTGATGGCCCATTAAATCTTTACAATGCTGTCGTTGTCGCAGCAGACAAAAAATCAAGTGGTCGTGGTGTTTTAGTCGCAATGAATAATGAAGTACTAGGTGCTCGCGATGTAACAAAAACCAGTACGACCGCAGTGCAAACGTTCCATTCACCAAATTATGGTTCTCTAGGCTATATTCATAACAGCAAAGTGGACTATGAACGTTCCCCAGAAAGCAAACATACCATCAACACTCCGTTTAATGTAGAAAAGTTAGATAGCCTACCCAAAGTGGGGATTATTTATGCTTATTCAAATGCACCTGTCGAACCATTAAACGCATTACTCAATGCTGGCTATCAAGGGATTGTATCTGCAGGAGTTGGCAATGGAAATGTTAATGCCGCACACTTAGATCGCTTAGAAAAAGCCGCAAAAGATAGCGTCGTTGTAGTCCGTTCTTCTCGTGTACCAACGGGTTATACAACTCGTGACGCTGAAGTTGATGATAGTAAATATGGCTTTGTAGCATCAGGTACTTTAAATCCACAGAAAGCCCGCGTGCTCTTGCAATTAGCTTTAACTCAAACTAAAGATCCAAAAGTAATTCAACAATATTTCGAAGACTTCTAAGATCAATTGTAATAAACAAAAGTGCGGTTATAAATAACCGCACTTTTGACCACAATTTATTGATCCAAGTTATGGAATCTCTACCTATTTGTTGCTATATTACACGCCGTTTCAACAAATAAAATAAAGTGTTTTTTTATTAACTTAGGGGGGCAGTATGTCTGCAATGTTTTTACTACAATTTGCCATCGTATTATTGTGTATCTTTGTGGGTGCGCGTGTAGGTGGTATCGGTTTAGGTGTATTTGGTGGTTTAGGTCTTGCCATTCTTTCTTTTGGCTTTGGCTTGAAACCAGCAGGTTTACCTATTGATGTTATGTTTATGATTATGGCTGTAGTGGCAGCCGCGGCAGCAATGCAAGCAGCTGGCGGTTTAGACTACATGATCAAAATCGCAACCAAAATCTTACGTCGTAATCCTAAACACATTACGTTTATTGCGCCAGCAGTAACTTGGTTATTCACTCTCTTAGCGGGTACTGGTCACGTGGCATATTCTGTATTGCCAGTTATCGCTGAAGTGAGCCGTCAAAACGGTATCCGTCCTGAACGCCCAATGTCAATGGCGGTAATTGCATCACAATTTGCTATCGTAGCAAGCCCAATCGCTGCAGCGGTGGTGGCTGTGGTTGCTTACCTTGAGCCACAAGGCATTCATCTTGGCGATGTTTTAATGGTAACCATTCCTTCAACTATTCTAGGACTTTTCCTTGCTTGCTTATTTGTTAATAAAATGGGTAAAGAGTTAAAAGATGATCCAGAATATCAACGTCGTTTGAATGATCCAAAATATGCAGATATTTTTGCTTCTACCACTTCAGTCAAAGAAGTAGAAGTGAGCAAAACAGCTAAAATTTCTGTTTCTTTATTCTTATTTGGTGCTTTACTTGTCGTGTTAATGGGTGCAGCTCCTTCTATTCGACCTGTTTTTGATGGAAAACCAATGGGAATGGCACATACCATTGAAATTATTATGCTTTCAATTGGTGCATTGATTATCTTAACTTGTAAACCAGACGGCACAGCGATTACCAAAGGTTCTGTATTCCATGCTGGTATGCGCGCAGTAATCGCAATCTTCGGTATTGCTTGGTTAGGCGACACTTTAATGCAGGCACACATTACTGAAGTAAAAGAAATGGTGAAAGGGTTAGTTGAAACTGCACCATGGGCATTTGCTTTCGCTCTATTTGTACTTTCAGTATTAGTAAACAGCCAAGGTGCAACAGTAGCGACATTGTTCCCACTTGGTATCGCATTAGGTATTCCTGCACCTGTATTAATCGGTGTATTTGTTGCTGTAAATGGTTACTTCTTCATCCCTAACTACGGCCCAATCATCGCATCTCTTGACTTCGATACCACAGGTACAACCAAAATTGGTAAATACATTTTAAACCACAGCTTTATGCTTCCGGGTTTATTGAGCATGCTTTTCTGCTTATTAATCGGTTTAGGTCTTTCTCACGTTATTCTTTAAAATGTGATTCGATAACAAAGAACGGTGCTGAAATAGCACCGTTTTTGTTGTTCTAATATCAACTTAAAATAACTCAAAAAAATAACCGCACTTTGATATATAAGTGCGGTTATTTTTATGAAAGTTTTCCGCCCTGTTTCGTTGTTATGTTATCATTACATTAATGTAACATTTTTAACAATTTAAACTTTTAGGAGAGCTTTATGAAAAACGTCGTGATCGTTGGTGGGGGTGCTGGCGGTATTGAATTAGCAACATTTTTGGGTAATAAATTAGGTCGTCAAAAACAAGCTAAAGTGACGCTGGTTGATCGTAATGCCACCCATTTATGGAAACCCTTATTGCATGAAATTGCAACAGGCGTAATGGATGATGGCATTGATTCTTTAAGTTATCGTGCGCACGGTAAAAATCATTTTTTCAGTTTTGAGCAAGGTTCAATTATACGTATTAATCGCGAGCAAAAATATGTTGAACTTGCACCTGTTTATGGACAAGAGGGCGATATGCTTGTCATTGCTCGTCGAATTCCTTACGATTATTTAGTGATTGCCATTGGCAGTAAATCTAATGATTTCAACACAAAAGGGGTAGCTGATAATTGTATTTTTTTAGATAGTTCAAAACAAGCTTTACGTTTTCAACATAAACTGTTGGAATTATTTTTAAAATTTTCAGAAAACCGCGCATTAGATGACATTGGCGAAGAAGAATTTAAACAAAAGTTAGTGGATGAAAATAAAGTAAATATTGCTATTGTGGGAGGTGGAGCAACTGGTGTGGAATTAACCGCAGAACTTTATCATGCCGCTGAAGATTTGTCTTCTTACGGTTATGGTAAAATTGATAGTTCTTGCTTACAAGTTACTTTAGTCGAAGCAGGAACACGTTTATTGCCAGCATTACCTGAAAATTTATCTGCTGCTGTGTTAGATGAATTAAAGGAAATGGGTGCCAATGTGCAATTAAACACAATGATTACTGAGGCGCAGCCAAATACACTTATTACCAAAGATGGCAGGGAGATTAAAGCTGATCTTATTGTTTGGGCAGCAGGGGTTCGCGTCTCAACAGTAACGCAGCAATTTGATGGATTAGAAATTAATCGTATCAATCAATTAGTGGTTAAAGATACACTTCAAACTACCGTTGATGATAGTATTTTTGCGATTGGCGATTGTGCTGCATTTATACAATCAAATGGTAAATTGGTTCCGCCAAGAGCGCAAGCTGCACATCAAATGGCAAAGGCTTGTGCAAAAAATATTTTTGCATTGTTTGAAAATAAACCACTGAAATCTTTTAAATATAACGATAAAGGTACTTTAGTTTCTCTGTCAAATTTTACCGCACTTGGTAGTCTAACCAATAAGTTTGGTAAAAATCCACTTACCGTTCAAGGTAAATTTGCGCAGTTTGCTTATGTGTCTTTGTATCGAATGCACCAACATGCTTTGCACGGTTGTATTAAAATTGGTTTGATTATTCTCGTTGATAAATTGAATCGTTATTTAAAACCAAGATTAAAATTGCATTGATTAAGTATAATTTTTCGTTAAATGCGATCTAAATCATTTATATAAAAGAAAGGGCATCAATGATGCCCTCAGTATTGTTTTATGAAGAAAGATCTTCGGATTTTTCAATTGTTCCTTTCACCGTTAAGCAAATTTCTGTTGAAATCAAATGGGAAAGCGTTGAAGCTAATTCTTCTATTTTATCAAGAACAGTATAACCAGATTCATCAAAGTAACGTTGCTCTTTCAAGTTTGCAATAAAGCTTGAAAAAACCGCTTTATCAAAGAATTCTGGTGCATTTATGCCGTGTAATACTGATAAACGTTGAGCAACAAGCTGGCTTTCTTTTTCAAGTTCAGCTCGAGAAATAGCAGGTTGTTTTTGTAAAATAGTGACAGTAATGTAATAACGTTGCAAGATTTCCCGCGTTCCCGCAGACCAAAGCTGTAAAATTCGTACTTTTGATTTATTAATAGATAAGAAGTTATCATTTGAATTAATAACGCTTTGGCGTGCAAATTCATTAATGATTTGATGGATTTGTACATTCAATTCATCTTCATTGAAATGTAAGAACAATTCGCCTTGTAAGAAAGGGTAAATTTTTCTAATCGCGTCTAATAATAAATCTTTTTGGATCGCTTCGTAATGCAAAATAATACTCGCAACTAAAGATGGTAATACGAATAGATGCTGAATATTATTACGATAATAAGTCATTAGTACAGCAGATGAACGTTCTAAGCGTACAATTTCGCCAAAATTATCTTTTTCAATTAACACACCTACGCGATCTAAAGCTAATACGTGTTCTAACATTGCTTGCGGTGTCACATTTGGTAGCACTACGTCCGTAGAATAAGGGACATTTTGTAACAATTGTTGATAACTACTAAGTTGTTCTAACAGTTGCTCACGTGAAAGTGCTCGCTGACGAGATGAAAGTAGTGCTGTACCCACAAGGTTCATTGAATTAACTGCCGCTGCTTTGTTAATATTAATCATTACTTGTTTAGAAATATTATTTACCGCAGGTGTAAACCATTGTGGTTTTTCTTCGTGATTTTGCTCTTTCCAATCAGGGAAATGTTGGCTCAAATAGTTTGAAAGCGTAATTGGCTCACCAAAATTTACAAAACCTTGACCAAGATTACGTAATTTTTTAATTACACGAAGTACTAAACCCGCATTTTCTTTTTCTTTCGCTGCACCACGTAATTCCTTAGCATAAGTGTCTACTTCTAATACGTGTTCATAACCAACGTAAACAGGAACAATCGAAATGGGGCGAGTTTGACTATGTTGCAATGCTTGAAGTGTCATTGACATCATACCTGTTTTTGGTGCCAGTAAACGACCTGTACGAGAACGACCGCCCTCAATAAAATATTCGACGGAATAGCCTCGATGGAATAGTTCTGATAAATATTCGCGAAAAATGGCAGAATATAGTCGATTTCCCTTAAAAGTGCGGCGAATAAAGAATGCCCCCCAACTACGAAACATTCTACCTATAGGCCAGAAATTTAAGTTAATCCCTGCCGCGATATGTGGCGGAACAAGACCTTGATGATAAAGCACATAAGAAAGCAATAAGTAATCAATATGACTACGGTGGCAAGGCACATAAACAATTTCATGACCTTCTAACGCTAATTTACGGACACGATTCGAATTTTGTACATCAATACCTGAATAAAGTTTATTCCAAAGCCAACGTAAAAAACGATCTACTGCACGTAAACTTGAATGGCTGACATCAGCTGCAATTTCATCCAAAATTTTATATGCTTCTTTTTGTGCTTTTTCAATACTGATATTTTTTGATTTTGCTTCATCTTCAATTGCTCGTCGGATTGCTTCTGATTGCAATAATTTATTAAACATTGCTTGACGATTTGGTAAACGAGGGCCTGTCGCTGAAATACGTTGTTTTGCGAAGTGCATTTTTGCAACTCGAGCCAGCTTTTGTGCAATTTTTTCATCTGAGCCATGTTCAACTACCATATAACGTAATGAAACCGCTTGAGAAAAACGCACAAAAGTATCACGTCCAAACCAAATTGCTGCAAATGTTTTTTGTATACCATTTAATAAACGCAAATTAGGCAAATCTGATTTATCTTCTTGTCCGGGAGAACGTCCCCAAAGAACAGAAACAGGAATAAGTTGCACATCTAAACTTTCAGAAGTGCGGTGTAATTCAAGATATTTATTGAAAATGGTAGTGGTTTCGTCTTTCGCACCTTTTGATTTAAAAATTCGGCGACCTTCGTCTAAATATACATAACGTGGTAACTTAACGCCATTAATTTCATTTTTCTCTGCGGGATCGGGCAAGCCTAACGCTAAGCAATTTCGGCGGAAAATAACGAAATCAGTTTGAGATGTATAAGGCAAAACATAAACAATAGGTTGATGAATATTAAGTGAAAGCTCTTCTATTGGATTGGCGGGAATAGGATTATTTTTCACCAATGCAGACAGCGGCAAGCTCAATAATTGGCGATACATATTTATAAAATTTGCCATAATAAATTTTCTCTTTGTTATAAGTTTGTAGATCTTATAGACGTTTAAAAAGTAGTTTGTGAATAGAACTATTTTTAGCCCTTTGGTGTTTTTATCGTCCAAAAACTCAAATATTTTAACACATCCGATCTCAACTAATTTAGAAAATTTGGCGACAAAATGTGACTTAATACACAGATTTAAAAAATAACAGTTGCAACTTTACACAATCTGTATACAATACCAGTTATCTGTGTTTAAAAACAGGAGTGTATATGAGACCATTAACCGCACGCCAACAAGAAGTGTTGGATTTATTAAAACGCCATTTGGAAACAACAGGTATGCCACCAACACGAGCAGAAATATCTCGAGAATTAGGTTTCAAATCTGCAAATGCCGCAGAAGAACATTTGAAAGCACTTTCACGTAAAGGTGCAATCGAAATCATTCCCGGTGCATCTCGTGGTATTCGTATTTTAGACAATAGTTCGAATGATGAATTTGACGGTTTACCGCTTGTAGGGCGCGTGGCTGCTGGAGAACCGATTCTTGCAGAGCAGCATATTGAAGCGACATATCGAGTAGATGCAGATATGTTTAAACCACAGGCTGACTTCTTACTTAAAGTTTATGGTCTATCAATGAAAAATGTTGGTATCTTAGATGGTGATTTATTAGCTGTGCATAGTACTAAGGATGTACGTAACGGACAAATTGTGGTTGCACGTATTGAAGATGAAGTAACAGTAAAACGTCTTGAGAAAAAAGGTTCTATCATTTATCTACACGCAGAAAATGAAGAATTTGATCCTATAGTAGTCAATCTTGAAGAACAAAAAAATTTTGAAATTGAAGGTATTGCAGTAGGCATTATTCGTAATAACGCTTGGATGTAATCTGATACCAAGAATGAATAAAGTGCGGTAAAAATTTACGGTATTTTTACCGCACTTTGCTTATACTAGAGTTCTTTATTTGCCATGATTTTTGCTGCTCTTTATAATGCAAAAATCTTGAATTTATACAAAGGGTGGAAAAATGCAGTTTTCCAAAATGCACGGATTAGGTAACGATTTTGTTGTGGTTGATGGAGTCACTCAAAATGTGTTTTTTACTCCAGAAACGATCCGACGTTTAGCCAATCGCCATTGTGGAATTGGGTTTGATCAACTTTTAATTGTTGAAGCTCCTTACGATCCCGAACTCGACTTTCATTATAGAATTTTTAATGCTGATGGAAGCGAAGTTTCGCAATGCGGAAACGGTGCTCGTTGTTTTGCTCGGTTTGTGACATTAAAAGGGCTAACTAACAAAAAAGACATCTCGGTTAGCACACAAAAGGGTAATATGGTTTTGACGGTAAAAGATGACAATCAAATTCGTGTGAATATGGGCGAACCAATTTGGGAACCAGCAAAAATTCCATTTACCGCAAATAAATTTGAGAAAAATTATATTCTGCGTACAGATATTCAAACCGTACTATGTGGTGCAGTTTCAATGGGGAATCCTCATTGTGTTGTACAAGTAGATGATATTCAAACAGCAAATGTTGAACAGCTTGGTCCTTTGTTAGAAAGCCACGAACGTTTTCCTGAGCGTGTCAATGCTGGTTTTATGCAAATCATCAACAAAGAACATATTAAGCTTAGAGTTTATGAACGTGGTGCTGGCGAAACTCAAGCCTGTGGAAGTGGTGCTTGTGCAGCTGTTGCAGTTGGAATTATGCAAGGCTTATTGAACAACAATGTCCAAGTAGATTTACCGGGCGGTTCGCTCATGATCGAATGGAATGGTGTTGGTCATCCACTTTATATGACAGGCGAGGCGACCCATATTTATGATGGGTTTATAACTCTTTAATATTTTTCCCCACTTATCTTAAAAAAGATGAGGCGTTTTTCTTAAATTAGCGTAAACATTTTGTATCTAAATATATTTTTATTGAACTGTTTGATAACTTTAAGTAATCAGAACAAGCATTTTTCATACAATCTCTAGATTTTTTACTCAAAGAAATAGATTATTAGCATAATAAAAAACCGCCTCTCGGCGGTTCTTGTTTTAAATCTTCTATCTACTACGCTAACACTGCCAATGCAGCTTCATAGTTTGGCTCTTCTTTAATTTCTTCAACTAACTGGCTGTGTAAAACATTGTTTTGTTCATCTAACACAATAACTGCACGAGAAGTTAAACCTGCCAACGGGCCAGTTTGAATATCTACGCCTAATTGTGAGTGTAATGCGTGGTTACGAAAAGTTGAAACTGTTTTGGCATTTTCAATTCCTTCTGCTCCACAAAAACGAGCTTGAGCAAAGGGCAAGTCTGCTGAAATACAAAGCACTATGGTGTTACTTAATTTTGCCGCTTGTTGGTTAAATTTACGTACTGAAGTCGCACATACACCTGTGTCGATGCTTGGAAAAATATTTAGGACCTTGCGTTTACCTGCAAAATCGTTTAATGCAACATCGGCTAAGTCATTACCGACTAAAATAAAGTTTTCTACTATTTCGCCTACTTGAGGGAAATGTCCGCCAACTTCAATAGGGTTTCCTGCTAATGTAACTGTCATAAAATCCTCTTTATTTAGATTAAGTGAAAAGTGTTTAAACTATACCACGCTTTCTAATTCTTTCCACCAATTAAAGCTATCCAGAATTTGATTTTCGGGAAAATTTCAGCCACCACACAATAACCAATAGCAAAGACTAATGAAAACAGTATGTGCGTTACCCCAATCCAGTTAAATCCGTGAAATCAATAGGGCTGCACGGTGGAAAAGGATGCTCCGCTCCCCATTTAACGAAAGCAGAGATAAAACCTGCAAAAAATTGCAACGCCATAACGACGTTTAGATGGTTCTGAAAATAAGCTCATTGTTATGTCCTTAAATTAATTGAAAGTATAAAAATTTCCGAGTTTATGAAAGTGTGTAATTTTACGTCTGTTATATCACATTATCAAACAAAAATACTTCAATTGGGTTATCTTTGGCTGGCTGTTCATAAGGTTTTAAAATTTATTAGCAATAGATAAAGTAATTGATTGATTTTTTAGCGGTTGTAGAGAGGGTATAAGCTTTGTATTACAAAATCTTTTTTTTGAAAATAGGGAGTATGTTTGAACATAAATCTTATTGTTTTATTTTGAATGCAAACGTTTGCTTTGTTCGTTATAATACGTCTGTTTTTTTATTTTTCTTTTATACGGAACTGCAATATGACTGTCAAAACCTTTCGTGGCTCGCCTGCTCTTTCTGAATTTCGTTTAACTCAACTTCAACAAAAATGCCAGCAATATCAATTGCCTATTACGTCAGTTTATGCAGAGTATTTGCATTTTGTTGAACAAAAAACATCGCTTGTAGAAGATGAAATCGTTAAATTACAAGCATTATTGCATTATGGATCAATGTTTTCTGAACTCAAGCCTGCAGGATATTGTTTAATTGTGACTCCACGAGTGGGGACAATTTCCTCTTGGTCTTCAAAAGCGACAGACATCGCTCACAATTGTGGTTTGTCGAAGGTAAATCGTATTGAACGTGGTATAGCCTATTACTTCAATATTGAGCGTGATTTAACCGAAGCAGAATTGGCTACGCTGAAAGATTTATTACACGACCGTATGTTAGAAACCGTGTTAAATCACGAAACAGAAGTAGCCTTGCTTTTTACTCAACAAGAACCCAAAGCATTAACTACCATTGATATTTTAAATGGTGGCCGTCAAGCATTAGAACAGGCGAATATTGCCTTGGGTTTAGCGTTGGCAGATGATGAGATGGATTATTTAGTGGAAAGTTTTACTGCCTTAAAGCGTAATCCACAGGATGTGGAGCTTTATATGTTTGCACAAGCGAATTCAGAGCATTGTCGCCATAAAATTTTTAATGCCGATTGGATTATTGATGGCAAAAAACAGGATAAATCGCTGTTTAAAATGATCAAAAATACCTTTGAGAAAACGCCTGATTTTGTGCTTTCTGCTTATAAAGATAATGCTGCAGTAATGGAAGGTTCGAAAGTCGGGCGTTGGTTTCCTGATCCTGATGGACAATATCGTGTTCATCAAGAAGATGCGCACATTTTAATGAAAGTGGAAACACATAACCATCCCACAGCAATTTCGCCATTTCCTGGTGCCGCAACAGGCTCTGGCGGGGAGATTCGTGATGAAGGGGCAACGGGGCGTGGGGCAAAACCCAAAGCAGGTTTAACAGGTTTCTCGGTGTCTAACCTCGTTATTCCAAACTTTGAACAACCTTGGGAAAATCCATTGTCTAAACCAAATCGCATTGCTTCTGCCTTAGATATTATGATAGATGCGCCTTTAGGTAGTGCGGCATTTAATAATGAATTTGGTCGCCCAGCATTATTAGGTTATTTCCGTACTTATGAAGAAAAAGTAAATAGTTTTGCAGGAAAAGAAGTACGCGGTTATCACAAGCCGATTATGTTAGCGGGAGGAATCGGTAATATTCGTGGCGAACAGGTTCAAAAAGGCGAAATTCCAATCGGTGCTAAATTGATCGTGTTGGGTGGGGCAGCAATGAACATCGGTTTAGGTGGTGGTGCTGCTTCTTCGATGGACAGTGGTAAATCAAAAGAAGATTTAGATTTTGCTTCTGTTCAACGTGAAAATCCGGAAATGGAACGCCGCTGCCAAGAAGTTATTGACCGCTGTTGGCAATTAGGCGAAGAAAATCCAATCCTGTTTATTCACGATGTGGGTGCGGGTGGTTTATCTAATGCAATGCCTGAATTGGTACACGATGGCAAGCGTGGAGGAAAATTCGATCTGCGTTCTATTCTTTGTGATGAAAAAGGTATGTCGCCATTGGAAATTTGGTGTAATGAATCGCAAGAACGTTATGTATTAGCCGTTGCGCCAGAAAACCTCGAATTATTTACCGCACTTTGTGAGCGTGAACGTGCCCCTTTTGCAGTGATTGGCGAAGCAACACAAGCAGAACATTTAATCTTGCACGATAGTCATTTCGATAATAATCCAATTGATTTACCAATGAATGTGTTATTAGGCAAAACGCCGAAAATGACGCGTGAGGTTTTGTCAAAAACAGTGGAAAATCAACCACTTAAAACAGAATGTATTCAATTAAAAGAAGCATTCCACCGTGTATTACGTTTACCCGTTGTTGCAGAAAAAACTTTCTTAATTACTATTGGCGACCGTTCTGTAACAGGTATGGTGGCACGAGATCAAATGGTGGGTCCTTGGCAAATCCCCGTGTCTGATGTGGCTGTTACTACTGCTTCACTGGATAGCTACCACGGCGAAGCAATGGCAATGGGCGAACGTTCTCCAGTTGCCTTGCTAAATTTCTCGGCTTCGGCACGTTTAGCTGTGGCGGAGGCCATTACTAACATTGCTGGCACCCACATTGGCGAGATGAAACGTATTAAACTTTCTGCCAACTGGATGAGTGCAGCAGGTCACACAGGCGAAGATGCGGGACTTTATGAAGCAGTAAAAGCTGTGGGCGAAGAACTTTGTCCTGCGTTAGGCTTAACTATTCCTGTGGGTAAAGACTCAATGTCGATGAAAACCACTTGGATCGATAATGGCGAGAAAAAATCAGTGACTGCCCCACTTTCATTAGTAATTTCCGCTTTTGCTCGTGTAGAAGATGTACGTAAAACGCTTACGCCACAACTTCGTACCGACAAAGGTTTCTCGAGTTTATTGCTAATTGATTTAGGCGAAGGGCATAATCGATTAGGTGCGACCGCACTTGCTCAAGTGTACAAACAGTTAGGAGACAAGCCTGCCGATGTGGTAAAGGTTCAACGCTTAAAAGATTTTTACAATGCAATGCAAATTTTAGTGGCAGAAGATAAATTGTTGGCTTATCACGACCGTTCGGACGGCGGTTTAATCACAACTCTTGCAGAAATGGCGTTTGCAGGGCATTGTGGGGTAGAAGTTGATATTTCAGCTTTAGGCGACAACGATTTAGCGGTATTATTTAACGAAGAATTGGGAGCGGTTATCCAAGTTGCCGATAGCCAATTAGAAAGTGTACGTGAGGTGTTGAAAGCTCACAATTTGCTTGGTATTACTCACCAACTTGGTACGGTAACTGTTGATGATCGCTTTGAGATCAGCCGCAGCAGCCATAAATTATTCAGCGAAAAACGCTCTGAATTACGTAGTATTTGGGCAGAATTAACTTACCAAATGCAACGCTTACGCGATAATCCAGAGTGTGCTGAGCAAGAGTTTGAAGCTAAGAAAAACCCTGACGACAAAGGCTTATCCGCATTTTTGACTTACGATGTGAATGAAGATATTACTGCGCCATTTATCAATAAAGGTGTAAAACCAACCATTGCAATTTTACGTGAACAAGGTGTAAATAGTCATTATGAAATGGCAGCAGCGTTTGATCGTGCAGGCTTTAATGCAATTGACGTGCATATGTCTGATTTAATGATTGGTCGTCGTAATTTAGCCGAATTCAATGCAATGGTTGCTTGTGGCGGTTTCTCTTACGGCGATGTGCTTGGCGCAGGGGGCGGTTGGGCAAAATCCATCTTATTTAACCCGAAATTACACGAGCAATTCAGCCAGTTTTTTATCAATCCAAACACACTGACCTTAGGCGTATGTAACGGTTGTCAAATGATCTCTAACTTGGCGGAAATTATCCCAGGTACAGAAAACTGGCCGCATTTTGTACGCAACAAATCTGAACGCTTTGAAGCGCGTGTGAGTTTAGTGAAAATTAATGAAGTGGATTCAGTTTGGTTTGCAGGAATGGCAGGCTCACATATGCCCATTGCGGTTTCTCACGGGGAAGGGCAAGTTAAGTTTAAATCAGTTGAACAGTTTGCAGGCTTAAAAGCACAAGGCATCATTGCCGCACAATATATTGACAACAACGGTAGTCCCACTGAACTATATCCTGCCAATCCGAATGGTTCTGCGGAGGGCATTACTGCAATTACAAATCTTGATGGGCGAGTTGCTATTATGATGCCACACCCTGAACGTGTGTTCCGTGCTGTGAGTAACTCTTGGCACCCAGAAAACTGGACAGAAGACGGTGCGTGGATGAGATTATTCAGAAATGCAAGAATGGTATTTTAAAGAAATAAATGGACTTGAAGGTTAAAAAAGTGCGGTGGAAATCTAGCAGATTTTCACTGTGCTTCGGTATTTTCAATTTTATGTAATTGTTTTTAGTTGTGTTTTTGTTTGATGATTTAATTATTTTTATTGTTAAGTTAGCGATATAATCATCAAAATAGAAATATAGAAATGATTAATATGAAACCTCAATATTATCTTGGTATGATGTCGGGTACTAGCTTAGATGGCGTGGATATTGCGTTGGTTGATTTTTCTCAAGATCCTCAACTTATCCTATCTGATTTTTTTCCTATGCCAGAAGATTTACGTCAGAAATTAACCACACTTATTCAAGTAGGTGGAACAACTCTACAAAATTTAGGTGAACTGGATCATAAACTTGCCTTGCTATACAGTGATTGTGTCAATGCTTTTCTGCAGAAAAATGCTTTTTTGCCAAATCAAATTCAGGCTATTGGGTGCCACGGGCAGACGGTATGGCATTCTCCAAATTCACAATTTCCCTTTACAATGCAATTAGGCGATATGAATTTACTTGCCGCTAAAACAGGCATTTCGGTTATTGGGGATTTTCGCCGTAAGGATATGGCTTGGGGTGGGCAAGGTGCGCCTCTTGTGCCAGCGTTTCACGAGGCGGTATTTTCAAATTCTAATTTTGCTACAGCTGTTTTAAATATTGGCGGGATTAGTAATGTGTCTATTTTGTTTCCAAATCAAGCTGTCATCGGCTTTGATACAGGCCCGGGCAATACCTTATTAGATCAATGGATCGAAAAACATCAAGGGCTTCGTTATGATGAAAATGGCGAGTGGGCAGCAAAAGGCAACGTGAATAAAGTTCTGCTTGATGAATTACTCAATGAGCCTTTCTTTTCTTTACCTGCACCCAAGAGTACTGGGAGAGAATTATTTAACCTTGTTTGGTTAAATCACAAAATAGCAAAAATAAGGGAAAAATTGACCGCACTTTCAGTTGAAATGTCTTTTCGCCCAGAGGATGTGCAAGCGACGCTTGTTGAATTGACGGTAACAAGCATTGTTAATGCACTAAATCAGCTCCAAACAAATTTACCAAAACGTTTACTAGTATGTGGCGGTGGTGCCAAGAATAGCTTAATTATGCGTGGATTGCATGATAATTTACTCGATTGGCAGGTCAGCACAACGACAGAGCAAGGTTTTGATATTGATTATGTAGAAGCCGCTGCTTTTGCTTGGTTAGCTTATTGTCGAATGAACAATTTACCTGCAAATCTACCAAGTGTAACTGGGGCAAAAAGTGCGGTTAGTTTGGGGGCTATTTTTCCTAAAGACTAAGGTCAAAATATGAATGACATTATATTAAAAAGTTTATCCACGTTAATTACGGAACAAAGAAATCCGAATTCAGTTGATATTGATCGTCAAAGTGCATTAGAAATTGTTCGATTAATGAATGAAGAAGATAAACTTGTGCCACTTGCGATTGAAAGCTGTTTACCGCAGATTTCGTTGGCGGTAGAGCAAATTGTGCAGGCTTTTCAACAAGGCGGGCGTTTAATTTATATTGGTGCAGGCACCAGTGGTCGTCTTGGTGTATTGGATGCGTCAGAATGCCCTCCAACATTTGGCGTGTCTACGGAAATGGTTAAAGGAATAATTGCAGGTGGCGAAAGTGCTATTCGTCATCCTGTTGAAGGTGCGGAAGATAATACGAAAGCTGTACTTGAGGATCTACAAAGTATAAATTTCTCAAAAAATGATGTATTAGTTGGCATCGCTGCAAGTGGCCGCACACCTTATGTTATTGCAGGTCTTCAGTATGCAAAATCGCTTGGTGCATTGACAATTTCTATTGCGAGTAATCCAAAATCTGCGATGGCTGAGATAGCCGATATTGCGATAGAAACTATTGTTGGTCCTGAAATACTGACGGGTTCTAGCCGATTAAAATCTGGTACCGCACAAAAAATGGTGCTGAATATGCTGACTACGGCAAGTATGATTTTATTGGGTAAATGTTACGAAAATTTGATGGTCGATGTACAAGCCAGTAACGAGAAACTTAAAGCACGCGCCGTGCGTATCGTAATGCAAGCAACGGATTGTGATAAAACGCTTGCTGAGCAGACATTAATTGAAGCAGATCAAAATGCCAAACTGGCGATTATGATGATTTTAAGCACTTTATCAAAATCAGAAGCGAAAGTATTGTTAGAAAGACATCAAGGTAAATTGAGAAATGCGCTTTCTAAATAAGACAAAAATCTGATTGAAAAATTAGGTTTTTATTTTGGAATTCCACGCAATAATCCTACAGGCTCAAAAGGTTCTATAGAAGTTGGCGCGGGCATTTCGCTGAATAATAAAATAAATGGCTTGGGCGGGATTACTTTTTCATTTCGCCATAAGTTGCCCATTCCGACTAATTGAATATCTTCGGGTAAATTACGAAGACCTGCTTGTAAAACTGCAATCGTATTTTGGCGAGGATGGCCTATTGCAATGGCGGAGCCGTGTTTTCTAGCATAGTGAATTGCTGCTTTAAATTGACGTTGAACGTCTGCGAATTCGTTACTATCATCTAAAAATATATGGCGATCTAATGAACGCACGCCTTGTTCTTTTGCTATTTTCCCAGCTACAGATTTTCCTATTGTTCGACTATCTAAAAAGAATAAATGTTTTTCTTGAAGTGCGGTCATTAAATAAGTCATTAATTGGGGATCGGCTGTAGCTGCACTGCCCATGTGATTATTCATGCCAATTGCATAATTCACGATATTTTTGGCTGTATTTACCCGATCATTTACTTGTGTTGCAGACATTCCTAAATGCAGCCCACCGTCTTCTATTTTCACTGCACTTACTGGTTGCATCGGCATATGGATTAAAATATCTCTACCTTGAGATTTTGCTTCTTGATTACGTGCTCGAGCATAGGGCGCAGCAGGAATAATTGCTACGGAAATTTCACGTGGCATCGCAAAAATTGCCGCATCTTCTTTGAGATGATAGCCTACATCATCAATAACAATAGCAAGTTTACTTTGAGCAAAAGAAAAAGAGGCATAAAGTGCGGTAGAAAAAACAATGAAATTTTTTACCGCACTTTTTATCAAAATATTCATCAACGAACCCACCCTGCAGGATTTACTGGCGTTCCTTTACGGCTAATACCAAAATAAAGCGCAGAACGTGATATTTCCCCTGTATTTCCTACTTGAGCAATAACCTGCCCTGCTGAAACAAGCTGACCAACTTTCACTGATACAGCTTGATTGAAGCCATATAAACTTAAATCAGTTTCGCCGTGTTTAACAATAACCATATAACCATAACCATTTAAATATCCCGCTAAAATGACGCGTCCAGCAGCAATTGCTTTAACAGGCGTGCCTGCTGATGCGCCAATTACCATACCTTTCCAACGTACTTCGCCTGCTTGGATAGAACCAAAAGTATGCAAAATTGAACCAGAAACTGGTAAGGAATATTGTTTTTTTGCTGCCCCTAAACCGCTTGTACTATTAAGTAATTGGCGTTCTTGCACAGTTGGTTGATAAGGTTTTGATGTTCGTTTTTCTTCAGCTTTTTGGCGTTGAGCAAGTGCCTCTCTTTCACGTTTTTCTTGTTCGCGGGCTGCTTGTTCAGCTCGTTGAATTTCTTGACGAAGTGCTTGTTCGTTTGCTTTTAGTGCATTCAATTTATCTTGATCTAGGGCTAAATTTTTATTGAGTTCATTCAGTGTAGATTGATGCTCTTGCTGTGCTTTTTGCAATGCTTGTTGTTGTTTTTTTTGTGTGGAAAGTTGATTTCGGTGATTCTTTTGTTGAGAGAGAACCGCCTTTTTTTGTACTGCAATTTGTGCTTGCGTTGCTTTTAAATTATTAATCATTTCAATCCGAACTTGATTTAAATGCTGATAATAAACTTTCATTCGCTCTGCTTTTGTCGGATCTTGGGCAAACATTCGTTCAATCAGCGATGGATTAATGCCTGAACGATAAATTATATCTATTTGTTTGGCTAATCGTGCTTTTTGCTCACGTTCCTGTTTTTCTAATTGTTTGAGCTGCTTATCTGCATTGGCAATTTGCTTACGAATTTCCTTTAAACTTATTTCGGTTTCAAGCAGTTCACTCGCAACACTGTTAATTTTACTCTCGTGTTTTTTTAAATTTGCTTGTAACTTAGTTTGCTCACGTTTTTGCTTCTCTATTTTAGATTCTTGTTGTTTAATTTGTTTTTGAATTTGATTGAGATCGGAAGATTGGCTGACAGGCGAAAATATTAATAAACCGCAGCTTAAAAGTGCGGTTAATAATAATGATGTTTTTTGATTAACGCCAAAACGCAACATAATTCATCCTAAATTCGTAAAACTCGCAAATCTTATCATATTTGTTAAAAGGCGAAAAAGTTTGATGGTTATTTTTTGCTAAAGATCAGGAAATCATCCCTTTTAACTTTTAAAGCTAAGGATTTTTTGCTATAAAATGTGCGTTCTTTTTATTTGAAAAAATTAGGAGATTCTTATGGAATTAGTATTTATCCGTCACGGTTTTAGTGAATGGAATGCGAAAAACTTATTCACAGGCTGGCGTGATGTGAATTTAACTGAACGTGGTGTGGAAGAAGCAAAAGCTGCGGGTAAAAAACTGTTAGACAAAGGTTATGAATTTGATATCGCATTTACCTCTGTTTTAACTCGAGCAATCAAAACTTGTAACATCGTGTTAGAAGAATCCCATCAATTATGGATTCCACAAGTAAAAAACTGGCGTTTAAATGAACGTCATTATGGTGCTTTACAAGGTTTAGATAAAAAAGCGACTGCGGAGCAATACGGTGACGAACAAGTTCATATTTGGCGTCGTTCTTACGACATTTCTCCACCAGATTTAGATCCACAAGATCCAAATTCTGCACACAATGACCGTCGCTACGCAAATATTCCATCTGATGTTGTGCCAAACGCAGAAAATTTAAAATTAACATTAGAACGTGCATTACCATTCTGGGAAGATCAAATTGCACCAGCAATGCTTTCTGGCAAACGTGTTTTAGTGGTTGCTCACGGAAATTCACTTCGTGCGTTGGCAAAACATATTATCGGTATTTCTGATGCTGAAATTATGGATTTTGAAATTCCAACAGGCCAGCCTTTAGTTTTAAAACTTGATGATAAATTAAATTACGTAGAACATTACTATCTTTAATTAAGTTCAACGTATTGTTGTTCTAACTGTATAAAACAAAACCCCGCAAATTAGCGGGGTTTTTAAGCAAGTCCAAATTATTTTGTGCTTGGAATTTTGAAACGGCTGTTGAAACGCTCGACACGACCACCAGTATCAACAACACGTTGTTTACCAGTGTAGAATGGGTGGCAGTTACCACACACATCAAGATTGATGTCTTTGCCTAAAGTTGAACGTGTTTTGATCACATTACCGCAAGAACAAGTCGCAGTAATTTCTTTATATTCTGGATGAATACCTTGTTTCATAGAAAAACCTCAAAATGAAGCCACGCCGCTATAGGAACTTTCTCCCCACACCGCGTGAGTGAATAATACGCCATAATTGGCACCAAATAGGTTGCGAATTATACTGAAAAAATGCAGATAAACAAGCTCTATTTTCGTGTAAAATCATCAGCATTTTTAACCGCACTTTTCTTTTTATGTTAGCAAAATCTTCCATCAATGCGCCATTTGCCAAATCTGTTTTAGCTTGGTACGACAAGTTTGGACGCAAGCATTTGCCTTGGCAGCAAAATAAAACGCTTTATGGTGTATGGCTTTCTGAAGTGATGTTGCAACAAACGCAAGTTGCGACGGTAATTCCTTATTTTGAGCGGTTTATCAAAACATTTCCAAATATCACCGCACTTGCCAATGCTTCACAAGATGAAGTGTTACATTTATGGACAGGCTTGGGCTATTATGCACGAGCGCGTAATTTACATAAAGCCGCTCAAAAAGTACGGGATGAATTTAATGGAAATTTCCCAACAAATTTTGAGCAAGTTTGGGCGTTATCTGGAGTGGGACGTTCAACTGCTGGTGCCATTTTATCTTCTGTTTTAAATCAGCCTTATCCAATTTTAGATGGTAATGTTAAACGTGTGTTGGCGCGTTATTTTGCTATTGAGGGATGGAGTGGCGAGAAAAAAGTAGAAAATCGCTTGTGGACATTAACGGAGCAAGTTACACCTACGACGCGTGTGGCAGATTTTAACCAAGCAATGATGGACATTGGTGCAATGGTTTGCACGCGAACTAAGCCCAAATGCGATCTTTGTCCGTTAAATATAGATTGTTTGGCTTATAAAAATACAAACTGGGAAAAATTTCCAGCTAAAAAACCTAAAAAAGCGATGCCAGAAAAAACTACCTATTTTTTAATTTTGTCGAAAAATGGCAAAGTATGTTTGGAACAGCGAGAAAACTCAGGATTATGGGGCGGATTATTTTGTTTTCCACAATTTGAAGATAAATCCTCGTTGCTTCATTTTTTAGCCCAAGAAAAAGTCACGCATTATCAAGAATGGCCGAGTTTTCGACATACATTCAGCCATTTTCATTTAGATATTCATCCAATTTATGCTGAAATGGAGAGTACTTTATGCGTAGAGCAGGCTAATTTAGACTGGCGAAAAGTGATGGAAAGCACAAAAGAATACCAATCAAACCTATCAAGTGCGGTCAAATATTGGTATGATCCACAAAATCCTGAACCGATCGGGCTGGCTCAGCCTGTGAAAAATCTTTTAATACAATTTGTAAGGAATCATTATGGCAAGAACAGTATTTTGTGAATATCTCAAAAAAGAAGCGGAAGGCTTAGATTTTCAACTTTATCCAGGAGAGTTGGGGAAGCGTATTTTTGATTCAGTAAGTAAACAGGCTTGGGGCGAATGGATTAAGAAACAAACGATGCTTGTGAATGAAAAAAAACTTAATATGATGAATGCAGAGCACCGTAAATTATTAGAACAAGAAATGGTTAATTTTTTGTTTGAAGGTAAAGATGTTCATATTGAAGGTTATGTTCCACCATCAAATTAGTTATCTATCCTACAATGAAAAAATATTTATTATTGGCATTATTGCCTTTTTTGTATGCTTGTAGTAATTCATCGAATCAAGGTATTAACTATGATGAAGCCTTTGCTAAAGACACGCAAGGGTTAGATATTCTCACAGGGCAGTTCTCGCATAATATTGACCGAATTTGGGGCGTCAATGAATTGTTAGTGGCAAGCCGTAAAGATTATGTGAAATATACAGATTCTTTTTATACGCGTAGCCATGTGAGTTTTGATGAAGGTAATATCGTTATTGAAACCCAGCAAGATTTAAATCGATTACATAATGCTATTGTTCATACCTTGTTAATGGGAGCGGATGCAAAAGGTATTGATTTATTTGCATCTGGTGATGTGCCGATTAGCTCTCGTCCATTTCTTTTGGGGCAGGTTGTAGATCATCAAGGGCAACAAATTGCTAATCAAGTTATCGCAAGTAATTTCGCCACTTATTTGATTCAAAATAAATTGCAAACACGTCGGTTACAGAATGGGCATACCGTGCAATTTGTTTCTGTTCCTATGATTGCAAACCACGTAGAGGTGCGTGCACGAAAATATTTACCATTAATTCGTAAAGCTGCACAACGTTATGGCATTGATGAAAGTTTGATTTTGGGCATTATGCAAACAGAATCAAGTTTTAACCCATATGCGATTAGCTACGCAAATGCTATTGGATTAATGCAAGTCGTGCCTCATACAGCAGGTCGAGATGTATTTGCAATGAAAGGCAAAGGTGGACAGCCATCAACGCGTTATTTATATGATCCTGCGAATAATATTGATGCTGGCGTATCTTATTTGTGGATTTTACAAAATCAATATTTAGATGGAATTACGAATCCAACCTCAAAACGTTTTGCCATGATTTCTGCATATAATAGTGGTGCAGGCGCAGTGTTACGTGTTTTTGATAATGATAAGGATACGGCGATTTACAAAATCAATCAAATGTATCCAGAACAAGTTTATCGCATTCTAACGACAGTTCACCCATCATCACAAGCACGCAATTATTTGTTGAAAGTTGATAAGGCACAGAAAAAATTCCGTGTTAGACGATAATTGAATTTTTTCAGATAATCAAAAATGCTCGCTGGCTAACACCATTGAGCATTTTTTATTAAAAAAGTGCGGCAAATTTTAAAATAGTTTTTTATTATTTCGTTGTTTTAATAAACATATTGATGATTAACTATTCAAATGAAATGTTTTTTCCATTTTTTTTGAATTTAGTTATTGACCGAAAACCGAAAAAATAGTTTAATACGCCCCGTTGTCAGGCAGTAGCCAATAATGATAACGCCTCGATAGCTCAGTCGGTAGAGCAGGGGATTGAAAATCCCCGTGTCGGTGGTTCGATTCCGCCTCGAGGCACCATTTCCTCCTTAGTTCAGTCGGTAGAACGGTGGACTGTTAATCCATATGTCGCAGGTTCGAGTCCCGCAGGAGGAGCCAAATTTAGAAAGGCCGCTAAAGAGATTTAGCGGCTTTTTGCTTTCTTATATATAAAATATATAATCTTCTCTAGTCTTGTAACTATAACTAGGCATCAAAATTCAAAATGGCGTATCAATGAGCGAGAGCCTTCTTATTTTTGATGTTAGCAAGCGACCTAAGTCGCTTGCGTTTAACTTAAAGAAGAAAAATGAATCGGCTTTTATTTTGGAATAGATTTATTTTTCACGATCGTCGATGGTTTGTAGCAAATAATTTCCCTCTGCATCAGCAAGACTGCGGAAACCTACATTCGTGATTTTGTAGGGATACTTTGTTCGATAAGTAAAGTTTTCGTGATGATGTCCGTGGAATACTAGCTTAACCCCCATCTTCATTGCCAAATCATTAATTACTTGGAAACCCATCGGATGTGGTTTAGGGGCTTCGTGACAAATCAACACATCTGCTTGTTGGTTTTCTAAGATTTCAATATCTGATGGAAAAATTGACGTGCGATGACGCAAAGGCACACCGCCTCGCCAAATCTTCTCCTGTGGGCTATATTGGCAATAATGAATAGGATCAAAAAACATGGGGCGATTTGGTGGCATCCAAATTTGCCCGCGGAATACACCGCCTAATCCCGCAATGCGAGTTCCTTGAATATCAACTACGCGATTGTGTAAATTGCGTGATTGCCACTTAGAACCCCAAATTGCATTAAAAGCACTAATGGTTTTGCTATCATGATTTCCATGAATAAACCAAATATCACAATGTTGCGCAAGTTTATCCAACTCATCTGCTGTCGTGAGCTGTAAATCGCCTAAAATTATCAGTGCGACATTTTCCTGTTCTTTTATAAAAGGGTAAATGTGATCATAGCTTCCGTGCGGATCACCAGCAAATAAAATCATTGAGATGTCCCTTTTATAGGAAAGGTTGTGTTTTGTAATTCACTGATTTCCTCTTCATTTAACACTTTCTCAATGACTGCTTTAACTTGGTTATAGCGATCAAGATAACTTGGTGATTCAATCTCTATATAAGGAACTTTATATTTATCTAACAGTTTTTTGAGTAGTTGTTGAAATTGTTGGCGTTGTTTTTGTGAGCCTAAGCTGCGCAAGCCATCATCCACCCATTCAGTATTGTTTTTAAGTAAAATAGTGACATCGAAGGGATATTCTTTAATCATTGAGTCTAAAAAAGGATGGGCTTTTCCTTCATATTGAATGCAGAATGCTTGCGTGGTAATGAAATCTGTATCAATAAATGCAATTTTATGAGAATGGCGCACGGCATAATCAATGTATCGTTGATGACCAAGCGCCATTTGCGGATAGTCAGAATATTGCATCGCTTGCTCGTCGCCACCGAGCTTTTCAAATACAAATTCACGCCCGTATTCCCACGCAGAAGTGGTATTAAATACGGCGGCTAACTTATTAACTAGCACGCTTTTACCACTGCTTTCTCCCCCTAAAATCGCCACCGTTTTGGCAAAGAAAGGACGAGCTTCTTTCGGAATAAATTTCCAATATTGGAATGGTGTGGTGCGAATTTTTGTGGCGGACACATTAAAGAAAGTGCGGTCAGGATCGACTAACGAAACTTCTAAACCTAAGTATTTCTCGTAAGGCGCTTTATCTTGAGGTTCGCTACTAAATACGATTGAAGGTTCAAAATGTTTTTCATGAAATAGGGTTTTAACTGCTTCACTCCAAGATTGCCAGCCGTTTGGATAACTTGGAATACCGTCTTCAATCAAATGATGAATAAAAATCTGATTTTTTTGATATTTGAAAATTTGCTGCATCCAACGCAAACGATCTTGCACGGTTGGCATACGTTTCATTTTACTATCGTAAAACAATTTCAAATCGCGCTCCGTATCACTACACACGATAACGTGTAGTTCATCGACTTTACTGAACGCTTCATAAATCATATTTATATGACCTGTGTGTACAGGATAAAATTTCCCGAAAATGACACCGACTTTTTTTTCTTTTGCTTTTGACATAATCCGCTCTTGATAGCGTAAGAATTGAGTGTGTTTATTGTAGGATAAATGAAAATATTTTTCACGTTCTGATTTAGTGCCTAGGTATTTTGCGTTATACTTAGCGCGCATTCTCAGGGCAGGGCGAAATTCCCTACCGGTGGTAAAGCCCACGAGCGTTTAAAAGTGCGGTCAATTTTTGGCAAATTTTTTTTGCTAAATTGTCCTGAACTTCACTTTTAAAGTCAGCAGATTTGGTGAAATTCCAAAGCCGACAGTAAAGTCTGGATGAAAGAGAATAAAACGAATTGGGTTCCCAAATCGTTCATTTTATTTGCATTTCTCAGCCCTGATTCTGGTATTTAATTGAAATCTCAAATTAGGAAATTACTATGAATCAGTCAATTTTATCTCCATTCGGCAATACCGCTGAAGAACGCGTACTTAACGCAATTAATGCCTTCAAAAAGGGAAATGGCGTATTAGTTTTAGATGATGAAGATCGTGAAAATGAAGGCGATTTAATTTTCCCAGCAGAAACAATCACGCCAGAACAAATGGCAAAATTAATTCGTTATGGCAGTGGCATTGTTTGTTTATGTATTACCGATGAACGTTGCCAACAACTCGATTTACCGCCAATGGTAGAACACAATAATAGCGTAAACAAAACGGCTTTCACTGTAACGATCGAAGCCGCGAAAGGTGTTTCTACAGGCGTATCTGCCGCAGACCGAGTAACTACTATTCAAACGGCGATTGCTGATAATGCACTTCCAACAGATTTGCATCGTCCTGGTCATATATTTCCACTTCGTGCAGCAAATGGTGGCGTACTTACTCGCCGTGGACATACTGAAGCGTCCGTTGATTTAGCGCGTTTAGCAGGATTTAAAGAAGCAGGTGTGATTTGTGAAATCACGAATGATGACGGCACAATGGCTCGCACCCCCGATATTGTAGAATTTGCAAAGAAATTTGGTTATTCTGTGCTAACCATTGAAGATTTAGTTGAATATCGTTTAGCACATAATATTTAAAACGAAGAAGTGCGGTGAAAATTTCTATGATTTTTTTACCGCACTTTTTATATTATACTGTTCCAACTTTTTATTTATTTGGGTTACTTATTATGCATAATGCAGCTCAGCACAATTATGTTATCAGTTTAACTACTGAACAAAAACGCCGAAAACACATTACCGAAGAATTCGGTAAGCAGAATATTCCTTTCGAATTTTTTGATGCTATTACGCCCGATATTATTGAAGAAACCGCTAAAAAATTTAATATAACCTTTGATCGTTCATCAAAAGCAACTTTGTGTGATGCTGAGATAGCCTGTGCATTAAGCCATATCGTTTTATGGAATTTCGTTTTAGAAAATAATTTAGATTATATTAATATTTTTGAAGACGATATTTATTTGGGAGAAAATGCAAAAGAATTATTGAATATTGATTATATACCTGAAGATACTGATATATTGAAGTTAGAAGCTCATGGAAAAATAATTTATGGAAAGCGTGAGCAAATAAAATGTAATAGAAATATTTCCCGATTGAAATTCAAGCATACTGGAATGGCTGGCTATTCAATCACAGCTAAGGGTGCTAGATATTTATTGAATAACATAAGAAATAAACAACTTTATCTTGCTATTGACACTCTAATTTTTGATGAATTATTAAGCCAAAAAGATTATAAAGTTATGCAACTTTCCCCTGCAATATGCACTCAAAGTTTTATTCTGCATGATAAAAATTATTTTGAGAGTAGTTTGCATAATGGCAGAGAAAAAGTACATAAAAACCAAATTCCAGCTAAACCTTTAGATAAAATAAAAAATGAACTAATTAGAATAAAAAGACGGATATTCGGAAAACAAGTTCCATTTAAATAACAAAAGTGCGGTTAAAAATCTTATTAAATTTTAACCGCACTTTTTTGTTTATTTTACTTCTGGTAAATTTACCGCACCTTTATAGCCTAATTGTCGCCACGCTTCATAAACCGTTACTGCAACCGAATTAGACAAGTTCATACTGCGGCTATTGGCTGTCATTGGAATGCGGATTTTTTGTTCCAGCGGCATTTCATTTAAAATTGACATCGGAATGCCACGAGTTTCTGGGCCAAACATTAAATAATCCCCAAGTTCAAATTTTACTTGGCTATGTGCTGGACTGCCTTTTGTTGTGAGTGCCAAGAGACGTTGGGGTTTTTCGCTTTCTAAAAAGGCTGCAAAAGTCTTGTGGCGTTTGATTTCCGCAAATTCGTGATAATCCAAACCTGAGCGGCGTAAGCGTTTATCATCCCAAGTGAAACCTAGGGGTTCAATTAAGTGCAAGCGAAATCCTGTATTGGCACAAAGGCGGATAATGTTACCGGTATTTTGTGGGATTTCTGGTTCATATAAAACAATATCTAACATAATTTTCTCTCTAATTCTGATATAAACGATATCTTACCATTCCTGTGGTTTTTTCTTTCAATAACGTCCAGTTTTCTGGTGTGATGAGTGGTTTATCTTTCTCTGTTTCTACGTAAATTAACGCATTGGGTTTTAGCCAATTATTTTCACAAAGCAAGTTAATTGCTTGTTCTGCCAAATTAAAATGAAAAGGTGGATCCAAAAACACTATGTCAAAGTGCGGTTGATTTTGTGGCTGTTTTAGAAAATCCAAACTATTTTGATTAATCACTTCAGCCTGTTCTGATGAGCATTTGAGCGTTTGTAAATTCTTTTTTAATTGATTGGCGACGGTTTTATCTAGTTCTAAAAAAGTCACCTTTTTCGCTTGGCGAGAAAGAGCTTCAAAACCTAACGAACCACTCCCTGCAAAGCCATCTAAACATTCAGATTGGTGGATATAAGGCATTAACCAATTAAAAAGCGTTTCTTTCACTCTATCGCCAGTTGGGCGTAAGCCTTCAGAATTTAATACTGGAAGTTTTCGACCTCGCCATAGCCCAGCAATAATGCGAACCTCGCCCTTTGCATTTGGCGTTTGTATTTTTTTCATAAAGATCCGATTTTTATTGAAAATTGTGCTTAGTTTAGACGATTTTTTGCTAGAATAAACGACATTTTTATCGAATTACAGTTAAGAGAGCATTTTATGGCTGAAGAAAATAAAAAAGGCGGATTTTGGGCATCGTTATTTGGGCGTAATAAAAAGCAAGATGAACCTAAAATTGAGCCGAAAATTGAAGAAGAAAAGATTAAAGATGTCGAGCCGTCTATTGAAAAATTTGAAGCTAATGATTTAGTCGAAGAAGAAAAAATACAGGAAATTTCAACCGCACTTGAGCCAGTCGAAGAAATCATCGAAGCGAAAAATTTAGAAGATGATCTTCAGCCCGTTGTTGAAATTGAAACTCGCGAAAAACCAAGTGAAGGGGGCTTTTTTAGTCGTTTAGTTAAGGGGTTACTGAAAACTAAACAAAATATTGGCGCCGGTTTTCGTAGCTTTTTCTTAGGAAAGAAAATTGATGATGAGTTGTTTGAAGAATTAGAAGAACAACTTTTAATTGCGGATATTGGCGTGCCGACAACAAGTAAAATCATCAAAAATTTGACTGAACATGCAAGTCGTAAAGAATTACAAGATGCCGAGCTTTTATATCAACAATTAAAAGTAGAAATGGCGGATATTCTTGAGCCAGTAGCACAGCCGTTAAAGATTGATAGCACGAAAAAACCTTATGTGATTTTAATGGTGGGCGTAAATGGCGTGGGTAAAACAACGACAATTGGTAAGCTCGCACGTAAATTTCAGGCTGAAGGAAAATCAGTGATGCTTGCTGCGGGCGATACTTTCCGTGCAGCGGCCGTTGAGCAGCTTCAAGTTTGGGGAGAACGCAATCATATTCCAGTTGTTGCCCAAAGCACGGGTTCTGATTCTGCGTCTGTGATTTTTGATGCGATGCAATCAGCGGCTGCACGCAATATTGATATTCTTATTGCGGATACGGCGGGTCGTTTACAAAATAAAAATAACTTAATGGACGAACTGAAAAAAATTGTTCGTGTTATGAAAAAATATGATGAAACTGCACCACATGAAATTATGCTTACGCTGGATGCTGGCACGGGACAAAATGCTATTAGCCAAGCGAAGTTATTTAATGAGGCAGTGGGTTTAACAGGGATCTCTCTAACTAAATTAGATGGCACGGCAAAAGGTGGCGTGATTTTTGCCATAGCCGATCAGTTTAAGTTGCCTATTCGCTATATCGGTGTAGGCGAGAAAATTGAAGATTTACGTGAGTTTAATGCGAAAGAATTTATTGAGGCATTATTCGTTCATGAAGAAGAATAAAAAGAATAAGGAAGAATTGTGATTAAGTTCTCAAATGTTTCTAAAGCCTATCATGGTGCAACGCAGCCCGCCTTACAAGGCTTGAATTTTCATCTTCCAGTGGGAAGTATGACTTACTTAGTTGGGCATTCAGGCGCAGGGAAAAGTACATTACTCAAGCTTATTATGGGAATGGAAAAAGCCAACGCAGGTCAAATTTGGTTTAACGGACATGATATTACTCGCTTGTCAAAATATGAAATTCCATTTCTGCGTCGCCAAATTGGTATGGTTCATCAAGATTATCGTTTATTAACAGATCGTACTGTAGTGGAAAATGTGGCATTGCCGTTGATTATTGCAGGTATGCATCCAAAAGATGCGAATACTCGAGCAATGGCATCTTTAGATCGTGTAGGATTGCGTAATAAAGCCCACTATTTACCACCGCAAATTTCTGGCGGAGAACAGCAACGCATTGATATTGCGCGTGCGATTGTGCATAAACCTCAACTCTTATTGGCAGATGAACCAACGGGTAATTTAGACGATGAACTTTCCGTAGGGATTTTTAATTTGTTTGAAGAATTTAATCGTCTAGGAATGACTGTGTTAATTGCTACTCACGACATTAATTTAATTCAACAAAAACCAAAACCTTGTCTTGTGCTTGAACAAGGTTATTTACGTTATTAAGGAATAATCATGAGCCGATCAACGGATGCATCTGTTTTTGTTCAAACAGCCTATACTTTGCGTGCAGTATGGGCGGATTTATGGCAACGTAAATTTGGCACGCTGCTCACGATTTTAGTGATTGCCGTTTCGCTTACGATCCCGACTGTGAGCTATTTAATGTGGAAAAATTTGCATTTAGCCACCACTCAATTTTATCCTGAAAGTGAATTGACTATTTATCTTCATAAAAATTTAAGTGAGGAAAACGCGAATTTAGTGGTAGAAAAAATCCGTCAGCAAAAAGGCGTGGAATCGCTGAATTATGTTTCTCGTCAAGAAAGTTTAAAGGAATTTAAAAGCTGGTCTGGCTTTGGCGAAGAATTAGAAATTTTAGATGATAATCCATTGCCTGCGGTCGTTATTGTAAAACCGACGAGCGAATTTAATGTTTCAGAAAAACGTGACGAATTACGTACCAATTTAAATAAAATTAAAGGCGTGCAAGAAGTTCGCTTAGATAACGATTGGATGGAAAAATTAACCGCACTTTCATGGTTGATTGCCCATGTGGCAATTTTCTGCACTGTATTAATGACGATAGCGGTATTTTTAGTTATTGGTAACAGTATTCGCTCTGATGTGTATAGTAGCCGATCAAGTATTGATGTGATGAAATTGCTTGGTGCAACAGATCAATTTATCCTTCGTCCTTATCTTTATACAGGGATGATTTATGCCCTGTTAGGCGGATTAGTTGCAGCAATTTTTAGTAGTTTTATTATCAGCTATTTTACTTCTGCAGTGAAATACGTAACGGATATTTTTGCCGTCCAATTCAGTTTGAATGGATTAGGCGTTGGCGAATTTATATTCTTGTTAGTGAGCTGTTTAATTATGGGATATGTTGGGGCGTGGATTTCCGCAAAAAGACACATTTCCTTGATTGATAACCGAGTTTAGGTGTTGATTGAAAAGTGCGGTTGTTTCCCATTGTGTTTTGATTTTGAAACAATGTGGAAAACAACCGCATTTTTGTATTAATGGGACAGCATTTTTTTCCATTCTATCAAGGTCTTTTCAAAGGAATCCGATGAAAACAAAGCACTACCCGATACAACCCAATCGATCTCATATTTTTTCAAATGTGAAGCCAATTCAAATGTCATTGAGCCATCAATAGAGATGAGTTTTTCCTGCCCTGAATCATGAAGTTGGTTAAGTAATTGGATTAATCGTTCGGTTATTTGATCAAGATTAGCTTTTTCCCCTGTTCTTGGATCCAATGTTAAGATTTGGATTAAATCAATATCCGGTAAATAGGGATAAAGTAATTCTAAAGGTGTATTAGGACAAATAGCCAAGCCACATAATATCGTTTTTTGCGTTTTTAACCATTGTAATGTGTTGTCCAGATCAACGGTATTTTCAACTTGTAGGGTCATAATATCTGCACCGGCGGCGACACATTTTTTAGCAACGTTAAATTGATCTTTTACCATTAAATGCACATCTTTTATAAATGTGTTAGGAAACTGCTGTATCGCCATACTTCCCACAGTGAAAAAAGGGGAAAATTGCCCGTCAGCAATATCAAAATGCAGGAGGTGGAGTTGGCTTTGGCTTAATACGTTGAGTGTTTTTGAAAATTTAAGCCAATCGGACGCCAATATTCCTACACTGATTGGCTGTGATTTTAACGCTGAAATCAACCGCACTTTTTCTGCGTTCATGCTTCAATTTCCTCAGGAAAAACCCATTCAAAGATTTTTTTGCTTCGATGTGTCGTCATTAAGGGCTCTAGTTCTTTCACACAACGTTGGTAATGTTCCGTTTTTCTGTGTTCTGCCAATGCTTGTTCATTTTCATAAACTTCATAAGCATAGAAGCGGGTTCGAATTTCTGGGTCACGTAAGACATCAAAGCGTAAGTTACCTGTTTCTTGGCGTGTTCCGAGATGGTTGCGTTCAAATACATCAAGAAATTCTTGTTCTTTACCTTCTTTTATATTAATTTCAACGAGCATAGCAAACATAATTTCTCCTTAGTTTCAGTGGAATAACATTCCTCCGTTGTAGCAAGGGAGGAATGTTGAGTGATTAACAGTGATGGTTTTTTTCGTGTAGATATAATTGGTATGCCTGTTCAGCATTTTCGCCACCATGAACAATCGCATTAACGGCTTTTAACATCGCGATTGGTGCATCTGATTGGAAAATATTGCGTCCCATATCTACACCGGCTGCGCCTTGATCAATCGCTTTATAGCACATGTCTAAGGCTTCATTTTCTGGGAGTTTTTTGCCACCGGCAATCACAATTGGCACCGGACAACCAGCGGTAACACGCTCAAACCCTTTATCAACATAGTAAGTTTTAATAATATGCGCGCCCATTTCTGCTGCGATACGGGTTGCGAGTGAGAAATAACGTTGATCACGCGCCATATCTTTACCTACACCGGTTACTGCCATAATAGGCATTCCGTAGCGGGTGCCTTGATCCACCAACTGAATAATGTTTTTAATAGATTGGTGTTCATATTGAGAGCCAATATAAACTTGTGCAGCCATAGCGGAAACGTTTAATCTAAGCGCATCTTCAACGGATACGGCAACGGCCTCATTGGAGAGTTCCGTTAAAATTGAATTTGCACCGGAAGCCCGCAACGCAACAGGTTTACGAATACTAGGGGACACAACACTGCGTAAAATACCTCGTGTACACATTAATACATCGGTATATTCAAATAAAGGCGCAATGTTTAAATCAATGCGTTCAAGCCCGGTTGTAGGGCCTTGGAAATAGCCATGGTCAAAGGCTAACATAATTGTTTTGCCTGTTTTGGGATTAAAAATATTGGCTAAACGGGATTGCATTCCCCAATCCAGCGCGCCTGAGCCTTTTAAATAAAACGCTTGATGAGTTTGTGGTTTGTCCAAACCAAAATCTTTACCGTCTCGAATATCATCTAAATCTGCCATTGTTATGCTCCTTAATTAGAAATTGTACTGATCAATATTGTCTTTAGTGAAGACAACACGTTGTGGTAATAGCACAATGCCGTTACCTTTTGCTTCGTATTCGTAACCCTGAACTTTGTTTGGTGATACTTCAATTGTGCCAATACCTTCAACTTCTACTTTATCACCGACATTAAGCGGCTTGCCTTTCAGCAAATCATTTGCTACGGCAATGGAAATTCTGCCTTGTTGTACGACATCCCAAAGACCAAACTGTTTAACCGTGCCTCGTTTTACATAAGGCCGCATCACGTTAGGGGTACTAAAACCAACGATAGCAACATGATTTACTTTGAGGTTTTCAGCAGCTTGTGCGGCGGCCGGTAATGCGTTGGCATCCGGTGCAATAATGACATCTAAGTCCGGATAAGCTTTTAAAATACCCTCTGCGGTTTGAAGTGATTTAATCGCATCGTTGTAACCGAATTGAGTGGTGACAATTTCCCATTCCGGATGATTTTTAGCGATTTTTGCTTTCGCTTCTTTTACCCATTGATTTTGATCAGTGACCGTTGGACTGGAATAAAAGAAGGCAACTTTGGCGTTAGGTTTGGTTATTTGGCTTGATGCCATCTCAACAAGCATAGAACCTAATTGTTCCGGTGTTCCTTGGTTAATGTAGTGGCTACGGCATTCCGGTTTAGTGTCTGAATCCCAAGTTAATACTTTTACACCTCGTTTCATCGCTCGTTGTAATGTAGAGCATAAGCCATCAGGTGAAACCGCCGAAACTACAATGGCTTTATAGCCTTGATTGACGAAGTTATTAATTAATTGTACTTGATTGGAAACACTCGGTTCCGTAGGACCGTCATAGGTAACATCCACCCCAAGGGTTTTTCCCATTTCAGTTGCACCTTGCCCACCGCTAGTGAAGAAGCCGACGCCGACTAATTTGGGGATAAAGGCGATGTGATCTGCTGCTTGTGCGGCAGTCGTCACAGATAAACCGAGCAATATGGAAAGTGCGGTCATTTTTATACGAGTTTTCATAACAAGTTCTCCTCTTAAGGTTGAGTGTTTAACGACTAATCTACGACTACTTGATGTTTGGCTTTTCGGCGTATCCATTGCATCATTGCATCGTAGTGCAAGCTAACGGATTTGCCGATTAATACGATAATCAGTAAGGCACCAGATAAGGCGCTTGAAATCTCATTTGGAATACCGATCATTTGTAAACCTTGTTGTAAATAACCAATTAATAGGGCAGCGATAGCGGTACCGATAATTGAGCCTGAGCCACCATAAATATTGGCGCCACCCAATACAACGGCGGTCAGCACTGGCATTAATAATGAGCTGCCTAAATCTGAACGGGCGGAACCAAAATAGGACACTAATAGCACTGCGACAAAAGCGGCAACAAGTCCGATAAATGCGTAAATGAGAAAAAGTGTTTTTTGAATCGGAACAGCACTGTAACGAGAAGTTCGTTCACTCTGACCAATTAGAAAAATGCTTCTTCCAATTTTGGTTTTGTGCATAAGTAGCCAGAAAATAAACGTCATTAATATGAAGTAAAGAATAGGAGTGGGAATTCCTATTAAGGTTTGATTGGCAAATTCTAACAGTGATTCAGGGAATCCACCGATACCTTCATAACCGGTTGCTCCGGCGAAACCGGATAGGAGCAATGCACCACCGCCAAAAAGATACATGGTGCCTAGCGTGATCACCAAGGGATTAACTTTTGTATAAAGAATAAGTCCTGCATTAATGAACCCACACAGTAGTCCCACAACAAAGGTTGCAGGGATAGCAAGGCTAAGCGGAATATCCAATTTAAATAACACGCCTAATGTTATGGCGCATAAGCCAACCGTTGAACCGAAAGAAATGTCCATTCCCCCACTGATAATAATCATTGTTAACGGAAGTGCCAGCATACCAATATAGATGAAATCACTTGTACTATATAAGAGTACGTTGAGATCAAGCATTAGGGGATTGAATAGACCGAATCCAAGAATTTCAAGTATTAATAGTAGTAGCAATGTCAATTCCCAAGCATGTTTTTTTATCGTCAACATCATCTTTCTCCTTTAATGACCGCACTTTGATAAACAAATGGGGCTAGTCGTCTTTTAAAAATCGTGCATAGCGTTGTAATTTGAGATTGTGAGCAATCATGACTCGGATCCGACCGTCAAAGACCAAGACGGCTAAAAGCACGATACCCGCAACGAAGTTATTCCAGTAAGCCGGTACTTTAAGAAGAACCAATATAGAATCAATTTGAATGAGGAAATAGGCACCAAGCACCGCACCGATTAAGTTACCTGCACCACCTAACAAACTAATTCCGCCCAATACGCAAGCGGCTATCGCTTTCATCTCTAGCCCATTTCCGGTTGAGTTTGGCACGAACCCGATTTGAGACGTGAACACAATACCGGCGATGGCAGCCATTAAGCCATTTATCGCAAAGGCAATAATTCTGACCCGATTAATCGGTACACCAAGTTGCATTGCACCTTGTAAATTGTCTCCCACAGCATAAAAATACCGTCCGGTTGAGCATTTTGTTAAGAAATAGTAAGTGGCTAGAATGATGAGAATTAATATCCAGCCAATAACGGAGATATTTAGAAAAATCGGGGCCGCTAAGGTTTTTAGGTCTTGCGGTAAACCTTCAATCCATTTCCCACCTGTGATCAATAACATCATTCCTTTATATAAACCTAATGTTCCCAAGGTTGCTACAATAGCAGGGATTCGTAAGAGCGTAACTAATACGCCATTCAGTAATCCGGCGGTTAAACCGCAAAGTAAAGTGAGGGTAAAGGCACTTGCAAGTCCGAATCCGGCATTGAGCAGACTCCCGACAATAACTGCACTTAATCCCATTGTGGAACCGACTGATACATCAATATTTCGCGTTAAAATGACAAAGGTTGCGCCAATTGCCAGTAAAATCACGATTTGAGCTGAATTAAAAATCATCGTGAGTGTTTGCAAATGAAATCCGGAACCAACAAATCCTAATAGGGTAAACAGTAAACCGATAGCAATTAAAATGGTCAATTCGCGATTATCTTGAATGAGTTTCCACATATTTTTCTCCTTAATGCCCATTGCTACCAAATGCCATTTGCATAATGTTGTTAGTGTTAATTTGTTCTCCGCATAATGATTCGCTGATTTGTCCGTCATGCATAACCAATACGCGATCAGACATTTGTTCTATTTCCTCTAAATCTGAGGAAATAAATAAAACGGCAACATTTTGTTTTGCAATATTTTTGATTAATTGATAAATATCCGCTCTAGCGCTAACATCTACCCCACGTGTCGGTTCATCAACAATCAATAATGAAGGATTCGCCTCTAAACATTTTGCGATAAGTACTTTTTGTTGGTTTCCGCCGGAAAGTGTTTTGACTGCTTGTTGTTCATCGGAAAATTTAATTCCGATTGCGCGATGATAACGTTCTAAGATTGCACTTTCTTTTGAGGTATTTAGCCAAAAACCTGTATCGTTGTAGGTTAGCGCACACACATTCCAGGTGAGTGATGAATCAAGGTATAACCCCGAGGCTTGGCGATCTTCGGGAAGATATACAATCCCTTTATGGAGCCGTTCTTTGATGGAGAGAGGATTGATTTCTTGATTTTCAAACAGAATTTGACCGCACTTTGATTGACGTAAACCATATAAGGTTTCTGCTAATTCTGTTCTTCCTGCACCTACTACACCGGCAAGACCTAGAATTTCACCGGGATAAATATCAAAGGAAATGTTTTTAAACCCTTCTCCGGTCAAATGATGAACTTGTAGAAGTGGGCGATCTGTTGTTTTTACTCGTTGGTGCCCTGGGAGCTCAAGCCATAATTTTTGAGTTTCGCTAAGTGGTGAGTTTTTGGCTTTTGGTGTAATTGCTTTGATAACGTCATCTTTATTGATTTCATCAATTTTTCCATTAAGTGCAATATAGCCGTCACGCATAACACTGATTCTATGCGATATTTGCCAGACTTCCGGTAACTTGTGGGAAATAAAAATGATCCCCACGCCTTTTGTTAGTAAGGAATTAATTTTTTTAAATAAATTATCGGTTTCAATTGGCGTGAGGGACGCGGTTGGCTCATCCAAAATAAGAATAGAGGCATCGCGCATAAGCCCTCGCATAATTTCTACTAATTGTTGATCGGCAACTTCAAGAGAACCTGCCTGCATATCAAGTTTGAGGTGTGAGTTTAGTTCTTGTAAAAGTGCGGTCAGTTTTTCAGTTGTTTTTGTATCCCGGGATAAACCAAATAAAATGTTTTCTTTCACCGTTAAATTAGGAAATAAAAGAGGTTCTTGGGGAACTAAATAAATACCGAGTTGATGCGCTTTATGAGGTGAAAGTCGGTTTTGTTGCGAACCATGAATAATGAGCTCACCGCAGTCCTGTGGGTGAATGCCGGCGATAATTTTCATTAATGTCGATTTTCCTGCGCCATTCCCTCCTAATAACGCATGAACTTCACCTTCAAAAAGGGAAAAATTAATCTCTTTCAAGACTTCAACACCGGAAAATGATTTGCCAATGTTATGGGCTGAAAGAAGACATTTTTGAGTTTTATCACACATAATCTCACCATGCTGAATTAACAAATGTAATTTAAATTAATCATTTGTTTATAACTCTATCTGAAAAGATGAGAAAAAACAGTGATCAATCTCACATAATTGAATATTTTTTGATCTTTTATGGTTTTTATTCAAGAAATGTGAGCTTGTTCACGTTTTTATAAAAATTAAGAAAAGAACAATTGATAAAATTTTTAAACAAATGAATAATGTCAGATAAAGAAGGAATGAAATATGAATGAACGAATAGACGATAACGGTGAATTTTCCCAAAACATGACGGAAGAAGAGCTGCTTGCCAGAATGGCGTGGTTTTATTATCACGATAATTTAACGCAGAGTGAGATTGGGGAAAAATTAAAGCTACCTCGCTTAAAAGTTTCCCGATTATTAGAAAAAGCCCGGCAATTAGGAATCATTAAGGTACAGATTAACTCTCGTTTTACCGGTTGTTTTGAGCTAGAAGAAGCCTTACAACAACATTTTCAATTAAAGTATATTCGTATTTTACCGGCATTAGAACAGCATGAAATTAATGAGCGTTTAGGTGTTGGAGCCGCTCAGATGTTGATGTCATTAATGAAACCAAATCAAGTTTTAGCAATTGGTTTCGGCGATACGATTATGAAGACATTAAAGTATGCAAGTGAGTTTATTACCCACAATAACATTAAATTGATCACCTTATCAGGTGGGGTGGGGCCTTATATGAAAGGGATCGGGCAATTGGATGGTTCCTGCTCTGTAAGCATTATTCCTGCACCTTTACGTGCATCTTCCATTGAGGCGGCAAGGTTATTTAAACGTGAAGCCTGTGTTCGTGACATGATGCTTGCCGCGTGCAGTGCCAATACGGCAATTGTTGGTATAGGAGCAACGCGCCAAAAGGGGCAAGCGACATTGCTCCGTTCGGGTTATATCACGGAGGAAAAACAGCAAATTATTCGTAACCAGGGCGCAGTAGGGGATATTTTGGGCTATTTTATGCGTAGAGACGGAAGTTTGCAGCCTGATATGCCATTACATGAAGAACTGATTAGTGTACCGCTTGAAAATTTAAAGAAAATTTCTAATGTCGTTGGTGTTGCGGGCGGAGAAGATAAGGTGGAGGCGATTTTAAGCGCATTGCAGGGAAATTATATTAATTCATTAGTCACAGAAGAAAACACGGCTCGAATGATGTTAGCGCAGTTGGTTTAGCGATAAAGGGCTTATTTTCTTCTTAATTGAAAGGAGAAAATGATGAATACACAGCAAGCAATTTATTTAATGGCATTAGATGCCGGAACGGGGAGTGTAAGAGCGGTTATTTTTGATATAGAAGGTAATCAGATTGCCGCCGCTCAACGAGAATGGACGCATTTGTCGGATCCTAATATTCCTGGCTCTATGGAATTTGATTTAAAAAATAACTGGCAATTAACTTGTGAATGTATTCGTCAGGCTTTGCAACAATCGCAAATTCAAGCTGGACAGATTACGGCGATTTCTACTTGTTCAATGCGTGAAGGTATCGTGCTTTATGATGAACAAAAACAACCAATTTGGGCATGTGGCAATGTAGATGCGCGTGCGGTAGAAGAAGTCAAAGAGTTAAAGACGCTTTATAACAATACATTTGAATCATATTTATATTCTATTTCTGGTCAAACTTTGGCATTAAGTGCTGTGCCTCGTTTATTATGGCTCGCTCACCATCGACCTGATATTTATCGTAAAACGAAAGCGATTTCAATGATTAGTGATTGGTTGGCATTTATGCTGAGTGGGGAGTTGGCAGTTGAACCTTCCAATGCTGGTACGACAGGGATGTTGGATTTAAAAACTCGTCAGTGGTCGGCAGAGTTACTGGATATGGCAGGACTTGTATCAGATATATTAACACCGGTAAAAGAAACCGGGACATTGCTAGGTAGTGTAACGACAGAAATAGCCCGTAAAACAGGATTAATGCAGGGGACGCCTGTTATTGTCGGTGGAGGGGATGTTCAACTGGGTTGTATCGGTTTAGGTGTGACTGAGCCAGAGCAGGCGGCAGTTATCGGGGGGACGTTTTGGCAACAGGTGGTGAATTTACCACATCCTGTAACGGATCCTGAAATGAATGTTCGTATTAATCCCCATGTTATTTCACCTTTAGTTCAAGCCGAATCAATTAGTTTTTTTACCGGATTAACTATGCGTTGGTTCCGAGATGCTTTTTGCGATGAAGAAAAGCGGCTGGCTGAACGATTGGGGACGGATGCATATGCACTTTTAGAACAAATGGCTGAAAAAGTACCGGTTGGATCTTATGATGTAATTCCTATCTTTTCTGATGCGATGCATTTCAAATCTTGGTATCACGCCGCGCCTTCTTTTATTAATCTTTCTATTGATCCTGATAAATGTAATAAAGCGGTTTTATTCCGTGCATTAGAGGAAAATGCCGCGATAGTGTCTTCATGTAACTTGGAACAAGTGCAAAAATTTTCCGGTGTAAGATTAACCTCTATTGTGTTTGCTGGTGGAGGAGCAAAAGGAAAATTATGGAGCCAAATTTTATCCGATGTAACAGGTTTGACGGTTAATATTCCGGTTGTGAAAGAGGCAACTGCATTAGGTTGTGCAATTGCAGCAGGTGTGGGGGTAGGTATCTATGCTTCCTTATCTGAAGCCAGTAAAAAATTGGTGAAATTTGAACGTCAACATCAACCGAATGCCGACAATCACAGGTTATATCAAACCCATAAATCTCGTTGGCAGGATATCTATAAGAAACAATTGCAATTAGTCGATAACGGATTAACAACGTCATTATGGAAAGCTCCGGGTTTATAAAAATATATGAGAAAATAACCGCACTCTTTGTATATTTTTGAATAAATATCTTGCAATCCGTTTCGGTTTTATGTAGTATTTGCAGGCTTTCGATATGAAAGCCGTTTAATGTAATCATTTATTAAACGAGCATGACGATATGTCACGCTGAACAATGTTTCCGATTTGGAGACTATATAACAGGTAACTTGCACCTCCTTTTCTATTTTGAAGTTAGAATTGTGATTGGTGTTAGTTTTTTTATTAGCTAAATTTTATTGGAGCTCTGGTCTAATGCAGAACCAAAGAATCCGTATCCGCTTAAAAGCTTTCGATCACCGTTTGATCGATCAATCTACTGCGGAGATCGTAGAAACAGCTAAACGTACTGGTGCACAAGTTCGTGGTCCAATTCCTTTACCAACTCGTAAAGAGCGTTTCACCGTGTTGATTTCTCCACACGTAAACAAAGACGCACGTGACCAATACGAAATTCGTACTCACAAACGTTTAGTAGATATCGTAGAGCCAACAGAAAAAACTGTTGATGCATTAATGCGTTTAGATTTGGCTGCCGGCGTGGACGTGCAGATCAGCCTAGGTTAATTAAGAGGTTATTACAATGATTGGTTTAGTCGGTCGTAAAGTTGGTATGACCCGTATCTTCAATGAAGACGGTGTTTCTGTACCAGTTACCGTTATCGAAATCGAAGCCAACCGCGTAACTCAAGTTAAAACTCTTGAAAACGATGGCTATACTGCAGTTCAAGTTACTACTGGTTCTAAAAAAGCGAATCGTGTAACTAAACCTGAAGCAGGCCATTTCGTGAAAGCAGGTGTTGAAGCTGGTCGCGGTTTATGGGAATTTCGTACTGAAGGTGAAGAATTCACTTTAGGTCAAGAAATCAATGTAGACATCTTTGCAGATGTTAAAAAAGTAGATGTTACTGGTACTTCTAAAGGTAAAGGTTTCCAAGGCGGTGTTAAACGTTGGAATTTCCGTACTCAAGATGCTACACACGGTAACTCTTTATCACATCGTGTACTTGGTTCTATTGGTCAAAACCAAACTCCGGGTCGTGTGTTTAAAGGTAAAAAAATGGCAGGACATTTAGGTGCTGAACGTGTAACTGTTCAATCACTTGAAGTTGTTCGTGTAGATGCTGAGCGTAAATTGCTATTAGTAAAAGGTTCTGTGCCTGGTGCTATTAATGGCGATGTTATCGTTAAGCCAGCAGTTAAAGCATAAGTCTAGGAGATAGAGATGGAATTACAAGTTGTAGGTGCAAGCGCACTAACTGTTTCTGAAACTACCTTCGGACGTGAGTTTAACGAAGCGTTGATCCACCAAGTTGTTGTTGCTTATGCAGCAGGTGCGCGTCAAGGTACTCGTGCGCAAAAAACTCGTGCTGAAGTGTCTGGTTCAGGTAAAAAACCTTGGCGTCAAAAAGGTACAGGTCGTGCTCGTGCTGGTGATATTAAATCACCAATCTGGCGTTCTGGTGGTACAACCTTCGCGGCTAAACCACAAGATCACAGCCAAAAAGTGAACAAGAAAATGTACCGTGGTGCTATCAAAAGCATTCTTTCTGAATTAGTTCGTCAAGACCGTTTGGTTGTTATTGAAAAATTTGAATTAGATGCACCAAAAACTAAAGTTTTAGTACAAAAATTAAAAGATTTAGCCGTTGAAGATGCGTTAATTATCACAGCAAGTTTAGATGAAAATCTATTCTTAGCAGCACGTAACTTATATAAAGTTGATGTACGTGATGTTCAAGGTATCGATCCAGTTAGCTTAATTGCTTTCGATAAAGTGATTGTTACTATTGATGCTGTGAAACAAATTGAGGAGATCCTAGCATGAGTCAAGAACGTTTGCTAAGCGTGCTACGTGCACCGCACATCTCTGAAAAAGCAACGAACAATGCTGAAAAATCTAACACTGTTGTACTTAAAGTTGCTTTAGATGCGAACAAAGCTGAAATTGCTGCTGCTGTTGCTCAATTATTTGAAGTAAAAGTTGACTCTGTTCGTACTGTGGTTGTTAAAGGTAAAACTAAACGCCGTGGTAACAAAATGGGTCGTCGCAGCGACTGGAAAAAAGCTTATGTAACTTTAGCCGAAGGCCAAAATTTGGACTTCGTGGACAGTGCAGAGTAATCGGAGGAAATTAGAGAATGGCTATCGTTAAATGTAAGCCGACCTCCGCTGGTCGTCGTCACGTTGTTAAAATCGTGAACCCTGAATTACACAAGGGGAAACCTTACGCACCTCTTCTAGATACTAAATCTAAAACTGGTGGTCGTAACAACTATGGTCGTATTACTACTCGTCACATTGGTGGCGGTCACAAACAACACTACCGTTTAATCGATTTCAAACGTAACAAGTTAGACATCCCAGCGGTTGTTGAGCGTTTGGAATATGATCCAAACCGTTCTGCTAACATTGCTTTAGTGCTTTATAAAGATGGTGAACGCCGTTATATCTTAGCACCTAAAGGTTTGTCAGTAGGCGATCAAATCCAAGCTGGCATAAACTCACCAATTAAAGTGGGTAATTCATTACCAATGCGTAATATCCCAGTTGGTTCAACAGTACATAACGTTGAATTAAAACCAGGTAAAGGCGGTCAAATCGCTCGTTCTGCTGGTGCTTATGTACAAATCATCGCACGTGAAGGCAACTATGTAACTTTACGTTTACGTTCTGGCGAGATGCGTAAAGTATTAGCTGAATGTGTTGCAACAATCGGTGAAGTTGGTAACTCAGAACATATGCTTCGCGTATTGGGTAAAGCTGGTGCTAACCGCTGGAGAGGTATTCGCCCTACAGTTCGTGGTACTGCAATGAACCCAGTAGATCACCCACATGGTGGTGGTGAAGGTCGTAACTTTGGTAAACACCCAGTAACTCCTTGGGGCGTTCAAACTAAAGGTAAGAAAACTCGTCACAACAAACGTACTGATAAATATATCGTACGTCGTCGTGGCAAATAATAGATTAAATTAAAGAGGATTAGCCATGCCACGTTCTCTCAAGAAGGGTCCTTTCCTTGACCTACACTTGTTGAAGAAGGTAGAGAAGGCGGTGGAAAGCGGGGATAAAAAACCAATTAAAACTTGGTCCCGTCGTTCAATGATCATTCCATCAATGATCGGATTGACCATCGCAGTCCATAATGGTCGTCAGCACGTTCCTGTTTATGTATCTGATGAAATGATCGGTCATAAGCTTGGTGAATTTGCACCGACTCGTACATACCGCGGTCACGCGGCAGATAAGAAAGCTAAGAAATAAGAGGTAAAGAGATGGAAACTATCGCAAAACATCGTTACGCTCGCACTTCTGCCCAAAAAGCTCGCTTAGTTGCCGATTTAATTCGTGGTAAAAAAGTTGCGCAAGCATTAGAAATTTTAACTTTCACTAACAAAAAAGCAGCAGCTTTAGTGAAGAAAGTTTTAGAATCAGCTATTGCAAACGCAGAGCACAATGACGGTGCAGATATCGATGATCTTAAAGTTGCTAAAATCTTCGTTGATGAAGGTCCTAGCATGAAACGTGTTATGCCACGTGCTAAAGGTCGTGCAGATCGTATTTTAAAACGTACTAGCCACATTACTGTGGTTGTGTCAGATCGTTAATAAGTAGAGGAATAGCAATGGGTCAAAAAGTACATCCACATGGTATTCGCCTAGGTATTGTTAAACCTTGGAGCTCTACTTGGTTCGCGAATACACAAGACTTCGCTGACAATCTTGAAGGCGATTTCAAAGTACGCAAATTCTTAAATAAAGAATTAGCAAATGCTTCAGTTTCACGTATTACTATTGAGCGTCCAGCTAAAAGTATTCGTGTAACTATTCACACAGCTCGTCCTGGTATCGTAATCGGTAAAAAAGGCGAAGATGTTGAAAAATTACGTAACGCAGTGTCTAAAATCGCTGGCGTTCCTGCTCAAATCAACATTGCTGAAGTGAAAAAACCTGAATTAGATGCGAAATTAGTTGCAGATAGCATCGCTTCTCAATTAGAACGTCGTGTAATGTTCCGTCGTGCAATGAAACGTGCGGTACAAAGCGCTATGCGTTTAGGTGCTAAAGGTATCAAAGTTGAGGTTAGCGGTCGTTTAGGTGGTGCAGAAATCGCACGTTCAGAATGGTATCGTGAAGGTCGCGTACCTCTACATACTCTTCGTGCGGACATCGATTATAACACTGCAGAAGCTCACACAACTTACGGCGTAATCGGCGTTAAAGTGTGGATCTTCAAAGGTGAAATTCTTGGTGGAATGGCTGCCGTTGCGCAATCAGAACAACAACCTGCCGATAAGCCTAAAAAGGCTCCTCGCGGTAAAGGTCGTAAGTAAGGAGAAACGCTAAATGTTGCAACCAAAACGTACAAAATTCCGTAAAGTTCACAAAGGCCGCAACCGTGGTATCGCGAGCGGTACTGAAGTTAGTTTCGGTACTTACGGTTTAAAAGCAGTTGGTCGTTGTCGTTTAACCGCTCGTCAAATCGAAGCGGCACGTCGTGCAATGTCACGTGCAGTAAAACGTCAAGGTAAAATCTGGATTCGTGTATTCCCAGATAAACCAATTACTGAAAAACCATTAGAAGTCCGTATGGGTAAAGGTAAAGGTAACGTTGAGTACTGGGTAGCCTTAATCCAACCGGGTAAAGTGCTTTATGAAATGGATGGTGTGTCTGAAGAAGTAGCAAGAAACGCATTTGCATTAGCAGCTGCTAAATTGCCAGTTAAGACCACTTTCGTAACTAAGACGGTGATGTAATGAAAGCTCAAGATTTACGTACAAAAAGTGTTGAAGAGCTGAATGCTGAATTAGTAAACCTTTTAGGTGAACAATTCAAGTTGCGTATGCAGACAGCCACCGGTCAGCTTCAACAAACCCATCAGGCTAAGCAAGTGCGTCGTGATATTGCACGTGTAAAAACTGTATTAACCGAAAAGGCGGGTGAGTAATGACTGATAAAATTCGTAGCGTACAAGGTAAAGTTGTTAGCGACAAAATGGAAAAATCTTTCGTTGTTGCTATTGAACGTAAGGTAAAACACCCTTTATATGGTAAATTTATCCGTCGTACAACTAAATTACACGTACACGATGAGAACAATGAAGCCAAAGTTGGTGATACCGTAGAGATTCGCGAATGTCGCCCTCTATCAAAAACCAAATCTTGGACTTTAGTTCGTGTTGTTGAAAAAGCAGTTATTGCTTAATTAATAACAAAGAGTAATAAAATAAAAGCCAATAGTGTAAATCTATTGGCTTTTTTGTTTTTAAAGTGCGGTTAAAATTCAATGAATTTTAACCGCACTTTTTCTTTTAGGTGTTATTGACATAACACCTAAACAAATACTGAAAAAAATATTTTTAATAATGGTACTTAAGAGAAATTTCTGAAGATCTTGGTTTTGAATATTCTGATGAGTGGAATACTCGTTATTTTGGTCATAGATTAATTAATTTCATCAACGGCGTTGATACCCGTAAAGAAACGATAAAATTAGCAGAGGATAAATTCCCAGAAGAACTTATCAATGATACAGATACTACTGGGAATATTTCTAATGAAGATTGGGATTGGTGGTGCCATTTATCTGATACAATGAAGTATATATTAATACATGATCTTCCTTATCAAGAAGAGGAGATTGGCATCACAGAGTTTTATGATGAAAATGATTTGGATACAGAAGCAGATATATATGATCGAGAGACTTTTGGAATCTTATTAGGAGAATATGTAACAGGATTATATTTGTTAGATGATACTTTTTATAGAGCCAGTGCTTGATAATATAAATATTCCTAACAATGTTTATAGTACAAATATATTTGCTATTCATCATGTTGCAAAGCATATTTTGGGTATTAAAGATCTAGATAAACGTTTAAAATCTGGTGATATTGAATTAGTTCGTGAATTAGGAGAAGTAACAATTGGTGGTAAGGAGAAGTATTTTTACTCTTTTGCAACTAAATATTGTAGTCATCATAATCCAATTGCTTTCCCAATTTATGATAGCTATGTGGAGCAAGATCTCCTCTATTTTAATAAAGTAGATAAATTTTCAGCCTTTAAAAGGAAAGATTTAAAAAATTACAGAAAATTTAAAGAGATTTTGATAGATTTTCAAAGATTTTATAAATTAGAAAGATTTAACTTAAAAGAGCTCGATCTGTATCTTTGGCTTTTAGGCAAGGAAATTTTCCCAAAATCTAAAAACTGATGAATTTATCTAAGGTAAGAGAAGAGAGCGTTTCATTTTTTCTGCAGTTTATTTTTCATTCGATAAATTTTTGAGAGGATGAGGATATTTTTATAATTCCAAAAGTGCGGTAAATTTTAACTGGATTATTTAGTAAATAGATCAATAAGAGGAAGGTAAATTATCATTGCCTTTCTCTTTTTCTTTTGATAAAATCCGCCGCCTATCCGCCATTCTATCTGAATAGTGTGGATGGGTTCGTCCCGAAAGGGTGTTTTTTTAATCTTAACGGAGCACTAATATGATCCAAGAACAGACTATGCTGGATGTTGCTGATAATTCAGGCGCTCGCAGCGTAATGTGTATCAAGGTTCTAGGTGGATCGCACCGTCGTTATGCTGCGATTGGTGACATCATCAAAATTACTGTAAAAGAAGCAATTCCACGCGGTAAAGTAAAAAAAGGTGATGTATTAAAAGCAGTTGTTGTGCGCACCAAGAAGGGTGTTCGTCGCCCAGATGGCTCAGTTATTCGTTTCGATGGTAACGCTTGTGTAATTTTAAATAATAACACTGAGCAACCAATCGGTACTCGTATTTTTGGACCAGTGACTCGTGAACTTCGTTCTGAGAAATTCATGAAGATCATTTCTTTAGCTCCAGAAGTACTGTAAGGGGAATGTAATGGCTGCTAAAATCCGTCAAAATGATGAAGTAATTGTTCTTACTGGTAAAGATAAGGGCAAGCGTGGCAAGGTAACTAAAGTGTTACCAAACGGTAAAGTGTTTGTTGAAGGTATCAACATCATTACTAAACATGAAAAACCAGTTCCTGCATTAGGAAAGGCTGGTGGTTTGGTGAAAAAAGAAGCTGCAATTGACGCTTCAAATGTTGCGATTTTCAATCCTAAAACAAATAAAGCTGACCGTGTAGGTTTTAGATTCGAAGACGGCAAAAAAGTACGTTTCTTCAAATCTAACAATGAAATTATCTAACAAACTGGAGTAATGCGATGGCGAAACTGCATGATTACTACAGAGATCAAGTAGTAAGCGAATTAAAAAATAAATTCGGCTACAAATCTGTCATGCAAGTCCCACGAATCGAAAAGATTACCCTGAATATGGGTGTGGGTGAAGCATTGACCGACAAAAAATTGCTAGACAACGCAGTAGCGGACTTAGCAGCAATCAGCGGTCAAAAACCTTTAGTAACTAAAGCTCGTAAATCTGTTGCTGGCTTTAAAATCCGTCAGGGATATCCAATCGGTTGTAAAGTAACACTACGCGGTGAGCGTATGTGGGAGTTCTTTGAACGTTTAATTACAATTGCTGTTCCACGTATTCGTGACTTCCGCGGTTTAAGTGCGAAATCATTCGATGGTCGTGGTAACTATAGCATGGGTGTGCGTGAACAAATCATCTTCCCTGAAATCGATTACGATAAAGTAGATCGTGTACGTGGTTTAGATATCACTATCACAACTACTGCTAAGAATGATGAAGAAGGTCAAGCACTACTTGCTGCCTTTAATTTCCCATTCCGTAAATAAGGCAGGTTATAATGGCTAAACAATCAATGAAAGCACGCGATGTAAAACGCGTTAAATTGGCTGAAAAATTCTACGCAAAACGTGTTGAATTAAAGAAAATCATTTCTGATGTCAATGCCTCTGATGAAGATCGTTGGGATGCAGTGTTAAAGTTACAAACTTTACCACGTGATTCTAGCCCATCTCGTCAACGTAACCGTTGCCGCCAAACTGGACGTCCTCATGGCGTTTTACGTAAGTTTGGTTTAAGCCGAATTAAGGTTCGTGAAGCTGCAATGCGCGGTGAAATCCCAGGCCTTAAAAAAGCGAGCTGGTAATATACCACTTTATTTTGGAATCGGAGAAAAAGTACAATGAGTATGCAAGATCCAATCGCAGATATGCTGACCCGTATTCGTAACGGTCAAGCTGCGAACAAAGTTGCAATCAATATGCCTTCTTCCAAGCTAAAAGTGGCAATTGCCAACGTATTAGCTGCTGAAGGTTATATCGAAAGCGTAAAAGTTTTAGAAGGTGCTAAACCTGAATTGGAAATTACTTTAAAATATTTCCAAGGCAAACCAGTTGTAGAAAGCATCCAACGTGTAAGTCGTCCTGGTCTTCGTATTTACAAACGTAAAGATGAATTACCAAAAGTTATGGGCGGTTTAGGTGTTGCAGTTATTTCTACATCTAAAGGTGTTATGACTGACCGTGCTGCTCGTCAAGCAGGTTTAGGCGGTGAGATCATCTGTTATGTAGCTTAATAGAGAGGTAGGAAAATGTCTCGTGTTGCAAAGGCACCTGTTAATATTCCTGCCGGCGTTGAAGTTAAACTCGACGGTCAGCTATTAACAGTAAAAGGTAAAAATGGCGAGTTATCTCGCAAAATTCATGAATCAGTTGAAGTAAAACAAGATAACGGACAATTTACGTTCACTCCACGTGAAGGTTTTGTTGAAGCAAATGCTCAATCGGGTACTGCACGTGCATTAGTTAATGCAATGGTTATCGGTGTTACTGAAGGTTTCATTAAAAAATTAGTATTGGTGGGTGTAGGTTACAGAGCTCAACTTAAAGGTAACGCAATTGCATTAAGTTTAGGCTATTCTCACCCAGTAGAGCACACTTTGCCGGTAGGTATTACTGCAGAATGTCCATCTCAAACCGAAATCGTGTTGAAAGGTGCAGACAAACAGTTGATCGGTCAAGTTGCAGCAGATATTCGTGCTTATCGCCGTCCTGAGCCTTATAAAGGTAAAGGGGTACGTTACGCTGATGAAGTGGTACGTATCAAAGAGGCTAAGAAGAAATAATTAAGGTAACACTATGGATAAGAAATCAGCTCGTATCCGTCGTGCAGCTCGTGCACGTCATATGATGAGAGAGCAAGGTGTAACTCGTTTAGTTATTCACCGCACTCCACGTCATATTTATGCACAAGTTATTGCACCAAACGGTTCAGAAGTGCTTGCCGCTGCTTCAACTGTTGAGAAAGCAATTCGTGAGCAAGTAAAATACACCGGTAATAAAGATGCTGCAGCAGCAGTAGGTAAAGCTGTTGCAGAACGCGCATTAGCAAAAGGCGTTCAAGCTGTTGCTTTTGATCGTTCCGGTTTTAAATATCATGGACGTGTCCAAACTTTAGCGGACGCTGCACGTGAAGCTGGTCTACAGTTCTAATGAGGTAAATTGAGATGTCAAACATCGAAAAACAAGTTGGTGAACTGCAAGAGAAGCTAATCGCAGTAAACCGTGTATCAAAAACTGTAAAAGGTGGTCGTATTATGAGTTTCACTGCATTAACTGTGGTGGGCGATGGTAATGGCCGAGTAGGTTTTGGTTATGGTAAAGCTCGCGAAGTTCCAGCAGCGATCCAAAAAGCGATGGAAAAAGCACGTCGCAATATGATTAATGTCGCTTTAAATGAAGGTACATTACAACATCCAGTTAAAGGTGTTCATACTGGTTCACGTGTATTTATGCAGCCAGCAAGTGAAGGTACAGGTATCATCGCTGGTGGTGCAATGCGTGCGGTATTGGAAGTTGCAGGTGTACGTAACGTTCTTTCTAAAGCGTATGGTTCTACCAACCCAATTAACGTTGTTCGTGCAACTATTGATGCATTAGCAAATATGAAATCACCAGAAATGGTTGCTGCAAAACGCGGTAAAACTGTTGATGAAATCTTGGGGTAATGAATAATGGCTAAAACTATTAAAGTAACACAAGTTCGTAGCTCAATTGCTCGTTTACCGAAGCATAAAGCTACCTTGCGTGGTCTTGGTCTTCGCCATATGCACCACACTGTTGAGTTAATTGATACGCCTGCAGTACGTGGTATGATTAACCAAGTTTCATACATGGTTAAAGTGGAGGAGTAAGAGATGCGTTTAAATACTCTATCTCCGGCTGAAGGTGCAAAGCATAGTGCTAAACGCCTCGGTCGTGGTATTGGTTCAGGTTTAGGCAAGACTGGTGGCCGCGGTCATAAAGGTCAAAAATCTCGTACTAGTGGCGGTGTTCGTCGCGGTTTCGAAGGTGGTCAAATGCCGTTATACCGTCGTTTACCAAAATTTGGTTTTACTTCAATGAAATCTGCAGTGACTGCAGAAGTTCGTTTAAATGAATTAACCAAAGTTGAAGGTAATGTAGTAACTTTAGAAACATTAAAAGCAGCAAATATCTTAACTAAAGATATCCAATTCGCTAAAGTAATTTTAGCAGGAGAAGTGAAATCTGCAGTAACGGTACGCGGTTTACGTGTAACTAAAGGTGCAAAAGCAGCAATTGAAGCTGCTGGCGGTTCAATTGAGGAATAATTAGCAAATGGCTAAACAACCAGGTTATCAAGCAAGAAGTACTAATAGCGGTAAAGGTGAATTAAAAAGCCGATTGCTTTTCGTTTTAGGTGCACTTATCGTTTATCGAATTGGTTCATTCATTCCGGTTCCTGGTATTGATGCGGCTGTTCTAGCTCAATTAGTTGAACAACAAAAAGGCACTATCATTGACATGTTTAACATGTTCTCTGGTGGTGCTCTAAGCCGTGCATCCATTTTAGCATTAGGAATCATGCCATATATATCGGCATCTATTGTAATTCAATTGCTTGCAACGGTTTCTCCTGCTTTAGCAGAATTAAAGAAAGAAGGTGCTGCTGGTCAGCGTAAAATTTCTAAATATACTCGTTATGCGACAGTTGTTTTTGCAACGATTCAGGCAGTAGCTATTTCAACAGGCTTACCAAATATGTTGTCTGGCTTAGTGCCAAATGTTGGATTTAGTTTTTACTTCACTTCAGTTGTTAGTTTAGTCACTGGGACAATGTTCCTTATGTGGTTGGGTGAGCAAATAACTGAAAGAGGTATTGGTAACGGTATTTCAATTCTTGTTTTTGGCGGTATTGTAGCTGGTTTACCATCGGCTATTCTTCAAACTATTGAGCAGGCTCGTCAAGGACAGATGCATCCATTAGTTCTTCTTCTGATCGCAGCTATTGTATTTGCAGTAACTTATTTTGTTGTTTTTGTTGAAAGAGGACAACGTAGAATTCGCGTTGAATATGCGAAGCGTCAGCAAGGTCGTCAAATTTTAGGTGGTCATTCAACACATTTACCATTGAAAGTGAATATGGCAAATGTAATGCCAGCAATTTTTGCTTCAAGTATTATTTTATTCCCAGCTACATTAACACAATGGTTTGGGCAAAATGATAAATTTGAATGGTTAAATAATTTATCAATGTTATTGAATCCTGGTCAACCACTTTATTTGCTTGTTTATGCTGTTGCAATTATTTTCTTCAGTTTTTTCTATACAGCAATGCAATATAATCCTCGTGATACAGCAGATAATCTAAAAAAATCTGGTGCATTTATTCCAGGAATTAGACCCGGTGAACAAACATCACGTTATATTGATAAAGTGATGACTCGTCTTACATTAATTGGCGGTCTCTATGTAACGTTTGTATGTTTAGTTCCTTATATTATGACATCGGCTTGGGATGTTAAATTTTACTTCGGTGGAACATCTCTTTTAATTGTAGTCGTTGTAATTATGGATTTCATCGTTCAGGTTCAAAGTCATTTAATGTCTTCTCAATATGAATCTGCGTTGAAAAAAGCAAACCTTAAGGGTTTTGGACAATAATTGTTCATTTAAAGTAAAAGGATAAGCAATGAAAGTTCGTGCTTCCGTAAAGAAAATGTGTCGTAACTGTAAGATTGTTAAACGTGAGGGTGTTGTACGCGTATTGTGTAGCGACCCTAAACACAAACAACGTCAAGGTTAATTAACATTTTTCTTGCCAAGAACCAGTTGAGTAGTTATACTGCTCAACTCATTTATGTCCTTGATATTCTGTTTGAGTATCCTGAAAACGGGCTTTTCAAGATCAGAATATCAAATTAATTAAAATATAGGAGTGCATAGTGGCCCGTATTGCAGGCATTAACATTCCTGATCATAAACACGCTGTAATCGCTTTAACTGCCATTTACGGTATTGGTAAAACTCGTTCACAAGCTATTTGTGCAGCAGCGGGTATTGCTGAAGATGTTAAGATCAGAGAATTGTCTGAAGAGCAGATTGACAAACTGCGTGACGAAGTTGGTAAATTTACCGTTGAAGGTGACTTACGTCGTGAAGTAACACTAAACATCAAACGTCTTTTAGACTTAGGATGCTATCGTGGTTTACGTCATCGTCGTAGTTTACCAGTACGTGGTCAACGTACTAAAACTAATGCGCGTACCCGTAAGGGTCCACGTAAGCCGATCAAAAAATAGTCGGGGTAAATAAGAATGGCTAAAACACCAGTTCGTGCACGTAAACGTGTAAAAAAACAAGTTGTAGATGGCGTAGCACATATTCACGCATCTTTCAATAATACAATCGTTACTATTACTGACCGTCAAGGTAATGCTCTAGCTTGGGCAACTGCAGGTGGTTCAGGTTTCCGTGGTTCTCGTAAATCAACTCCGTTCGCAGCGCAAGTTGCGGCAGAGCGTTGTGCTGAAATCGTTAAAGAATTTGGCTTAAAGAACTTGGAAGTTATGGTTAAAGGTCCGGGTCCAGGTCGTGAATCTACAATTCGCGCGTTAAACGCAGCGGGTTTCCGTATCACGAATATTACTGATGTGACTCCGATTCCTCATAACGGTTGTCGTCCACCGAAAAAACGTCGTGTTTAAGACGTATAGGATAGTTGGAGAAAGAAAATGGCAAGATATTTGGGTCCTAAACTCAAGCTCAGCCGTCGTGAAGGCACTGATTTATTCCTTAAATCAGGCGTGCGTGCGATTGATTCAAAATGTAAAATTGATACAGCACCGGGTCAGCACGGTGCTCGTAAACCGCGTTTGTCTGACTATGGTAGTCAGTTACGTGAAAAACAAAAAGTTCGTCGTATCTATGGTATTTTAGAACGTCAATTCCGTAACTACTATAAAGAAGCAAACCGTTTGAAAGGTAACACTGGTGAAAATTTATTAGTGTTATTAGAAGGTAGATTGGATAACGTTGTTTATCGCATGGGATTTGCTGCAACTCGCGCAGAGGCTCGTCAATTAGTGAGTCATAAAGCAATTGTTGTGAATGGTCGTGTTGTTAATATTCCATCTTTCCAAGTTTCTGTAAATGATGTAGTTGCTATTCGTGAAAAATCGAAAAAACAAGCTCGTATTAAAGCATCATTAGAATTAGCAGAGCAAAGAGAAAAACCAACATGGTTAGAAGTTGATTCTGCAAAAATGGAAGGTGTATTCAAACGTGTTCCTGAACGTTCTGATTTATCAGCAGACATTAACGAACATCTGATCGTTGAGCTTTACTCTAAATAATAGTTAAGCTTAAAACCAAAGAGAGGATAAAATGCAGGGTTCTGTTACAGAATTTTTAAAACCACGTTTAGTAGATATTGAACAAATTAGTTCAACACATGCTAAAGTGATCTTAGAACCGTTAGAGCGTGGTTTTGGTCATACTCTAGGTAATGCATTGCGTCGTATCCTTCTGTCTTCAATGCCAGGTTGTGCTGTAACTGAAGTAGAAATTGATGGCGTATTGCATGAATATAGTAGTAAGGAAGGTGTTCAAGAAGATATTCTTGAAGTACTTTTGAACCTTAAAGGTCTAGCGGTTAAAGTACAGAATAAAGATGACGTTATTCTGACATTAAATAAATCTGGAATTGGCCCTGTTGTTGCAGCGGACATTACCCATGATGGTGATGTTGAAATTGTAAATCCAGATCATGTGATTTGTCATTTAACTGATGAAAACGCTTCAATTAGTATGCGTATACGTGTTCAGCGTGGTAGAGGATATGTTCCTGCTTCATCTCGTACACATACGCAAGAAGAACGTCCAATTGGTCGTTTGCTTGTTGATGCTTGTTATAGTCCGGTTGAACGAATTGCGTATAATGTAGAGGCAGCTCGTGTTGAGCAGCGTACAGATTTGGATAAGCTCGTTATTGAGTTAGAAACTAATGGTGCACTTGAGCCAGAAGAAGCAATTCGTCGTGCAGCAACAATCTTGGCGGAGCAACTTGATGCATTCGTTGATTTACGTGATGTTCGTCAGCCTGAGATTAAGGAAGAAAAACCGGAATTTGATCCGATTTTATTACGTCCTGTAGATGATTTAGAGCTGACAGTTCGTTCTGCTAACTGTTTGAAAGCAGAAACAATTCATTATATCGGTGATTTAGTGCAACGTACTGAAGTAGAATTATTAAAAACCCCTAATCTTGGTAAGAAATCTCTTACTGAAATTAAGGATGTTCTTGCTTCTCGTGGCTTGTCACTTGGTATGCGCCTTGAAAATTGGCCGCCAGCAAGTATTGCTGAAGACTAGTTTGGTCATAGGTTAAGATTTTTCTGAGAAGGATAAGATCATGCGCCATCGTAAGAGTGGTCGTCAACTAAACCGTAATAGTAGTCATCGTCAAGCGATGTTCCGTAACTTAGCAAGTGCTTTAGTTAGTCATGAAATCATTAAGACTACTTTGCCTAAAGCTAAAGAATTACGCCGTGTAGTTGAACCGTTAATTACATTAGCAAAAGTAGATAGCGTTGCTAACCGTCGTTTAGCATTCGCTCGTACTCGCAACGTTGAAACTGTTGCAAAATTATTTAATGAATTAGGTCCACGTTTTGCTCAACGTGCAGGTGGTTACACTCGCATTTTGAAATGTGGTTTCCGTGCAGGCGATAATGCACCAATGGCATACATTGAGTTAGTTGATCGTCCAGAAGTTGCTGAGGCAACAACTGAGGAATAAAAATTAATTCTAAAAAGAAGCTCACTTTATATAGTGGGCTTTTTTATTTTATAAATTACAAAAATCTTTATCTGATTTAATCATTACTTAGATATATTATTTACAATCAGCGAGCAGTGGTAAATTTTAAGAGCATATTCGTAGATGTCGTGTATTTTTATCTAAAATTCCTTGTTTTTTAAGCTCTCTACTAATACGAATTGCGGTTTCAGTTTCACATCCACAAAATTCCGCTACTTCTCGGTAGGTCCAAGGATAATCGGGATAACTGTCAGTTAAATTTTCAATGGCATCAATAATACGTTCGTAACTACGCTTATAAGCTGTATTACTTATTCGGTGTTCTGCATCATATAATTCATTAGAAAGTTGTTTCATAAGATAACAAGAAAAATCAGGGTTATTTGCAATAAAATTTGCGTGATTACCAGGAAATATTCTAACTATATCGGCTTCCATTAATACTTTTGCACTGCAATGATAAGATGTTTCACTAAAAATAGTACGAAAACCAAAATATTCATTAGCGTGATAAAGTCGAGTCAATGTTTCTTTGCCATTTTCCAGACTATGATACAGACCAACTAGCCCTTGTTTTAAAAAATAAAATTCTTTAGGCTTCTCGCCTTGTGCATAAATTAAGCTGTTTTTTTCTAGAGTTTTACTCTCAGAAATAATACATTTATTTAAGTTTTGTGGTAGATAATAGGGCAATGTAAACATAAAGGCGTCTTTTAATATATAAATAACTTTAGATTACTATACAAATTTCTATATTTTTCTGCTATAAGCAAATTATAAAAATGTGAAGTGTTTAACAAAATTTTGAGCTAGATAAATATTATTTTATTTTGCCAAATGATTTTGCAAATGACTTTAAATATGGATCCATATGAGAAAGTGCAGAATAATATGCCTCACAAAGTTGATTATGTGCTTTACCAAATCCTTGAATTGTACGATGTTTTGGACATCCTCCGTGACATGCAAAGCGAAACTTACAGATTTTACACTGTTCGGAAAGAAAAGATTTCGCTGCGCCAAAATTCTTTTGTTTAGTATTATTATTAAGGAGCTGTATTAGAGGGGTTTCAATAAGATTTCCGAGTTTATATTCAGGATAAACATAATGATCGCAACTATAAATATCGCCATTTTGTTCAATAACCAATTGATCACCGCAGGTTTCACGAAAAATACATAAATCAGGTTGTAATCCAAGATAGGCCATAAACCATTGTTCAATAAATTGAATACCAATTTTGCCGACATCATTGGCATACCATTCATCAAAAATATTAATTAAAAATTGACCGTAGTCTTTTGCTGTAGCTTGTTGTTTGTAATCGCCCATTAGTGGAATAAATTGCATATAAGATGAACCTATTCTTTTCAAGAAATGGTAGATTTCTTTAGCATATTGAACATTAAGATTATGTACTACAGTTAGCGTATTAAAAGAAACTTGGTAATTATAGAGTAAATCGAGAGCATTCATTACTTGTTGAAATGAGCCTTTGCCATTTTTAGTTAAACGATAGGTATCGTGTAAGTGCTTAGGCCCATCTATAGAAAGTCCTACAAGGAAGTGATGATCGTGAAGAAAACGGCACCAATCGGCATTAAGTAATACCCCATTCGTTTGTAGAGAATTCTCAATTTGTTTGCCATTAGCATATTTATGCTGAAAATTGACCGCTCTTTTGTAGAAATCAAGACCTGCTATGGTTGGCTCGCCGCCTTGCCATAGGAAAGTAACTTGTTGTTGAGGCGTTGTTTCAATATAGGATTTGATATAGGCTTCTAATACTTCATTAGTCATAGCCCGTTGATTTAAGTGAGGTTTTTCCAAGTAAAAGCAATATTGACAATCTAAATTACAAATTGAACTAGTAGGTTTTGCCATTAATTGAAATGAATTCATATCTATGTATCCTCCTTATTCTTTTTATCATAGCAGAATAATTTTAACTGTATATGATAGCGATCATAAGTTGCGCATATGCTCTTACGTCAAAATGAAGTATGATTAAATGAATTTTTAAATAGGATCTAAGATGGCGTTTAGTACAATTTTTATCTTACTGATTTGCGGTATTTGTACCAATATGGTTTCTGCTATTTTTGGTATTGGCGGTGGGGTATTGATGGTGCCAATTTTACGTACGTTATTTCCCGAATTGCCGATTCAAGTTATTTCAGCTACGTCACTCACCATTGTGATGTGTACCGCATTGATTAATTTATTATTTTTCCATAAGCAAAAAATTAAAATTGATTATATCAATATGATTTTATGGTCTATTGCTATGGTAATTGGGGTGCAAATTGGTTTTGAATTAAGTTTTTATTTTTCTACAGCGATAATTAGTTTAATTTTTACGGTTAGTTTGAGTGCACTAGCAATTAAAACATTTTTGAACAGATCGAGAATACAAATAGAAGTGTTTAATATGTCTCCTATAGAACGAGCTAAAGGTAGTATTAGTTTTTGTGGAGGAGGCTTAATTGCGGGTATTACAGGTATTGGAGGCGGTTCTATTCTTGCGCCCCTTGTCGGGCAACTAAAGGGGGTAAAAACGCAACAAATTGCCGTTTATACGAACTATATGATGATTATTGGCGGTATTGGTAATCTATACGGCTATCTCACTAGAGCTTTTCCCTATGATATCAGCCTAAGTGGTCAATTAGGGTATGTAAATTTTCTTGTAGTTGGTGTCGTTACCTTGGGTTCATTTGGAATGAGTTTCTTCTCAATGAAATTGCGTGGATTAATGAATCCAGTTTTAACAAGAAAATTATTGGCGATTATTTTATTTTGTATTGCAGCCTATATGTGCATTTTGGAATTTGTATTCCATTAAATCGAATAAACTAGACCTAGTTATTCTAGGCCTATTCACCAATTAGTGTTTTCGCAATCTCTCTTGCTTGTGCATCAATTTCGAGTACATCATCAATATTTTGAATGGTATAAGGCGAAATTTTCTCAATTGTTTTCAAATTAATTTTTGCAATATCCATAAAACTAATTTGACGATCTAAAAATGCTTGTACGGCAATTTCATTAGCTGCATTCATTGCTGTTGTCGCATATTGACCCGCAGCAAAGGCATCAATAGCCAGTTTTAAATTTGGATAGCGATTAAAATCAGGTTCAATAAATGTCAGTTCTTTGATTTTAAAGAAATCGAGTGGTTCTACTCCAGCAAAAGTGCGGTGAGGATATGCCATAGTTTCTGCAATTGGTGTACGCATATCTGGATTTCCCATTTGAGCTATGACTGAGCCATCAACATAACGCACCATAGAATGAATAATCGATTGTGGATGAATAATGACTTCCATTTCTTCCGCACTTGCGTTGAAAAGCCAGCGAGCCTCAATGTATTCCAAGCCCTTATTCATCATTGTAGCTGAATCGACAGAAATTTTTTTACCCATAGACCAATTAGGGTGCGCAACTGCTTGTTCTGGTGTTATGTTGGTGAATTGTTCAAGTGGCGTGTAACGGAATGGTCCGCCAGAACCAGTGAGTATAATTTTACTTACACCTAATTCAGAAAGTGGGCAAAAACCAATTTTTTCTTGTGCTTCTGGCGGTAACGATTGAAAAATAGCATTATGTTCACTATCTACTGGTAAAAGCTTCGCGCTATAGTTTTTTACAGCATCAATAAAAAGCTGTCCGCAGGTTACCAGTGATTCTTTATTTGCCAGTAATACCCGTTTACCTGCTTTAACCGCTGAAAGAGTCGGTAACAATCCTGCTGCACCAACAATCGACGCCATTATCTGATCGGCATCTGGGTGTGCTGCGAGTTCGCAAATAGCTCGTCGTCCTGCTAATACTTTCGTTGGAATATGATGCGCAATTAATTTTTCACGTAAAATTTTAGCCGCATTTACATCATCAAGAGCCGCAAAGTGCGGTCGGAATTTGATACATTGTTCAAACATTGTTTCTACATTTTTTCCGCCGACGAGTGCAAATGCATGATATTTTTCAGGATTATTTTCAATAACAGAAAGGGTACTCTTACCGATTGATCCTGTTGAACCAAGAATGACAATGTTTTGTTTTTGCATAGAATCTTTACCGCACTTTGTTGATTATATTTTCATTGGTACGTCTAAATTTGCATACCTAATAAAATAAAGGCAGACAAAACTGTCTGCCTTTCGCATTTTTTATGATTAGAAATCCATTAATTCTTTTTCTTTATCCGCTAATACTTCATCTACTTTTTTAATGTAAATATCTGTGATTTTTTGGATTTCTTCTTCTGCTTTATGTTGTTCGTTTTCGCTGATTTCTTTGTCTTTTAATAATGCTTTGATTTTATCATTCGCATCACGACGTACGTTGCGAATCGCAACTTTACCTTGTTCACCTTCGCCTTTTACGATCTTGATTAAATCGCGACGACGTTCTTCTGTTAATGGCGGAAGCGGAACACGGATTGTAGTACCCGCTGAAGATGGGTTTAAACCTAAATCTGAGGTTAAAATGGCTTTTTCTACCGCAGAGATTAAAGAACGATCAAAAACAGTTACAGCTAATGTACGCGCATCTTCTGCCACTACGTTTGCTAATTGGCGAAGTGGCGTTGCTGCACCGTAATATTCAACTTGAATTGCATCAAGTAAACTCGGTTGCGCACGACCAGTACGAATTTTTGAAATATGACCTTTTAATGCTTCAAGGCTTTTTTCCATACGATCTTGAGCATCTTTTTTAATTTGGTTAAGCATTGCATTGTCCTTTTTAATTGATGAAAGTTAGAACGCCGTGATTTTACTGGATTTTTTTAAATTTTTGAATACATTTATCAGCTTGAAAACAGATAAAAAATGACCGCACTTCAGTTACCCAAAGTGCGGTTAATATTTTTAGTATTTTTAATTAAGCTTTAGGACCAGCTGCAATTAAGGCTTTGCCTTCTTCGTTAGTTGCATATTTAACAAAGTTTTTCACAAAACGACCTGCTAAGTCTTCAGCTTTTGATTGCCATTGTGCTTTATCTGCGTAAGTATCGCGAGGATCTAAGATTGCAGAATCTACACCTGGTAATGCTTTAGGAATGGCTAAGTTGAAGATTGGTAATTCGCCCATTTCAGCTTTTTCAATTGAGCCATCTAAGATTGCATCAATGATTCCGCGAGTATCTTTGATTGAGATACGTTTGCCTGTACCATTCCAACCAGTATTTACTAAGTAAGCTTCAGCACCCACTGCTTGCATACGTTTTACTAACACTTCAGCATATTGAGTTGGGTGAAGGGTTAAGAACGCAGCACCGAAACATGCTGAGAAAGTTGGAGTTGGTTCAGTAATACCACGTTCAGTCCCTGCTAATTTTGCTGTGAAACCAGATAAGAAGTAGTATTTAGTTTGTTCTGGTGTCAATTTAGATACTGGTGGTAATACGCCAAATGCATCTGCTGTTAAGAAAATAACTTTAGTTGCGTGACCTGCACGAGAAACTGGTTTTACAATGTTATCAATGTGATAAATTGGGTAAGACACGCGAGTATTTTCTGTTTTTGAACCATCATCGAAATCAACAGAACCATCTGAACGAACAACCACGTTTTCTAATAATGCGTCGCGACGGATAGCGCGGTAAATATCTGGTTCATTTTCTTCTGAAAGGTGAATGGTTTTCGCATAGCAACCACCTTCAAAGTTAAAGATGCCAACATCATCCCAACCGTGTTCATCATCTCCGATTAATTCACGTTTTGGATCCGTTGAAAGGGTTGTTTTACCTGTGCCAGATAAGCCGAAGAAGATTGCTACATCGCCATCTTTACCAACGTTAGCTGAGCAGTGCATTGCACCAACACCTTTAAGTGGTAGGAAGTAGTTCATGATTGAGAACATACCTTTTTTCATTTCGCCGCCGTACCAAGTACCGCCGATTAATTGGATACGCTCAGTTAAGTTGAATGCAACAAAGTTTTCTGAATTTAAACCCTGTTCTTTCCAGTTTGGATTAGTGACTTTAGAACCGTTCATTACAACGAAATCTGGTTCAAAATTTTTGAGTTGTTCTTCAGTTGGGCGAATAAACATATTTTTTACAAAATGTGCTTGCCACGCTACCTCAGTGACAATACGCACTGCAATACGGTCATGTTCACTCGCACCACAGAAACCATCAACTACAAATAAGCGTTTACGAGAAAGTTGGTTGGTTACCAAGTCTTTTAAGCTTTGCCAAGTAGCTTGGTTCATTGGCTTGTTGTCGTTTTTTGCTACTTCAGATGTCCACCAAACAGTATCTTTGGTTTTTTCATCTAACACGATATATTTATCTTTTGGGGAACGACCTGTGAAGATACCTGTATCTACTGCCACTGCACCAGTCGTAGTTAAAGTACCTTTTTCAAAGCCTTCTAAACCTGGTTTAGTTTCTTCTTCAAACAATTGCTCGTAGCTTGGATTGTAAACAACTTCTTTTACGTCATAAATGCCAAGAGCTTCAAGTTCTTTTACCACTTTATTTAAGTCTGTCATAAGTCACCTCTAATATGTAAGATTAAAATTTAACTGTGGTTTATTCTAATGGATATCAATATAAAAAAATGTTAAGTAGATCTCATTTTTGAACATTTCTTTAAAAATTTTACCTCTTTTTAGTGATGTTGTAATATAGATCAAAAATCCCGACATTGTGTCGGGATTGTTTTTAAAGTCTTGTTGATTTTAATTTTTCAATCGCTTCTTTATTAAAGAAGTAGTGTGTGCCACAACATTCACATTGCATATCAATACTGCCTTTATGTTCGGCTAATATTTCGTCAATTTCTTCATCAGAGATAAGCAGTAATGCAGAACTAGAACGCTCAGCAGAGCAGCCACAGAAAAATTGTACATCTTGTGCTGGATAAAGATTGACGGTTTCTTCGTGATATAAACGATAGAGTAACTCTTCTGCAGGGAGACCAAATAATTCTTCATCTTTTACTGTTGCTGCGAGCGTAGTTAAATGCTCAAAATCTTCTGGTGTACCAGAACCATCAGGCATAATTTGTAATAACATACCTGCTGCCACTGGCTTGCCTTCATATTCTCCAGTACGAATAATTAATTGAGTTTGAAGCTGTTCTGAGCGTACAAAATAATCTTCTAAGCATTCCGTGATCGTGGGTTTATCCAAGCTAATTACACCTTGATAGCGTTCGCCTTCTTTTGGTGCAATAGTAATGACCAATACGCCTTTACCAATCATATTATGCAGACTCATATTTTCAGTGATGTTGCCATCCACTCGAGCAAGGGCGCGGATTTGTTGTTGATCATTACCATTTACTAATGCTAAGCGTAATGAGCCATCGCCTTGAATTTGTACGGTAATATTGCCGTCAAATTTTAGTGTGGCAGCGAGTAAATTAGTCGCTACCATCATTTCTCCCAATAAATCCTGTACTGCTTTAGGATACTGATGGGTATTTAATGTATCAGTAAATGTTTTATTTAAGCGAACCCATTCTCCACGAACCGCACGATGTTGGAAAAGATAACGGTAAAGTTTGTCATTGTCTTGAGTATAGTCTTGTTGATTGGTCATTGATTATTCCTAATTGAAATAAAAAGTGCGGTGGTTTTTTCCGCACTTTTTGTCTTTGTCATTTTATTTAAGTGTTTTTGCTTATAACGGGCGGCATTTAGATGCTTGTAGGAGCCAATTTGATCTCTAAATTATAATATCAATTAAGCAAATCTTATTTTGGCTTCTGCAATAGCCTCAGCAACACGTAATGGCGATACACCACCTTTTGCACAACGTTTGTCTAAGCAAGATTGGAGAGAAAGAATCTCGTAAACATCATCTCCCACTACTTCACTAAATTGGCGGAATTCAGGGATAGTAAGATCTTCTAATCCTTTGCCTTTCTCGATTGCATAAACTACCGTTTCGCCCACGATATGATGGGAATCTCGGAAAGGTACGCCCTTAGAGACTAAATAATCCGCTAATTCAGTTGCGTTTGAATAGCCTTTTAACGCAGCTTCACGAGTACGTTCAACATTTACTTTCAATTCATCTAATACGAACGTTGCCATATCCACACAGTTTTGCCAAGTATCTAAGGCATCAAAAATACCCTCTTTGTCTTCTTGCATATCTTTATTATACGCAAGTGGCAAGCCTTTTAAGGTAACTAGCATGCCTGTTAATGAGCCAATCACTCTACCTGCTTTGCCCCGAATTAACTCACATGCATCAGGATTTTTCTTTTGTGGCATTAATGATGAGCCAGAAGTCACGCGATCGGATAGTTCTACGAAATTTGCCTCTCCGCTGTTAAAAATAATCATATCTTCAGCAAAGCGAGAAAGGTGCGCCATACTGAGGGAGGCGATAGAAAGTAATTCTACGATATGATCGCGGTCAGAGACGCTATCTAAGCTATTTCTAGTCGCGAAAGCAAAACCAAGATCGTGCGCAAGTGAATCACGATCTACAGCATAAGCCGTACCAGCCAAGGCACCACTACCAAGTGGGCAGGTATTCATACGATTATACGCATCTGTTAAACGTGAATAGTCGCGGTCGAACATTTCCACATACGCCATACACCAATGAGCAAAAGTGATTGGTTGAGCTCGTTGTAAATGGGTATAGCCCGGCATTACTGCTTGTTGTGTGTTTTCTGCGGTTTGAACTAAGTGGCGTTGTAAATTACGTACAGATTCTTGTAATTCAACCACACGTTGTTTGCACCATAGTTTTATATCGACTGCCACTTGATCGTTACGGCTACGACCAGTATGTAATTTTTTACCAAGGTTGCCTACTTTATCAATTAGCTTACTCTCAACCCAACTATGAATATCTTCAGCATCATCTTGTAAAATTGCTTGCGGATTTGACCGCACTTCAACAAGTAATTTATTTAGTGCTTGCTCAAGTTGATGCTGTTCTTCAACAGTTAATACATTCACTTTTACTAAGGCTTTGGACCAACCAATTGAGCCTTGAATATCCTGTTCTGCCAAACGATAGTCAAACCGTAATGAATCATTAAAATCTTTAAAACGTTTATCTGCGGCTTGTGTAAAACGCCCACCCCAAAGTGCCATAATTTTCCCTTTTTGTTTTAATTAATTATTCTATTATTGTGCATATTTATTCATAAAGCAATATTCTATATTAATAATAAAACAAAAATGGACAAAATCTTTCATTTTGTCCATTTTATTTGTATTAGTGCTATTTATAGCGTTTTTGCCAAATTTTTGATAAAGGTTTTGAATTCTTTACCTAATTTTTCGTGACGAATACCGTATTCTACGAAAGCTTCCATATAACCAATTTTATCGCCACAATCAAAAGTTTCCCCTGTCATATGAAATGCTTCAACGGTTTCTTTTTCAATTAGCATATCAATAGCATCGGTTAATTGGATTTCATCGCCAACACCAATTGGTGTTTTTTCTAACAAATCCCAAATTGCTGCTGAAAAAACATAACGCCCAACCACAGCAAGATTTGATGGTGCGTCTTCAATAGAAGGTTTTTCAACAATACTATTAATTTTTGCACTTTCGCCGCCATTAAGCTCAATGCCACCACAATCTGCAACACCATAGCTACTCACATTTTCTTGCGGAACTGGGGTTACCATAATTTGGCTTGCACCAGTTTCATTAAAGCGTTTAATCATTGCAGCAAGATTTTCTTTTTTCTGATCTGCACTGAAATCTGCTAACAATACGTCAGGTAACACAACGGCAAATGACTCATTGCCTACAAGTGGGCGACCGCATAACACGGCGTGACCTAAACCTTTCGCATTACCTTGACGAACGTGCATAATGGTTACATTTTTTGGACAGATAGAACGAACTTCTTCTAGAAGCTGACGCTTCACACGTTTTTCCAGCATCGTTTCTAATTCAAAAGATGTATCAAAATGGTTTTCGATAGCATTTTTTGATGAATGTGTTACCAGCACAATTTCTTTTATGCCAGCAGCTACACATTCATTTACCACATATTGAATTAACGGTTTATCCACCAAAGTGAGCATTTCCTTCGGAATCGCCTTCGTGGCGGGCAACATGCGTGTGCCAAGACCGGCGACAGGAATAATTGCTTTCATATCATCATATCCATTGTTTAACTAAGAGGAACCTAAATAGGGTTCATCTTTCGTTTGTTTAATTCGTTGGTAAATTTCTTCTCGGTGAACGGATACTTCTTTAGGCGCTTCAACACCGAGTTTAACTTGGTTTCCACGTACACTCAAAACCGTGATAGAAATATCATCTCCAATAAGTACACTTTCGCCAACTTTACGAGTTAAGATTAACATCTTTTATCTCCTTAGTTTGCATTTATTAGATATCCTATCAATCAAGGAACGGTTGGCATTCCACCAACCAGCTTGTACTACAGATTTTTGTTTAACCAGTCTTGTGCCACTTTAATTGCTTGTGCCACATTTTCTGGTTGGGAACCTCCTGCCATTGCCATATCTGGACGACCACCGCCTTTTCCTCCAACTTGTTGAGCCATTAAATTAACAAGTTCTCCAGCTTTTATTTTGGCGGTTAAATCATTTGTCACTCCAACGACGAGATTAACTTTTTCATCTAATATTGATGCAAATGCAATTACGCCTGATCCGAGTTGATTTTTTAAATCATCGACCATTACGCGTAATGATTTTGTTTCTATACCATCTAATTGTTGTGCAATAACAGAAACACCGTTGATTTTGACCGCACTTTTTACAAAATCAGAACCAGCCTGCATTGCGGCTTTTTCTTTTAGAGTTTGTAATTCTTTTTCCACTTTCTTCGTTTTGTCTTGAAGTTGTTGGATTTTTTCCACTAAGGTATTTACGTCTGATTTTAATAAGTCTGCGCTTTGGGTCAGAATGCGTTGTTGATTATGTAACCAGTCAATGGCATTTTGACCTGTTACAGCTTCAATACGACGAATGCCTGCAGCCACTGCGTTTTCAGTAATAATTTTAAATAAACCAATATCGCCTGTGCGTTTTGCGTGAATACCGCCACACAGCTCAATTGAGAAATCGCCCATCGTTAATACACGAACCTTATCGCCATATTTTTCGCCAAAGAGAGCCATTGCTCCTTTCGCTTTTGCGGAATCAATATCCATAATATCCGTTTGAACTGGAAAGTTAGCGCGGATTTTTTGGTTTACTAATGTTTCAATTTCACTCAATTGCTCTTTGGTAATGGCTTCTGGTTGCGCAAAGTCAAAACGTAAGGCTTTATCTGAAACAAGCGAACCTTTTTGCACAACGTGTAAACCTAGAATTTGACGTAAGGCAGCGTGCAATAAGTGTGTCGCTGAGTGATTGAGTGATGTGTTGTGGCGACGTTTAGCATCCACAATCGCATTCACCGATTGTCCAACTTTTAAACTTCCTTGCGTTAATTCCCCAATGTGTCCAAATACTTGCCCATATTTTTGGGTATCTTTCACATTAAAGGTTACACCTTGAGCGCTTAAATATCCGCTATCGCCAATCTGACCACCTGATTCTGCATAAAATGGCGTATTTTCTAAAATAACGACCGCACTTTGACCTGCTTCGATACTTTCCACTGATTTACCATCATAGAAAAGTGCGGTAATTTTTGCCTGAGATTCTACTTCAGTATAGCCTTCAAACTTAGTTTCGCCATCTACACGAATAACGCTGTTGTAGTCCACACCAAACTGGCTCGCTGCTTGAGCACGAGTACGTTGTGCTTCCATTTCACGGTCAAACGCTTGTTCATCAATAGTAATGTTACGCTCACGGCATACATCAGCCGTTAAATCCAATGGGAAACCATAAGTATCATAAAGTTTGAATGCAACTTCACCTGAAAGAATGCCATCTTTCACTTGAGAAAGGGCTTCATCTAATAAGCTCAACCCACGTTCTAGAGTGCGAGCAAATTGTTCTTCTTCTAGACGTAATAGTTTTTCAACATTTGTTTGTTTTGCTTTTACATCTTTTCCAGCTTCAGCCATTACATCAATTAGAGTTGGCACGAGTTTATAGAAAAAGGATTCTTTGGCACCTAATAGGTGACCGTGACGAACTGCGCGGCGAATAATACGACGTAAGACATAACCACGCCCTTCATTTGATGGGATAACGCCATCGGCAATTAAATATGCACAAGAACGAATATGGTCAGCAATAACACGTAGTGATTTGTTAGTTAAATCTGTTGCGCCTACAATTTCCGCCGTTTTTGCGATTAATGTTTTGAAAATATCAATCTCGTAGTTTGAGTTCACATGTTGCAACACAGCAGAAATACGCTCTAAACCCATACCTGTATCAACAGACGGACGAGGTAATTTTTCCATTGTGCCATCGGCTAAACGGTTGAACTGCATAAACACAACGTTCCAGATTTCAATATAACGGTCGCCATCTTCTTCTGGTGAGCCTGGAGGTCCGCCCCAAATATGATCGCCGTGATCGTAGAAAATTTCAGTACAAGGACCGCAAGGACCAGTGTCGCCCATTGCCCAGAAGTTGTCTGATGCGTAAGGTGCGCCTTTATTGTCACCAATGCGAATAATGCGTTCAGCAGGAACACCAACATCTTTATTCCAGATATTATAGGCTTCGTCGTCGGTTTCATACACGGTTACCCAGAGTTTTTCTTTAGGTAAACCAAGCCATTGTGGAGAAGTTAAATATTCCCAAGCAAAATTAATCGCATCCTGTTTAAAGTAATCGCCAAAACTGAAGTTTCCGAGCATTTCAAAGAAAGTATGATGACGTGCGGTATAACCAACATTTTCTAAGTCGTTATGTTTACCACCAGCACGCACGCAACGTTGCGCTGTGGTCGCTCTAGAATAAGGGCGTTTATCCATTCCAAGGAATACATCCTTAAATTGGTTCATCCCAGCATTCGTAAAAAGCAAAGTCGGATCATTTTCCGGCACAAGTGAGCTACTCTCAACTACTTGGTGACCTTTGCTATGGAAAAAATCAAGGAACGATTGTCTTATTTCTGCTGTTGTTTTCATTAAAAAGAATCCTTGTTACCCATAATAAAATAAAAACTAAATCGCCTTATTTTTGCATATTTTTGAAATTTATAAAAAGGCTTTTTGCCAAAACGCCAAAATAAAACCGCACTTCACGACGCTATTTGAGAAGTGCGGTTAAAATTTAAGTTATTTCAGATTATTCAAAAAACAATTTCTTGTTAATTATTCATCTCTAAGCGGAACAACCAACATATCAATTTTTATCGTATTCATCACTTGACGTGTTGAAGACATTAACTTACTCCAAAAATCCTGATGATGTCCCGTCACTAATAAATCCACATCATATTGTTCGATGGCATCACTTAAAACTTGTCCTAAATCGCCGCTGCCACTCAATTTTTCTGAAATTGGATAATCCGCACTTTCAGCTAAATCTAATAAGGCTTTTTGTGTTTCTGTGGAAATCCTGTCTTGCATTGAAGACATATTTACATCAATCAATCCAGTATAAAGATCCGAGAAGTTCACATCAACGTGGATGATAGAAAGTTTTGCGTCGTGGCGTTTGGCAATTCCAACTGCTTTTTTAAGTAAAACTAGACTTTCTTCAGAAAGATCTACTGCCACTAAAATGTGTTTGTACATAATCGACTCCTTAACTGATTGGTTCGGTTTTTAACTGGTTCTAATGCTAACATTTTGAGCAATAAAAAACTGTGTACTAGATCACAATTTAAACATTTTTATTAAAAATTCATTAAATTTTCAATATCTGCAATTTCTTTAGGGGCCGCTGCAGTTAGGATTTTATTACCGTATTCAGTCATGAGTAAATTGTCCTCAATGCGCACACCAATGCCTTTGTATTGCTCTGGCACATCAGCATCTTCTGAAATATAAATACCTGGCTCAACGGTAATTACCATACCGATTTCGAGTATCCGTTGCTTATCTTGTCTATAACTGCCCACATCATGCACATCTAAACCGAGCGAGTGCCCTAATCCGTGCATATAAAATTGTCGATAAGCTTGTTGTTCAATAAGTGTATCCACATCTCCTTTCAAGATACCTAAATCCACTAATCCTTGGGTTTTAATACGAATAACTTCATCATTGGCTTGCTTAATGGAATTGCCCGGTATAAGTAACTCAATCGCCCGTTTTTGTGCTTTTAAAACTAACTCGTAAATTTCACGTTGAGGCTGACTAAATTTTCCATTTACAGGAAAAGTGCGGGTGATATCGCCTGCATACATGGCAAATTCACAGCCAGCGTCAATCAGCACTAAATCCCCATCATTTAGTGGGCGATCATTTTCTGTGTAGTGCAAAATACAGGCGTTACTTCCCCCTGCAACAATGGAATTGTAAGAAGGAAATCTGGCACAATGGCGATTAAATTCATACAAAATTTCACTTTCAATTTCATATTCAAAGCGATTTGGGCGTGTTGTTTGCATCGCTTTAATATGCCCAAGTGCCGTAATTTGTCCCGCTTGTTGTATTAAGCGGATTTCATTCGGCGATTTTATAAGGCGCATTTCGCTGAGCATTGGTCGCCAATCTAAAATCTCGCTAAAATTCACCGCACTTTCTGACACCAATGTATCACCCCAAGTATGAATTTCTGGCACATGGTAAAGTGCGGTCAAATTTTTCAGTATTTTTGGCAGTACGGTAGCGAATTCTTCAATAGAATAGGCTTCATTTACATTAAGTTGCTGTGGCGCACGCTCAACACCTAATCGGCGACCATTCCACGTTTCAAGTAACGGATCGCGTGGACGAAGAAAAATAATGGCTTTTTCTACTTGTTCTGTTTTCAGTAATAACAGTGCTGCATTCGGTTCATTAAAGCCTGTTAAATACCAAAAATAGCTATCTTGACGGAAAGGATAGGTACAATCATTATTACGGCGTTTTTCGATTTCAGAAAAAAGCAATAATGCCGAATTAGGTTGCATTTGAGTGAATACTCGTGTGCGACGTTCCCAGAATTCTTCTTTAGGCAATTCAGCCATATAAGCCAATTTCATCCTAGATCTCCTTAATGTAATACAGGTTTGCTCTCAATTTCTCCTTCGTTGAAATGAGAATAGAACAACATTGCAATGGTGCGAACATATTCAATGATTTCCTCTAGTGCTTCCGCGAGTTCTTCTTCGTTATCGTCTTCATCGTAACCAAGTTGGCAAATATCTTGTAAATCATCTACCGCTTCGCCAATTTCGCCTTTTTCTTTTGATAATTCAGGTTGTGCTAAGCCAAGACCAAGTAAGAATTGGTTTGCCCAATCGGATAAGCTATCTGCTTGTGCAAAGACATTTTCATCTTCGGTTAAACCAAGTTCAAAGGTAAATCCTTCAACATCTGATAAGGTTTGACTAATTTTTTCATAAAGTTCTGTAACGGGTTGAACTAATGCGGTTGGGTAAGCGTGATTATCATTGCTGAATTGATATAAGAGCGGTAGCCAACTTTGATCTTTTAAGCCACCGCAAAGTAAACCACTTAAAAAACCGTGTAGTTCTGTTGCATTAAAGCCGATTCCAGCAGATTTAAGTTGTTGGTTAAGGTCGGAATAAGAAATAAGCATAATAGATTTCCTGAGTAAATTTGAAATTAGTGTAAACCTTTGTAAATAAAAAAGCCATTGCTTGACCAATTAAATTAGATTAAGGGGCTGGTGGTGTATTACCGCTTTTAACGCTAGAAATGAACCTAATTTATAGATTTTGTAATGACATTTTTATTATAGATAATGGCTTATTTAAATTTAAACTCCGTCCAATGATAATATTGCTCGCTTTCTTTTTGAATTCCGCCGTAATTTTGCCATTCAGGATGATTTGGTGTGTCGGGTAAGCATTGGGTTTCTAATGCTATGCCAGAAAAATCGGCATATAATTCGCCATTTCTCGTTGGTGTACCTGCAAGATAATTACCCGTATAAACCTGCAATGCAGCTTGCGAGGTTCTTACTTCTAAACTTAAATCGCCAGCTGGAGAAGTCAGTAACACACAAGGCTTTTGCCAAGCTTTATTGACAATAAAAGAATGGTCGTAACCTTTTGTTGCTTGCTGATCCCCTTGTAAAAAATTTTGTTTGATGGGTTTAGCAATACGGAAGTCAAAACTTGTATTCACTACATGCTTTAATGGAGAATTAGGAATCCCCTCATTATCTACAGGTAGATAAAAATCAGCATTTAAACGTAATGTATGTTCACGCACGTCACTGCCTTGTGCTGCATTTTCTAAATTGAAATAGGCATGATTCGTTAAGTTCAATGCAGTATCCTTATCACAGATCCCAGCATATTCAATTTTTACGCTATTATCATTTGTTAGCGTATAGGTTACAGACACATCCACATTACCAGGAAAACCCTGATCGCCATCCACTGAATGTAATGAAAAACACACAAAATTCTTACCGCACTCTTGAATTTTCCAACGGCGTTTATCAAAGCCCTCTCCACCATGAAGCTGGTGTTTACCTTGATTATTACTTAATTTAATAAGTTCGCCATTCAATTCAAATTGAGCATCTGCAATTCGGTTTGCATAACGCCCTACGCTTGCGCCTAAATAGCTTTGATGAGTGGGATAATCTTCCACTTTACATCCCAATAAAATCTCGCGTAATGTGCCATTTACTGGCACTTTACAAGAAAGCCAAGTTGCACCCCAATCCATAAATTGAACACGCATTCTATTTTCATTTTGCAGGGTTATAAGCTGATAAGGTGCACCATCAGGCGCATTAAAAGTGGTTTGTTCTAACATCATTTTCTCTTAAATCACTCGAACACCTTGTGATGCGGTACACACATAAAAAGTTTCTTTTAAACCAGTCGTTTTCTCGTAATTATCCGCAATAATTTTACGAATTGCATCGACTTTATCATGCGGCGCAAGTGCGACAATACAGCCACCAAAACCGCCGCCCGTCATACGTGCACCGCCACTTTTGCCAATAACAAGTTGAGCCAATTCAACTAAATAATCAATTTGTGGCACGGTGATTTCAAAATCATCACGCATTGAGTTGTGAGATGCTTCCATTAGTTTACCTAAAAGAGTCAAATCATTGTTCTTCAATGCTTCTACAGCATCAAGTACTCGCTGGTTTTCTGTTACGACATGACGAGCGCGTTTTACCACTAACGGAGAAAGTGCGGTCAATTCCGCTTCTCTTTTTCGGAATTGTTCAACTGAAACATCACGTAATGCTTTTACTCCAAAAAATTTTGCCGCCTCTTCACATTGATGACGGCGAGTATTGTATTCGCCTGTTACTAAATCGTGTGGTACATTTGAGTTCACAATAATAACGGCGACATCTTGTGGCACGGGTGTTGGAGTGGTTTCAAGACTACGACAATCAATCATCAGCAAGTGATTTTCCTGCCCAAGTGCGGAAATTAACTGATCCATATTGCCACAATTTGCCCCAACAAATAGGTTTTCAGCCTTTTGCCCATTCAATGCAATATCCGTGTGAGAAAGCGGTAAATCGCCAAGTTGTTGGCAGAATTTACCCACCGCAACCTCTAACGCAGCAGAAGAACTTAATCCTGAAGAAAGAGGTACATTTCCAGAAATCACTAAATTTGCACCTTGTTGAAAGTGCGGGTAACGTTCTTGGATAAATTTTACCACCCCACGCACATAATTAGCCCATTTGTGTTCACTCTTAGGAATTTCAACATTGAGAGAAAATTCATCAGTTTCATCAAGATCCGCCGCATAAACATTCCAAATATGATCATCTCGTTTTGTACCAGAAACGGCCGTACCAAAATTAATCGCACAAGGCATAACAAATCCGTCGTTGTAGTCTGTATGTTCGCCGATGATATTTACTCGGCCTGGCGCATAGACGGTAATTTCTGGCAAATTTTTATGCTGTCTATTGAAAATTTGTTGAGCATGTTGGATTGGGGTCATATTTCTATCCTTTATATTAAATCTATACTCGATCTGCACCACTCTTTGCTAAAGCTAAAGAGGGGAACTGACTATATTATTTAGTTCTTTCTTTATAATGAACTTCACTCAAGGCTCGTAATCGATCTGCAGCCTGTTCCGCCGTTAAATCGCGTTGGTTTTCGCCTAACATTTCATATCCCACCATAAATTTACGCACAGTTGCTGAGCGTAAAAGAGGAGGGTAAAAATGAGCATGTAACTGCCAATGTTCGTTATCTTCGCCATTAAATGGTGCCGCATGAAATCCCATTGAATATGGGAAAGAGGTTTCAAAGAGATTATCGTATTTGGTCGTCAATTTTTTCAAAATAACCGCAAGATCTTTTGATTGTTCGTCACTTAATTCAGTTAAACGTTTTACGTGAGTTTTTGGCAAAAGCAATGTTTCAAATGGCCAAACAGCCCAATAAGGCACTAAAGCTACCCAATATTCAGTTTCAACCACAATACGTTCTTTTAACTCTAGTTCTCGTTTTACATAATCAACTAACATTACTGAACTATGTTTTAATAAATAATCACGTTGTGTACGATCTTCACGAGCAACTTCATTTGGCAAGAAACTATTCGCCCAAATTTGACCATGCGGATGTGGGTTAGAACACCCCATTGCCGCCCCTTTATTTTCAAAAATTTGCACCCATTGGTATTTCGCACCAAGCTCACGAAGTTGTTCTTGCCATACTTTAATCACATCTTCAATCTCAAGTGCGGTCAATAATGGCAATGTTTTACTATGATCTGGAGAGAAACAAATAACTCGACTTTCGCCACGAGCTTGAGAACTTCGGAAAAGAGGATCTGAGGATTTCTCAGGGGCTGGCGTATCTTCTAAAAGCGCGGAAAAATCATTTTTAAACACATAAGGTTTACGATAATCTGGATTTAATTCCCCTGTAATACGCTTATTGTTTGGGCAAAGATAACAAGTTGGATCATAACTTGGTTTTTGTTCTTCATTCACTTTTTCTTGTTGTCCTTGCCACGGGCGTTTTGCACGATGTGGCGAAACTAAAACCCATTGATCGATTAACGGATTGTAGCGACGATGTGGATGTTCTGTAGGTTCAAAAAGTGCGGTCATTTTGACTCCTGTTTTTATCAATGTAAGCGATTACATTAATTTATACTAAATTATTGTGAATAAACCGTGATCTTTGTCACAAAATAAGAAAATAAGCAAAAAATTTTATGATTTAGTTCATACTTATGAAAGTAACCGCTTTCAATTTATCGTAAATTATTTATGATCAAAATATAAGATTTATAGATTATAACAAGGGAAAAGTTATGAGTACTATTCGAGATGTCGCTAAATTAGCCAATGTATCTGTCGCTACCGTATCCCGAGTATTAAATCACTCTCTTTCTGTTAGTGAAAATACACGCCTTGCGGTGGAACAAGCTATTGCACAGTTAGCTTATCAACCTAATGCAAATGCTCAAGCCCTTGCTGTGCAAAACACGGATACAATTGGAGTGGTAGTGACCGATGTGACGGATGCCTTTTTTGCGATTTTAGTGAAAGCGGTGGACAAAGTAGCAGAATCACATCAAAAAACGATTTTAATTGGCATTGGTTATCATCACGCAGAAAAAGAGCGAGAGGCGATCAATACCTTATTACGTAAGCGTTGCAGTTCTCTTGTTGTACATTCTAAAGCCTTATCTGATGATGAATTAAGCCATTATTTAAATACTGTGCCAGGAATGGTAATCATTAACCGTGTTATTAAAGGTTATGAACATCGTTGTGTCAGTTTAGATAACCAAAAAGGCACTTATTTAGCCACGGAAATGCTTATTCGTTATGGGCATCAACATATTGCATATATCGGTTCAAATCACGCCATTTTTGATGAAGTTGAAAGAAGAAATGGTTATCTTGCCGCATTAAAAGATCACAATTATCCCATCATTGAACAGGCGATAACACTCAATAGCCCAGACTTTGAAGGCGGCGAAAAAGCAATGATTGATTTACTTAGTTATAACAAAAATCTTACGGCTGTCGTTGCTTATAACGATTCAATGGCGGCGGGAGCCATTTCAGTTCTCAATGAAAACAATATCAGCGTACCAAGCCAATTTTCAATTATTGGTTTTGATGATATGCCGATTGCCCGTTATTTGATCCCAAAACTAACCACAATTCGCTATCCTATTGATTTAATGGCAACTTATGCGGCTAAATTAGCATTAAGTCTAACTGACGAGAAAATAATTACACCTCCAGTAGTTCAATTTAACCCTACTTTGGTACGCCGTTTTTCGGTGGAATCGCGCTAATTTGTGACATGGATCACAAATTCATAATTTTTTATGTAATCATTTTCATTTTTGCAAATTTGCTCATAGATTAATTACGATAATTTATTTATGATGTGCACAACCTTATCTATCCACATCAACCTTCCAAATAGGAGTGTTATTATGAAAAAAACAGCCGTGTTAAGTACCGTCGCTTTCGCTATTGCATTAGGTTCAGCATCTGCAAGTTTTGCTGCAGATAATCGTATTGGGGTAACGATTTATAAATATGATGATAACTTTATGTCTTTAATGCGCAAAGAAATCGATAAAGAAGCTAAAGCAGTCGGTGGCATTAAACTCTTAATGAATGACTCTCAAAATGCACAATCTATTCAAAATGACCAAGTTGATATCTTACTCTCTAAAGGCGTGAAAGCTCTCGCGATTAACTTGGTGGACCCAGCGGCAGCTCCAACTATTATTGGCAAGGCAAAATCAGATAATATTCCTGTCGTATTCTTTAACAAAGACCCTGGTGCAAAAGCTATCGGTTCTTATGAACAGGCTTACTATGTAGGTACTGATCCAAAAGAATCAGGTTTAATTCAAGGGGATTTAATTGCAAAACAATGGAAAGCGAATCCAGCTCTTGACTTAAATAAAGATGGCAAAATCCAATTTGTATTATTAAAAGGCGAACCTGGTCATCCAGATGCGGAAGTGCGTACAAAATATGTTGTAGAAGAACTTAATGCGAAAGGTATCCAAACTGAACAATTATTTATTGATACTGGTATGTGGGATGCTGCAATGGCGAAAGATAAAGTAGATGCTTGGTTATCTAGCTCTAAAGCGAACGACATTGAAGTCATTATTTCTAACAACGATGGTATGGCATTAGGTGCGTTAGAAGCAACAAAAGCACACGGTAAAAAATTACCTATCTTTGGTGTGGATGCGTTACCAGAAGCATTACAATTGATTGGTAAAGGCGAACTTGCGGGTACAGTATTAAACGATAGTGTAAACCAAGGTAAAGCAGTTGTTCAATTATCTAACAATTTAGCACAAGGTAAATCTGCAACTGAAGGCACAAAATGGGAATTAAAAGACCGTGTTGTACGCATTCCTTATGTTGGTGTGGATAAAGATAACTTAGGTGACTTCTTAAAATAATTTTCCATCAATTTTTGTTGTAATCTAAGGGGAAGTGGATCTTCCCCTTTTTAAAGAGGTTGGATATGACAGCTCAAACTCAATGTCAAGACAGCCAAGTGCTGCTCACAATGACCAATGTCTGCAAGTCCTTTCCAGGCGTAAAAGCTTTAGATAACGCAAACTTAACGGTTCGATCACATTCTGTTCATGCCTTAATGGGTGAGAATGGCGCGGGCAAATCTACATTACTAAAATGTTTATTCGGTATTTATGCCAAAGATGAAGGCGAAATTCTTTTCTTAGGCGAACCCGTCAATTTCAAAACATCTAAAGAAGCCCTTGAAAATGGTATTTCAATGGTGCACCAAGAACTCAATCTCGTGCGCCAAACTAGCGTAATGGATAATTTATGGCTTGGACGCTATCCACTTAAAGGTCCTTTTGTTGATCACGCCAAAATGTACCGTGATACTAAAGCGATTTTTGATGAATTGGATATTGATGTAGATCCGAAAGAAAAAGTCGCCAAACTTTCAGTTTCTCAAATGCAGATGATCGAAATTGCGAAGGCGTTCTCGTATAACGCTAAAATCGTAATCATGGATGAACCAACATCCTCGCTTTCTGAAAAAGAAGTTGAGCATCTGTTTAAAATTATCGACAAATTAAAACAACGCGGTTGCGGCATTATTTATATTTCTCACAAAATGGATGAAATCTTCAAAATCTGTGATGAAATTACTATTTTACGCGACGGTAAATGGATCAACACGGTAAACGTGAAAGAATCCACAATGGAACAAATTGTTGGAATGATGGTAGGGCGTGAATTAACACAGCGTTTCCCTGAAAAAACCAACGTGCCAAAAGAAGTTATTTTGCAGGTGGAAAATCTTACCGCTAAAAATCAACCATCCATTCAAGACGTATCTTTTGAATTACGCAAAGGTGAAATTCTCGGTATTGCAGGGCTTGTGGGGGCTAAACGTACCGATATCGTTGAAGCTATTTTTGGCGTACGTGAATTAATCGAAGGAACGATTAAGTTACACGGAAAAACTGTGAAAAATCATACCGCACTTGAAGCGATTAATAATGGCTTTGCATTGGTTACTGAAGAGCGTCGTTCAACGGGGATTTATTCTAATTTAAGCATTGAGTTTAATTCATTGATTTCAAATATGAAATCTTATCTCACTCCGTGGAAATTACTTAGCACGAAGAAGATGAAAAGTGATACCCAGTGGGTAATTGATTCAATGAATGTTAAAACACCATCACACAGAACTACAATTGGTTCTCTTTCTGGTGGTAACCAACAAAAAGTCATTATTGGTCGTTGGCTTTTAACTCAACCTGAAATTTTGATGCTAGATGAGCCGACTCGTGGTATCGATATTGGGGCAAAATTTGAAATTTACCAACTTATTCAAGAACTCGCTAAAAAAGATAAAGGCATTATTATGATTTCATCAGAAATGCCAGAATTACTGGGTGTGACTGATCGCATTTTAGTAATGAGTAACGGTAAATTAGCAGGTATCGTTGAAAGCGCAAAAACATCGCAAGAAGAAATTTTGCAACTCGCGGCAAAATATTTATAAACATAAGGAATGAATTATGAGTGCCTTAGAAAAAAACAAATCCTTTGATCTCTTAAAACAAAATGCGATTTATTTTGTGTTATTGATTTTGCTCGGCATCATCATTGCACAAGATCCGACATTTTTAAATTTAGTCAATTTCAGTAACATCTTAACCCAATCTTCTGTACGTTTAATTATTGCTTTAGGGGTTGCGGGTTTATTGATTACACAAGGGACTGACTTATCTGCAGGTCGTCAAGTTGGTTTGTCTGCAGTTATCTCTGCAACAATGTTGCAATCAATGGAAAATATTAACCGCGTGTTCCCTGAAATGGGACAAATACCAATTCCAGTGGTTATTCTCGCAGTTTGTGCTATCGGTGCAGTAATTGGTTTAGTGAATGGTTTAGTTATCGCTTACTTAAATGTAACTCCATTCATCGCAACCATGGGTACAATGATCATCATATATGGTTTCAACTCACTATACTATGATGCTGTAGGTGGTTCTCCAATCGCAGGTTTTAGTGAAAATTTCTCAACATTTGCTCAAGGATTCTTCCGAGTCGGCAGCTTTAAACTCTCTTACATCACGATTTATGCAGCTATTGCAGCATTATTAGTATGGATTATGTGGAACAAAACTCGTTTCGGTAAAAACGTATTTGCTATTGGGGGTAACCCAGAAGCAGCTAAAGTTTCAGGCGTGAATGTTGCTCGTAACTTAGTTGCAATCTATATGATTGCAGGTATGTTCTATGCCTTTGGTGGTATGCTTGAAGCGGGTCGTATCGGTTCTGCAACTAACAACTTAGGTTTTATGTATGAATTAGATGCTATCGCCGCTTGCGTAGTGGGTGGCGTATCTTTTGCTGGTGGGGTAGGTACAGTAATTGGTGTTATCACTGGGGTTATTATCTTTACTGTTATCAACTACGGTTTAACTTACATCGGTGTAAACCCTTACTGGCAATACATCATTAAAGGTAGCATTATCATTCTAGCGGTAGCCATTGACTCGTTAAAATATGCGAAGAAAAAATAAAGCTGACGCAATCTTAATAAAATGAATGAAAAGTGGGCAAATTTGTCCACTTTTGTTTTATCTATTCAATTCTGAATTAAGGATATTTATGCAATAATCGGCAAACCCTGTATAATTGCGCCACCATTTTCATAGAGAGAAAAAAATGCTAATTAACTTTACACAAGTATTGCAAGACAGTTGGAATTTCTTCCGTAATCAGAAAAAAATTATGCTGCAATTTGTCGCAATTTTATTTATTGTGCAAAGCGCGAGTGCACTTTTAAGTTTTTCAGTTAATGATGAAAATAAAAATGATGTATTAAATCTCGCCAATACAGATATCACAAGTTTTATATTTTCAGTTGCAATCACTCAAATTTTAACGAGCTTTATTGCAGCTTGGGGATTAACCTCAATCCATAAAATTAGCCTACAAAATTATCGCACTTTAGGTGAAACCTTCTCACTTACCTTGCGCCGTTTTGCAGGCGTAATTGTGTTAGATCTATTAATGGTTGCACCAATGTTACTTGGTCTTGGTGAAGCCTTTGCTGCATTACTCACAAAAAAATCGCCCTCTATTATGTCACTTATCGCGATGCTTGTTGGCGTTTGGTTCTTTGTCCGTTTAAATTTAACGGTAGTACATTATCTTTCTACTCAAGAGGCACTTTCGCAAACTATCCGAAAAATTTGGATGCGAGGAAATACTCGAAAAGGCGTATTGTTTATTTACACCCTACTGGTTTATTTTTTCGTGCCAATTCTTATTTTCCAATTAAGCGCATTTTCCAATAATGCTATATTTGATATGGTAATAGGCATTTTCACCGCATTACTTAATATTTTCATGCTAGTAGTGACTTATCGTTTCTACAGCTTATTTATGAAGGATTAATCAATATGAAACAACTCCTTGACTTTATCCCTTTAATTTTATTTTTTATCACTTACAAACTCGGTGGTGTACGTGAAGCAGCCATCGTATTAGTGGTTGCAACAATTTTGCAGATCGTGATTTTAAAATGGAAATACGGAATAGTTGAAAAACAACAAAAAATTATGGCAAGTGCGGTCGTTTTTTTTGGACTTTTAACCGCTTACTTTAATGAAATCCGCTATTTGCAATGGAAAGTGACAATTATCAATGGCTTATTTGCTATTGTTTTGCTCGTCGCACAATTTCAATTTAAAACCCCATTAATCAAAAAGTTACTTGGTAAAGAGCTACAATTGCCCGAAAAGGCTTGGAATACATTGAATTTTGGTTGGGCAATATTCTTTATTATTTGTATGTTGGTAAATATTTATATCAGCCATAATATGTCGGAAGAGGCTTGGGTTGATTTCAAATCTTTCGGAATTATTGGTATGACAGTGATTGCAACCATTATTTCGGGAGTTTATATTTATCGTTATTTGCCTAAAGATGGCTCAAATTCAAAAGACGGAGAGAAATAATGTCTGCCAATTTTACTGATAAAAATGGTCGCCAATCAAAAGGAGTTCTTTTACTACGAACTTTGGCGATGCCTTCTGACACCAATGCTAACGGAGATATTTTTGGTGGCTGGATTATGTCTCAAATGGATATGGGCGGCGCGATTTTAGCGAAAGAAATCGCACACGGACGCGTGGTTACTGTTGCCGTTGAAAGTATGAATTTTATCAAACCAATCTCTGTGGGCGATGTTGTTTGTTGCTACGGTCAATGTCTCAAAGTTGGGCGTTCTTCCATTAAAATTAAAGTAGAAGTATGGGTAAAAAAAGTGGCGAGTGAGCCAATTGGCGAACGTTATTGTGTCACCGATGCGGTATTTACTTTTGTTGCAGTTGATAATAATGGTCGCTCTCGCACGATTCCCCGTGAAAATAACCAAGAGTTAGAAAAAGCATTAGCCTTAATTTCAGAACAACCCTTGTAAATGAAAGGAAATCATTATGTACTATGTTATTTTTGCCCAAGATATTCCCAATACGTTAGAAAAGCGTCTTGCCGTACGCGAGCAACACTTGGCTCGTTTAAAACAACTTCAAGCGGAAAATCGCTTACTGACAGCAGGCCCAAATCCTGCAATTGATGATGAAAATCCGAGTGAAGCTGGTTTTACAGGTTCAACCGTTATTGCTCAATTTGAAAATCTACAAGCGGCAAAAGACTGGGCAGCAGAAGATCCTTATGTAGAAGCTGGCGTATATGCGGATGTTATTGTAAAGCCGTTTAAAAAAGTCTTTTAATTTAAATAACGTAATATGAAAAAAGTCGCCTTAATTTCTCTCTGTATTTTTACCGCACTTTCTGCTTTTGCCGATTCGCCTAATACGGCAACAGCATCAATCAATCTTGAGCAAGAGAAACAAAACTGGGAGCTGGCGCAGCATCAAGATTATTTAAAACGTCTAAAACAACGTGAAGTCTTTTTGCAAGTTGAAGGTTTGCTAAAAAGTGCGGTAAAAAAACAGCAATTTTCTGAAGCGACTCAAAATATCACAAAAACCTTAATAGACTCATTGCAAGGCTACCCTTTGCAATATGATCTGCTTGCTCGATTTTGGGAGACAAAAATCGCCTTTTTGCAGAATGATGATATTCAAGGAAAACAACAAGCAATAAATGAACTCAATGCGTTAGTGCAACAAAATTACCCTTTTGTGACGCTAGCATTTCAAGCCTTATTACAAAAACTATCCACGTTAAACGAACAACAAACATCAGCAACTTCAGATAATGCTAAAGAAAATAACAGGGTTCAAAAAGAGCAAAATCAAGTAGAAAATCCTAAACAACTTGCTGAAATTGTAAGAAAAAGTGATCCTAACACTTTAGATAAAACCGTATTAATTGATGCTTTCCCACGTTATCTTAAAACGCTACCTGAACAAATGAATAACCTAAGTTTTGAATCCTATCAAAAATGGGCAAATACTTGGCAACTCTCAGAAGATGAAATCAAACAGTGGAAGATAGCCTTTTTAAATCGTTTTTTTGATAATGAAAACGCTGATTTTCAAAAATGGCGTGATGAACAAATCCGACAATTACAGACTGATAATTTAACCGAACGCCGTTTACGAATGGCTATTTGGCAAAAAACTGAATTAACCTCTTGGCTAAATTTGCTTTCTGCCGAATCAAAAAGTAAGCAAGAATGGCGTTATTGGGAAGCTAAACAAGATATATCAAAAAATACCAAAAAACTGACCGCACTTTCAAAAGAGCGTGGCTTTTATCCAATGTTAGCGGCTACACAATTAAAACAAGCATATCAACTGAATGTCCCTATTGCACCAAGTTTTACTCAAGCTGAACAACTTCCTTTTAAGCAAGTTTTTGCAATGATTACAGAATTAAGAGAACTTGGACGAAATGGTTTAGCAAAACAACGCTGGCGAATTTTACTTGATAATGTTGATTTCACAACTCAGCTAAAACTTTCTGAATATGCCAAAAATCAGCAATGGTTTGAATTAGTTGTTGATGCTTCTATTGTGGCAAAAGCGTGGGATTACCTGTCTCTTCGTCTGCCAAATGCTTATTCTGAATACTTCAATGCTGCATTACAGAATTTGAATATCAGCAAAACTTTTGCTATGGCAATCGCTCGTCAAGAAAGTGCTTGGAATCCAATGGCACAATCTTCAGCAAATGCTCGAGGCTTAATGCAGCTTTTGCCAAGCACGGCAAAATTGACTGCAGAGAATAATCAACTACCTTATCAAGGCGAACAAGATTTATTCAAACCATTGAATAATATTTTGCTAGGTACCGCACATCTGAATGAACTCAGTGGAAAATATCCTAATAATCGAATATTGATTGCAGCCGCTTATAATGCAGGGGCAAATCGAGTAGAAAAATGGTTAAGCCGAGCTAATGGAAAATTAGCATTAGATGAATTTGTTGCATCTATTCCTTTTTATGAAACTCGTGGTTATGTGCAAAATGTAGTCGCTTATGATTTTTACTATCAAATTTTGCAAAATAAAGAAAACCCACAAATCTTTAGCCAAGAAGAATTGAATCGGCTATACTAAATGCACTAGTTTAATAGTGTGAAATGGGAGCATAATTATGTATATCAGCCGTAATTTAGAACAATGGAATGCATTTCTTCAAATGCTAAAAATCGCCTTTGAAGAAAACAAAGCACAGGAGTTTCTAACCTTATTATTAACAGCAGACGAACGAGATGCTGTAGGATTGCGCTTGCAGATTGTCTCTCAGCTGATTGATAAAAATATGCCTCAGCGTGAAATTCAACAAAATCTTAATACAAGTGCTGCAACAATCACTCGAGGTTCCAATATGATTAAAACGATGGATCCTGATTTTATGCAATGGATGAAACAACATCTTGATCTCATTGAAAAAAACTAAGCGAATTTTTACCGCACTTTCTCACTTATTTAGTCCTAAATGGTGGAAAAAAAACTGGCAGCGAGTTGTCTTTTGTTTTTTTTTCGCCGTTTTTGCTTTGTTGCTGATTTTTCGCTTTGTACCTATTCCATTTTCCGCTTATATGGTACAACAAAAAATCGCTAATCTTTTACAAGGCGATTTTCGATATCAAATTCAATATGACTGGGTTAGCCTAGAAAATATCTCTCCAAACATTCAATTAGCTGTGATTTCATCAGAAGATCAGCGTTTTCCTGAACATTTAGGCTTTGATTTTGAGGCTATCCAAGGAGCAATTCGGTATAACGAAAAATCTAAAAAAGGAATTAGAGGAGCATCAACCATTTCCCAGCAAACCGCTAAAAACTTAATGCTTTGGCATGGACAAAATTGGCTAAGAAAAGGTTTAGAAGTTCCAGCAACTATGTTGCTTGAGCTGACTTGGTCAAAAAAACGTATTTTAGAAGTGTATTTAAATATTGCAGAATTTGGGAACGGCATTTTTGGTGTGGAGGCGGCAAGTCGCTATTACTTTAGAAAATCAGCTAAAAATTTATCTCAAAATGAAGCCGCACTTTTAGCTGCTGTGTTGCCTAATCCAATCATTTATAAAGTAAATAAGCCAAGCTTATTAGTTCGTAAAAAACAAACTTGGATTTTGAGACAAATGGGAAATTTAGGTACTGAATACTTGAGCCATTTATAAAAAATTCAATCAAATTTATAAAGTAAAACAAACTAAAAAATATTTAACATAAAATAAAAAAACGAGTCTAAGACTCGTTTTTTTATTTATATCATTTTTATTACAGGTTTATTACCGCAAATAACACCCAAACAGTATAAATTGTGGCTAAACCATAAAAGATAAATCCACCTGCTGGCACATGCACTTTAAGATCGTGCATACCGTGATGAATACGGTGTAAACCACACCACATTGGAAAAATAGTAAGCACTAAAATAACTAATTTACCAATCCAAGAATAAGCAAAAGTAATTAAATTATGCGCATCGACTAAACCAAATGGTAATAACAAACCGATGATTAGAATAACGACAGGAAGGAAAATTGCACTCACTGTGCCGCCTGCACCGAACATTAACCATACTGGCGGTTCGCCGGAGCGTTTTGGATTTTGATCAACCATTTTTTCTCTCCCTTAGATATAAACTAAAACTAAAGCAATCACGCTAACTAATGCTGTTACCGCCCAAAGTGCATTTCTTACCACAGTATGTGGTAGGCGTTCATTTTTCACAATGATATTCATCACTTTTGGTGTCATTAAGAAATATGTCACCGTATGATAAAGCGTTGCGATAAGCGTAATAATATTTAAGAAAACCACAATTGGGTTTCTTAAAAACTCAATAAAGCTCAAAATGCCTAAGCCTGGTATTGGATTGCTTGCGAGGCAAAGAACACCATAAAGCAATACAATACAAAACCATACAGCAAAGATTGAAGTCGCTTCACGTAGCATATAAGCTTTATAGAAGTCTAATTTTTGCCACCAAGTCGCTGTCATTGGACGAACATATTTTTTACGTTTACTTACTGTTACTGACATATTCTTCCCCTTAGCCTTTTGGTTTTAGCATAGAGATAACATAATCTTTGGCACTTTCCACTTTTCCTTGGTTAATTGCAGAAGCAGGATCCACATGTTTTGGACAAACTTCTGAGCAATAACCAACGAAAGTACAACTCCAAACCCCATTTTTACCATTTAATAATGACATACGTTTTGCTTTACCATGGTCACGGTTATCAAGATTATAACGATGAGCCATAGTAATAGCTGCAGGGCCTAAGAATTCAGGATTTAAACCAAATTGAGGGCAAGCGGCATAGCATAAACCACAGTTGATACACATTGAGAATTGACGATATTTCTCAAGCTGTGCTGGCGTTTGTTTAGTACGGCTTACTTGCAATTCTTTCGATGGATGTGGTTTACCATCTAATGCTGGTGCTTCGTTACCAATAATATAAGGCTTAATTGCCTCTAAACTTTCGATAAAGTGGCTTAAATCAACCACTAAATCGCGTTCAATAGGGAAGTTTGCTAATGGCTCGATACGCATATGGCCGCTGTAATCACGTAAGAAAGTTTTACAAGCCAATTTTGGTTTGTTATTTACCATCATCCCGCAAGAACCGCAGATCGCCATACGGCAAGACCAACGATAAGAAAGAGAGGGTTCAAGTTTATCCTTAATATAGCCTAACGCATCAAGCAATGAAGTTTGATTATCATAAGGTACTTGATAGGTGCTTAAATGTGGCTCTTGATCGATTTCAGGATTGTAGCGTAATACTTCAACATTCATTACTGGTGAATTAGCCATTTGCTTGCTCCTTAGCTTTCGCAGCTGCTTCTTGAGCTTCTGCTTCCGCACCGTAAACACGTTTTGCAGGTTGAGATTTAGTAATTTTCACCGGACTGTATTCAATGCGCGGCGCACCATTCTCATTGTAGAAAGCAAGTGTGTGTTTTAAATAATTGACATCGTCACGTTCTGTGTAATCTAAGCGTTGGTGAGCACCACGAGATTCTTTACGTTCAATCGCTGAATTTGCAATAGATTGCGCAACATCTAGAATGTAACCCAACTCAACGGTGTAAAGTACATCTGTATTGAACACGCTTGAATTATCTGATACGCGAATACGTTTGTAACGTTCTTTTAACTCTGCAATTTTATCTACTGCTTTTTGCATACTTGCTTGGTCACGGTAAATACCACAACCTTCTTCCATCACGGTACCCATTTCATCACGGATTTCAGACCAAGATTCATTACCTTCTTGTTTGTGAAGAGCTTCTAGGCGAGCAACAACATCTTTTGCTTGAGCATCAACTGCACTTTGATTTACCGATTGAGCCTCAACTGCACGTTGTGCTGCGTATTCCCCAGCAACGCGACCTAACACAACAAGTTCAGCTAAAGAGTTAGATCCTAAACGGTTTGCGCCGTGTAAACCTGAAGATGCGCATTCTCCTACAGCAAATAAACCTTTGATACGTGTTTCGCTGTTAAAATCAACTTCAATGCCGCCCATTGTATAGTGAACAACTGGACGAACTGGAATTGGTTCATTTACTGGATTTACACCTTCATAAGCACTTGCTAATTCACAAATGAATGGTAGACGCTCATGTAAATATTTTTCACCAAGATGACGTAAATCTAAATGCACCACATCTACGCCTTTCGCGGTTTTTAAGGTATTACCTTTTTTCCATTCTTGCCAGAATGCTTGAGAAACTTTATCACGAGGGCCAAGTTCCATATATTTATTTTGCGGTTTGCCAATTGGTGTTTCAGGACCTAGACCGTAATCTTGAAGATAGCGATAGCCATCTTTATTCACTAAGATACCGCCTTCGCCACGACAACCTTCGGTCATTAAAATACCCGTATTAGGTAAGCCTGTTGGATGATATTGAACAAACTCCATATCACGAAGTGGTACACCGTGACGATATGCCATAGATAAGCCGTCACCTGTTACAATGCCGCCATTGGTATTAAATTTAAATGCACGACAACCACCACCAGTTGCAATAACAACCGCATTGGCATTAATTTGAACAAGTGATCCTTCCATCATATTCATTGCAACCATACCACGAGCATGGCCATCATCAACAAGAATATCTAATACGAAGTGTTCATCAAAACGTTGGATTTGTGGATATTGAATAGAAGTTTGGAAAAGCGTGTGTAATAAGTGGAAACCTGTTTTATCTGCAGCGAACCAAGTGCGCTCAATTTTCATTCCACCGAAACGACGTACGTTTACATCGCCATCAGCTTTACGGCTCCAAGGGCATCCCCAACGTTCTAACTGGGTCATTTCCACTGGTGAATGTTGCACGAAATATTCCACTACATCTTGCTCACAAAGCCAGTCCCCACCAGCAACGGTATCTTGGAAGTGTTTATCGTAAGAATCTTCTTCTTTGATAACTGCCGCTGCACCACCTTCTGCTGCTACAGTATGGCTACGCATCGGGTATACTTTAGAAACTAATGCAATTTTTAAGTTAGGATTTGCTTCTGCTGCGGCAATCGCTGCACGTAAACCACCGCCACCAGCACCAACAATCGCAATATCGACATTAACTGTTTGCACGATATCCTCCAATCAATAGAAAGTAAAAATAAATCCCCTAAAAGGGTAATATTGTGTGGGCATTGTGCCATTTTTTGTTACAAATTAATAACGTTTTTTATGTCTAAAGATGGAAAAGATCGTATTTTGTGATCTACCTCAAAAAAGCTAAGATTGAGTTGAGAGTAGCTCTCGTTTACAATGTGCAAAATTTTTAAAACAGGATTAAAAATGACCGCACTTAATCATTGGCAACCTTCTGCCGATATAAAAAATCTTCTTAAACGGGCAAAAATTATTGCTGAAATTCGTCAATTTTTTACAGAACGCGGTTTGCTTGAAGTAGAGACCCCTGTTCTAAGTGAATTTGGCGTCACTGATTTACATCTTTCCACCTTTAGCACGGAATTTCTTGCGCCTTTCGGTGAACAATCCAAAACACTTTGGCTTTCTACAAGCCCTGAATATCATATGAAACGCTTGCTTGCTGCAGGCAGTGGGCCGATATTCCAAATCAGTAAAGTGTTTCGCAATGAAGAAGCTGGAAATCGCCATAATCCAGAATTCACTATGTTGGAATGGTATCGACCGCACTTTCATATGCATCGTTTAATTAATGAAGTAGATGATTTGCTCCAACAAATTTTAGATTGTCCACCTGCAGAAAGTTTAAGTTACCAATTTGTTTTCCAAGAATATGTAGGCTTAGATCCCTTGTCAGCAGAACGTTCAGAATTAATTGAAGCAGCACGTAAACATAATTTTATGGCTGAAGATAATGAAGATCGCGATACGTTATTACAGTTTTTATTTAGTGAAGTCGTTGAGCCTCAAATTGGAAAAGAACGACCTATTGCCGTGTATCATTTCCCTTCAACACAAGCAGCTCTAGCACAAGTAAGCCCAGAAGATCAGCGGGTAGCAGAACGCTTTGAGTTCTATTATAAAGGTTTAGAATTAGCCAATGGTTTTCACGAACTTGCCGATGCGCAAGAACAACGTCATCGCTTTGAATTAGATAATCAACAAAGACAAAAATGTGAATTGCCTACTCGAGAAATTGATGAACGCTTTCTTGCTGCCTTAGAAGCGGGTATGCCAGATGCTTCAGGTGTCGCATTAGGAATAGATCGTTTAATGATGATCGCTTTAGATTGTGAAAAAATTAATGACGTTATTTCTTTTGCTGTGGACAATGCTTAAAGGTAAAAGTGCGGTAAAAATTGTCATCATTTTTATTTAATGGGTGATCCATAATGGCAATTTTATATTCATTGATAGCCCGCCTAATATTTCTTTTTGATAATTAACAATATTCGCTTCTTTTAATGGGGGAATAAATTCTGAGATCGAAATTAGGTACAGTGATCACAAGGCTCATCATTATGAAAAAAAGAAAACCAAAACATAAGAAATGTTTGGATAGTGAGTTGATTTAAATTGAAAAAATAACCTAATTTCATAAAAATTAGGTAACTAAAGTGTATCCTTTTCCGCGTAAAGTTTTAAACCAAGAGGGCTTGTTTTTTCGTTCTGGTAATTTGCGTCTTAAATTAGAGATGTGCATATCAAGAGCACGGTCAAATGGAGTGAGTGGTTTTTCCATTACTTCTAAACTTAATTCTTCTCGACTTACCACATTTCCCTTAGATTTAAGCAATAAACAAAGAATCTTAAATTCATAATCCGTTAAATTTAGATTTTCTTCATTATAGGTTGCAATTCCGTGAGAAAAGTGGAGAGTAATTCCGTCAAAAGAAAGGATTTCTACATTTGATATATTATTTGAAGGAGATGCACTACGACGCAAAATCGCCTTAATTCTTGCAATAAGCTCACGATCGTTAAAAGGCTTGGGTAAACAATCATCCGCTCCCAATTCTAAGCCTAATACGCGATCAATGTCTTCGCCTCTTGCTGTTAGCATCATCACTGGCACGTTAGAGACTTTACGAATTTCTTTTAATGTTTCGATACCATTTAACTTTGGCATCATTACATCAAGTAAAACCAGCTTATAGCTTTCATTGAGTTTTTGTAATGCTTCTAATCCATTATTTGCAGTTTCAACGTCAAAACCCTCAAGTTCTAAAAGTGTAGAAAGTAGTTCAGTTAATTCAATATCATCATCAACGAGTAAGAGTTTTGACATTGGAGATTCCTTTTACCAATTATTCTTATTGTAGTGCGGTGAAAATAAAAAGATTATTTCCAGAATTTCCACCAGCTTGATTTTGGTTTCTCACCTGTTTCAATAATGGTGTTATTTTCGCCTTGTTGTGAAACCTGTGGTAAAGGTTTATCAAGATGGGTTTCTGTCACAATCCCACGTTGATCAAATTTTACTGTGAAAGTATGCTGAACTGGCGTTTCATAGGCACGTTGTTGTAAGAATACGTAGTACCAAGTGTAGTTATTATAAGGGTCGATTAATATTGGCGTTCCCAACAAATATTGTACTTGTTGGGCGGTCATTCCTTCTTTAACTTGCGCAACGGTAGTCGCCTCTAAATAGTTGCCTTGCGGTACATCAATTCGATATACAACTTTTTCAACGGTGGAACAAGAAGCGAGGCTTAATGCTAAAAAGGTTGCGCCTAAAAGTGTTTTAACTTGCATTTTCTTTACCTTAATTTGTGCAAAAGTTCTGTCAGATAATATCCAAAATTGGGTGTATTTCCAAATTAATTCTCTGATTTTAAAGCCTTTTGTAATTGATCTTTTAAATTTGGCGGTAAACCTTTGATGGTTAGGGTATCTGTCATAGGATCCCATTGAATACGTGTATTCAATAATTCCGCATCAAAACTTAGGGTAACGCCCTTTCCTGACCCAGAGAATTTTGTTAGCGATTTCAATGTTGAACGTATTGGTGGAATACTCTCTTCCAAACCATAATTCTGTTCTTCCGTAAAGACGACAAAAGGCTGTTCGTTTAGAGTGGGTAATGAATCAGAAAGTTCCCTTAATTCAATATTGTTACCATTTGAAAGCTGACCTTTACAATATTCAAACACTTGTTTTTTTACCGCTTGAGTTTGCTCTTTGTTGAGTTCGCCTTGATCGCAGTAATCACTCACAGCTTGCAATAAACATTGATTTTGAACTTGTGGATTTAATCCTTCTTCGGCACCTAAAAAATCCATAAAAAAATCACTAATTTTGCGACCAACACGGCCTTTTATAAAGGTTAAATAACGATTAGAGTTCGCGTTTACTTGCAAATCCGTCAAATTTATCCGTGCCGCAATATCAAACTGAGTAATATCCAAATATTCTGTACGGCGAATATCTAAATGCTCATCGACTAACATACTATGACGGCTATCAAGCAATGCAATAAACAAGTAATCTGTCGCTAAGAAATTATATTGACATAAAATCAAGGTGCCACTTTCCGCAAAGTTATATTTACCTAGCTCATCTGCAAGCAATTTTGTTGAATATTGACTAAAACCCAAAAACTCAATTTCTTGCTCTAATAAACGATTTAAATGTTGTGCAAATATAGACTTTTCCTGAAACACGCCAAAAGCCTTAGCTTTATTTTGATAGCCTTGATGCAATTGCAACATCATTTGTTCTATTTCTGGTGTAATGGACAGCAACTCGTCGCGTAATACGCTTTCTATTTTTATACTGTCGCCATCCACATTTTTGACTAACTGATGCAAAACAATTTGATTAACGGTAATACTCATTTTTGTCACCTTTGAAAAATTTGCCGCAAATTATAACCGCACTTTTTCAGCAAGAAAAAAGAAATTATTTAGGTTCTACCAAATAATCGGGTATCATAAGCCAAATTTTTTTTATTTTTAACATTATGGCTCAACATTCTAAATATTCTGATGCTCAATTAAGTGCGATTGTAAACGATATGATCGCAGTATTAGAAAAACATAAAGCCCCTGTAGATCTCTCCTTAATCGCACTGGGTAACATGGCGAGTAATTTATTAACCACCAGCGTGCCACAAACTCAACGTGAGGCATTAGCTCAAGCATTTTCGAATTCCTTAATTAATGCGGTAAAAACACGTTAATATGAAATGGATTAAAAAAGGCACCTTCAGCGGCAAACAATACCGCGATGACGTTTCACGAAAAATTTCGTGGGGCCATTGGTTTGCCTTTTTTAATATTATTGTTGCTATTCTTATTGGCGCACGTTATGCCTTTATCATTGACTGGCCAGATACTCTCGCAGGAAAACTTTATTTCTTTGTGAGTTTGCTCGGGCATTTCAGTTTCAACGTTTTTGCGTTGTACTTACTCGTTGTCTTTCCACTGAGTTTCATTGTTAAAAATCACCGCACTTTTCGCGGATTAACGGTGATTTTTTCCACGATCTGTACAACCTTATTATTATTTGATACCGCTGTTTTCAATCGTTTTAATCTGCATTTATCCTCTGTTGTATGGAATTTGCTGGTCAATCCAGAAAATGGTGAAATGTCGCGCGATTGGCAAATTTTCTTTGCACCAATGCCAATAATTTTACTGGCACAAATGTTATTTTCTCGCTGGAGTTGGGAAAAATTACGTAGTCTTGAACGCCAAAAATGGCTAAAAGGCACTGGTATATTCTTAACCACAACGTTCATTGCGACACATTTAATTTATGCTTGGGCAGATGCTTATTTGTATCGTCCGATCACTATGCAACGCTCTAATTTCCCTTTATCTTATCCAATGACAGCTCGTTCTTTTTTAGAAAAACACGGTTTCTTGGATGGGGAAGAATATACGCAAAAATTGGCACAAGAAGGTCGTTTAGATGCCTTAAAAATTGATTATCCGAAAAAAGAACTCACTTACGCACCAATTACGCACAAACCTAATATTCTGCTCGTAACGGTTTCGGGTTTACGCCATGATGCGATTTCTAATGAAAAGATGCCAAAACTTGCTAAATTTGCAACAAGCTCAACGGAATTCACTAATCATTACAGCACAGGCAATAGTAATAACGCAGGCTTGATTGGGTTATTTTACGGGCTAAATGCAAATTACACCGATAGCATTTTAAGCAATCATACCCAATCTGTTTTAATCGAAAAATTACGTGCTGAAAATTATCAATTGGGTTTATTTTCTGCTACGAATTTCAAAGATAGCATCTTCCGCCAAGCATTATTTCGTGAAATAAAACTTTCATCGAATAAAACCAACAAACCAAATAATGAAAGTGCGGTAAAAAATCTCAATGATTTTATTAAAGCACAAAAAACTGACTCACCTTGGTTTGCTTATTTGGATTTAGCCTTGGATGCTAAAAATCCATCAGATTATGACCGCACTTTGCAAGACATTGATTCTCTTTTAGCAAAAGCGTTAGAAAGTACACCGCTTGAAAATACATTAGTCATCATCACGTCAGAGTATGGTTTAACCTTTAATGAAATGAATCAAAAAGAGCGAGAAAACTACTTTGGGCGTGATGAAATTCAAGTGCCATTGCTTGTATATTGGAAAGATTTACCAGTAGGTAAACAAAATGGATTAAGTAATCATGCGGATATTTTCTCTGCATTAATGCAGACAGTATTCCGTGTAGAAAACCCGTTGATGGATTATAGTCAGGGACGCAATCTCTTTGATCTTAAAGGAGATGACTGGGTACTTGCCTCGAATTTCCGCTGGAATGTGGTGATTCAACCTGATGGAACACAATATCACATTGATCGCAAAGGGAATTACAAAAAATTCGATAAAGATTATATTGAGCAATCTTCAGACAGACCGCCACTTGGAATCTTCTTAGAAGCCTTCCAATTACAAAATTTCTTCTTTGAAAAATAATCTATAAGTGCACAAAAGAATGGATTTTTTGTCCTTAAGTCTTTATACTCATGCCTCAGTTTAAGACTGAAAAATGTTATTAATGAAAATCCGTGAGTTTTTCATAACATTATCATAATGCTTCTCGCCGTACTTACAGTACCTTTCAATTAATATACATTCTCGTCTTTTTATCCTTTCTTTTTTACGGAGTTTGTATGAAAAGCCATGTTCGTAGTTTTAAAACCTATATTCGCGATGAAATTATCAAAAAAGGCGGGTGGGTAAATGCCCATGCTCATGCTGACCGCGCTTTTACGATGACGCCAGAGAAAATTGGGATTTATCATAGTAGTAATTTGCAACAAAAATGGGATTTAGTGGATGAAGTAAAACGCACTTCCAGTGTTGATGATTATTACGCACGTTTTTGCCAATCTATTGAATTAATGATATCCCAAGGTGTAACCGCATTTGGTACTTTTGTCGATATAGACCCAATTTGTGAAGATCGTGCAATTATTGCCGCACACAAAGCCCGCGAAGTGTATAAACATGACATTATTTTGAAATTTGCCAATCAAACTTTAAAAGGGGTAATCGAACCCACTGCGCGTAAATGGTTTGATATTGGTGCAGAAATGGTAGATATGATTGGCGGCTTACCATATCGTGATGAATTGGATTATGGACGTGGCCTAGAAGCGATGGATATCTTGTTAGATAAGGCTAAATCTCTTGGAATTATGTGTCATGTACATGTAGACCAATTCAACAATCCAAGTGAAAAAGAAACCGAGCAACTTTGCGACAAAACCATTGAACACGGAATGGAGGGGCGAGTTGTAGGTATCCATGGTATTTCCATTGGCTCACATTCAAAAGAATATCGTTACAAACTTTACGAAAAAATGCGTAAAGCCAAAATGATGATGATAGCCTGTCCGATGGCATGGATTGACAGTAATCGCAAAGAAGATCTTATGCCATTCCACAATGCGCTCACGCCAGCAGATGAAATGATCCCCGAAGGTATCACTGTTGCCCTAGGCACAGATAATATTTGTGATTACATGGTTCCTCTATGTGAAGGCGATTTATGGCAAGAATTAAGCCTATTAGCTGCGGGTTGCCGTTTCCCTCACTTAGATGAAATGGTCAATATCGCAAGTATTAACGGTCGTAAAGTGTTAGGACTAGAGCCAATTTAGTTGCGTATGGTGGGTTTAAGCCAGCTAGTTACCATAACTATTTTAAAACCCAGAAAAACGCGTAAAAGTGAAAGAATTGATTGCGATATTTGGTGCTCGTAAATAATAAAAATAAACCGCACTTTTGTTAGTGTTCGGTTAGATGACTGTTTTCTTTAAATCATCCAGCGTATTAAAATTCTCGAAGTTGCCTTCTTCTTGCGTGAATTTTACTGAAATCCCGCCATTTTCTTTCATAAATTGTAAAAGGCGTCGTTCACCCGATGCTAAATAGTGTCGCAATTTTTCCTTTAGCTGAACGGACATTAAACAAAAAACGGGATGTTCACGTTCTTCATCGCAAGCATACGCAATTAAAGTGCGGTCATTTTTAACCGCACTTTTGAGTTTATCTAAAAGATTCATAGGAAAAAAAGGCGTATCACAAGGTGTAAAAAGGATAAAGTCACTTTTTGTCTTTTCTAGAGCTGTTAGCATGCCACTTAATGGTCCTTGAAAATCGGGCAGTTCATCGGAGAAAACAGGAAAGCCAAATTTTGCATATTCTGTTTGATTTCGGTTAGCGTTAATTGAAATCTGATGAATTTGTGGTTGTAAGCGATTAATAACATGTTCAATTAAAGATTGTTTACCTAAAATCTGTAATCCTTTATCTTGCCCACCCATTCTACGAGCCTTGCCACCTGCCAAAATTACCGCGCTTATTGTAATTGTCATATTTTAATCTATCATTATTTCAAGTATCATTTGCTTTGCCTATTTTTTACGATTAAAAAGGAAATAGCAATGAAATGTAAGCGTTTAAATGAAGTTTTGGAACTTTTACAGTTTTATTGGTCTAAAGACTCGGATTTGAGTTTAATGGAAATTTTGCAAAAAATTGCCAATGAATCAGGTTTCCAAAAACCATTAAATGAATTAACTGATGAAGTGATTATTTATCAGTTAAAAATGGATGGTACAGATAAATATGAGCCAATTCCGGGTCTCAAAAAAGATTACGAAGAAGATTTTAAAACCGCATTGCTCCGTGCTCGCGGTATCATTAAATAAGAGGAAAGAAATGAAAAAAGTATTACTTGCGTTAGGTTTAGGTGTCAGCACGCTTATGTCTGTAAATAGTTTTGCCGCAGATTTACAAGAAGGCAAACAATATGTTCAAGTGAGTCAACAGGCTTCACAGCAAAAAGAAGTGATTGAGTTTTTCTCATTCTATTGCCCGCATTGTTACGCCTTTGAAATGGAATACAAAATTCCACAACAAGTCGTAGATGCTTTACCAAAAGATGTGAAATTTAAACAATATCATGTGAATTTCTTAGGTCATCAATCTGAAAACTTAACACGTGCTTGGGCGTTAGCAATGGCATTAGGTGCAGAAAGTAAAGTAAAATCACCATTATTTGAAGCGGCTCAAAAGGATGCCTTGAAATCAATGGATGATATTCGAGCTATCTTCTTATCGAATGGCGTAACCGCGGAGCAATTTGATGGTGGCATTAATAGTTTTGCAGTAAATGGTTTAGTCAATAAACAAGTAAATGCCGCAGAACAATTTAAAGTGCGTGGCGTACCTGATTTTTATGTAAATGGAAAATTCCGTGTAAACCCTGAAGGGTTAAATTACGATGATTTCGTGAAAGATTATGTGCAAACCGTAAAAGGTTTATTGCAAAAATAACGAAAAATTGGTTTAATGCCTGCCCTATTTTGTAAATATTAATGAAAGAAGAGAGAATATTATGGCTGCAAGTTTTAGCGTAATGCGTCGTTTCTTTGACGATAAAAACTACCCACGTGGTTTTTCCCGTCACGGTGATTACACAATCAAAGAATCACAGGTGCTTGAGCAATATGGTCAAGCGTTCAAAGCATTAGACTTAGGGGAACGTGAGCCAGCGACTAAAGAAGAAAAAGATTTTGTCGCTTTTTGCCGTGGTGAGCGCGCAGCAGAGACTTTCTTTGAAAAAACTTGGAATAAATATCGTACTCGTATTAACACTAAAAAACGTGTTTACACCTTATCTGGTGATGTGAGTGAAGCAGCCTCTGGCGGTGAAGATTATTCCGGCGAATAAGATACGTTAAATAAGGCAGGCGGAAGTCTGCCTTTTGTTTTTGAATAGCTTGTGAAATCACGCGTAATTCACGGCTGATAACTTTATTCTCCTATCTTTGTATGAACGATTCGTCTTCATACGCCCTACGAATACTAATTTCTATGCAATTACCGATTTCTCAATACAACGAACTGCTACAAAAAAAACTTGAAAAATTAACCGCACTTTTGCGCCCTTTCAATGCACCCGATATTCAAGTTTTTGACTCTCCAACAAGTCATTATCGCATGCGTGCGGAGTTTCGTATTTGGCACGAGCAAGATGATTTTTACCATATTATGTTTGATCAAGCGACGTTGCAGCGTTATCGCGTGGATGAATTTCCAATCGCCAGCATGCTAATTAATCGTATGATGCAAACCTTATTACCTTTGTTAAAACAACAAGAAGTGCTACACAAAAAATTATTCCAAATTGATTACCTTAGCACCTTGAGTAATAAGATTATTGTGAGCTTGCTTTATCATAAAACACTCACTGAAGAATGGGAAAGTGCGGCTAAAAATCTAAAAGATTTACTCGAAAAGCAAGGTTTTAATGTTCAAATAATCGGGCGTGCAAGTAAACAAAAAATCTGTGTTGAGCAAGATTATGTGGATGAAGTTTTACCTGTGAATGGCAGAAATTATGTTTATCGCCAAGTCGAGAATAGTTTTACCCAGCCAAACGCAACGGTAAACTGCAAAATGCTTGAATGGGCAATTGATTGTACCCAAAATAGCGAAGGCGATTTATTAGAACTTTACTGCGGAAACGGTAATTTTTCTATCGCACTTGCACAAAATTTCCGTAAGGTATTGGCAACCGAAATCGCCAAACCTTCCGTAGCCGCCGCGCAATTTAATATTGCTGAAAATAAAGTGGATAATTTACAAATTATCCGTATGTCGGCAGAGGAATTTACGCAGGCAATGAATGGGGTTAGAGCCTTTAATCGTTTGAAAGGGATTGATTTAAAATCTTACGAATGTAATACCATTTTTGTCGATCCACCTCGCGCAGGGCTTGATCCTGATACAGTGAAACTTGTACAAAATTACGATTGCATTTTGTATATTTCCTGTAATCCACATACGCTGTGTGATAATCTTGTTGAACTTTCAAAAACTCACCGCATTGAAAAAGCGGCGTTATTTGATCAATTCCCTTACACTGACCACATGGAAAGCGGCGTATGGCTCATTCGCAAGTAGGAATTCAGCTGATTTCTGAATCGACAGAAAAAACATTAGCAGAATTGACCGCACTTTGTGCTGAACACAAGATTATTCATAATGAAAAGAGCCCACTTGCGCTTGTTCAAACCGATGAACGTTTAGAACTTCGTAAACTAGACGAACCTAAACTCGGAGCGGTTTATGTTGATTTTGTTGGTGGTACAATGGCTCATCGTCGTAAATTTGGTGGTGGTCGTGGTGAAGCCATAGCGAAAGCGGTAGGAATTAAAGGTTCGGCATTGCCAACGGTTATTGATGCCACAGCTGGTCTAGGGCGTGATGCCTTTGTGTTAGCCACGATTGGCTGCCAAGTTCGTTTAGTTGAACGTCATCCTGTTGTTTTTTTACTTCTGAAAGATGGTTTAAATCGTGCTTATCAAGATGAGGAAATCGGCGAGATGTTGCAACAAAATTTGTGCTTGCTGAATGTTCAGCATATTAATGAACTTGATCCTAATAGCGATTATGCCGATGTGGTTTATCTCGATCCAATGTATCCGCATAAACAAAAATCTGCACTAGTAAAAAAGGAAATGCACGTATTCCAGCATTTAGTCGGGGCTGATTTAGATGCTGATGAATTGCTTTTACCTGCACTACAATTAGCTAAAAAACGTGTGGTCGTGAAGCGTCCTGACTATGCGGAATTTCTTGGTGAAAAACAACCGCACTTTAGCCGTGAAACGAAAAATCATCGCTTTGATATTTATATGGGAGCATCCCAATGCTAAGAGAAAGTGCCGTTGTTATTAGCTATGAAAATGGCATTGCCAAAGTGAAATGCCAATCCCAAAGTGCCTGTGGCCAATGCGCAGCTAAAAACAGTTGTGGAACATCAAGCCTTTCCGAATTAAACGGTAAACGTGGCGAGCATATTTTTAATGTGGAAGCATTAATGCCATTATGCGAAGGTCAAATTGTTGAAATTGGATTAGAAGAAAAGTCGATGTTGTTGTCGGCATTATTGATGTATGTTGTACCGCTTTTGACCTTATTGATTGTGACTATGTTGTCCGATTACATAAGCGATAATGAAATCCTGCGTGCAATTTTAATCTTCGGATTAACCGCACTTTCTTTCATTTTTGTCAAATCTTATAGCAGAAAATTAGGGCAGCAAACAGAGTTTCAGCCTGTTTTATTGCGCATATTATCTTAAGTTTTTTATTCGCTTTTTATTATTTCTGCGATTTAGATCGCAAACTATAAAGCTAGTTATTTAAATTACCCATTGAAAAAAAGCTCTTTAGAGGCTTGGTCAAAACTTAGTGATGATGTGGCAAAAGTTGCTATTCTAGCAATGCCTGTTATACTTTATGGCGAGCAACCGCTTTTCCTAAAAGGATGAAATATTAGTTTTTTTGCTCATTATTGCTTATGTTTGCCTTGTGATGGGGCGTAAATTTCGTCAATTAGTGGAAGGAAAATAATATGTGGCTTACTATAGGGCTTGGCATTGTTGCTCTTCTTGCTATCGGTGGACTTATTTTTGCCAATTATGCAGCAAAACATTCTTAATTTATTAACCCCGATCTTTCGGGGTTTTCCGTATCTAAAGTGCGGTGATTTTTAAGGTTATTTTTATGAACAATCAGATTCCTTTACTTGGAATTACCGGTTATAGCGGTAGTGGTAAAACAACATTATTAGAAAAACTTCTCCCAGAACTGATCGCTCGTCACATTCGCGTTTCAGTGATTAAACATAGCCATCACAATATGCAAGTTGATAAAGAAGGAAAAGATAGCTGGCGTATGAAAGAGGCGGGTTCTTCTCAAGTCATTTTAGCGAATGATGAACGCTGGGCGATTATGACGGAAACGTCAAAGCCTGTTTCATTGGATTATTTAGCGCAACAATTTGACCGCACTTTAACAGATTTAGTGTTGGTGGAAGGCTTTAAACAAGAGCCAATTCCAAAGATTTTGCTCCATCGTCAAGAAATGACAAAACCTTTACCCGAAATTGACGAATATGTAGTGGCGGTTGCGACAAATTATCCCCTTGAAATTGATCGCACTTTGTTGGATATTAACCGCATTCCGCAAATTGCCGATTTTATTGAAAATTGGTTGCACCATTTTCACGGAGCACGATGACTGAATCCAATGCCTATCGCGGTTTAGCTTGGGTAGCAGCAATGGCACTTTTTATGCAAAGCCTCGATGCGACCATTCTAAATACAGCTTTACCCGCGATATCTTCCGATTTACATAAACCCGCCTTTGAAATGCAAATGGCGATTATTGCTTATTCTTTAGCCGTTGCATTATTTATTCCTCTTACCGCTTGGGCGGCTGCAAAATTTGGGACATTAACCGTTTTTCGCGCTGCAGTTTTCACGTTTATTTTAGGATCTATCGCTTGTGCTGCTGCGCCTAATTTAGAAAGTTTAATTTTAGCCAGAGTAATTCAGGGAATGGGTGGTGCCTTTATGATGCCTGTTGCGCGTTTAGCTATTATTCAAGCTGTCCCCAAACAACAATTAGTGAATGCTTGGAATTTAATGGCAACTGCAGGTTTGATTGGGCCAATTCTAGGGCCTATTTTAGGTGGATGGTTAGTCGTTCACGCCAGTTGGCACTGGATTTTTTTAATTAATATTCCAATTGGTGTGCTAGGAATTTTGGCATCGGGCAGCGTGATGAACAATATCAAGGGCAAGGCAGAAAAATTAGATTGGACAGGTTTTTTACTTTTTGCATTGGGGTTAGTTGGTATTACGCTTGGTTTGGATTTACTCGGAGAAAGTCAGCATAATTCAAGTGTAACTTATAGCATATTAGTTGTTGGTATTCTGTTACTCGTAACTTATTGTGGCTATGCTAAAAACAATGAAAATGCCATTTTACCTTTATCCCTTTTCCGAACTCGTACATTCAGATTAGGTATTATTGCCAATATTTTTATCCGATTATCTGCATCTGGCGTTCCCTTTTTATTACCTTTGATGTTTCAATTATCTTTCGGTTACAGTGCCGAAATGTCTGGCTGGCTATTAGCACCGATTGCGTTAATTTCTGTGATGTTGAAAATATTAATTGGACGAATTTTAAATCGTTGGGGCTATAAAACAACGCTAATTTCATCCGCACTTTTGATGGCAGGTTCTGTGATTTCAATGGCTTGGTTAGATAAACAAAGTTCTCTAACTTGGATTATTTGTAATCTTATGTGGTATGGGGCTTGTATGTCGATCATTTTTACTTCAATTAATACGCTGGCTGTAGGCGATCTTTCAAAACAACAGTCTGGCACAGGCTCTACCGTATTAAGTATTGTACAGCAAGTTGGGATTGGATTTGGTATTGCTATTTCATCGATAATTCTAAATCTCTATAGACATTTTTTTAGCGCAAGTGATGGTTTACAACAGGCTTTTAGCTATACTTTTTTAACCTCATCACTTTTTGCAATCGCCTTAGTTTGGTCGCTTATGAAATTACACAAAAATGATGGCGATCATTTACGAAAAATGCCTTAGATTAATTTGTTATAATCCATAGAATTTTTTTATTTAAAAAAAGGGAAATTTGCTTATATCTTATTGATATTTCTTGTTGGTGGAGATAGCTCCATCGTTTAACCATAAATGGTGGGGCATTCCCTGCCTAACATTGAGGTATGCTTATGAAACTAAAAGCAACATTAACTCTCGCCGCTGCAACTCTTGTTTTGGCAGCTTGTGATCAATCTAGCTCGGCAAATAAATCTACCGCTCAAACTGAAGCAAAATCCTCGTCAAATAATACTTTCGTTTATTGCACAGCGAAAGCTCCATTGGGATTTAGCCCTGCGTTAATAATTGAAGGTACTTCTTATAATGCAAGCTCACAACAAGTGTATAACCGCTTAGTTGAATTTAAAAAAGGCTCAACGGATATTGAACCAGCTTTAGCTGAAAGCTGGGAAATTAGCGATGATGGCTTAAGTTATACTTTTCATTTGAGAAAAGGGGTTAAATTCCACACAACAAAAGAATTTACCCCGACACGTGATTTTAATGCAGATGATGTTGTATTTTCATTCCAACGTCAGTTAGATCCAAATCATCCATATCACAATGTATCTAAGGGGACTTATCCATATTTTAAAGCAATGAAATTCCCTGAATTGTTGAAATCAGTGGAGAAAGTAGACGATAACACAATTCGTATTACCTTAAACAAGACAGATGCGACTTTCTTGGCTAGTCTTGGTATGGATTTTATTTCTATTTATTCTGCAGAATATGCTGATTCAATGCTGAAAGCGGGTAAACCAGAAACGCTTGATAGTCGCCCAGTGGGGACAGGCCCTTTTGTTTTTGTGGATTATAAAACAGATCAAGCCATACAATATGTTGCGCATGAAAATTATTGGAAAGGTAGAACACCTTTAGATCGTTTAGTCATTAGCATTGTGCCTGATGCAACAACACGTTATGCAAAATTACAGGCGGGTACTTGCGATTTAATTTTATTCCCAAATGTAGCGGATTTAGCCAAAATGAAAACCGATCCAAAAGTACAACTTTTGGAACAAAAAGGTTTGAACGTAGCGTATATCGCATTCAATACCGAAAAAGCACCGTTTGATAATGTCAAAGTGCGCCAAGCGTTGAATTACGCAGTGGATAAAAAAGCGATTATTGAAGCGGTTTATCAAGGCGCAGGAACATCAGCTAAAAACCCACTTCCTCCAACAATTTGGAGTTATAATGATGAAATTCAAGATTATCCGTACGATCCAGAAAAAGCAAAACAACTTTTAGCAGAAGCGGGTTATCCAAATGGTTTTGAAACTGATTTCTGGATTCAACCTATTATTCGTGCTTCTAATCCAAATCCAAAACGTATGGCTGAATTAATTATGGCGGATTGGGCGAAAATTGGTGTAAAAACTAACCCAGTGACTTATGAATGGGCTGATTATAGAAAACGAGCAAAAGAGGGAGAATTAACTGCGGGTATCTTTGGTTGGTCTGGCGACAATGGCGATCCTGATAATTTCTTATCCCCATTATTAGGTAGCTCAAATATAGGTAATTCTAATATGGCACGTTTCAATAATTCAGAATTTGATGCTTTACTCAATGAGGCTATTGGATTAACCAATAAGGAAGAACGTGCGAAACTTTATAAACAAGCTCAAGTTATTGTCCATAATCAAGCACCTTGGATTCCAGTTGCCCACTCTGTTGGTTTTGCGCCACTTAGTCCTCGTGTAAAAGGTTATGTACAAAGCCCATTTGGCTATGACGCTTTTTATGGTGTGAGTGTTGATGGTAAATAATTCATATTGATTTACTTATTTTAAGCCCTTATTTATAAGGGCTTTTTATTTATCAAGGATTATTCTGTAAAAAATATGTTAAATAACTTTAACTTGAGTATAATGCTCAGCATTATTTCTATCGGATATGATTCCGTAGAATAATAAAAATTAATTGTTAATATAAGGAACAAAAATGGATTTCAATCGAATTATTACTCATATGAATGATCATCATCAAGATGATATGGCTGCCCTTTGTAAAAAATTTGGTGGCGAAAAGGAAATTACAGATGTGACGTTAGTTAATGTAGATTTTGCTGGTTTAGATTTTAAATATAATGGTGGCAAAACATTACGTGTGGAATTTCCACAACAAGCTGACGCAGGTTCAATTAAACAAGTAATCATCAATCTTTGTGTAGAAAATAAACCAGTTGCAAATTACGATCGTATCAAGGCTAAAATTGATGAATTTCGTCAAGAGTTTAAAAGCTGTGTGCTTTCTACTTTAGATAAAGATGGCTTACCGATGGCGTCTTATGCACCAATTATTTTCTTTGATGGAAAATATTATATTTATATCAGTGCCATTGCAGAGCATTATGAGAATTTAAAACGCAATCCAAATCAAGTAGAAGTGATGTTTTTAGAAGATGAAAACAAAGCGAAGTCAATTATTGTGCGTACTCGCTTACGTTATAAAGCAAGTGCACGTTTTATTCCTCGTGAAGATCCAATTGTTGAAAAAGTCTTAGATAAATTAGCCGAAACTATGAATGATGTAGGCGGAATTAAAACAATTCGTGAATTTACTGATTTTGATTTAGTTGAACTTACATTTGGAACAGGCCGTTTTGTAAGAGGTTTTGGCCAAGCTTATTTGATTGATGCTAATGGGGAAATTTCTCATATTGGTGTCAAAGGCAATCCACATGAAAAAGAAAGTGATAAATAATATTGTCTCTTAATGAAGATAAAGGGTTGAGTGTAAATTTATACTCACCCTTTTGTTTACGATAAATTCCAATGAAATTGAAATTTCTTTATTTTTTACCGCACTTTATTTTCATTAAGGACAAGGTTTACTCACCATAATTTCGATAACCTGTCTTTCATCAGATTAGGAGATACTTTGGCTTCAATACGTTCAGGTGTTTTGCCTAAATATTTCGCAGCTGTAGCAGATGCGAGCGCAAGAGAAATGGGTTCGGTACAGCCTAGGGCTGGCACAACATCATGCTTAACAATGTGGAGTAATGGTTTTTCAATTTCGTTAAGTCTTTCTAAATTCATTATTACCTATCCAATTAATGCGCTTCATCCCAATTTTTACCGACACCCACTTCCACAATCAACGGAACAACTAATTCAGCAGCGGCTTCCATATGTTGTTTAATTTGCTCACGGAAAAACGCGACTTTTTCTGACCGCACTTCAAACACTAATTCATCGTGTACTTGCATAATCATTTCAATATCTGGATCGTGACGGATTACTTCATCAATTTTAATCATCGCTCGTTTAATAATATCCGCAGCTGTGCCTTGCATCGGTGCATTGATCGCTACGCGTTCTGCTCCTTTACGACGCATTGCATTGCTAGAATTAATATCAGGTAAATATAAACGGCGACCAAATAGTGTTTCCACATAGCCTTGTGCTTTCGCTTTTGCACGAATATCGGTCATAAATTGTTGTACGCTAGGATAGCGTTGGAAATATAAATCCATGTATTTTTGTGCATCTGGACGGGAAATGCCAAGTTGGCGTGAAAGTCCAAAGGCGGACATTCCATAAATTAAGCCGAAATTAATTGCTTTAGCATTGCGACGTTGCTCGCTGGTGACTTCATCTAATGATACACCGAAGATTTCAGCTGCGGTGGAGCGATGAATATCCTTGCCTTGCGAGAAGGCGTTAATTAAGCCTTGATCGCCAGAAAGATGCGCCATAATGCGTAACTCAATTTGAGAATAGTCAGCGGCGACAATAGAATAACCTTCACGTGCGATAAATGCTTGTCGAATACGACGACCTTCTTCATTCCGAATTGGAATATTTTGTAGGTTTGGATCGCTAGATGATAAACGCCCTGTCGCCGTGACCGCTTGATGATAAGAGGTATGCACTCGGCCTGTTTGTGAATTGACCATTTGAGGTAGTTTATCCGTGTAAGTGGATTTAAGTTTGCTCAACCCACGATGTTCAACCAAAATTTTGGGTAATTCGTGGCTATAGGATAATTCTTCCAATACTTCTTCATTTGTTGATGGCGCACCTTTTGGCGTTTTTTGTAAAACAGGTAGCCCAAGTTTATCGAACAAAATTTCTTGTAATTGTTTGGTGGATGCTAAATTGAATGGCTGACCCGCTAATGCGTAAGCTTGTTTTTCAAGTGCGGTTAATCTTGTAGCAATTTCGTTAGATTGTATAAAGAGGGCATCACTATCAATCAAAACGCCCGTACGTTCCATACGAGAAAGCACATGAAGCAATGGTAATTCCATTGTTTTATACAATTCAACAAGCGTTGGTTCTTCTTGCAGTTTCAACCACAGTGCTTGTTGTAATTTCATGGTCACATCAGCATCTTCTGCTGCGTATTCAGTGGCTTGTTCTAAGGGAATTTGATTAAACGTAAGCTGACTTTTCCCTTTTCCTGCAAGGCTTTCAAATGCGATAGTCTCATGCCCTAAATAACGTTTAGCTAAATCGTCCATATTATGACGACCCGTACTATTTAGCGTATAGGAAAGCAACATCGTATCAAATTCAACACCTTGTAATTCAATGCCATGACGGGCAAAAATACTTTCATCAAATTTAATGTTTTGTCCAATTTTGTGAATATTAGGATTTTCTAAGATTGGTTTGATAGCGGCAAGTGCGGTCGATTTTTCGAGTGTTTTTGGCGCATCCAAATAATCCAATTGCAATGGTAAATAAGTGGCTTCGCCATTTTCAAGAGCAAAAGAGATACCCACTAAATTCGCAGACATATAATCAAGACTGTCTGTTTCAGTATCGACCGCAATGAGTTTTGCTGTATTGAGTTTTTCAATCCAGCGGGTTAAATCCGCTTGAGTGAGCAAGGTTTCATATTTAGTACGATCGATTTGAATTTTAGGCGTATTTTCCACCGCACTATTTCCCACAGAACTTTGAGCTGGTGAGGTCGCCTGATACTGGTTGATTTTCACTGGCTGTTCAGTGGTTTGAGTAATAGAATCTGAGCCATTCATCACTTCATTAAGCCAGCGTTTAAATTCGTAGCGAGCAAAATATTCAATGAGTTGATCCTTTTGGCTTTCTCCAAGCAACAATTCATCTGTTGTCACGTTAAGTTCAACATCCGTTTTGATGGTTGCTAATGTATAAGAAAGAGCGGCATTGGATTTTTCAGCCAATAATTTTTCACCTAGTTTTTTCGCACCACGAATTGGCAGTTCCGCTACTTTTTCAAGATTGGCATAAATTTCAGCCATGCTTCCTATGCCTTGTAGTAAACCAAGTGCGGTTTTTTCGCCCACGCCAGCAACGCCAGGAATGTTATCTGCACTATCGCCCATAAGTGCGAGATAATCAATAATGAGTTCAGGTGGAATACCGTATTTTTCAATCACACCCTCACGATCCAATAGGCTATTATTCATGGTGTTGATGAGCATAATATTGTTATCAACTAACTGTGCCATATCTTTATCGCCAGTACTAATGAGCACTTTTTTACCCAAACGAGATGCTTGTAGTGCGAGTGTGCCGATTACATCATCTGCCTCAATCCCTTCCACCACTAAAAGCGGAATGCCCAATGCACGAATCATATCGTGCAAAGGCTGAATTTGTTTGCGTAAATCATCAGGCATTGGTGGACGGTGAGATTTATAGTGTTCAAACATTTCATTGCGAAATGTTTTCCCTTTTGCATCAAAAACAACGGCTATATGAGAGGGCTGTACTTGTGAGATGAGGCTTTTTAACATATTTAACACGCCGTACATCGCACCTGTTGGCTCACCTGCGGCATTGGTTAAAGGTGGAAAGGCATGAAATGCACGATATAAATAAGAAGAACCATCCACTAGCACAAGCGGATTTGTTGCAATTTGGGCCATAAAAATCTCGTTTTAAACTGAAAAATACCCGCATTATAGCGTAATTTATGGTGATGAGCGAATGGCGGGTTTAATGTAAAATTTATGACGAATATTTTTTGCTATGGCATAATATCAGCCATTCAAATATTTAATTTAAGGAAATCAAATGTCGTTAAAATTGGTCGAAATTTTAGTTTTGGGTCAGGTTTTGCGTTTAAATGTACCCATTGAACAAGAAGAATTACTGCGCCAAGCTGCGCGTAATTTAGATATATTGGTTTCCGAAATGAAAGAAAAGACAGGCCTTATTCAGCTTGATCGTGTGCTTTCTATTGTGGCACTCAATTTGAGTTTTGAATTAAGCCAAGAAAAAAATAAAACGGCTAAAATTGAAGAGGTATTGAGAACGGGTATCCAACAATTAGATCACTCATTAGAAAATATTCGTGTTACAAAAGAACCGCATTAAATTAATGATCAAATTAGAGTCATTTTGTCGTTTTATAAGCAACTCGTTAAATTTGACAAATAAATGCTAGTCAATACTGAGAATTTGGGCTAGTATAAACCCATAAGAATTACCTGGAGTGTTCGTCAGTAGGCTATGTCCCTGAGCCGATACTTTAAATCTTATAAATTGGTTTCCTATCGTTGGTGTGTAGGCTTAACCTTTGACTCGTTCATTGGGCTAAGAAACCTGAAAACGGTATCAACTGATTTCCTTGAACCGTTGGGTTCAAGGACTACTGCCCACAGCGGCACTCTGGGGTCTTCCTTTTCATTTCTATGAATACTCAAAAACGCCAGCAAATCCGCACTGAAATCCGAAAAATACGTGCAAATTTAACCGCACTTCAACAGCACCAAGCTGAACAATCGGTTACTCAACAGGCGTTAAATCTTATCGAGCAACGACAAGCCAAAAATATTGCATTATATTTTTCTTTTGATGGTGAAATTTCGACAAAAGCCTTAATCCAATCCCTGTGGATGCAAAATAAAAATGTGTATTTGCCTGTTTTACATCCTTTTACTAAACATCATTTATTGTTTTTACGCTATTTACCTGATACACCAATGAAACAAAATCAGTTTGGCATTTGGGAGCCAAAGCTGAATGTTCAAAATGTTTTGCCATTAAATGAACTGGATATTTTATTTACGCCATTGGTGGCTTTTGATAAAAAAGGAAATCGCCTTGGTATGGGCGGTGGATTTTATGATCGCACGTTGCAGAATTGGCAAAATAAGTCTTTTATTCCAGTTGGTTTAGCGCACCAATGTCAGCAAGTAGAAAATCTTCCCACTGAGCATTGGGATGTGCCATTATTCGATATTTTGGTAGGTTGAAACCTATCATCAAATTTTTATTGATAGATAAAATCAAAATATTTCATTTTTTCTCTTGAAATCCGTTTAAGCGATCTTACTTAATTTGGGCAAACGGCGAAAGCCAAAACCAAATTGAGGAAAGTGTATGAACATTGAAAAATTTACGACAAAATTCCAAGAAGCGTTAAGCGAAGCACAATCACTTGCTATCGGAAAAGACAATCAATTTATTGAACCTGTGCATTTATTGACCGCACTTTTAAATCAACAGGGTGGCTCTATTGCGCCAATTTTGACAGCAAGTGGCGTAAATGTGGCTTTATTGCGTAATGAATTAAAGACAGAACTAAATAAATTGCCGCAAGTGATTGGCAATGGTGGAGATGTACAACTTTCACGCCAGCTTATTAATCTACTTAATTTATGCGATAAATTCGCACAGCAAAACCAAGATAAATTTATTTCGAGCGAATTGTTTTTGCTTGCAGCTTTAGAAGAACGAGGAACGATCAGCGATATTTTGAAAAAGTGCGGTGCGAAAAAAGAACAAATTTCGCAAGCTATTCAGCACATTAGAGGGGGACAAAACGTGAACGATCAAAATGCAGAAGAAAGCAGACAAGCTCTTGAAAAATATACGATTGATTTAACCGCTCGTGCAGAAAGTGGCAAACTTGATCCTGTAATTGGGCGTGATGAAGAAATTCGTCGAGCTATTCAAGTATTACAACGTCGTACCAAAAACAACCCTGTGTTAATTGGTGAACCAGGTGTAGGGAAAACGGCGATTGTCGAAGGCTTGGCACAACGCATTGTAAATGGCGAAGTGCCAGAAGGTTTGAAAAATAAACGTGTGCTTTCATTAGATATGGGCGCATTGATTGCTGGTGCAAAATATCGCGGAGAATTTGAAGAACGTTTAAAAGCGGTGCTTAATGAACTTTCTAAAGAAGAAGGTCGCGTGATCCTCTTTATTGATGAAATTCATACTATGGTCGGCGCGGGTAAAACCGATGGTGCGATGGATGCGGGTAACTTATTAAAACCAAGTTTAGCGCGCGGTGAATTACATTGCGTGGGTGCAACCACTCTAGATGAATATCGTCAATATATTGAAAAAGATGCCGCCCTTGAACGCCGTTTCCAAAAAGTTTTTGTGGACGAACCAAGTGTAGAAGATACCATTGCAATTTTACGTGGTTTGAAAGAACGTTATGAAATTCATCATCACGTGGATATTACTGACCCTGCAATCGTCGCAGCAGCAATGCTTTCACATCGCTATATTTCTGATCGTCAATTGCCAGATAAAGCCATCGACTTGATCGATGAAGCCGCATCTAGTATTCGTATGGAAATAGATTCTAAACCTGAACCGCTTGATCGTCTTGAACGTCGTATTATCCAACTAAAATTGGAACAACAGGCATTACAAAAAGAAGAAGACGAAGCAAGTCGCAAACGTTTAGAAATGTTAGAGAAAGAATTGGTTGAAAAAGAACGTGAATACGCCGAACTTGAAGAAGTATGGAAATCCGAAAAAGCAACGCTTTCTGGCTCTCAACATATTAAACAAGAATTAGATACTGCAAAAACTGAACTGGAACAAGCTCGTCGTGCGGGGGATTTAGCGAAAATGTCTGAGTTGCAATATGGTCGCATTCCTGCTCTTGAAAAGCAACTCGAGCAAGCTGAAACCAGCGAAGGAAAAGAAATGATGCTTTTACGCTATCGCGTCACAGATGAAGAAATCGCTGAAGTGCTTTCTAAAGCTACGGGTATTCCTGTATCCAAAATGATGGAAGGCGAGAAAGAAAAACTCTTGCGTATGGAAGATGAACTACATAAACGTGTGATAGGTCAAGAAGAAGCGGTGGATGCTGTCGCAAATGCGATTCGTCGTAGCCGTGCTGGTCTTTCCGATCCTAATCGCCCAATTGGTTCTTTCTTGTTCCTAGGGCCAACAGGTGTAGGTAAAACAGAGCTTTGTAAAACTCTAGCTAAATTCCTCTTTGATAGTGAAGATGCAATGGTGCGTATCGATATGTCAGAGTTTATGGAAAAACACAGCGTATCTCGTTTAGTCGGAGCGCCTCCAGGCTATGTCGGCTATGAAGAAGGCGGTTATTTAACTGAAGCTGTTCGTCGTCGTCCGTATTCAGTGATCTTGTTAGATGAAGTTGAAAAAGCCCATACGGATGTGTTCAATATTTTGTTGCAAGTGTTAGATGATGGCCGTTTGACTGATGGACAAGGCAGAACCGTAGATTTTCGTAACACGGTTGTGATTATGACCTCTAACTTAGGTTCTGATTTAATCCAAGGTAACAAAGACGAAAGCTATAGCGAAATGAAAGCCTTAGTGATGTCTGTAGTGGGGCAACATTTCCGCCCAGAATTTATCAACCGTATTGACGAAACCGTGGTATTCCATCCACTTGGTAAAGAGAATATCCGTGCGATTGCAAGCATCCAATTAGAACGTTTAGCAAAACGTATGGAAACTCGTGGCTACGAATTGGTATTTACCGATGCTTTATTAGATTTTATTGGCGAAGTTGGCTATGACCCAATTTATGGCGCACGTCCATTGAAACGCGCCATTCAACAAGAAATTGAAAATAGCTTGGCGCAACAAATTCTATCTGGTGCGTTGTTACCGAGTAAGGTTGTTACTATTGATTATGTCAATTCAGAAGTTCAAGCGAGACAATAAGCATTACAAAAGTGCGGTAAAATTTACCGCACTTTTTTATGAACCTAAACGCTGACGTACAATTTCAAATAAACATACCCCTGTTGCGACAGATACATTTAATGATGAAACTGAACCAGCCATTGGAATGCTAATCAGTTGATCGCAATGTTCACGTGTTAAACGACGCATTCCTTCGCCTTCAGCTCCCATAACAAGTGCTAGTGGCCCTGTCAGTTTGCTTTGATAAATGGTTTCAGTTGCTTCGCCAGCAGTGCCAACCACCCAAATATTATGGTTTTGCTGTAAATCGCGTAGTGTGCGAGAAAGATTGGTTACACGAATTAACGGCACAGTTTCTGCTGCACCGCAAGCAACTTTACGCGCGATAGATGTTAATTGTGCAGATTTATCTTTTGGTACGATCACTGCCACTGCGCCCGCTGCATCAGCTGTTCGCAAACAAGCCCCTAAGTTGTGCGGATCAGTCACACCATCCAAAACTAATAAAAGCGGATTTTGTTTATTCGCAAGAATTTCATCAAGATCATTTTCATTAAGTTCTTTTGCTACCTGTACTCGAGCAATGACACCTTGATGAACTTCTCCATCGGCTTTTTTATCAAGTGTTTGTCGATTAACTAATTGCACACCAATTCCTAGGGAATAAAGCTCATTTAAGAGTGGCTGTAGGCGTTTATCTTCACGTCCTTTAAGTACGAAGACTTCAATTAAACGTTCTGGCGAATGGGTTAAAATACTATTAACAGCATGAATGCCGTAGATTTGTTCTGACATAAATTTCTCTTTTTCTTATTTGAATTTTTAATTCATTCTTACAATAGGGAGTGAATTATTTGCGTTTTCTAGATGTTTTCTTAGAAACTTCTTTCTTTTTTACCGCACTTTTTCGTTTTTTGGAGGCTTTAGACGGTAGTTCTTTAAAGACTTTCTTGGCTTTTTCTTTCGCGGTTTTTCCAGCTCGACGAGGTTTACGTTCACTGCCCATCAGCGAGAAATCGACCATTTTATTTTCTAAATGTACCGCTTCAACTTTGATGCGAACTTTATCGCCTAAGCGATATTGCATTCCGCTATTTTCGCCAATTAAACGCTGTTTTGCTGCATCGAATTGGTAATAATCGTTTTCTAAGGTGGAAATATGGACTAAACCATCGATGAATAAGTCATCTAAGCGTACAAATAAACCAAATCCAGTCACAGATGAAATAACACCGCTAAATTCACCACCAACATGATCTTGCATATATTCGCATTTCAGCCAATCTGCCACTTCACGAGTGGCGTCGTCAGCACGGCGTTCCGTCATTGAACAATGATTGCCAAGTAAATCCATTTCATCAAAAGAGTAATGATAACCGCCAGTATCCGTTGTTTTACGTTTTGTGCCTTGTTCTTTAGCAAGCAAATATTTGATACCTCGATGAAGTGTTAAGTCTGGATAACGGCGAATTGGCGAAGTAAAGTGAGCATATTCTTCCAAAGCCAATCCAAAATGCCCAATATTATCAGCATGATAGACAGCTTGGCTTAAAGAACGGAGCAACATTGTTTGAATAAGTTCATGATCTGGCCTTTCTTTAACTTTTTCTAAGAGCGCAGCATAGTCTTTTGTAGTTGGTTTTAAGCCACCTTCTAAAGTTAAACCAAACTCACTTAAGAAAGTGCGGAACGATGTTAATTTTTCTTCGCTCGGGATGGAATGAATACGATATAACGCAGGCTCTTTATGTTTTTCCATAAAATTGGCTGCTGCGATATTCGCAAGAATCATACATTCCTCAATGATTTTGTGGGCATCGTTACGAACAACGGGTTCAATGCGTTCAATTCGCCCCATTGCATTGAAAATAAACTTAGTTTCAATGGTTTCAAAATCGATGGCACCACGTTGTTTTCGGGCATTGAGTAATGCTTTATAGAGATGATGCAATTCTTCTAAATGTGGAATAAGTCCTTGATAACGAGTGCGTAATTCTTCATCGCCTTCAAGCATTTTGGCTACTTTGGTATAAGTGAGGCGGGCGTGAGAATTCATCACCGCTTCATAAAAGCGATAATCTGTGAGCTTACCTTTAGCTGAAATTTGCATCTCACACACCATACATAAACGATCCACTTGAGGGTTAAGGGAGCATAAGCCGTTTGATAAAATTTCAGGTAGCATGGGTACAACTCGGTTTGGAAAATAGACCGAGTTACCACGATTATGTGCTTCTACATCCAAAGCGGAACGTAAACGTACGTAATAACTGACATCCGCAATCGCGACCCAAAGTTTCCAGCCTTTGCCGTGTTTTTCACAATAAACGGCATCGTCAAAATCCCGCGCATCTTCGCCATCAATGGTCACAAGCGGTAAATTGCGTAAATCCACACGACCTTTTTTTGCTTCTTCTGGGACTTCTTCAGTGAATTTTTTTACGTATTTTTCCACCGCACTTGGAAACTTATGGGGAATATCGTGGTTACGCAAGGCGATTTCCACTTCCATACCTTTCGCCATATTATCGCCTAGAATTTCAGTGATCACGCCAATTGGCTGGTTAAAACTGGCAGAACGTTCCTGCAATTCGACAACCACAACTTGCCCCATTCGTGCGTCATTACGATGTTCATTTGGCACGAGAATATCTCTGCCAATTCTGCTGTCATCAGGCACCACATAGCTGAAACCGTTTTCTAAGAAAAAGCGACCCACAATTTGTTTTTTACGAGTTTCTAATACGCGCACAATTCGCACTTCACGGCGACCACGACGCTCTAATCCAGCAGGTTGCGCTAAGACAAAATCTCCATGCATGACTCTTTGCATTTGATGGTTTGGAATGAATAAATCATCTTTTTTGCCATCGACCTGTAAAAAACCGAAACCTTCGCGATGACCAATTACCGTACCTTTAAATAAATCTAATTTTTCTGGTAAGGCATAGCGTTTACGTTTAGTGAATACTAATTGCCCATCATTTTCCATCGCGCGTAATCGGCGACGCATCGCCTCTATTTGATCTTCATTTCGAATGGAAAGTGCGGTCAAAATTTCATCCCGATTCATCGGTGCATTATTGTCTCGAATAACGCTTAAAATAAATTCACGGCTCGGGATTGGATTGCCGTATTTTTCCAATTCTCGTTTGTAATGAGGATCTTGGTTGATTAAGTTTTTACGTTTTTTTGTCATTATTTTTTACAGTTTTAAAAAGTGCGGAGAGTTTGACACTGTAAGGGGGATAATGCAAGACGGGGATAAAATTATCACTGTATATTTTAAGGATATTTTAAAATTGAAGAACTTAACGATCTTTCCCCAGCACTATAACAGTGATGACTTTTTATAGATATTTTTAAAGTATGAAAAGTGCGGTAAAAATTTTATGTAGGAACGCGTTCTGTTACGAGCATTTGTAATTTTCGTAAAATAACATTTAATACTACGCCATAGGCTGGGACGAACAAGATAATTCCTATAAATAATTTAAATAGATAATCTACAAAGCCGAGTTGTGCCCAGTGTTCAGCCATGAACGGATCTGCACTTTGGTAGAAGGCGATACTGAAGAAAACAAACGTATCCGCCATTGAACCGAATGTCATTGAGCTAGTTGGCGCCACCCACCATGTTTTTAACTGGCGTAAGCGGTTAAATACGATCACATCAAGTAATTGTCCTACCACGTAAGCGGCAAAGCTCGCAATAGCAATACGGAATACAAACAGATCAAAATGCGTTAATGATTCGAAACCTTGGAATTTGCTTTCAGAGAATAAAACAGATATGACGTAACTTACAATAAGTGCAGGAAACATCACCACGAAGATGATTTTTCTCGCATCTTCCGCACCGAAAATTCGTACGGTTAAATCGGTAGCTAAAAAGATAAATGGGAATGTGAGCGTTCCCCAAGTGCTGTGGAAAGAAAAATCATTTGCTGCACCAAGTGCGGTTAATTTTAGCGTGATTTCAAAAGGGATTTGTACAAAGTAATTGCTCGCTGCAATGATGAATATGTGGAAAAAGCTGAGCCAGATGATTGCACGACGTTTTTGTTGATCATTAAAGATCGGAGAGGTTAATTTCATGTTGTACCTTTTTAGTTTAAATAAATCGGGGTTAGGGAACCCGAGGTTGAATATAGGGGGTTAGATGATACGCATATTTCTAATAATTGCAAGAGTCGATGGCATTTGAGTTTTATATTTTATGAAAATTGACGAATGATTTTACAGCCTTTATTCTATTTGCGTTTTTCATCAAATTTGAAAGGAGAGAAAATGGAGTTACACAATATTCGTGATGAATATACTAAACGCGTGCTTTCACAACATGATTGCCATGAAAATCCAATTTCGCAATTTGAACAGTGGCAGAAAGAGGCTATTCATGCTCAAGTCAATGAGCCAACCGCAATGAATATTGCGACTGTTGATGAACAAGGTCGTCCAAATAGCCGAATGGTTTTGTTAAAAGAAGTCAATGAGCAAGGATTTGTCTTTTTTACCAATTATCTTAGCCGAAAAGGCGGCTGTATTGAGCGCAATCCTTATGTCGCGCTGACTTTCTTTTGGCCTGAATTGGAACGCCAAGTGCGGATTGAAGGTAAGGCGGTTAAAGTTCCAGCAGAACAATCCGATAAATATTTTGCTACCCGACCTTACACCAGTCGTATAGGGGCTTGGGCAAGTGAGCAAAGTGCGGTGATTTCTAATTATAAATCTTTGCTAGTAAAAGCCGCATTGGTTGCCACTAAACATCCATTAAACGTGCCTCGACCAGATTATTGGGGCGGCTATTTAGTGGTGCCAGAAACCGTGGAATTTTGGCAGGGTCGCCCAAGCCGTTTACATGATCGCATTCGTTATCGTAAAGAAAGTGATAATTGGATTAGAGAAAGACTTTCTCCTTAGTAAATTGAGAATGAAAATAACCGCACTTTAGTTGTATCCCGAAAGTGCGGTGAATTTTTTCTAAATTTTAGCGTTTAGCTTTATTTATTAATGCGTGCTAGTACTTGTTGTTGTACGATTTGCACGTTTACGATCGTTTTCCGTTAAAAGTTTTTTACGGATACGAATCGACTCAGGTGTTACTTCCACTAGTTCATCATCATCGATAAATTCAATCGCTTGTTCAAGACTGAATTTTACAGGTGTAGTTAGCACAATCGCATCGTCTTTACCTGACGCTCGCATATTAGTTAGTTTTTTACCTTGTAAGCAGTTTACGGTTAAGTCATTTGAGCGACTATGAATACCGATAATTTGCCCTTCATAAACTTCTACGTTTGCATCAATCATTAACTTACCACGTTCTTGTAAGCCAAATAATGCATAGCCAAGTGCTTTACCTGTTGCATTAGAAATCAACACACCATTTTTGCGCTGACCAATTTCCCCACCTTTAATTTCATCATAGTGGCTAAAACTTGAGTAAAGTAAGCCTGTGCCAGAAGTCATCGTCATAAAGTCACCACGGAAGCCAATTAATCCACGGCTAGGAATAATGTATTCTAAACGAACACGACCTTTGCCATCTGGCAACATATCACGAACTTCGCCTTTACGGATACCCAATGCTTCCATTACAGAACCTTGATGCTGTTCTTCCACATCGATAGTTACTTGTTCGTATGGTTCTTGTTTTTTACCGTCAATATCACGATAAATTACTTTTGGACGAGAAACGGCAAGTTCATAACCTTCACGACGCATATTTTCAATTAATACAGAAAGGTGTAATTCACCACGACCAGAAACACGGAATTCATCTGGGTTTGGGGTTTCTTCTACACGTAATGCCACGTTGTGAACCAATTCTTTATTTAAACGTTCAAGAATTTGACGCGATGTTACGTATTTACCTTCTTGCCCTGCAAATGGAGAGGTATTTACACAGAAGAACATGGTTACGGTTGGTTCATCAACAGTTAATGATGGCAGTGCTTCAACTGCGTTAATATCACAAATCGTATCTGAAATGTTTAATTCTCCTAAACCCGTGATCGCAACAATATCGCCTGCATAAGCAACGTCTTCTTCATAACGTTGTAAACCAAGATGACCAAGTACTTGACCGATACGACCTTGACGAGTTTTTCCTTCACTATTGATGATAGTAACTGGTTGGTTTGGTTTAATTGAACCACGCTTAATACGACCAATGCCGATAACGCCTACATAGTTGTTGTAGTCTAATTGTGAAATTTGCATTTGGAATGGCGCATCAAGTTCTACTTTGGGCGGTTCTACATATTTCACAATGGCTTCAAATAATGGCGTCATATCTTCCGCTAAATCTTCGTGTTCAAGACCTGCAACACCATTTAATGCTGATGCATAGATAATTGGGAAGTCTAATTGTTCATCGCTTGCACCAAGATTGACAAATAAGTCGAATACTTGATCTACAACCCAGTCAGGGCGCGCACCAGGGCGATCAACTTTATTAATGACGACGATTGGTTTTAATCCGTGAGCAAATGCTTTTTGAGTCACGAAACGCGTTTGTGGCATTGGGCCATCAAACGCATCAACAACTAATAGAACAGAATCCACCATAGAAAGTACGCGTTCAACTTCGCCACCGAAGTCGGCGTGTCCTGGAGTATCCACGATGTTAATACGGTAGTCATTCCAGTTAATCGCGGTATTTTTTGCAAGAATTGTAATGCCACGTTCTTTTTCAAGATCATTTGAGTCCATAACGCGTTCATCTACATCACCACGTGCAGATTCAAAAGTACCAGATTGTTGCAGAAGTTTATCTACAAGAGTGGTTTTACCATGGTCTACGTGCGCAATAATTGCGATGTTACGGAGTTTTTTAATATCAATTTCGTTTTTCATTATCTAATGCTTCGAGTAAGGTGCAATTTTGCACGGTATATGATTTTATAAAAAAGGTGCAATTTACTGCACCTAATCCTAATATAGGTTGTTGTCTTATGTTGAAGAAAACGAGGCATTATACCTCAGGTTTATTTGCGTAGTCTCATTTTCTTTGCTTTCAAAGCTTTTTTTATATCATTAGGTAAACGTAATATATCCCAGATCAACCGAAAAACCAGATTTTGGTAAATTCTTGGTTTGGAATATTTACCAATTTTTTTATACACTGACTTTGGCGGAATTAAAATATCTTGTGTGTAATTTTTCTTTTCTTCGGGAATAAAAGTAAATGGGTTATTCAGTGGTGATAAAGGAAAATAATTACATAGAGGACTTTCTGGCGAAATACAGTAAATATTTACACCATAATGTTTTTGTAAGAAATAAAGTGCATTTAAATCATATTCCATAGAATGGATATCACTTTGACTTTTATTTTTTGAAAAAGAAGGTAATAATTTAATAATATTTTCTTTTTGATGATGAAATGCGTAAGGATTCCCTTTTTCTTGATAAAAATCAATGCCTGTCAAATAAAGATCTTTATACCCCATTGCAGTTGCCACTGCACACATATAAACGCCTGATGTAATCCTCTTATCCTCATATAACTCGTGATACTGTAAATGAGTATCAAAAGCTCGTAGTTTTTTTAAATAGTTATGACCAAGATCAATTTGTGGTAGTAAACTCTGGATTTTCTTTAATTCTGAATGCCCTAAATTCAGAAAAGATGACAAAATAATATCAGCATATTCATATTCATTATTTTTAATTAATTGCAGAAACGTATAGTATTGTTCAAATATTACAGAATAATTAAAAAATACTTTTTTTATTTTCTTACCAAGAAAATAATGATCTTCAAAATAAAATTGATTGCAACGGAAAACATCATAATCTTTAGGTAATAAACTATAGTCAATTGATTTTAAACTTGTTCCATTACCTGCAATAATGACAGACTTTGATTGATTGATTGATTGATTGATTGATTGATTGATTGATTGATTAGGCATATTGTACCGTTCATTGAATAAAATATAACTTATTTTTAATAGCAGCTATTATACAGGCTTTCCGTGCTTTTTACTATAACGCCACAACAAATCTAATGAAAGTCAGATTTGATTAGACTATAATGCTTACTTAATTTTTTATATAGAAAGAGGATCTACTATGTCAGATGCCATTGCTTCCGTGTTTAAATTGATCGAAGAGAATGATATTAGGTTTGTATTGCTTCGATTTACTGACATTAAAGGTAAAGAACATGGTGTTTCTATCCCAGTTAGCCTTGTTGATGAAGATATGTTTGAAGACGGCAAGATGTTTGATGGTTCCTCTGTAGAAGGATGGAAGACAATTAATAAAGCCGATATGTTGCTTATGCCAATGGCTGAAACCGCAGTTGTCGATCCATTCGCGCAAATTCCAACGCTTTCTATTCGTTGTAGTGTTTATGAACCAACGACAATGCAAAGCTATGATCGCGATCCGCGCTCTATTGCAATTCGTGCAGAAAATTATATGCGTTCAACAGGTATCGCGGATCAAGCTTTTTTCGGCCCAGAGCCTGAATTCTTCTTATTTGATGATGTACGTTTTAATGTATCAATGAACAAAGCGTCTTTTTCTATTGATGATATAGAAGCTGCTTGGAACACGAATAAAAAATATGAAGAAGGCAATAATGCTTATCGCCCATTGAAAAAAGGCGGATATTGTGCCGTTGCACCAATTGATAGTGCGCACGATATTCGTTCTGAAATGTGCTTGATTTTAGAAGAAATGGGATTAGTCATCGAAGCCCATCATCATGAAGTGGCGACTGCAGGGCAGAATGAAATTGCGACTAAGTTCAATACACTGACTTTAAAAGCGGATGAAACCCAAATCTATAAATATGTTGTGCAAAATGTGGCGTTAGAGCACGGTAAAACAGCGTGTTTTATGCCAAAACCAATTACTGGAGATAATGGTTCAGGCATGCACTGTAATATGTCGTTAAACAAAGACGGAAAAAACATTTTCCAAGGCGATAAATATGCTGGCCTTTCAGAAACCGCGCTTTACTACATCGGCGGTATCATTAAGCACGCTAAAGCCTTAAATGCGTTCACTAATTCAAGCACTAATTCATATAAACGTTTAGTGCCGGGTTATGAAGCACCTGTATTGTTGGCTTATTCTGCAAGTAATCGTTCTGCCTCAATTCGTATCCCTGCTGTAACCAATCCAAAAGCGATTCGCATAGAAGCACGTTTCCCAGATCCATTGGCAAACCCATATTTAGCATTTGCTGCATTATTAATGGCAGGTCTTGATGGCGTGGTAAACAAAATCCACCCAGGCGATGCGATGGATAAAAATCTTTACGATCTTCCACCAGAAGAATTAAAAGATATTCCAGCGGTTGCAAGCTCTTTAGAAGAAGCATTGAATTCATTAGAAAAAGACTATGAATTTTTAACTCAAGGTGGCGTATTTGCTAAAGATTTTATTGATGCGTTTATCAGTATCAAACGTAAAGAAGTAGAACGTTTAAATATGGCACCACATCCAGTTGAATTTGAAATGTATTATGCGTAATGATATATAAACAAGAACAATGCGGTGAAATTTCGCCGTATTTTTTTAAAGGAGTAAATATGACTAAGATTTCTTCTCAAAAGAATGACTAGATTGATTTAATGGAGCTTTTCTGCGTATTCATAGCAATAGCTGGCGTATAGGCCTGTACGGCAAAAGAGCAGTGGACTTCAACTGATATTGGGTTGTGCCTCGTTCAACCGATTTCGGTAACTTACTGCCTACACGTGTGGAATATGCCACATTATTGGCGACAGTGAATTTTCTTCTGTAGCGTTATCAGGTTCATTGTATGGTCAATTTAGGCACTTCCTTCTTTCTAGAGATTTAAAACGCCAGTTCTTAAAACAATCTGTATGGGTGAAAATTATACTAAGGAGATGACAGAAGAATAAAGACATATTTATATTGAAAATGTAGTCTCTAAGTATTTAGTTGTTCACGAAATTGATTCGAAGAAAAAAGATTTAACTGAGTTGGATAAAATAGCTTTAAAAATTACCTTTTCAGCAGAAACTCCAAAATATGCACAATCTGTATTGACAGAGTATGTAAATTTTGTAAATCAATATAGTCTTAACCAAACAAACCAAGAGTTTAAACAGGGATTTAACCTCCGTTTAGATGAGCTGAGATTTAGTAAAGAACAAATTGAAGAGAATCTAACAGAAGCAAAAAAGGTTCAAGTTGAAAACTTAACAAATGCGTTAGATATTGCTAAAAAAGCGGGTATTAAAGATTTTTCAAGAGGAAATAATATCTCTGATTCTAAATTAGCAGATGGTACATATTTATTTATACTCGCTGAAAAATATTTACAGGCGCAACTAGATATTGCTAAAAACACACCTGTTGTTTACCCAGCTAATTATTATATTACAGATAGACAGTTATTTAAATTAAATAAATTAGCTTCACAATTGGAATTAGTTGAGGATGTAAAAACGTATTATTATTTAAGCTCTCCTGATTATCCTGTGGTTAAAGATAATCCTAAGAGGGCGTTGATTCTTGCTATCGGGTTTATTATCGGTATTCTGTTACCCACTTTCTTTATTTTATTAGGTTCGGTTATACAAACTAATAAAAAGCAGTCATGAAGAAAAAGGCTATTTTTATCAGTACGGGAGCGGTTATTATCTTTAAAATATTAACTCCCTGTTATAGCTGGTGTACTAGCAAAATTTATGATGCTTTCCGAAAATGTTTGCCTGCAATGGATAATCCATATTTTTCATCGCTTTAGCGAAGCGGAATTAGGTTTATATGCAATGGGAGCGCAAATTGCATTTATCTTATCAGTTTTTATTTTAGCGATAAATAAAGCGCTTGTTCCCTATCTGTTTGAGAAATTAAAACAAGGTAGTGTTAAGTTAAAAGATTTACATAGATGGTCGTTACTTTCATTATTGATCGTGCCTATTCCATCACTTGTTACCTTAATTGTTCCGGAACAATGGCTATTGTTCTTCTTAGGCAAACATTTTATCGGGGTAAAATACTACATTATAGTATTCTTACTCTCTACGAGTTTAACCATCCCTTATTTGTTCTTAGTAAATTATTTGTTTTATCACGGAAAAACTAAAGAAATTTCGTTTTGCTCTGTATTATCAACAATGATTTACTTGGGAGCATTGGGGGGATTAATTTTTACGGATGTGGTTTATATTCCTTATGCTAGTGTATTGGGGGCATTGGGGATTTTACCTGTATTATATAAAATAACAAAAAGAGTAGAAGAAAATGAATATGCCACTCATTAGTATAATAATGCCTGTTTATAATGCAGAATTTTACCTTAATCAAGGTATTTTATCTTGCTTAAATCAATCTTATCAAAACATTGAATTAATTTTAATTGATGATGGTTCAACAGATAAAAGTATTGAAATAATAAATAACATCATTGATAAAGATAAGCGAGTTAAACTTTTCTTTACCCCAACTAATCAAGGGCCTGCAGCGGCAAGAAATATAGGGTTAGAAAAAGCACAAGGTGACTATATTACATTCTTAGATAGTGATGATTTTATTGCAAATGATAAATTAGAAAAACAACTTAATTTTATGTTGCAAAATCATCTTGTAATGACGCATGGCAACTATGCTTTCTGTGATTTGGAAGGAAATCAGATAAAATTAGTTACGACTAGTAAAAAAATTGATTATTTAACCTTATTACAAGGTAACCAATTTAAAATAATGACCGTACTTGTTAAAAGAGAATCTATTAAATTACTTAGGTTTCCTAATATTAAACACGAAGATTATGCCTTCTTTTTAGATTGTTTAAAAGAAGTTAAACAATCTATACTATATAGCCATCAGGCAAGTTCATTTGTAAGAATCGGTAAAGTCAGCGTTTCATCAAATAAATTTAAAAGTGCAATCTGGACATTTAATATCTATTTTAAAAGAGAGAAACTAGGTGTAGTAAAATCAATTTATTATTTTATCCTCTATGCCTATAATGGATTTATTAAATACAAGAAATAAAAATATGATTTCATTACTTATTATTAGCTTCGGGCGTTGTCAAGAAGTATTGGAAACGTTTGCATGTGTCAATAAATATCATGGTAAAAAAATTGAATTACTTTTCCTTGATAATAATCCAGCAAGAGAGTTGGAAACAGCTCTATCTTCTATTGTAGAAAATAATAGTAGCATTTTATTTAGCTATTTTCATACCGGTGAGAATCTAGGTGTTGCTGAAGGACGTAATTTTTTAATTGAAAAAGCTCAAGGAGATATTTTAATTACACTTGATGACGATATTGAAATTGAAGATATTATTCTTTTAATTCAGAAAGTGACTGATTATATGGCAAATAATGCTAAAGTAGGAGCGTTAGCCTTTAATATTAAAAACTATTTTACTCGTAAAGCATTATCACACGAGATCCCACATGGTAATAAAAAGTTAGATTTTTCACAGAATTTACTGACTTATTATTTTATTGGTGCTGGGCATGCAATAAGGAAAGAAGTCTATCAAAAAGCGGGGTTTTACCCTAAGGATCTTGGTCTATATGGTGGTGAAGAAAGAGATTTGTCATTTAGGATTTTAGAAGCAGGCTATCAGATACTTTATGCAAGTGATATTGTGATTTATCATAAGGTTTCACCAAATGGAAGAATGATGAGAAAAAAGGAAAACTTCTTTAGATATAGAAATCAACTTATTGTTTTAAATAGATATATGCCAATGAGATATCGATTAACTTCTAATTTTGTTTGGTCTATTTTTTATCTTGTAAAAATGAACGGAGAAATTCTAGATATTGTAAAAGTATTATCAGAAATTTTTAGTTTAAAAAGAAAGGTAGTATCAGATAAAACAATTAGATATATTAAATTTGTTGATGGTAGGTTATATTATTAATGATTATTTGCTTGGTATTGTTTTTATTTATTTCTCTTTCTTCGTTGATGGGGTTAAAATATAATAAATTATCTAGCTAACTCTTTATTTTTAATATTTTAATTATCTATTTTTTTTTACTGTTTTTAGATATGGCGTAGGTGAAGAGTATTTTCAATATGAAGAATTATTTAAACAAGTGTTACCAATAAATAAGATATCAATTTCTTATTTTAAGGATAATGTTCATGATATTGAGTATGGTTATTTGTTTTTTGAATCAGTAATTAAATACTTTACTGATGAACACCTTGTTTTTCTTGTTTTTTATGTCTTTGCAATGTTCCTTTTTCTATATAAGGCAATAAACAATACTGGTTTATATAGAAATATACAGTTGCTTATTTTCTATTCTTTTATATTTTTAGAATATATTTTTAGTGTGCACAGACAAGGTGTGGCAATGTGCATAATATATTATGCTATCACACTGATCCATGAGGATAAATTATTTAGGTATACTTTGTTGGTTATTTTAGCCTCGCTATTTCATAAGATAGCCATTATACTTATTCCGCTTTATTTTTTTATAAGAAAAGAATTTAAAGTATCTGTTCTATTTTACATGGTTGTAATTGTATTATTTATATCTTCTTTTGACTTAATAGGTATAGTTATTAAGTGGTGTAATGAGAATTTCTCTAATGTGGCTGTTTTTAGATGGGTGTTTCACTATTATTTTAATAAGCATGATGCAAATTTAAAAATGTCTGCTATACCTTACATGCAACGAGCAATAATGTTATTTATACTATTCCTATTTTATAAAAGAATCCCCTATACTTATTCTAACTTACTGCTCTTATATGTTAGTCTTTTCTTTATATTCTCTAATGTGGGAGTGTTAGCAAATAGGGTTTCAGGAATTTTATTGGTATCTTATGCAATATTTTTCTCTGTTCTAATTTGTAACTTAAAATTTAAGAGAAATAGATTACTTATTATTTTATATATGTTTTTTCTAACTTAGTATTTTTGTTAAGAATATTCATGATATTCATCTGTTAACTAATAAGCTAAATTATTTTCCATATGAATTAAACTATAAGACAGTTAACATATTTCAGGAGGGAGAATGAATAAAAGAGTAATAATTATCAGTAGTATGAGGATGTTATTTTTATTTCTTCTTATAGATAAAAGGAGATTAGGGGATGTTTTTATATTTTCTAATAAAGTTGAATCTAAAATTAAATCTGCATTTGAGTTTCATAGTGCTTATTCTATCTTTGATTTACTATTTAAAAAAATTATTTCTGAAATTAAATTAATATATTTTTGTTATAAAAATAGAATAGAATTTAAAAAAACTGTTGTTTATGGTGCTGACCATATTTTAGGCTCTTCATTTTTTTTAAGTAAATGTCTTTTTTATTTAATTGAAGATGGCACTGAGAACTATCAAACTAAAAATTATAAAAGAAGTTTAAAAAATAGATTGTTTTCACTACCTAAATTTGGAATGCATAAAAATGTTAAGAAAATTTATTTAACAAGGAATGATAATATTCCTGATTGTATTAAAGAAAAAGTTGAAGTAATTAATATTCATCAACTTTGGAAAAATAAAACAAAAGAAGAGCAAGATGAGATTTTATTTTTACTAAGTGTAGATAAAAATAAATTAGAAAATTTAAAGCATAAAAGTATCGTTTTATTTACACAGCCACTTTCAGAAGATAATGTTTTAACTGAGGAAGAGAAAATCGCTCTTTATAAAACTATCATAGGAAATTATGATCAAGAGAAACTTGTAATTAAAACACATCCAAGAGAAACTACAAACTATCGAAATTATTTCCCTAATATTGAGGTTTTTAGTGAAAATTACCCATCTGAGATTTTAGATGTATTAGGCATAAGATTTGAAAAAGTGGTAACAATTTTCTCAACGGCTGTATATGTATACCCAAAAGAAAATATTATTTTTTATGGTACAAAAATACACCATAAATTATTATCAAAATTTGGAAGAATAGAATATGAATAAGTTATTTTTGTCTAAATTTATTTTAGCTTTATTAGATTTTATTACATTTAATGCTTCTTTTTCATTATCTTTACTAATAATATCCTATTATCATCATGGATATGATCAATATTTACCTATTTACGAAATAGATGATAGATATTACATTCATACGCTTTTAGGTTTTCTTTGTGTTGGATGGTTTGCTATTAGGCTAAGACATTATACTTATAGAAAACCTTTTTGGTTTGAGTTAAAAGAGATTTTTAGAACACTTCTTATCTTTGCGGTTTTTGAACTTGCAATTGTTGCATTTTCTAAATTGTATTTCTCTCGCTATTTATGGGTGCTTATATGGGGGATTACCTTTCTACTTTTTCCATTGGCGAGGGTTTTAGTAAAGAAATTTCTTATAAAATCAGGTTGGTTTCTTAGAGATACAATTGTGATTGGTTCTGGGGATAATGCTTTTGATGTTTATAATGCATTAAGAGATGAACCTTATTTAGGGTTTCATGTTACGTATTTTATTTCAGTTTCTAATATTAGTAATAATGTAAAGGAATTAAATATTCCTATGTTAAATAATATGTCCTCTTGGACATCAGTAACTAAAAAAACAGATCAATTTATTATTGCATTGGAAGATGATGAAGAGGTAGATAGAAATAATTGGTTACGTTATTTTTCCACAAATGGATATCGTTCTGTTTCTGTTATTCCTACATTGAGAGGCTTACCTTTATATAGTACGGACATGTCTTTTATGTTTAGCCACGAAATGATGTTATTACGAATGAATAATAATTTGGCTAAACTATCTTCTCGTATTTTGAAACGAACCATGGATATTGTTGGTTCCTTAGCTATTATTATTATATTTTCCCCTGTGTTGCTTTATCTGTATTTTGCAGTAAAAAAAGATGGTGGTAATGCTATTTATGGACATCCTCGAATTGGTCGTAATGGGAAGACATTTAACTGCTTAAAGTTTAGATCCTTGATTGTAAATTCCAAAGAGGTGCTTGATGAATTGCTAAGAACAGATCCTCAAGCAAGAGCAGAATGGGAAAAAGATTTTAAATTAAAGAATGATCCTCGAATTACTAAAATCGGTGCTTTTATTCGCAAAACAAGTTTAGATGAATTACCTCAATTATTTAATGTTTTAAAAGGTGAAATGAGTTTAGTTGGGCCTCGCCCAATTGTAATTGATGAGCTAGAGCGTTATGAAGAAAACGTAGATTATTACTTAATGGCAAAACCCGGTATGACAGGGCTTTGGCAAGTCAGCGGACGTAATAATGTCGATTATAATACTCGCGTTTATTTTGATTCTTGGTATGTAAAAAATTGGTCACTTTGGAATGATATTGCTATTTTGTTCAAAACTGTAAATGTAGTTTTAAAACGAGATGGAGCTTATTAATGTTTTATTTAATTATTTCTTAAGCGAGATTTCTTCTATTTGTATTACTTTAAATTTATTAACTCAACAAGATGAATATTTTAATCACCGGCGGTTCCGGCTTCATCGGTTCCGCTCTTATTCGATATATCATTTATCAGACTCAAGATTCCGTTATCAATATTGATAAACTGACCTATGCGGCAAATCAATCAGCTTTGAAAGAGGTTGAAAATAATCCTCGCTATGCTTTTGAGCAAATTGATATCTGTGATCTTAAGGCGATAGAAAGCGTTTTCGAGAAATATCAGCCTGATGCAGTGATGCATTTGGCGGCAGAAAGTCATGTCGATCGTTCTATTTCTGGAGCAGCTGATTTTATTCAAACCAATATTGTTGGTACTTATACGTTGTTAGAGGTTGCTAAGAATTATTGGCATACCTTAGACGAAGCTAAAAAAACGACCTTTCGATTCCACCATATTTCTACTGATGAAGTTTATGGTGATTTATCTCTTTCAGGACCTGCTTTTACCGAATATTCTCCTTATCATCCAAGCAGCCCTTATTCAGCATCAAAAGCAGCGAGTGATCATTTAGTTTATGCTTGGCATCGCACTTATGGCTTGCCGGTGATTATTACAAACAGTTCCAATAACTATGGAGCTTACCAACATCCGGAAAAACTCATCCCTTTAGTGATTTCAAATGCACTGATGGGGAAGCCTTTGCCAATTTATGGTGATGGGCAGCAGATTCGCGATTGGTTATTTGTGGAAGAGCATGTTCAAGCCTTATATTTAGTTTTAACAAAAGGTCGAATCGGGGAAAACTATAATATCGGTGGAAATTGTGAAAAAACAAACCTTGAAGTGGTTAAAACAATTTGTCAATTACTCGAAGAACTTGCACCAAATAAGCCTAATAATATTAAGTATTACGATGATTTAATTATTTTTGTAAAAGACCGACCTGGTCACGATGTGCGATATTCATTGGATTGTTCCAAAATTCATGCAGAATTAGGTTGGCAACCGAAAATAACCTTTGAACGAGGACTTAGCCAGACAGTACAATGGTATTTGTTTAACAGTTAATCTTCTTAAATAGGGTAAAAGATAAGAATGTTTATCTATCTTGTGATTTTTTCTCTTTTTATTAGACAATAAAATATAAGATAGTTGAAGAAGTAAAAAATATTGCCTGAGTTATGAGCCAAGAATGACTGGCTTGTGAAATAAAATATATGGGAAACAATATGTATAATTCCTAAAATACAAATACATTTTGTTTCTAAATTATGGGTGTTTAAATTTTTAATAAAGAAAAATATTGGAGTTAGAATAATCAGGATTAATGCTATAAATCCAACTAAACCACGTTTCACCCAAGATTCTAAATATTGATTATGTAAACTTCCAAAATTTAAAGTGGTTTTAGCCATTTGTTTAGATTTTACTTGTTTATGTCTAAACTCATCGTATCCATCACTCCCATGGCCAAAGATAGGCGCTTCCTTTATAGCAATTAAGGCATTTTCCCACATGTCAAATCTGGCACCTAATGAGGTATTTCTATTGTTTTTTTCTAAATAGCTAACAATATCTGATTTTGCTGAGTTATATCGTTTTTCAATTCCGAATTTAGGACTGGTAATTAGTGCGGTTAATCCAATGGTAATAATGGCGATTAAAGTTATAATAAGTTTCTTATTAATGAATTCTTTGTATAGAAATAAAATTATACCAACTACAACGGGTAAGCCAATCCATCCACCTCTAGCCCCAGATAATGCACTAGTCATGATAGCAAGTATAATGGCTACAAACCCAAATAATGTAGATTTATATTGTTTTTTGATGAAGAAGTGAAGAGTGATAACAATGCTGAATGTGGCTAAAGAGATCGCAATGTTGCCCATTTGTATATGCATTGTTTCAGGAAACGGTTTTTCATATCCTAATGCAAATTTCTGAAATAACGCAACACATCCTGTAATTAATGCACTAGAAGGAATTGCGTATAAAATTGTTTTCCTTTTTATTGGAAAATTTTTGAATAAAAGTAGTAGAGGAATGAATAAAAGAAGTCGGCTTGGATTATCTATTTCTCTAATTCCATCTTTATTGATAATGATAGATAATAAGAATGTGAAAAAATAAAATAAAAAAGAAAAAATCAGTTTTTTATCTTCAGAGCTAAAAGATAGTTTTTTCTTTAATGGTATGAAATAAATCAATCCAATTGCGCTTAATATTATTGGCGCATAGTTATAACCCTTTGGAATGATTAAAACGGTTAAGAAAAATAGAGAAACTAAGAGGTTAATTATAAACGTTAGATGTTTTTCTTGAATCATACGAATAAAAGCATGTGTAAACTTAAATTTAGTAGATTCTACCTTAAATATTTGTAAAATGCTTGTTATTCATGATGGAATGATGTGAAATTAGGCATAAAACTGGTATAGTTTCTAAATTTATTTTGTTTATATATGGGGGAATAATATGCAAATTACACTTTCAAATAGCTTAGCGAATGACGCTTGGGGAAAAAATGCTATTTTGAGCTTTGACTCTAATAAAGCTACGATTCATTTAAAAAATAATGAAAAAACTGACCGCACTTTAGTTCAACAAGTTGCTCGTAAATTGCGTGGGCAGGGGATTAAAGATGTGGAATTAGTCGGTGAAGGATGGGATTTAGAATTTTGCTGGGCGTTTTATCAAGGTTTTTATACCGCAAAACAAGATTACGCGATTGAGTTTCCACATTTAGATGATGAACCGCAAGATGAATTGTTAGCGCGTATTGAATGTGGCGATTTTGTGCGTGGAATTATTAATGAACCAGCACAAAGTTTAACGCCAGTTAAATTAGCGGAGCGTGCGGCTGAATTTATCTTAAACCAAGCGGACATTTATAATGAAAAAAGTGCGGTAAGTTTTAAGATTATTTCTGGCGAGGAACTTGAGCAACAAGGTTATTACGGAATTTGGACAGTAGGGAAAGGCTCTGCTAACTTGCCCGCTATGTTGCAACTTGATTTTAATCCAACACAAGATCCGAATGCGCCCGTGTTAGCTTGTTTAGTTGGCAAGGGGATTACCTTTGACAGTGGCGGCTACAGCATTAAACCAAGTGACGGAATGAGTACAATGCGAACTGATATGGGCGGGGCAGCATTATTAACAGGGGCTTTAGGTTTCGCTATCGCTCGTGGATTAAATCAACGTGTTAAATTGTATTTATGTTGTGCAGAGAATTTGGTAAGCAATAATGCCTTTAAGCTAGGCGATATTATTACTTATAAAAATGGCGTGAGCGCAGAAGTGCTGAATACTGATGCGGAAGGTCGTTTGGTGTTAGCTGATGGATTAATTGAAGCGGATAGTCAAAATCCAGATTTTATTATTGATTGCGCGACTTTAACTGGCGCAGCAAAAGTGGCTGTAGGAAACGACTATCATTCTGTATTATCTATGGATGATGAACTTGTGAAAAATCTTTTCCAATCCGCACAAGCAGAAAATGAACCTTTCTGGCGTTTACCATTTGAAGATTTTCATCGTTCACAAATTAATTCATCTTTTGCCGATATTGCTAATATTGGTTCGGTTCCAGTTGGAGCTGGGGCAAGCACAGCAACGGCATTTTTATCGTATTTTGTAAAAAATTATAAACAAAATTGGTTGCATATTGATTGCTCCGCGACTTATCGTAAATCTGGTAGTGATTTATGGGCTGTTGGGGCAACAGGAATTGGTGTGCAAACTTTAGCAAATTTAATGTTATCAAGATCATTGAAGTAAGGAGATGTGATGACAGAAAGAACTTTTTCGATTATTAAACCTGATGCGGTAAAGCGTAATCTAATTGGGGCGATCTTAACTTGTTTTGAGCAAAATGGTTTTGAAATCATCGCTTCTAAAATGGTACGCTTAACTCGTGAGCAGGCTGAAGGCTTTTATGCAGAACACCAAGGCAAAGAATTTTTTGCGCCTTTAGTTGAATATATGATGTCTTCACCAATAGTGGTTTCTGTTCTTGAAAAAGAAAATGCAGTGAAAGATTACCGCACTTTGATTGGTACAACGAATCCAGAAACTGCAGCAGAAGGGACAATTCGTAAAGAGTTTGCATTAAATCAGCGTGAGAATTCGGTTCATGGTTCAGATAGTGTGGAAAGTGCAAATCGTGAAATTGCTTATTTCTTTACTGATTCTGAAATTTTTGAGCATTGATTGATAGTAAAAAGCACCTAAACAATAGTTTAAGTGCTTTTAAATTTTTAATGCTTATAAAATTAGACTTTCTTAAGGTTTATAGATGAACTCAATTCCTTCATCATCTTCTTCGGTCCAATCATCATCCCAATCTTCGTCATCATCAAATTGATGCTCAGCTAGTTGTTCCTGATGATAATCTTCCCATTTGAATTTTACTTCTTCAGGTGTAACTTGTTGTGTTTCAGCTTCGCGTGGATTCGCTATGATAAAGTCCATAATATCACGACAAAGTGGTGGAACATTTTTCCCTGTTGCCGCTGAAATCAGGTAATAGTCTTCTTCCCAACCTAATTGTTCAGCAATTTCTCTGGCTCGCTCTTCAGCTTCTTCGTCGCTTATCGTGTCAATTTTATTGAATACTAACCAGCGTGGTTTTTCTGATAATTTTTCACTGTATTGGAAAAGTTCAGATTCAATAATAGCCACATTATCTGCTGGATTAGAGCCATCAATTGGCGCAATATCGACTAAATGAATAAGCACTCTACAACGTTCTAAATGTTTTAAAAAGCGAATTCCTAGCCCAGCACCATCTGCTGCGCCCTCAATTAATCCAGGAATATCTGCCACTACGAAACTGTGTGAGTCATCTACTTTCACAACACCGAGACTTGGTACTAAGGTAGTAAATGGATAATCTGCAACTTTTGGTTTGGCTGCTGAAACGGCACGAATAAAAGTGGATTTGCCCGCATTAGGTAAACCGAGCATTCCTACATCAGCAAGTAGCATTAATTCCAATAATAAATCGCGTTTTTCGCCTGGTGTTCCCATTGTTTTTTGACGCGGTGCACGGTTTACCGATGATTTGAAACGGGTATTCCCTAAACCGTGATAACCACCTTTGGCTACCAACATTTTTTGACCGTGTTGGGTTAAATCTCCCAAGGTTTCCTTGGTGTCGTTATCAATAGCACGAGTTCCTACGGGAACAGGTAAAATAATATCTTTACCGCAACGTCCTGTACAATCTGAACTCCGTCCATTCTCTCCACGCTCTGCCGCAAAGCGTTTATTAAAACGGTAGTCAATTAAGGTATTGAGGTTTTCATCGGCTTGTAAATAGACATCGCCACCATCGCCACCGTCGCCACCATCAGGGCCACCTTTCGGAATAAATTTTTCTCGACGGAAACTTACGCAACCGTTGCCACCATCCCCAGCCTCAATTCTAATAAGGGATTCATCAATAAATTTCATTAAAACTTCTCCAAAATAAACCGCACTTTAATGAGTTCTATGCGGTAATAATTTATGTCCAATTGCGGATAAAATTGCCCCGCATACTACAACAAATGCGCCAATATAGCTAATATTATTCAATTCTGGGGCTGCAAAATCTACTGGGCTAAAATAATGGGCAATATGGGAAAATAGGATTGTGAAAAGAGGTACAAGAGTGATAACAACGCTGACTTTTGATACATCCCAACGATTAAGAGCTTCCGCATAAGAGCCGTATCCAATTAAGGTATTTAAACAGCAGTAAATAAAACAAATCAGAGCTAAAGGTGTGAGTTCTTGCACTTGCGAGAATTCAGCCATCGGCATAAAGACTATGGCACAACCTAAATACATCATTAGCAAGATTTGTTGTGAATTAAATTTACGTAACATTAATTTTTGCGCCATTCCATAAGCGACCCAAATAAGAGCGCCCCCTATACTTAAAATGACACCTGTTGAATACTTATTTAGTCCAGAAAATACAGCAAAACGATCATTAAAGAATAAACTTAGACCAATTAACAATAAGAAAAGCCCGAGCTTTTGGTGTAACCCTAATTTTTCTTTGAAGATCAGTACACCGCAGATGAGCATTCCAAAAGAGGATAAATGAATAAAAATTTGTGCAACTGACGGTTCAATGTAATTCAGCGAGCTACTAAATAATAGAAAATTGCCGGTAAGACCAATTACTCCAATAAGCATAATCCACGCATATTGGCGAACTTTCATTAATTCAGGTAATTGTTTTTTATAAGCAAGTAAAGCCAATAATGAAACTGCAGCAATAATGAAACGATACCATACGATAGTTTGCGCATTCATTACAGACAAAACTTGTTTCAAAGCAATAGGCAATGACCCCCAAGCCATTGCAGCAATAAGTGCAAAGGTAAAGCCTAGTAAAGGTTGTTGTTTCATTGCGTTCTCACTTATGTGAAATTAAGAAAGACAAAACGCCCCACAAAATTGTAGGGCGTTTCAATGGAATAGATTTTAAATTATTCAGTAACAATACTTACGTATTTACGGCTTTTCTCGCCTTTTACTTCAAATTTCACTTTACCATCTGCGGTTGCGAATAAGGTGTGATCTCTTCCCATTCCTACGTTATTACCTGCGTGGAATTTAGTACCACGTTGGCGAACAATAATACTACCTGCTAATACAGACTCGCCACCGAAACGTTTAACACCAAGGCGTTTAGCTTCAGAATCGCGACCGTTACGAGTTGAACCACCAGCTTTTTTAGTTGCCATCTACTTGATCTCCTCTGAAATTATGCTTGAATCCCAGTGATTTTCACTTCTGTGAACCACTGACGATGACCTTGTTGTTTACGGCTGTGTTTACGACGACGGAATTTAACGATTTTAACTTTCTCGCCACGACCTTGTGCAACAACTTCAGCCACTACTTTTGCGCCAGCAACTACTGGTGCACCAATTTTAACATCTTCACCATTAACGACCATCAACACAGAATCGAACTCAACTGTTTCGCCAGTTGCAAGTTCAAGTTTTTCTAAACGAACAACTTGACCTTCGCTCACACGGTGTTGTTTACCGCCACTTTGGAAAACTGCGTACATAAATACTCCGCTTAATTGTGTTTCCCTGCTTTTTAACAGTCCACACTTAAAAATTCATATAAAATAGGTGGCAAATTCTACGGAAAAATCCTACCTATGGCAAGAATTTATTTACAATAAAATAAAAAAATTCCCTTCATTTGCGGATTGATTTCAGAAAGTCTGAAAATTCGGGTAAAATGCACCGCACTTTTGACTAATAATTGATGAAAAAATGAAGAAACAAGATCTTATGAGCATAGACGAGATCCAAAAACTTGCAGATCCCGATATGCAAAAAGTTAATCAAAATATTCTTGCTCAGCTTAATTCAGATGTACCGCTAATAGGACAGTTAGGTTTTTATATTGTTCAAGGTGGCGGTAAGCGGATACGCCCGTTGATCGCAGTGCTTGCAGCTCGATCTTTAGGGTTCGAAGGATCTAATTCAATTACTTGTGCTACTTTTGTTGAATTTATTCATACCGCTTCTTTATTACACGATGATGTAGTAGATGAATCTGATATGCGTCGTGGGCGTGCTACGGCGAATGCTGAATTTGGCAATGCGGCGAGTGTGTTGGTAGGCGATTTTATTTATACGCGTGCATTTCAATTAGTTGCACAATTAGAATCATTGAAAATTTTAAGTATTATGGCGGATGCGACTAACGTTTTAGCGGAAGGCGAAGTTCAGCAGCTAATGAATGTTAATGATCCTGAAACGAGCGAAACTAATTATATGCGTGTAATTTATAGCAAAACTGCTCGTTTGTTTGAAGTGGCTGGTCAGGCTGCGGCAATTGTGGCAGGTGGGACTGAAGCTCAAGAAAAGGCTTTACAAGATTATGGGCGTTATCTTGGCACTGCATTCCAGCTCGTGGATGATGTATTGGATTATAGTGCAAATGCGCAAGCTCTAGGTAAAAATGTAGGCGATGATTTAGCTGAAGGAAAACCAACCCTTCCTCTGCTACATGCTATGCGTCATGGTAATGCTCAACAGGCAGCTTTAATTCGCGAAGCGATTGAGCAAGGCGGTAAACGTGAAGCTATTGATGAAGTATTAGCTATTATGGCTGAGCATAAGTCTTTAGATTATGCGATGAATCGTGCAAAAGAAGAGGCTCAAAAAGCAGTGGATGCAATCGAAATTTTGCTAGAAAGTGAATACAAACAAGCCTTGATTTCATTGGCATATTTGTCTGTGGATAGAAATTATTAGTCCATAATTTAGCTTATATACTTGAACCCATTAATTTTAATTAAACTTTATGAATACAGAACTTCAACCTAAACTAGAAATAAGTGCGGTCAATTTTCAAGCTAAACCGCGAAAACAAAAAATCCGTAAGGATCCTAACGCACCTTTTATTCGTGAAAAACTTGAGTTGCCAGATGGACACAATAAGCTCCTTTTGCATTCTTGTTGTGCGCCTTGCTCTGGCGAAGTGATGGAAGCAATTCTTGCATCAGGCATTGAATTTACAATTTATTTTTATAATCCAAACATTCATCCACTCAAAGAATATTTGATTCGTAAAGAAGAAAATATCCGTTTTGCAAAAAAATTTGGTATTCCATTTATTGATGCTGATTACGATCGTCAAAATTGGTTTGATCGTGCCAAAGGAATGGAGTGGGAGCCTGAAAGAGGCATTCGTTGTACTATGTGTTTTGATATGCGTTTTGAAAAAACGGCTGAATATGCACATAAACACGGTTTCCCTGTATTTACTAGTTGCTTGGGAATTTCTCGCTGGAAAGATATGAATCAAATCAATGGCTGTGGGCATCGTGCGGCGGAAAAATATGATGATGTTGTTTATTGGGATTATAACTGGCGCAAGGAAGGTGGTTCACAGCGTATGATTGAGATTAGTAAGCGTGAGCGATTCTATCAACAAGAATATTGCGGTTGTGTGTATTCTTTACGTGATAGTAATAAATGGCGAGAAGATACGGGTCGTCAAAAAATTGAAATCGGAAAATTATATTATAGTGCTGATTAAAAATAGAAAAATAAAGGTGCTGTTTCACAGAATTTGCTGAACAGCACCTTTTATTTAACTATTTTATCACTTCATCTTGATCATAATGATTAATTTTTAAACGTTGAAAATAATCTTTTGTTTCTTCAACGATCACTTTTCGCAATCCAATAAGCGCGATAAGATTTGGGAAAGCCATCAAACCATTTACAATATCGGCGATAATCCATATTAAATTTAAGTGTAAGAATGCCCCTAAACCAACCAATATAATATAGGTTAAGCGATATATTTTTATCGCACGAATACCCACAAGATAAACGAAACAACGTTCCCCGTAGTAACACCAACCTAAAATAGTCGTGAATGCAAAAAATAATAAGCCAACTGTTACAATCGTTGCACCAATTGATGTGCCTAAACCTTGTGCAAAGGCGTAGTTTGTTACTGTTGCACCCGCTAATTCAGGGTTATTCCAAGCTCCAGTTAATACCAATACAATCCCCGTCATCGTACAAACAATAATGGTATCCAAGAATGTTCCTGTCATAGAAATTAAACCTTGACGGACAGGCTCACGAGTTTGTGCCGCTGCGGCTGCAATTGGCGCACTTCCTAAACCTGATTCATTGGAGAAAATGCCTCTAGCGACGCCTGATTGAATCGCTTTCATTACAGTAAGCCCTACGACACCGCCTAATGCAGCTTGCGGATCAAAAGCACTATCAATAATCAATAAAATCGCATCTGGTACTTTTTCTATATTCAAAAGGATAATAACCAGTGAAGTCGTGACGTATAAAATCGCCATAAACGGCACAATTACTGATGATGTGGTTGCGATACGTTTAACTCCGCCAAGAATGATTAAGCCGACTAAAAGTGCAACAATAATTGCTGTAACTAAAATGGGAATGTTAAAAGTGTCTTGCATTGCGTGAGTAATTGCATTCACTTGTGGGAATGTACCTATTCCGAAAAAGGCCACCATTACACCAAATAATGCAAATAATTTTGCCAGCCATTTAATACCTAGTCCGCGTTCAATGTAATACATCGGGCCGCCAGCCATAAAGCCATTCTTATCACGAACACGATATTTAACTGCGAGTAAACATTCGGCATATTTTGTTGCCATTCCTAACAAAGCAACCAGCCACATCCAAAAAATAGCCCCTGGCCCACCTGCTTGTACCGCAGTTGCAACGCCCACAATATTACCCGTTCCAATTGTTGCTGCTAATGCGGTACAAAGTGCGGCAAAAGAGGAAACATCCCCTTTTCCACCTTTATCTTTTTTGAACAAATAACCTAGTGCGCGTGGTAAGTAGCGAATTTGAATAAAGCCTAAGCGTAACGTTAAATAGAGTCCTGTACCAGATAATAATATAAGTAGAGGTGCGCCCCAAATAAAGCTATCAATAGCTGAAAGAATTGACTCAATTGTCATGTGATTCCTCGTCGTTTAAATCAAAAATAAACACGACAAGAAGACGAAAAGATACAATGGAAAAGAAAGTGCGGTAAAAAATAAATAATTTCCACACTTACGATAGATTGCCTTTTGCCCCTGTCCTTTTGCCTGAGCGTTTGAAAAACGATTGAAAAATTAACCGCTCTTTTGCGCCTTCGGCGTCCATTTCTAAAATGGATCTCTCCAAGGGTTCGTCCAGTAACAGTCCCTGCCATCGCACCTGAAAGATTTTACATCGTCGGTGTGGGGTCAATTCCCCGCTCTCCAGCTACCTTCATCCGAACTCACTTTCCATTAGATACTGAAAAGTGTGCGGATTCTAACAAAATAGGAAATGAATTTCAAAAAGGAATTTTTATGTGGAAAAATCACTTTATTCAATATCTCCGCAAAAACGATAGCCTTCTCCATGTATAGTCATAATGATATTTGGAGTATTTGGATGATCTTCAAAATGTTTTCTGATACGTCGAATTGTGACATCTACGGTACGATCCTGAGGTTTTAACTCTCGTCCCGTCATTTTTTTCAGCAATTCTTCGCGCGTTTGCAATTTTCCTGGATTTTCACAGAAATGTAACATTGCACGAAATTCACTGCGAGGAAGTTTGAATTCTTGTCCTTCTGGTGTAATTAAACTGTGGCTATTTAGGTCTAATTTCCAACCATTAAAACGATAGAATTCTCGACCAAATGTATTTTCTTTTTCTTGATGCGACATTGTGCGATGCAATAGATTACGTGCGCGGATAGTCAGTTCTCTAGGGTTAAAAGGTTTGGTTAAATAATCGTCGGCACCAATTTCCAGACCTAAAATTTTATCCACTTCATTATCTCGACCAGTTAAAAAAATAAGAGGTAAGCTTAATTCTTCACGGAGTTCTCTTGCCAATAATAAGCCGTTTTTACCTGGTAAATTAATATCCATCACAACCAAATTAATATTATGATTTGCCAATATATGATGCATTTCAACACCATTTTCTGCTTCAAACACATCATATCCTTCCGCTTCAAAAATCCCTTTAAGCGTATTTCGAGTGACAATTTCATCTTCAACAACGAGAATTTTTGGAGTAGTCATTTTCCATCCTTATACTTATTTTGGCGTATGCTATCAAAGCTATCATTCTATCTGTGCAACATTATTGTAACAATAAAAAAGTGCGGTAATTTTTTACTTGATTTTCCTTTTTGTGATCTAAATCATAGTTTTAGGTATTCAACTTTCTTTATGATAGAATTTCGAGAATCTATATTTTTATACTCAATTCTATGAAAAAACTCTTTCTTTTTTTTACGCTGATTTTCACCGCTTTTGCGGCTAATTCAGGTTTATTCGATAAAAAACAAACCTTTTTAAAAGTAGATGATGCTTTTGCTTTTTCTGCTACTTTATCTACAGATAAAAGCCAGTTACAAGCCCATTGGGATATTGCCGATGGCTATTATTTGTATCAAGATAAAATTAGTGCTGAGTTAGTCGGTAAATCAAATCCTCTCTCTTTATATACCCAACAGGCGGCGGAGTTACATCAAGATCCTTATTTTGGCGAAGTAAAAGTTTTTACTCACTCAATTGATGGCATATTTAGGGGCACATTTAATAATGCTGATGATAAGGTTGAAATCACTTATCAAGGATGTACCGAAGGTTTTTGCTATCCGCCTGAAACTAAAGTATTACGAATTGGGGATTTAGCGGTTTCTCAAGAGCAAATTGTCGAAAAAACAGTTGAAAAAAATACCGCACTTTTATCTGAACAAGATCGTTTAGCTGATGGTTTATTCCATAGTAAATGGACAATTTTTGGTTTCTTTTTATTAGGATTGGGACTGGCTTTTACGCCTTGCGTATTGCCAATGTTACCGTTGCTTTCTGCTATTGTTATCGGTCAGCAACAACGTCCAAATATGATGCGAGCGTTTAGTTTAGCTTTTCTTTACGTTCAAGGCATGGCTCTGACTTACACTTTGTTAGGTCTTGCAGTGGCAGCCATCGGTTTACCGTTTCAAATCGCCTTGCAACATCCTTATGTGATGATCGGGCTTTCTATTTTATTTGTTGTGCTTGCCCTTTCAATGTTTGGCTTATTTACTATTCAATTGCCAAATAGCTTACAAAATAAATTGAATACATGGAGCCAAAAACAAACCTCAGGTGCTTTTGGCGGTTCCTTTGCGATGGGAATGATTGCTGGGCTGGTGGCATCGCCTTGTACATCTGCGCCACTTTCTGGTGCTTTACTTTATGTGGCGCAAAGTGGCGATTTATTCACAGGCGCTGCAACCCTTTATTTGCTCGCTCTTGGTATGGGCGTGCCGCTAATGTTAATCACATTGTTTGGTAATAAAATTTTGCCAAAATCAGGTGAGTGGATGAACACAGTGAAACAAACATTCGGCTTTGTGATGTTAGCGTTACCTGTGTTTTTACTTTCTCGAATTTTGCCTGAAGTATGGGAACCTCGCTTATGGGCTGGGTTAGCGACAGTATTTTTTATTTGGTTTGCGTTGCAGATGTCTAAGAACGGTTTTGGCTATGCTATTAAAATTATTAGTTTTGCGTTGGCTATGGTTACTGTACAACCCCTGCAAAATTGGATTTGGCAAACTCAAACTACAACACAAAGTGCGGTAGAAAATATGCCTGTTTCTCAAGTTAAATTTAAGCAAATTAAAAATACTGAAGAACTTGACCGCACTTTAGCGGAAAATCCGCATTCAATTGCTATGTTGGATTTATACGCGGATTGGTGTGTTGCTTGTAAAGAATTTGAAAAGCTGACGTTTTCAGATCCACAAGTGCAACAGCAATTTCAAAATATCTTATTGTTACAAGTGAATATGACAAAGAATAGCCCAGAAAATAAAGCATTAATGGAACGCTTTAATGTGATGGGATTGCCTACGATTTTATTTTTTGATCAGCAAAATAATGAAATTAAAGGAAGTAGAGTAACGGGCTTTATGGATGCTGATGCTTTTTCTAATTGGATTGAAAAGCTACTTTAGTTATTTTTTACTTTTGGTAAAAAGTATTTTTCAATTTTAATTATTGTTTGACTATCCGTTAAAGATTAATATGACGCCGTTTTAATTCATCTTTAAACAAAAGGAAAGCAAAATGAACAATCTTGAAAAATATCGCCCGTATTTCTTGGCATTTTTACGTATCGTTGTCGCTTATATGTTTATTTTACACGGCACGGCAAAATTTTTGGAATTTCCAATTTCTATGACTGGAGGAAATGGTGCAGTAGGCGATCCAATGCTACTAGTGGCAGGCGTAATTGAAATTGTTGGTTCCATTTTATTAATCTTAGGTTTATTTACACGCCAAGCTGCGTTTATTTTGTCAGGGGAAATGGCATATGCCTATTTCTTTATGCACGTAGCAGGAAAAGGAAATCTATTTTTCCCAATTGCAAATGGCGGCGAACTTGCATTACTTTACTCACTTCTCTTTCTATATTTTGTATTTTCTGGCGCAGGTGCTTGTGCTTTAGATAATAAGTTTTTTAAAAAGTAGTTTAGTTGTAGTTTCATAATTTTATCCTTATTTTTGCCCACATTTATGTGGGCTTTTTTATGCCTGAAATTTATCGTATTTTTACCGCACTTTAAGAAATTATATTTAATCTTTTCTATATTTAAGCAAACGTTTGCGTTATAATTCTCATCGCTTATTTTTAACTATTTAATGAAAGGAAAATACAATGGCAGATCGTCCAATTCGTCAGGCTTTACTGAGTGTGTCTGATAAAACGGGTATTGTAGAGTTTGCTCAAGGTTTAGTTAAACGTGGTGTAAAACTACTTTCAACAGGTGGAACGGCAAAACTTTTAGCACAAAATGGTTTACCTGTAATGGAAGTGTCTGATTACACAGGTTTCCCAGAAATGATGGACGGTCGAGTGAAAACCTTACATCCCAAAGTACATGGCGGGATTCTTGGTCGTCGTGGTACAGATGATGCCATTATGCAACAACATAGTATTGAAGGCATTGATATGGTTGTTGTGAATTTATATCCCTTTGCAGCTACCGTTGCTAAACCAGGTTGCACCTTGACTGATGCGGTAGAAAATATCGATATTGGGGGGCCAACAATGGTGCGTTCTGCGGCGAAAAACCATAAAGATGTAGCAATCGTAGTTAATAATAATGATTTTAACGCCATTCTTACAGAAATGGATAAACACCAAAACAGCCTAACTTTTGAAACTCGTTTTGACCTTGCGATTAAAGCATTTGAACATACCGCTCAATATGATTCTATGATTGCCAACTATTTCGGTCAGCTAGTAAAACCTTATCATATTGCAGAGGAAGAAGAGGCGAATGCGAAGTGCGGTCAATTCCCACGAACTTTAAACCTTAACTTCGTGCGTAAACAGACTATGCGTTACGGCGAAAACGCCCATCAAAATGCGGCATTTTATGTTGATTTAAATGTGAAAGAAGCGAGCGTGGCTACAGCTAATCAACTGCAAGGTAAAGCCTTGTCTTACAATAATATTGCCGACACTGATGCAGCACTTGAATGCGTGAAAGAATTTGACGATCCAGCTTGCGTAATCGTTAAACATGCCAATCCATGTGGTGTGGCGTTAGGTAAAGATATTTTAGACGCTTATAATCGCGCTTACCAAACCGATCCAACGTCTGCATTTGGCGGAATTCTTGCTTTTAACCGTGAATTAGATGAAAAAACAGCAAATGAAATTGTGGAACGCCAATTCGTCGAAGTGATTATTGCACCGAAAGTTTCTGCTGAAGCGCAAGAAGTAATGCAACGCAAGAAAAATGTCCGTTTGCTTGAATGTGGAGGATTGACCTCACGTTCTGAACGTTTAGATTTCAAACGTGTAAATGGTGGTTTATTAGTACAAGATGCTGATTTAGGTATGGTTGGTTTGGATGATTTAAAAGTGGTGAGTAAACGTCAGCCAACTGAACAAGAATTAAAAGACTTATTGTTCTGCTGGAAAGTGGCAAAATTTGTGAAATCTAATGCCATTGTTTACGCTAAAGATAATCAAACTGTTGGCATTGGTGCAGGTCAAATGAGCCGCGTATATTCTGCGAAGATTGCAGGTATTAAAGCACAAGATGAAGGTTTAAAAGTGGCTGGTTGTGTGATGGCATCTGATGCTTTCTTCCCATTCCGTGATGGCATTGATGCAGCGGCGAAAGTGGGGATTCAATGTGTGATCCATCCAGGTGGATCAATGCGCGATCAAGAAGTCATTGATGCGGCGGATGAACATAATATGGTGATGGTATTGACTGGGATGCGACATTTTAGACATTAATTTATCTAACTATTCCCTCTTTACAAAAGAGAGGGAATTGCAGGTAAAAAATAGCCGCACTTTTTTTAAATTAGGCATACGCAAGGACTACAACATGGACATCCTCATCATCGGAAACGGCGGTCGTGAACACGCCTTGGCTTGGAAAGCTGCACAATCTCCATTAGCAGATAAAGTTTTTGTCGCATCGGGTAACACTGGTACTGCATTGGAACACAAAGTAGAAAACGTGAATATTTCTGCGACAGATATTCCCGCATTAGTGAAATTTGCTCAAGATAAACAAATTGGATTAACCATTGTTGGTCCTGAAGCCCCCTTAGTGATTGGGGTAGTTGATGCATTTCGTGAAGCTGGATTGAAGATTTTTGGGCCAACTAAAGCGGCTGCGCAATTGGAAGGTTCAAAGGCATTCACTAAAGATTTCCTTGCTCGTCATAAAATTCCAACAGCGGAATATCAAAACTTTACCGAAGTCGAACCAGCATTGGCGTACTTACGTGAGAAAGGCGCACCAATTGTCGTTAAAGCGGATGGTTTGGCGGCGGGTAAAGGCGTAATCGTTGCGATGACATTGCAAGAAGCCGAAGATGCAGTACGTGATATGCTTTCTGGTAATGCCTTTGGCGAAGCGGGCAGCCGAGTAGTGATTGAAGAATTTCTAGATGGCGAAGAAGCAAGTTTTATCGTCATGGTAGATGGTAAAAACGTAGAACCTATGGCGACTAGCCAAGATCATAAACGCGTGGGCGAAAATGATACGGGGTTAAATACAGGCGGTATGGGCGCGTATTCGCCTGCACCAGTAGTAACACCCGAAATTCATAGTCGCATTATGAAGGAAGTGATTTACCCAACCGTTAATGGCATGGCAGCGGAAGGCAATGTTTACACGGGTTTCCTATATGCAGGATTAATGATTATGCCAAATGGGCAGCCGAAAGTGATCGAATTTAACTGCCGTTTTGGCGATCCAGAAACGCAGCCAATAATGCTACGTCTCAAATCAGACCTTGTTGAACTCTGTCTTAAAGCATGTGACGGCAAATTAGATGAAGTAATATCACAATGGGATCCACGAGCTTCTTTAGGTATCGTATTGGCTGCAGAGGGGTACCCAAAAGATTATCGTAAAGGCGATGAAATCAGCGGATTGCCTAAAAGTGCGGTCAAAAACGAGAAAGTTTTCTTAGCGGGTGTCGCAGAACAAGAAGGCAAGCTAGTCACAAACGGCGGTCGTGTACTTTGTGTGACTGCATTAGGTGAAAGCGTATTTGAGGCACAACAGAAAGCGTTAAAACTGGCTGAGCAAATTCAATGGTCTGGGCGTTTTTATCGTCGAGATATTGGTTACAGGGCTGTGGAACGAGAGTTGCAAAAATAATCCATATCATTATGATGAATTAATTTCATTTAAGTGATGAAAATTTAGGAATGAAATTTTAATTAAATTTTTATCCATAAACAGTTAAACTATCTGCCATAAATTACATAAGAGGAGAACACAATGTTTACAAGAAATATGACTATCGCTGATTACGATCCGGTATTGTGGCAAGCGATCCAAGATGAAAATCGTCGTCAAGAAGAACATATCGAACTCATTGCATCTGAAAACTATGCGAGTCCGCGTGTGATGGAAGCTCAAGGTTCACAATTCACTAATAAATACGCAGAAGGCTATCCAGGTAAACGTTATTACGGTGGTTGTGAGTATGCTGACATTGTGGAACAGTTAGCAATTGACCGTGCGAAAGAATTATTTGGTGCAGATTACGTGAATGTTCAACCGCACTCTGGCTCACAAGCAAACGCTGCAGTGTATGGTGCATTGATTAATGCAGGCGATACTATTTTAGGTATGGATTTGGCTCACGGTGGGCACTTAACTCACGGTGCAAAAGTCAGTTTCTCTGGCAAAATTTATAACTCCGTACTTTATGGAATTACTGCGGATGGCTTAATTGATTATGAAGATGTTCGTCAAAAAGCATTAGAATGTAAACCAAAACTTATCGTTGCGGGTTTCTCGGCTTATTCACAAGTTGTGGATTGGGCGAAAATGCGTGAAATCGCAGATGAAGTGGGGGCGTATTTATTTGTCGATATGGCACACGTAGCAGGATTAATTGCAGCGGGTTTATATCCAAATCCACTTCCGCACGCACATGTTGTAACCACTACTACCCACAAAACATTAGGCGGTCCGCGTGGCGGTTTAATTCTTTCATCTTGTGGTGATGAAGAAATCTACAAAAAATTACAATCATCCGTCTTCCCTGCAAATCAAGGTGGTCCATTAGTTCATATTATTGCGGCAAAAGCAGTTTGCTTTAAAGAAGCATTAGAGCCTCAATATAAAGCATACCAAGCAAATGTAATCAAAAATGCGAAAGCAATGGTTGAGGTATTTAAACAACGTGGTTATGATGTTGTGTCAAATGGTACTGAAAACCACTTGTTCTTAGTAAGTTTTATTAAACAAGGATTAACAGGTAAAGCAGCAGATGCAGCTTTAGGCAAAGCAAATATTACCGTGAATAAAAATGCAGTACCAAATGATCCGCAAAAACCATTCGTCACTTCTGGTATCCGTGTAGGTACACCATCGGTAACTCGCCGTGGTTTCAATGAAAATGATGTGCGTGAATTAGCTGGCTGGATGTGTGATGTTTTAGATGCTTTAGGCAAAGAAAATGAAGAACAAGTGATTGCTGAAACTAAAGAAAAAGTATTAGCAATTTGTAAACGTCTTCCAGTTTATCCGAAATGATTTATTTTATTTCGTTGATTATATGGTTAGCGGCGATTAATATCGCCGCTTATTTTTTATGGGAAATTATATGAGTTATATTGTTGGCTTAACTGGTGGCATTGGTAGTGGTAAAACAACGATTGCTAATTTATTTGCTGATCTTGGCGTACCTCTAGTGGATGCGGATGTGGTTGCTAGAGAAGTCGTCGCGAAAGATTCCCCCTTATTGTCAAAAATTGTTGAACATTTTGGTGCTCAAATTTTAACGGATCAAGGAGAACTTAATCGTGCAGCTTTACGTGAAATAGTGTTTCATCATGATGAAGAAAAACAGTGGTTAAATAATCTCTTACATCCCGCTATTCGTGAACGTATGAAACAACAACTCGCTGAACAAACTGTGCCTTACACATTATTTGTCGTCCCTTTATTAATAGAAAATAAATTGACCGCACTTTGTGATCGTATTTTGGTGGTGGATGTAAGTCCACAAACTCAACTTGCTCGTTCAGCTCAACGAGATAATAATAATTTTGAGCAAATTCAACGAATTATGAATTCTCAAGTTTCTCAACAAGAGCGTTTAAAATGGGCGGATGATGTGATTAACAATGATTCTGATCTGGCTCAAAACTTACCGCACTTGCAGAAAAAGGTGCTAGAATTGCACCAGTTTTATTTACAACAAGCGGAAAATAAAAATGTCTGACGAAATAATTGAAGTACCTTGTCCGATTTGCCAAAAATCTGTGCCTTGGACAAATGAAAGTACTTTTCGACCTTTTTGTAGCAAACGTTGCCAGTTAATCGATCTTGGCGAATGGGCGGCTGAAGAAAAAGCGATTCCAAGTGATACTGCTGATTTTGCAATGGATCCAAATGTGAGTGACGAATGGAGCATTAAATAGAGATTAACCGATAGGAAACCCTATCGGTTAATTTTTATAAGTGCGGTGCTTTTTTGAGGATTTTTCCTAAAAATGCTATGCTAAACGTAATTTTATTATTCTAAAATGTGATTTTTATGCAACAAGATTATTTAAGCCAACAACGATTCTCCGATCTTTCTCTACATCCGATTGTACGAGATGCTTTGGTAAAAAAAGGCTTTGATTTTTGTACCCCAATTCAGGCTTTATCCTTGCCTATCAGTTTAAATGGACGAGATGTCGCAGGACAAGCTCAAACTGGTACAGGCAAGACAATGGCTTTTTTAACGGCTACTTTTCACCATCTTTTAACTCACCAAGATCCTAATCTGGAATATCCTCACCCAAGAGCTTTGATTTTAGCACCTACTCGAGAATTAGCGGTGCAGATTAGTAATGACGCTAAATTTCTTGCAAAAGCGAGTGGATTAAAGACCGCACTTGCCTATGGTGGCGATGGTTATGACAAACAACTACAAGCGATTGAGCGTGGCGTAGATATTTTGATTGGTACGACGGGGCGAGTCATTGATTATGTAAAACAAGGCGTAATTAGTTTAGATGAAATTCAAGTTGTCGTGCTAGATGAAGCGGATCGAATGTTCGATCTTGGATTTATCCGTGATATTCGTTATTTATTGCGTAAATGCCCCGTTCCGCAATCTCGTTTAACGATGTTATTTTCAGCGACGCTTTCTTATAAAGTGCGTGAATTAGCATTCGAGGATATGAATGACCCTGAATATATTGAAATTGAACCGGAACAAAAAACAGGTCATCGCATTAAAGAAGAACTTTTTTATCCATCTAATCAGGATAAAATGGCACTTCTCTTAACCTTAATGGAAGATGAATGGCCTGAGCGTTGTATTGTGTTTGCGAATACGAAACATCGTTGTGAAGAAATTTGGGGTTATTTGGCTGCTGATGGGCATCGTGTCGGTTTACTGACTGGCGATGTAGCACAGAAAAAACGTTTATCGTTATTAAAACAATTTACTGATGGTGATTTGGATATTTTAGTGGCAACAGATGTGGCCGCTCGTGGCTTGCATATTTCTGATGTGACGCATGTTTTCAATTATGATTTACCCGATGATAGAGAAGATTATGTTCACCGAATCGGCCGCACTGGACGAGCAGGGGAAAGTGGTGTTTCGATTAGTTTCGCTTGTGAAGAATATGCGATGAATTTACCAGCAATTGAAGAATATATTGGCCATTCTATCCCTGTGAGCCAATATGAAACAGAAGCCTTGCTTGAACTGCCGAAACCGTATCGGTTAAAACGTGCGGTGCCACCGCAAGGACATACAAGACATCGTTCTTATCACACAAAATAGGTGGGCTTCAGTCCACGCGTTTATTTAATGATGAAAAGTGCGGTTAATTTTGACTGCATTTTATATTCCTATTTTTTATATCCTCCTTTGTTCATCATTCATCTTGTGGGTTTACGGCTTACCTACAGATAAGTATTGTTACGTTTTTTGTTTTTTAACTTGCCAAAAAACAAAAAATAAATAAAATGAACGCTCATTCATTTTTGAGCAATTATTGCTCCTTATTTTACTCAAGGATCTTATGCGACAAGCTAAAACAGACTTAGCCGAACAGATTTTTTCAGCGACAGATCGTTTAATGGCAAGAGAAGGGTTGAATCAACTTTCTATGCACAAACTTGCGAAAGAAGCAAATGTGGCCGCAGGAACGATTTACCTTTATTTTAAAAACAAAGATGAGTTGCTCGAACAATTTGCACACAGAGTGTTTTCAATGTTTATGGCAACGCTTGAAAAAGATTTTGATGAAACTAAGCCTTTTTTCGAACAGTATCGACAAATGTGGAAAAACATTTGGTATTTCTTACAAGAAAATCCCACTATTCTATCCAATTTAAAGCAATATGAATCTTTGCCGAATTTCAAGGATATTTGTAAAAACATTAAAAATTGCCGTTGGGATTTATTTTGTCATCAAGCACAAAAAGCTGGCTTATTAGCGGAATTATCTGAAGATATTCTCTTTTTATTAAGTTTGAAAACGGCGATAAATTTAGCCTCTGATGCAAAATTTATCGATTTCGATCTTAAGCCTGAAATTTTAGAATCTGTGATTGAACGCTCTTGGCGTGCGATTCAGAAATAATTGTTGTTATTTTTATAACGGAGCTTTAAACATGAGTCAAACTCAACATCAAAGACCAAAACGCTCACATATTTTCTTGATGAAAATAATTTTAGTGGTATTTGTCTTAATTTTTGTCGGTGTCATCGGTTTTAATATGATAAAAGGCGTAATGATAAGCCGAGCAATTGCAGAAATGCCAGAACCTTCAAGCCCAGTGACCGCACTTGAAGTACAACCACGTGAGTGGACGCCAGTTATTAACACAACAGGTCTTGTGCGTCCAAATCAAGGTGTGATGCTCAGTACACAAAATGCGGGCGCGGTTTCACAAGTACTTGTTCAAAATGGACAAAATGTGAAAAAAGGTGAGGTGCTTGTGGAACTTGATAGTTCTGTTGAACGAGCTAATCTACAAGCTGCTCAGGCACAATTATCAGCACTTCGTCAAACTTACCAACGTTATGTGGGCTTATTAAATAGCAATGCTGTATCACGTCAAGAAATGGATAACGCAAAATCGGCTTATGATGCTCAAGTAGCTAGTATTGAATCTCTAAAAGCAGCAATTGAACGTCGTAAAATTGTTGCGCCATTTGATGGCAAAGCAGGTATTGTGAAAGTAAACGTTGGTCAATATGTGAATGTTGGAACAGAAATTGTGCGTGTAGAAGATACTAGCTCAATGAAAGTGGATTTTGCTCTTTCACAAAATGATTTAGATAAATTACATATCGGTCAGCGCGTTACAGCGACAACAGATGCTCGCTTGGGCGAAACATTTTCAGCTCGAATCACTGCGATTGAACCTGCCATTAATTCATCAACAGGTTTAGTTGATGTTCAGGCTACTTTTGATTCTGAAGATGGGCATAAATTGCTTTCAGGTATGTTCTCTCGCTTACGCATTGCACTTCCAACTGAAACAAATCAAGTTGTCGTTCCACAAGTAGCTATTAGCTACAATATGTATGGCGAAATTGCCTATTTACTTGAACCATTATCTGAAGAAGAAAAAGGAAAAATGTCAGGTAATGAAAAATTGGATCGTCTCTATCGTGCGAAACAGATCACCGTATTTACTAAAGATCGTCAAGGTGTTCATGCTCAATTACAGGGAAATGAAGTTAAAGCGGGAGATAAAATTATTACAGGCGGTCAGCAAGGTATTGGTAATGGAAGTCTTGTGGAATGGATTAAAAAAGACATTGTGGGTGCAGTAGAGCCTGCACATAAAACACCACTTTAATGTATGAGGAAATCCGAATGAAATTTACCGATATATTTATTCGTCGTCCTGTTTTAGCAGTTTCAATTAGTTTGTTAATGATTATTTTAGGGTTGCAAGCAATCTCGAAATTGGCAGTGCGTGAATACCCTAAAATGACTACTACAGTCATTACAGTGAGTACCGCATATCCAGGGGCAGATGCGAATTTAATCCAAGCATTTGTTACGTCAAAATTGGAAGAATCTATCGCGCAAGCCGATAATATTGATTATATGTCTTCGACTAGTGCGCCTAGTAGTTCGACTATTACAATAAAAATGAAATTAAATACCGATCCTGCAGGAGCGTTAGCAGATGTGTTAGCCAAAGTGAATGCAGTAAAGTCAGCATTACCAAATGGTATTGAAGATCCTAGTGTATCCTCTTCTTCAGGTGGGAGCGGTATTATGTATATCAGTTTCCGATCTAAAAAACTAGATTCTAGTCAGGTAACTGATTACATCAATCGTGTAGTCAAACCACAGTTGTTTACCATTGAAGGTGTTGCCGAAGTACAGGTATTTGGTGCAGCTGAATATGCATTACGTATTTGGCTTGATCCACAAAAAATGGCAGCTCAAAATCTTTCTGTGCCAACAGTGATGTCTGCGCTTTCTGCAAATAATGTACAAACGGCTGCGGGGAACGATAATGGCTATTATGTGAGTTATCGTAATAAAGTGGAGACTACAACGAAATCAGTGGAACAACTCAGCAACTTAATTATTTCATCAAATGGCGATGATTTAGTGCGTTTGCGTGATATTGCAACCGTTGAATTAAATAAAGAAAGTGATAATTCGCGTGCTACGGCAAATGGCGCAGAGTCCGTTGTGTTAGCCATCAATCCAACCTCAACAGCAAACCCTTTGACTGTCGCAGAAAAAATTCGCCCTTTATATGAAAGTATAAAAACACAACTGCCAGACAGTATGGAAAGCGATATTCTTTATGACCGCACTATTGCCATTAATAGCTCTATTCACGAGGTCATAAAAACTATTGGTGAAGCTACTTTGATCGTTTTAGTAGTAATTTTAATGTTTATCGGTTCGTTCCGTGCCATTTTAATTCCAATATTGGCTATTCCAATTTCTCTTATTGGCGTATTAATGCTGCTACAAAGTTTCAACTTTTCTATTAATTTAATGACCTTGCTTGCTTTAATTCTTGCCATAGGTTTAGTCGTAGATGATGCTATTGTGGTGCTGGAGAATATTGATCGTCATATTAAAGCGGGAGAAACGCCATTCCGAGCAGCAATTATTGGTACGCGTGAAATTGCAGTCCCTGTTATTTCTATGACTATTGCGTTGATCGCGGTTTATTCGCCAATGGCTTTAATGGGCGGCATTACCGGCACATTGTTTAAAGAGTTTGCTTTAACCCTTGCTGGTGCAGTATTTATTTCTGGTGTTGTGGCATTAACGTTATCGCCAATGATGAGTAGTAAGTTACTCAAATCCAATGCTAAACCAACATGGATGGAAGAACGCGTAGAACATACCTTAGGTAAAGTAAATCGTGTTTACGAATACATGCTTGATCTCGTTATGCTCAATCGTAAATCAATGCTGGCTTTTGCGGTCGTGATTTTCTCAACGCTCCCATTTTTGTTTAATTCACTTTCTAGTGAATTAACGCCAAATGAAGATAAAGGCGCATTTATTGCAATTGGTAACGCGCCATCTAGCGTAAATGTGGATTACATTCAAAATGCAATGCAACCATATATGAAAAATGTAATGGAAACACCCGAAGTCTCTTTTGGTATGAGCATTGCTGGCGCGCCAACTTCTAATAGCTCGTTAAATATCATCACATTGAAAGATTGGAAAGAACGTTCACGTAAACAATCCGCAATAATGAATGAAATTAATGAAAAAGCAAAATCAATTCCAGAAGTGTCAGTATCAGCATTTAACATTCCTGAAATTGATACAGGGGAACAAGGCGCTCCAGTCTCTATTGTATTGAAAACTGCACAAGATTATAAATCTTTGGCAAACACCGCAGAGAAATTCCTCAGTGCGATGAAAGCCTCTGGCAAATTTATTTATACAAATTTAGATTTGACCTATGACACGGCACAAATGACAATTTCAGTAGATAAAGAAAAAGCGGGAACTTACGGCATCACGATGCAACAAATCAGTAATACTTTAGGGAGTTTCTTATCTGGTGCGACAGTTACGCGTGTGGATGTGGATGGGCGTGCTTATAAAGTCATTTCGCAGGTAAAACGAGATGATCGCTTATCGCCAGAAAGTTTCCAAAATTATTATTTAACTGCATCTAATGGTCAATCAGTGCCATTAAGTAGTGTTATTAGTATGAAATTAGAAACTCAGCCAACATCATTACCGCGTTTCAGCCAATTAAATTCGGCTGAAATCAGTGCTGTACCAATGCCGGGTACATCAAGTGGTGATGCCATTGCTTGGCTTCAACAACATGCAACAGACAATTTACCGCAAGGCTATACGTTTGATTTTAAATCTGAAGCACGTCAATTAGTCCAAGAAGGCAACGCATTAGCCGTCACTTTTGCATTGGCTGTTATCATCATATTCTTGGTACTTGCCATTCAGTTTGAATCTATACGTGACCCAATGGTAATTATGATTTCCGTACCATTAGCCGTAAGTGGTGCATTGGTGAGCTTAAATATTTTATCCTTCTTTAGCATCGCAGGAACAACATTAAATATCTACTCTCAAGTTGGGTTGATTACTCTCGTGGGATTAATCACCAAACACGGTATCTTAATGTGCGAAGTGGCAAAAGAAGAACAGTTAAACTATGGTAAAACTCGTATTGAGGCAATCACTCACGCGGCAAAAGTGCGTTTGCGTCCAATTCTAATGACAACTGCTGCAATGGTAGCTGGCTTAATTCCATTACTCTATGCAACAGGTGCAGGAGCGGTATCTCGCTTTAGTATTGGGATAGTGATTGTAGCGGGATTATCCATTGGTACTATTTTTACCTTGTTCGTCTTGCCTGTGGTATATAGCTATGTCGCAACTGAACACAAACCATTACCGGTTTTTGATGAAAATAAAACAACCCACTAATTAAAACATAGAAAAAACAAACCGCACTTAGGTTATCTTACGTAATTCGTACTTCGTACTTATAAATAGTTGTTTTATCCAACTTTTTTGAGCATAACCTGCATAAGTGCGGTATTTTTTATTCTGTTAATTATATAAATAATCCACTTATGTTAGTCTTTATTTAAAGACTATTTTTCAGTAAACTTAGCGAATTTTGTTGAATTATTAAAATTATCACTTCAAATCTAGGAATTTATTGTGGCACATCGAGATTTTGCTGCGCGTCGTAGCTCAAATAATAAGAAAAAAAATAAGAAAAAGAATACAAATGTCTTGATTTTTCTTGCTTTATTTATTGTTCTAGTTTTTGTTGTTGGACTTTATTTGTTGAAAAATCAGAACAGTAAGGTAAGCGTGCAGCAAGCTATAACACAACAGGAAAAAGCTCAACCTAAAAGTGTGTTACCTAATCGTCCAGAGGAAGTGTGGAGTTATATTAAAGCCTTAGAAACGCGTACTGTACCTGTAGATAATAATCCAGCGAGTGTAGAACAAAATATGCGTTTAACAGAAGAACAACGTCAAGTTTTAATTCAAATAGAAAGAGATCAAAAAGCGGCTGATGAAGCTAGAAAACTGGCTGAGCAACAGAGAATAGAAGATGCAACGAGAACTCAATCCAAAAAAACGGAAGATATGAAAAATACAGAGGCAGAAATCGTAAAATTGGAATCAATTAAAAAGCAAGACTCACAGAAAATTGAAAGCGCAAAAAAAGTAGAACAAATAAAAACGGTTAATAATGTACGGGATAGCAAGAAATTTGGTTTACAATGCGGTGCTTTCAAAAATCAAGCGCAAGCTGAAAATTTGCAAGGTCGTTTACAGATGACAGGATTAAATGCTCAAATACAAACTAACGGCGAATGGAACCGTGTTCGTGTAGCAAGTTTTGATACTCGAGAGCTTGCAGTACAGGCGCAAAGTAGAGCTAAAACTGTTACCGATTGTGTTGTGATTGGTATGTAATATATATTTATTTTAATGCTGAGTACCAAAAGGTGGTTTTGCAAACCAAATCACAATAAGCAATCCTAAGAATCCCATAGCTGATAACCAAAATATTTCATTTGCGCCAATAATAAATCCTTGCGATGTTATTTGTTGAGCAAGGTAAGCTGAAGTTTGCGTATCACTTAAACCAAATTGATTCATTTGATGGTAAAAACTTTGGGAAATTGGGTTATAAGGATTAATGTGTTCTGTTAATTGAGTGTGGTGAACAGCTTCACGGTTATACCACATAAATGTGGTCAAAGATGTTCCTACAGAACCCGCTAAAGTTCTCAAGAAGTTAAATAAGCTAGAGGCTGAAGCCATTTTATGCGCAGGCAAGCCAGACAGCGTTATTGTAGTAAGTGGCATAAAGAAACAGGACACCGCTAAACCTTGCACTAATTGTGGTAAAGCTACATCAACAAATGTCATTGATGGCTCGAAGGTTACCGCTCGCCAATAAAATGTTATTGCATATACAATAAAGCTTATCGTCACTAAAATTCGCATATCGATCTTATAACCGAAACGCCCAATAATCGGTGAAAGCAAAATTGGGAATAATCCAACTGGGGAAGCCGCAAGCCCTGCCCACGTCGCGGTGTAATGGAAGACTTGTTGTAGCAAGAGCGGAATTAATACCACAGAACCTAGATAAATCAAAAAGGCTAAACTAGTACATAAACACCCTACGCTAAAATTACGAGAATGGAAAAGCGAAATATCCACTACAGGATTGTCATCTGTCAATTCCCAGATAATCAAGGCAATCAGACAAACGACAGCAACAACGGCTAATATAATGATTTCATTAGAATTAAACCAATCTTGCTCACGACCCTGATCAAGCATTAATTGCAAACATCCCACGCCTAAGACAAGTAAAACTAAACCGACTTTATCAATAGGTTGATGAACAATTTCACTTTCTCGGCTACCCAAAATCTTCCAGCTGATTAGCACAACTAACAAACCGATCGGAACATTGATAAAAAAGATCCATCCCCAATGGATATTATCGCTAATCCATCCGCCTAAAATTGGGCCAAAAATAGGTGCAACCACAATAGTCATTGACCAAAATGCCAATGCCATTCCGCGTTTTTCTGGTGGATAATTATTTAATAATAAACTTTGAGAAAGAGGGATCACTGGGCCTGCGACAGCACCTTGAATGACTCGGTAAATAATTAATGCTTCAAGACTATCCGCAATCCCACAGAGCCAAGAAGAGACAACAAATAAAAAAGTTGAGACTAAAAATAACCGCACTTCGCCAAAACGTTTTGCTAACCAACCCGTTATTGGAATAGAAATCGCATTTGCCACACCAAAAGAAGTAATTACCCACGTACCTTGACTAAAAGATGCGCCAAGATCGCCTGCAATAGTAGGAATCGCCACATTTGCAATCGTAGAATCTAATACCTGCATAAAGGTGGCGAGCGATAAAGCCAGCGTTAATAAAATCAGCGCGCCACCTTGAATAGGTGGGAATTTTTTTGCAGAATTGTCCATAGCACCGCCTTAATGGCTGTTTTGCTGAATGATAGATTCAATTAAATCTTCTACCGCACTTTCATCATATTTAAGTGTATCAGTAGCAAATAAAGTTTTCGGTTCTGCTTTTTCTCGTAACATTGCACCTGATGAATCTGAAATTCTTACTTTTGCCGTTGCAGAAAGACCAATTCTCAATGGCATTTCGGCAAATTGTTGTGGATCTAATTTAATTCGCACAGGTACACGTTGCACCACTTTAATCCAGTTACCAGTGGCATTTTGTGAAGGCAAAAGAGAAAACGCATTGCCAGTCCCCATTTCAATACCATTTATCACGCCATCAAATTCTTTATTTTTACCGTATAAATCAAAATGGATTTTTACTGGCTGACCAATGCGCATATTCGTTAATTGGGTTTCTTTGAAGTTAGCTTCTAGCCACATTTGTTCATTAGATACCACCGCCATTAACGCGCCACCCACTGAAACGGCTTGCCCAACTTGAACATTACGACGCGCCACATAGCCATCAATTGGACTTCTAATTTTTGTACGTTGTAAATTCAACCAAGCCTGTTTGAGTGAACTCATTGCATTTTGTATTTGCGGTTGTTCACGTAATGGAACGTTACTCAATAAAGCCTGATTAGCAGCCAATTGATTTTTAGAGGCATTTAAATTTGCTTTGGCAAGCTCGACAGCTTCTTTTGCGTGTTGGAAAGATTCTTTATCAATCGCACCCATTTTTTCAAGTTGAACTCGGCGAGCCAAATTGCCTTGAGCTTGAGCTAAAGAAATTTCATTGGCGTGCACAGCTGATTGCAATTGTTGCACAGTGAAACCGAGTTGTTCTACCTGACGTACAGCATTGGCGAGATTGCTTTTGGCCTGTTCGAAACTAAGTTTCGCATTCGTATCATCCAATTCAACTAGAATATCACCTGCATGGACTTTATCCATATTGTCAGCATTAATCTTCGCTACATTACCTGCAACTTGTGATGACACCATCACTTGATTACCGCCCACATAAGCATCTTCTGTTTCTTCAAAATCCTTCAAGAAGAAAAACCAATACAAAGCACAAGCAATACCAATAATAAGCAAGATAAAAATAAAAATGCTTAAATTTTTTTTACGATTAGTTTTCTTTGATACAGATTTATTTGATGGAGTTTCAATTGCAGTTTTCGTCATAATGTCTTCCCTGATTTGGGATAATGTTTAAAAATGGGATATTTAAAACTATCAAAAATAAAATGAAAGGTCATTATGAAACTTTAAAAAGGGGAACTCAAGGGGAAATTATCATCTCTTTGTTTTTGCTAGATTAATGAATGTTCTAGAAGTATTGTTTCATTTATTTGATTTATTTTCGGGTAAGAATTAAAAATCGGCAATCATAGCGATTTTGTTCATCTGCCTTACGATATTCATCAAATTCAATTTCCCACTCCTCCCAATTCAATTGAGGGAAAAAAGTATCGCCATCTAGTTCTGTTTGAATTTGAGTAAGGTATAACTTATCTGCTTTGGGTAAATATTGTTTGAATAACTCTCCCCCACCAATCAACATAATTTCATCAAAATCTCTGACAAAATTGACCGCACTTTCAAAGCTATCTTTCCATATCACACCTTCGTGTTCAAAAAGCTGGCGAGAAAGTACGATATTGGTACGTTTAGGTAGTGGACGACCAATACTTTCAAAGGTTTTACGCCCCATAATGACAGGTTTACCAGTGGTGTTCTGACGAAACCAAGCTAAATCTGCAGGCAAGTGCCAAGGCATTTGGTTATCTTTACCAATCACATTATTTAATGTTGTCGCCACAATTAAACTAAATGTCATAAATCCCCCTAAAATTTGCCGTTACTATACCTGATATTAAGTGATTTTTCATTGATTTAGTGATAACGTTAATGCCAATTTTAAGAACTTGGAAAGGACTATGAACAAAAAAACAATCGTTGTGAAATTCGGTACAAGCACGCTAACTCAGGGTTCGCCAAAACTGAATTCGCCACATATGATGGAAATCGTTCGTCAAATTGCACAATTGCATAATGATGGATTTCGTATAGTGATCGTGACTTCTGGTGCGATTGCAGCGGGTCGCCATTATTTAAATCATCCTCAATTACCACCCACTATCGCCTCAAAGCAACTGCTTGCAGCGGTTGGTCAGAGCCAATTAATTCAGGCTTGGGAAAAATTATTTGCTATTTATGATATCCATATCGGGCAACTTTTATTAACCCGTGCAGATATTGAAGATCGCGAACGTTTTTTAAATGCGCGAGATACTTTACACGCACTTTTAGATAACCACATTATTCCTGTGATTAATGAAAATGACGCGGTGGCGACTGCGGAAATTAAAGTAGGTGACAATGACAATTTATCGGCATTAGTCGCTATTCTTGTTCAAGCGGAACAACTTTATTTATTGACTGATCAACAAGGTTTATTCGATAGTGATCCGCGTAAAAATCCTGAAGCAAAATTAATTCCAGTTGTAGAACAAATCACGGATCATATTCGCTCAATCGCAGGAGGAAGTGGTACAAATCTTGGCACTGGAGGAATGATGACTAAAATCATTGCAGCCGACGTTGCCACTCGCTCTGGAATTGAAACCATTATTGCACCGGGTAATCGTCCAAATGTGATCGCTGATCTTGCTTATGAACAAAATATTGGCACAAAATTTATTGCACATCAATCTGATCGATTAGAAAGCCGCAAACAATGGCTTTTCGCCGCGCCATCGGCAGGCATCATCACTGTTGATGAAGGGGCCCAAAACGCTATTCTTGAACAAAATAAATCCTTATTACCCGCTGGCATTATTAACGTGGAAGGGCGTTTCTCGCGTGGTGAAGTAGTCAAAATACGCACTCAATCGGGTAAAGACATTGCACTAGGTATGCCACGCTATAACAGCGATGCCCTACAATTAATTAAGAGTAGAAAATCAGCAGACATTGAAAATGTTTTAGGCTATGAATACGGTGCAGTAGCAATGCATCGTGATGATATGATTATTTTGTCATAATGCCCTTTGGTTGATAAAAGCACTGATTTATGAAACAATCTTGAGCTATTTTTATAGGAAAAATGTAAGGTAAAACGATAGTGATCGATTTTGATGGCTACCGTCCAAATGTGGGTATTGTGATTTGTAATCGCAAAGGGCAAGTGCTTTGGGCGAAGCGTTGTGGGCAAAATTCGTGGCAGTTTCCGCAAGGTGGCATTAATGATAATGAAAGTGCCGAGCAAGCGATGTATCGCGAACTACACGAGGAAGTTGGTTTACAACCTAAAGATGTGCGTTTGTTATATGTTTCTAAACATTGGTTGCGTTATAAATTGCCAAGGCGTTTATTGCGTTATGATAGCAAGCCGATGTGTATTGGGCAGAAACAACGCTGGTTTTTGCTACAGCTTGTTGGCGATGAAAAAAATATCAATATGAAAACGACCAAATCGCCAGAATTTGATGGGTGGCGTTGGGTAAGTTTTTGGTATCCTGTTCGTCAAGTTGTGTCTTTTAAGCGAGATGTTTATCGAAAGGTAATGAAAGAGTTTGCTTCGGTATTATTTACGGATAATCCACCAATATTTTCCGCATCTCGTGAAGCAAATTCACAGTCTTATTCGGCAAATAAAAAATATTCTCAGACAAAATACACAAAACGCCATTTTTACAAATCAAAAGGTCAATAATGTTCACTTTTATTCTTCTTTGTTTGTTTGTTGGTGCATTAGCGGGTTTTCTTGCAGGATTATTTGGTATCGGCGGAGGGTTAGTAATTGTGCCAACGTTAGTGTATTTACTGCCTATTGTAGATGTACCAGAATCTTTGTTGATGTCTACCGCACTTGGAACATCATTTGCTACCATTGTGATTACTGGCATTGGATCGGCACAACGTCATCATAAATTAGGTAACATAGTCTGGCAGGCAGTTCGCATTTTAGCTCCGGTTATTATGCTTTCTGTTTTTGTTTGTGGTTTATTCATTGGAAGACTTGATCGTGAAATTTCTGCCAAAATTTTTGCTTGCTTAGTGGTATATTTAGCCACAAAAATGGTACTTTCGATTAAAAAAGATCAAGTTACAACAAAACCACTTACCCCTCTTTCTTCCGTAATTGGCGGTATTTTGATTGGTATGGCATCTAGTGCTGCGGGAATTGGCGGTGGTGGATTTATTGTACCGTTTTTAACTGCTCGTGGCATTAATATCAAACAAGCCATCGGTTCTTCTGCATTTTGTGGGATGTTATTGGGCATATCAGGGATGTTTAGTTTTATAGTGAGTGGTTGGGGAAATCCATTAATGCCTGAATATTCGCTCGGTTATATTTATCTTCCCGCAGTGTTAGGCATTACTGCCACTTCATTTTTTACTTCCAAATTAGGCGCAAGTGCAACCTCTAAATTGCCTGTTTCAACCTTAAAAAAAGGTTTCGCCCTTTTCTTAATTGTGGTTGCGATCAATATGTTTCTGAAATAAGGAAAATTATGAATTCAAATTATTTACTTCTTCCCCACTTTGATCCGAGTATTTTTACGCTTGGCGATAGTAATATCGGCTTACGTTGGTATGGTTTGATGTACCTTTTAGGTTTTGTTTTTGCACGTTGGCTTGCGGTTCGCCGTGCTAATCGTCCAAATAGCGGTTGGACAGTAGATCAGGTCGATAGCTTACTTTTCAATGGTTTTATGGGGGTGTTTATTGGCGGACGTGTTGGCGATGTATTTTTCTATAATCTTGATCATTTCTTACAAGAACCACTTTATTTATTCCGCGTTTGGGAAGGGGGAATGTCGTTCCACGGTGGCTTAATTGGTGTAATTGTTGCTATGATTTGGACATCCTATTCACAAAAACGTAATTTTTGGCAAACGGCTGACTTTGTTGCGCCTTTGATTCCGTTTGGTTTAGGTTTAGGCAGAATTGGTAATTTCATTAATCTTGAACTATGGGGACGCGAAACGAATGTGCCTTGGGCAATGATTTTCCCGAATGATCCTCTTTTACTGCCTCGTCATCCATCACAACTTTATGAAGCCTTTTTAGAAGGCCTGGTGTTGTTTACGATTCTGAATATTTTTATTAAAAAACCACGTCCAATGGGCTCTGTTGCAGGTTTATTCTTAATTGGTTATGGCGTCTTCCGTTTTATTGTGGAATATGTGCGTGAACCTGAAGTTGAAAATTTCTTTGGGGTCATTACAAGAGGACAAGCACTTTGTTTACCGATGATTATTGGTGGCGCTTTAATTATGGCTTGGGCTTATTCACGCAAAAGTGCGGTCATAAAATAGGAGATTTTTTATGAAGCAATATCTTGATCTTTGTCGTCGCATTGTTAATGAAGGTGAATGGGTTGCCAATGAGCGTACAGGTAAGCGCTGTCTCACCGTTATTAATGCAGATTTAGAATATGATGTGGCGAATAATCAATTTCCGCTGATAACCACGCGTAAAAGTTATTGGAAAGCGGCCATTGCTGAATTTCTAGGTTATATTCGTGGATATGACAATGCCGCTGATTTCCGCGCACTTGGCACGAAAACTTGGGATGCTAATGCGAATGAAAATGCAGCTTGGCTTGCAAATCCGCATCGTAGAGGCGTTGATGATATGGGGCGTGTATATGGTGTGCAAGGCAGAGCATGGCGTAAACCTAATGGTGAAACCATCGATCAGCTACGCAAAATTGTTAATAACTTAACGAAAGGTATTGATGATAGAGGAGAAATTTTAACTTTTTTTAACCCTGGGGAATTTGATCTTGGTTGTCTTCGTCCTTGTATGCACACGCATACTTTTTCTCTTGTGGGCGATACTTTACATCTTACTAGTTATCAACGTTCCTGTGATGTTCCGCTTGGATTGAATTTCAATCAAATTCAGGTGTTTACCTTCTTAGCGCTTATGGCTCAGATCACGGGCAAAAAAGCCGGCAAGGCATATCATAAAATTGTGAATGCGCATATTTATGAAGATCAGCTTGAGTTAATGCGTGACGTACAACTTAAACGTGAGCCTTTCCCATTGCCAAAATTAGAAATCAATCCAGATATAAAAACGCTTGAAGATTTAGAAACTTGGGTCACGATGGATGATTTTAAAGTCGTTGGCTATCAATCTCATGAGCCGATTAAATATCCTTTTTCCGTCTAATGGATGCAGCAAAAGTGCGGTCAGAATTTGACGAGAAAATGATGCGCTACGCCCTTGAGCTTGCCGATAAAGCGGAAGCGTTAGGTGAGATTCCTGTGGGGGCGGTGCTGGTGGATGATGCTAGAAATATTATCGGAGAAGGTTGGAATCTCTCCATTGTTCAAAGTGATCCTACTGCACATGCTGAAATTATCGCTTTGCGTAATGGCGCGAAAAATATTCAAAATTATCGCCTACTGAATAGCACGCTTTATGTGACATTAGAGCCTTGCACAATGTGCGCAGGGGCAATTTTGCATAGCCGTATTAAACGTCTTGTGTTCGGTGCATCTGATTATAAAACTGGCGCGATTGGATCACGTTTTCATTTTTTTAATGATTACAAGATGAATCATACTTTAGAGATTACATCTGGCGTATTGGCAGAAGAGTGTAGTCAAAAATTGAGTACATTTTTTCAGAAAAGACGCGAGGAGAAAAAAATAGAGAAAGCATTATTAAAAAGTCTGAGTGATAAGTAATTCTTTATTTTTTCTTATATTTGAAACTTAAAATCCAGGATTGATCGTTATCTCAAACCCTGTTACTTGCGGAAATTCTTCTTGAATTAGTGTTAATAATTCAATTTGTTTAAATAGAATCCCCTGTCGAACAATAGCATTAGACACTTCAATAAAAATTAAATGATCTGTTATGTTGCCAATACGAAATTTGCCGTAAAATTCCTGTGGAAAAATGCGGTTAAATTTTTGATTGAGTTCATTGATAGCAAGGCCTTTTTTCATTATTTTGGCAAAGGGCGATTGCTCAAGCACATCCGTAATATTGACTGCTTTTTGATAACGCTCAGCCTTGTTTTCCATAAAGTCTGCCCCCAGTAAATGACATTAGTTTAGATTTCCGTTACAATACACGCAATTTTCATAATAAACAACGAGACGAATGATTTCAGGCACTGTCAAACCGAATTTTTGGTCGCGATTACTTTTAAGTATCATCGCGATTTTTGCTTTGCCTAACGCACAAAGTTTTGAAAATCAAAATAATACGGAAAATTATTCCTCAAGTGTTTCCATTCAACAAGCGTTAGAAACGGTAAAAGTTGCTCGTGAAGTGCAACGACAAGCCATTCCTCAACCTTCAATTTCCCGTCAAACTGAAAAACAACCTAAAATTCAACCGTACTTTTTAGCGGATGTATTGAATCTTAGTGCGCCAATTCGAGCAGGCCCCTTGCTTATTTAATTTTTCTGTTTTTTGTGAAGAATATTGCTATTGAAATAGCGATATTTTAAAAAATTATTGTGCATGAAATAAAGTATTTCATAAGCATTTAACTATTTAACTTATATATTTAAAAAGAGAAATTATGAGCATTTTAACAAGAATTTTTGGTAGTCGTAATGAACGCGTTTTACGTAAATTAAAAAAACAAGTCGTAAAAATTAATAAAATGGAGTCTGCTTTTGAGGCATTAAGTGATGATGAATTAAAAGCAAAAACACAAGAGTTTCGTGATCGTTTAAGTGGTGGCGAAACTTTGCAACAAATTTTACCAGAAGCATTCGCAACGGTACGCGAAGCAAGTAAGCGTGTGCTTGGTATGCGCCATTTTGATGTGCAGCTTATCGGTGGGATGGTATTGACTAACCGCTGTATCGCAGAAATGCGTACTGGTGAAGGTAAAACATTAACGGCGACTTTGCCTTGTTATTTAATCGCACTTGAAGGTAAAGGCGTTCATGTTGTCACGGTGAATGATTATCTTGCTCGTCGAGATGCAGAAACCAACCGTCCGTTATTTGAATTTTTGGGTATGAGCGTAGGCGTCAATATTCCTGGGTTATCGCCAGAAGAAAAACGTGAAGCTTATGCGGCAGATATTACTTATGCAACCAATAGTGAACTTGGTTTTGATTATTTACGTGACAACTTAGCCCACTCAAAAGAAGAGCGTTTCCAACGTACTTTAGGCTATGCGTTGGTGGATGAAGTGGATTCTATCTTAATCGATGAAGCACGTACACCATTGATTATTTCAGGTCAGGCAGAAAAAAGTTCAGAGCTTTATATTGCGGTAAATAAATTGATCCCAAGTTTAATTAAACAAGAAAAAGAAGATACGGAAGAATATCAAGGAGAGGGCGATTTCACTTTAGATTTGAAATCTAAACAAGCACATTTAACCGAACGTGGTCAAGAAAAAGTAGAAGATTGGTTAATTGCACAAGGTTTAATGCCTGAGGGGGACTCTTTGTATTCTCCTAGTCGAATTGTATTGCTTCATCACGTTATGGCTGCATTGCGTGCGCACACATTGTTTGAAAAAGATGTCGATTACATTGTGAAAGACGGTGAAATCGTGATTGTTGATGAACACACTGGTCGTACAATGGCGGGGCGTCGTTGGTCAGATGGTTTGCACCAAGCCATTGAGGCAAAAGAAGGGGTGGATATTAAGAGCGAAAACCAAACTGTTGCGTCAATTTCTTACCAAAACTACTTCCGTTTATATGAACGTCTTGCGGGTATGACGGGGACTGCGGATACCGAAGCATTTGAGTTCCAACAAATTTATGGCTTGGAAACTGTTGTAATTCCAACAAATCGTCCAATGATTCGTGATGATCGCACTGATGTGATGTTTGAAAATGAACAATATAAATTTAATGCGATTATTGAAGACATTAAAGATTGTGTAGAACGCCAGCAACCAGTATTAGTGGGGACGATTTCAGTCGAAAAATCAGAAGAATTATCTAAAGCGTTAGATAAAGCAGGTATAAAACACAATGTGTTGAATGCGAAATTCCACCAACAAGAAGCGGAAATCGTGGCAGAAGCAGGATTTCCTAGCGCAGTGACTATCGCAACGAATATGGCGGGTCGAGGTACCGATATTATTCTTGGCGGTAACTGGAAAGCGCAGGCTGCCAAATTAGAAAATCCAACTCAAGAACAAATTGAAGCCCTTAAAGCAGAGTGGGAGAAAAACCACGAAATTGTAATGAAAGCGGGTGGGTTGCATATTATCGGTACAGAGCGTCACGAATCTCGTCGTATTGATAACCAGTTGCGCGGTCGTTCTGGGCGTCAAGGTGACCCCGGTTCTTCTCGTTTCTATCTTTCTTTAGAAGATGGTTTAATGCGCATTTATTTGAATGAGGGTAAGCGCAATTTAATGCGTAAAGCGTTCACGGTAGCAGGCGAGGCAATGGAGTCGAAAATGTTGGCGAAAGTGATTGCATCTGCTCAAGCAAAAGTTGAGGCGTTCCATTTCGATGGCCGTAAAAACCTACTTGAATATGATGATGTGGCAAATGACCAACGTCACGCGATTTATGAGCAACGCAATTATTTGCTTGATAATGATGATATTTCTGAAACTATCAACGCTATTCGCCACGATGTGTTTAATGGTGTGATTGATCAATATATTCCACCACAATCTTTGGAAGAACAATGGGATATTAAAGGGCTTGAAGAACGTTTATCTCAAGAATTTGGTATGGAATTACCGATTTCTAATTGGTTAGAAGAAGACAATAATCTTCACGAAGAAAGTTTGCGCGAACGCATTGTGGAAATTGCAGAAAAGGAATACAAAGAAAAAGAGGCTTTGGTTGGCGAAGACGCTATGCACCATTTTGAAAAAGGTGTTATGTTGCAAACCTTAGATGAACTTTGGAAAGAACACTTAGCTTCGATGGATTATTTACGCCAAGGTATTCATTTACGTGGCTATGCGCAAAAAGATCCAAAACAAGAATATAAAAAAGAATCTTTCCGCATGTTTACGGAAATGCTAGATTCCTTAAAACACCACGTTATCATGACTTTAACCCGTGTACGTGTGCGTACTCAAGAAGAAATGGAAGAAGCTGAACGTGCTCGTCAGGAGATGGCTACTCGTATCAATCAAAATAATTTACCTGTGGATGAAAATAGTCAGACAACTCAAAATTCAGAGACTGAAGATTATTCAGATCGTCGCATTGGTCGCAACGAACCTTGTCCTTGTGGGTCGGGTAAAAAATATAAGCATTGTCACGGCAGTCGTGTGGCACGCCACTAATGAACAATCAAAGTGCGGTGATTTTTCACCGCACTTTTTTCATACCTCTACATTGGATAGAAAAATGGATAAAAAAATTATACAAGTTGCTGCGGGGATTATTCGTAATGAATTTGGTCAGATCTATTTAACGCAGCGTTTAGAAGGACAGGATTTTGCCCAATCTTTAGAATTTCCCGGTGGAAAAGTAGATGCGGGAGAAACTCCAGAACAGGCTTTAAAACGTGAACTGGAAGAGGAAATAGGTATTGTTGCGTTAAATGCAGAACTTTATGAACGTTTTCAATTTGAATATCCAACAAAAATCATTTCTTTTTTCTTTTATCTGGTAAATGAATGGATTGGCGAACCTTTTGGGCGAGAGGGGCAAGAAGGTTTTTGGGTTGAGCAGCGCGCATTGGATGCAGGACAGTTTCCCCCCGCGAATGCAAAATTAATTCATCGATTACTAAATGAAACTCACAATTTCATATAAAATAAATGTGGTTTAAAGTTATATTAAAAGATTTAGTATGATTTATCACATATAACTTTTTAATATACTCGCCAAAATATTTGTATTTTTTGCATTATTGGAGTCATTATGTCTCAACTTGCCAATCCAGAACTGATGAAAGTCGTTATTTTACTCGCATCTAGCGTAACAATTGTGCCGTTATTTAAAAGACTCGGGTTGGGTAGCGTGCTAGGTTATTTAGTGGCAGGTTGTTTGATTGGCCCATCTGTCTTTGGCATAGTGCAAGATCCAACAGCTGTGGTACATTTAGCGGAATTAGGTGTGGTAATGTTTCTTTTTATTATCGGGCTTGAAATGTATCCTGAACGCCTTTGGGCAATGCGTAAAGCTATTTTTGGCAGAGGTTTGTTACAAGTTGGATTATGTGGTTGCTTACTCACTTTTTCGGGTATTTATTTATTAGGATTAACAAAAGAAGTATCATTTATTGCTGGTATGGGTTTCACGCTTTCCTCTACTGCTATTGTAATGCAATCACTAGAAGAAAGGGGGCTTACTTCTACGTCAAAAGGACAACGCGTAATTTCGACGTTAATTTTTGAAGATATTGCTATTGTACCACTTTTGGCTTCTGTCGCTTTTCTTGCTCCCCATTCGAAAGAATCGACACCACATACTGATTGGGTATCAATTGGTATAGCATTAAGTGCTGTTGTGGGGTTAATTGTGGCTGGAAAATGGTTAATGAACCCACTATTTCGTTTAATTTCTAAAGCACGTATTCGTGAAATGATGACAGCGGGCGCATTATTGGTCGTTTTAGGTGCTGCATTAGCAATGGAAATTGGCGGACTTTCAATGGCAATGGGCGCGTTTGTTGCTGGTGTGATGATGTCTGAATCAGCGTTTCGCCATCAGCTTGAAGCGGATATAGAACCATTTCGCGGCTTATTACTCGGATTATTTTTTATGGGCGTAGGAATGTCCTTAGATTTGCATTTAGTGTTTAATCATTGGATCTTGCTACTTGGAATTGTTTTTCTTTATATACTTGGAAAAGCCAGTGCTGTTTATATTATTGCCCGAATTACCCGTCTTGATCATCGAGAAGCCATAGGACGAATGTCTTTGATGGCACACGGTGGCGAATTTGCTTTCGTTCTTTTTTCAGCCGCAGCAACCGCGGAAGTAATCAGTAATGAAGAAAAAGCGACATTCACTGCTGCAGTGATTATTTCGATGCTTTTTTCGCCTATTATTGCTCAAATTGCTCGCAAACTTATACAGCGTACAGAGCCTAAACATCTTGATCAGCTTGATGAAAATGATCTAGACAGCATCGTGGATTTGGAAGATAACGTTTTAGTTATTGGTTTTGGACGTTTTAGTCAAATTGTCTGCCAAACATTATTGATTCGTGGAATTAGCGTTTCAGTGATTGATCGCAATATCGAAAATATCCGTGCTGCCGCAAAGTTTGGTTTTAAAGTTTATTATGGCGATGGCATTCGATTAGATGTTTTACGAGCCGCAGGAATTGAAAAGGCGAAATGTGTCGTATTAGGTATTAACGATACACAAAGAATTGAACATATTGTCAGTCAAATGAAAGAGGCTTATCCAAATTTACCGATTTTAACCCGAACTTATGACAGAAAAACAACAGTTAGTTTGATTAAGCAGGATGTAGATTTTATTGTGCGTGAAACTTTTGAATCAGCAATTACACTTAGTCGAGCAACATTGATGAAATTAGGTATTGATAAAATTGAAGCGGAAGAAATTATTAAGGAAGTACGAACATTGGATCAAGAACGGTTAAATGAAGAAGTTTTACACGGTTTTTCGAATGAAATAGTAAAAAAATATTGGACACCAAGACCATTTATTAAACCGCATCTTGATACAAAAGCATTAAATAAAGAAACAGAAGAAATTCTAAGTGAGAAAATTGAAGAAGAAATATCAAATGATCATTCATAAAATTATTTTTTATCTTTAGTGATATTTTTTATCTATAAAAATATTAAATTTTAACTTCTCGTTTAAGTATTTACTTTTGAGTGATTTAAATCACGTAAATTTTTATTTTAAGGCAATAAATGAATAATAAAATTAGTGTTTATGATAAAGATAATTTCTTTGAGCTTTATCAGAAACTCCGTGCAAATCCAATTAGCCTCAATGAAATTATCGAAAAGCCCACCATGCTTTCATTGTTGCCTAATTTAAAAGGGAAGAAATTACTCGATTTAGGCTGTGGTACGGGAGGGCATTTACAACTTTATTTAGAACGAGGGGCGGCTAAAGTAATTGGAACTGATCTTTCCGAAAAAATGCTCGAACAAGCTGAAAAAGATCTTCAAAAGTGCGGTCAATTTTCAGGGCGTTTTTCCTTATATCACTTACCAATGGAAAAATTAGCTGAGTTACCAGAAAGTCATTTCGATGTGATTACTAGCTCTTTTGCCTTTCATTATATTGAAAATTTTCCGGCATTATTATCAACGATCCATGACAAACTCTCGTCTAATGGCACATTAATTTTCTCACAAGAACATCCGATAACTACCTGCCATAAAGAGGGAGAACGCTGGGAAAAAAATGACAAAAAACAGCAAGTCGCTTATCGTTTAAATCATTATCGAGAAGAGGGGAAACGCAATAGAAATTGGTTCAAACAACCTTTTCAAACCTATCATCGAACAACAGCAACAATTATCAATAATTTAATTCATGCAAGGTTTCAAATCGAGCAAATGGAAGAACCCATGCTTGCTGACCAACCGCAATGGCATAATGAATTTAAAGATTTGTCACATCGACCACCATTGTTATTTATCAAAGCAAGAAAAGTGGAGAAATAAACAAAATAAACTGGTTTTTAACCGCACTTTATGGTATAAATCGCCCCGCTGTTTTTGCCTTTCAAAAGCAGTTTTTTAATTACTAACAACACACACATATTAACAAGGCTTAATCGGGGTGCCAAACGGTCGATTAGCTGATATGTGGAGGCTCAACCCCAACAAAAGGAAAATATTATGGCACAAGTTTCAATGCGCGACATGATCAACGCAGGCGTACACTTCGGACACCAAACTCGTTACTGGAACCCACAAATGAAACCTTTCATTTTTGGTGCTCGTAACGGTGTTCACATCATCAATCTTGAAAAAACTTTACCTTTATTCAACGAAGCTTTAGCGGAATTAACTCGCATTGCTAGCAACAATGGTAAAGTATTATTCGTTGGTACAAAACGTGCAGCGTCTGAAGCAGTTCAAGCAGCAGCATTAGATTGTCAGCAATATTACGTAAACCACCGTTGGTTAGGTGGTATGTTGACTAACTGGAAAACCGTTCGTCAATCAATTAAACGTTTAAAAGATTTAGAAACCCAATCTCAAGACGGTACTTTTGATAAATTAACCAAAAAAGAAGCGTTAATGCGTAGCCGTGAGATGGAAAAACTTGAATTAAGCCTTGGCGGTATCAAAGATATGGGTGGCTTACCAGATGCATTATTCGTTATCGGTGCGGACCACGAACATATCGCTGTTAAAGAAGCAAATAACCTAGGTATTCCTGTATTTGCTATCGTTGATACTAACTCAACACCAGCTGGCGTAGATTTCGTTATCCCTGGTAACGATGATGCGACTCGTGCTATCCAACTTTACGTTTCTGCAGCTGCAGCAGCGGTTAAAGAAGGTCGTGGTAACGAAGCTCAAGTTGCTGAAGAATTAGCAGCTGACGCAGAATAATTTAAGTTTTGCAATAAGGCGAAGCCCTTAATAATCAAGCGATTAATTGGCATAGGGGCTAAAATTTAGCCCCTATATTTTTATCTAAAAGTGCGGTCAAAATAAACCGCATTTTCGACAGAGGATTTTAAAAATGGCTGAAATCACAGCATCATTAGTAAAAGAACTTCGTGACCGTACTGGCGCAGGTATGATGGAATGTAAAAAAGCATTAGTTGAAGCAAACGGTGATATTGAGTTAGCAATCGACAATATGCGTAAATCTGGTCAAGCTAAAGCAGCTAAAAAAGCAGGCCGTGTTGCAGCTGAAGGTGTTATCCTTGCTCGTGTAGAAAATGGTTTCGGTGTATTAGTTGAAATGAACTGTGAAACTGACTTCGTAGCAAAAGATGCAGGTTTCTTAGGTTTAGCAAACGAAGTGGCTGATTTCGCAGCAGCAAACAAAGGTACAACTATCGAAGCATTACAAGCGCAATTTGAAGAAAAACGTGCTGCATTAGTTGCTAAAATCGGTGAGAACATGAATATTCGTCGTGTTGCTTACTTAGATGGTCAAGTAATTGCACAATACTTACACGGTGCAAAAATTGGCGTATTAGTTGCGGGCGAAGGTTCTGCTGATGAACTGAAAAAAGTAGCAATGCACGTAGCTGCATCTAAACCTGAATTCGTGAACCCAGAAGATGTATCTGCTGAAGTGGTTGAACACGAACGCCAAATCCAAATCGATATTGCGATCAACTCTGGTAAACCAAAAGAAATCGCAGAGAAAATGGTTGAAGGTCGTATGAAGAAATTCACTGGTGAAGTTTCATTAACAGGTCAAGCATTTGTAATGGATCCTTCTGTATCTGTAGGGGATTTCTTAAAATCAGTAAATACTTCAGTTTCTAACTTCATTCGTTTAGAAGTAGGCGAAGGTATTGAGAAAAAAGAAGAAGATTTTGCTGCTGAAGTTGCAAAAATCACTGGCGGTAACGCATAATTCTTTAACGATAAAAAATGTATGCTTGTAAGCCCAATTTAAAGTTGGGCTTATTTATTTTTAAAAGAATTTCAACTTATTTCGTTAAGTAAATTTTATACACATAAAAATCTGCATTTTAATCAGTTATTAAACTTGTAAAATGCAGATTAAATGATGGGGTATCAATTAAGAAATTTTCTTTTCTAATGCTTTTAGGCGTTTATGTATGCCATCAATGCCTAATGTTAGAGCTGCCGTTTTACGCCACTCTTTATTCGTTTGTAATGGGATACCAGAGGAATATACGCCAGGCTCTGTAATTGGACGCATAACCATTCCCATTCCAGTAATGGTTACTTTATCACAAATTTCCATATGACCATTAATCACACTCGCACCGCCAATTAAGCAATAGCGACCAACAGTTAAGCTACCTGCCATAATAACGCCACCCGCAACCGCTGTACCTGTGCCAATATGAACATTATGTGCAATTTGACAAAGGTTATCGATAATAACGTTATCTTCAATAATCGTGGCATCTAATGCGCCTCTGTCAATACAGGTATTCGCACCAATCTCAACGTTATTACCAATTATTACTTGCCCTACTTGTGGAATTTTAATCCAACGACCACGATCATTTGCATAACCAAAACCATCACTACCGATAACTGTTCCTGATTGAATTAAGCAATTAGCTCCAATCTCAACGTTATGGTAAACAGTGACATTAGCCCAGAGCTGAGTGCCTGAACCTATCTTGGTATTTTTACCAACAAAGCAATTTGCACCAATGATCACGTTATCACCTAGTACAACACCTTCTTCAATCACTGCGTTCGCACCAATAGATACATTTTCGCCCAATAAAACACCATCAAAAATGACCGCACTTTTTGCGATTCCTTGTGCCGCTTTTGGCGTGCTATCCATATATTGCGCTAAAATTGCGTAAGCCACATAAGGATCTTTAACAATAAGTAAATTGCTTTCTGGAGAACAGTGTTCAACATCCTCTTCAGAAACAACCAAAATCCCTGCTTTAGAATCTTTCAATAATGCACGAAATTTTACGTTAGAAATAAAAGTGAGTTGATTTGATTGGGCTTTATCGAGAGGAGCGATATTCTCAACAACAACATCGGCGTTACCGCGAACGGTAGCGCCGATTTGAGTTGCCAATTCTTGTAAAGAATAGGATTTTTGCATTATGAGAACCTATTATTTTTTCTCTTGTGCTTTTTCAGAAGCAGGAATAGATTTTAATACTTCTTCAGTAATATCTTTACCCTCTACCGCAAATACAACTGAATTTGCATCAAGCACATAAGTATAACCTTTTGCTTTTGCTAAATTATTTGTCGCAGTTTGAATGCTATTTAATAATTTACCACGTTCTTCAGCTTGACGTTTTTCATTTTGAGCTTGGAATTCTTGAACTTTTTTATCTTGTTCTTGCATTAATTTTTGTAATTCAGCATCTTCAGCCGCACCTAATTTATTAATTTCCTCTTGGCGTTTTTGAATATCAGCTTGACGTAAGCGAGGTGCATCTTTTTCTAAAGCCGCAACTTTTGCTTCTACTTTTTTACGAGCAGCAGCAATTTTATCATCAACTTCTTTTTTGCTTGCTGCTAATTTCTCAGCTACAGGTTTAAATTCAGCATCAAGTTTATCTGCTACCGCTTGGCGATCTGGGTGATGTTGAAAAATATAACCTGCATTAATGAAAGCAATTTTTTCTTCAGCGGAAGCATAGCCTGAAGCAAGTGCAATACCTAAAGCAAGTGCGGTTACTTTTGCGATGTTTTTCATTTGATAAATATCCTTAATTAAATGATGGGTTTAATATTTTCTCTGCCCAATTCAATTAGGCAGAGAACGTTGTTTTTGAGTTCTGATGAAGAAAAAAGTTCAATTTATTAGAAAGAACCTCCAATACTAAATTGGAACTGTTCGACATCATCATTTTCATATTTTTTAATTGGTTTGGCATAAGAGAATACCAATGGACCAATAGGAGATTGCCATTGGAATCCGACACCTGTAGAGGCACGAATACGGCTTGATTTGCCATAATCGGGTAAGCTTTTCAATACATTGTTATCTAACCCACTCTTATCCGATTTCCATTTAGTATTCCAAACACTTGCCGCATCAACAAATAGGGAAGTTCGGACCGTATTTTGGCTCTTATCGCTCACAAATGGAGTTGGTACAATAAGTTCTGCACTCGCAGTTGTGATTGCATTACCGCCAATCACATCAGAACTTATCTTCTTAAAAGTAGCATTACCATTACCATGTTCGGCATAAATTGCATTAGGCCCAATACTACCATAAGCAAAACCGCGTAATGAACCAATGCCACCCGCTGTATAAGTTTGATAGAACGGTAAACGCTTGTTTCCAAAACCATTTGCATATCCTGCAGATGCTTTTGCAGATACAACCCAGAGGTGATCTCTGTCTAATGGGTAGAAACCCTGTACGTCTGCACTTAGTTTGTAGTATTTGTTATCAGAACCTGGAATTGTAACTCGTCCACCAAGACTTGCTTTAACCCCTTTAGTTGGGAAATAGCCTCTATTAAGGCTGTTATAGTTCCAACCAAAAGAAAAATCAAAGTCATTTGTTTTAATACCATTACCTTTAAATTTCATTGATTGAATATATAAATTACGGTTATATTCTAGAGCAAAGTTACTAATTTTATTATAGGTATGGCCTAATCCTACATAATAGGAGTTATTTTCATTTACAGGGAAACCTAAAGTAACATTACTTCCATAAGTCGTACGCTTATAGTTAGAGGATGTATCACTTTTAGAGTTATCATAGTTTTCAAAGAAAACATTTCCACCAAGACTTACACCATCTTTAGTAAAATAGGGCTCGGTATAACCCAAATTGACACTCGTACCATAATCATTTTTCGTACCAGCTATACTTACAGCAGCCCCTGTTCCTAAGAAATTATCTTGTTTAACACTTGCTTGATAACTAATACCACTCTCTGTACCGTAACCAATACCAAAGTTGATACTACCCGTGTTACGTTCTTTGACTTTATATACGACATCCACTTCATCATTACTACCATTGATAGGATCAATTCGGTTTTCGACTGTTTCGAAGAAACCTGTACGATCTAAGCGAATTTTTCCTAACTCAACTAATTGTGAATTATACCAAGTTCCTTCTTGTTGGCGCATTTCCTGACGTAAAGTGCTATCAGCAGAAACGGTATTTCCTTCAAAGCGAAGTTGGCGAACAGTTAAACGTCGTCCAGCATCAACAACAAAGGTTATCGCTAATGTTTTATTTGCATCATCAAAATCAGGTACTGAATTTACCGTTGTGCTACCGTAACCGCGTTCTCCAAGTTTTGCTTTAATTGCATTTTCTACATCTGTAATATCACTACGGCGGAAAGTATCATTTAAATGTAATGCTGAAAGTAAAGGTTCAAGCTCGGCAGACATACCTCCCAGATTACCTATAATGCGTGCACTACGAAGGTCATACTGTAAACCTTCATTTACATCAATGGTTACATTAACTTTTGTTTTTTCATCATTTAGCTGAACATCCGTTTTAGTGATTTGTGCTTTGGCATAGCCATTATTTAAATAATAATCACGAATTGCCTGCAAATCTTTCTCGAATTGCGCACCTTCAAATTTATTTCCCCATAATTTCCACCAAGAATCAGGTTGTAATTCCATTTGTTCTTGTAATGTACTGCTACTAACAGATTCGTTCCCCTTGAAAGTTAATGATGCCAATTTTGCTTTATCATCTTCATTGATTTGAATTAAAATTTCAGCGCGATTATTTGGTAGCGTATTGACAATAGGTTCAACGGTTGCGTTATAGCGACCTACACTTGCATAGTGCTCTTTTACACTTTTGGCAAATTCATTTAATTTTTCTCGAATTAAAACATCGCCAACTTTAAACCCGTTAGCATCTAAGTTTTGTTTTAGTGCTTCAGTGGGAATAATAGAGTTACCTTTGATTTTAACATCTGAAATGATCGATTTAGCCACAACGCTAACAACAAGCACATCGCCTTCTTGATGCGCTTTCACATCATCGAATCGACCACTTACGAATAAAGAGCGGACAATATTAGCCACATCATTGTCAGTCACACGCTGACCGGCACGAACAGGTAAACTTGCTCGGATTTGTTGTTCTAAGTCACCTTGAACACCATCCACACGAATATCTTTTGCCACAAAAGGTGCGGCAAACACAGTCGTTGTCGTACCGAATAATAAACTTGCGATTAGAAGTTTTTTCATCGATTGTATCCTATATAAATTATAGACGTAAAAAATCATTAAATAATGCAAACACCGTTAAGCTTAATAACAGTGCTGCGCCAATTCGATAACAGATGCTTTGCACCCGCTCAGAAACAGGTTTTCCTTTAACAGCTTCCATTGTTAAAAAAACTAAATGACCGCCATCTAATACTGGTAATGGAAATAAATTCATAATCCCTAAATTTACACTAATCAATGCCATAAAACTTAAAAAATACACCAATCCAATATTTGCTGATGCACCAGCACCTTTTGCAATAGAAATTGGCCCACTTAAATTATTTAATGACAAATCGCCAGTAAGTAATTTCCCTAATATTTTCAAGGTTAAAAGGGAAAGTTGTCCTGTTTTTTCAATGCCTTTTTGTAAAGATTCAAGAATACCATATTTTAATTCAGTACGGTATTCATCCGCTAATTTTGTCAAGGTTGGGCTAACCCCAACAAACCATTTGCCATTTTGATTACGCACTGGAGTTAGGACTTTGTCAAATGTTTCTCCATTACGTTCAATTTTTATAGTAAAAGTTGTGCCTTGTTCGACCTGTTTTATAAAATCTTGCCAAGGAAGTGCGGTTAAATTTTCTTTTAAAATTTTATCACCGATTTGTAAACCAGCTTTCTCAGCGGGAGAATTTTGAACAACTTTAGAAAGCACCATTTCAACTTTAGGACGCATAGGCATAATCCCTAATGCCTCAAAAGCACTTTCTTTTTCAGGATCGAATATCCAATTTGTAAGATTTAAAGTCCGTTGTTGTTCAATATTAGAATTGAAAGGAGAAAGGGTAATTTCAACATTAGGCTCCCCCATTTTTGTTGCAAGTAGCATATTGATGGTTTCCCAATCTTGAGTTTCTTCGCCATCAATTGTAAGAATTTGCGTATTGGGTTCAATGTGGGCTTGTGCTGCGATTGAGTTTGGTGTTATTGATTCAATCACTGGTTTAACCGTTGGTATTCCATAAAGGTAAATGACCCAATAAGCAAAAATTGCAAAAATAAAATTAGCTAAAGGGCCTGCAATAATTACAAATGCGCGTTGTAATACGCTTTTACTGTCAAATGCTTGTGATTTTTGCTCAGCAGGAACTACTTCATTACGTCCATCAAGCATTTTTACATAGCCGCCTAAAGGAATCATTGAAATCGCAAATTCTGTACCGTGCTTATCGATACGTTTCCAAATTACCTTACCAAAGCCAATTGAAAAACGATGGACTTTTATACCGCACTTTCTAGCAGCCCAAAAGTGACCATATTCGTGAACGGATACTAATATAGCAATAGCAATGATAAAAGAACCTAGTGACCACAAAAATGACATTCAAAATCCTTATAACACAAAGAAATAGAAATAGCTGAAAAAAGGTACCGCGGCAGTCAAGCTATCAATGCGATCTAATACACCGCCATGACCAGGAATCAATTGGCTACTGTCTTTAACTCCTGACTCACGTTTAAACATACTTTCAGTTAAATCGCCCAATACTGAAATTGCAACTGTCGCTACAGAAAGAATGATAAATCCAGTAATATTTCGATCGCCTACTAAAGTATTGTTAGAGAAATGAATAAAGATAAAAGCAAGCACTAATGCTGTAATTAATCCACCAATAACCCCTTCCCAACTTTTACCTGGCGATACTTTAGGGGCAAGTTTACGTTTGCCAAAGGCGCGTCCGCTAAAATAAGCACCAGAATCAGCTGCCCAAACAAGTACAAATACGTAAAGTAATAAAAATAAGCCGTGATAAGGATCATGGGTATAGTGTTCTAAACGTAAACGTAATACACCTGCGACAAATGGAATCAACGTAGAAAAGGCAAATAAAAGTTGTAAAAGTGGATTTTTAGACCAAAATTTAGCTGATTTAGGATAACTGATCACAAGTAACAAAGCTAAACCCCACCAGCTAACAGCATTTATCAATAAAAGCTGAAGATGTTGTTCAAACACACGCCCTGCATCTAAATAGTTGCCCTCAGTATAGAGCCATAAGAAGATAAATACGCCTAAAAAGGTAGTCACAAAAAAACGTATCAAAGGTTGTTTTAGGCGAGCAAATTGAGTCCATTCCCAAATGCCTAAAATCGCTACTGCCCCTAAAGCGAGGGCAAAATAAAAAGGTGTGAATAAAAATAGCGCACATAAAACTGCAGCAATTAACACAATAGCAGATAAAACTCGTTGTTTAAGCATAATTTTAATCCGTTTAACTATTCAGTCCCGCCAAAACGGCGATGACGTTGTTGATAACTTGCAATCGCGCGATTAAATTCTAATTGATTAAAATCAGGCCAAAGCACATCGGAAAAATATAATTCCGCATAGGCAATTTGCCATAATAAAAAGTTGCTTATGCGCTGTTCTCCACTGGTGCGAATTAATAAATCCACAGGTGGTGCATTTTGGGTTGCAAGATGATGTTGAAAAGTCGAGTTATTAATATCTGAAACTGACATTTCTTCTTTTTTAACTTTTTCTGCAATTTGTTTAGCGGCTTGAATAATATCCCAACAACCGCCGTAATTTGCCGCAATATTGAGTGTAAGTGCGGTATTTTTTTCTGTTAAATTTTCCGCTTTTTTGATTTTTTCTTGTAAAGTTTCACTAAAACGAGATACATCGCCTATAATTTTCAGACAAATATTATTTTTATGTAATTTTTTCACTTCGCGATCCAAGGCTTGCATAAAAAGCGACATTAACGCGCTGATTTCTTGTTCTGGGCGACTCCAATTTTCGCTACTAAAGGCATAAAGTGTGAGTACTTCCACACCGATTTGTCGTGCATAAGCCACTGCTTTGCGTACCGCAGTAACGCCATTGGTGTGTCCGAAAATTCGCATTTTATTTTTCTGTTTTGCCCAACGGCCATTACCATCCATAATAATGGCAACGTGTTTTGGTATATTTGTTTGATCCAACTCTATCATTATTTTTATTATTGAGAGACCTCTATAAATTTGGTGGTAAACTATATCATAAGTTATATTGGCTTGCTATGAATTCCTTTGTTCTAATTTGTTCTGTAAAAATTGAAAATTTATTGTAAAAAACAACTAAAAAACCACCGCACTTTTTATTTCTCTCCCTATTAATTTTTGCCATTTTACGGTATTCTATGCCACATTTTCTATTGTCAAAATGCTGCAAAAGTGCGGTTAAAATTTAAGGTGATTTTATGCAAGAACAATATCGCCCCGATATGATCGAACCAAAGGTTCAACAATATTGGGCAGAAAATAAAGTTTTCAAAGCAATCAAAGACGAATCTAAAGAAAAATATTACTGTCTTTCTATGTTCCCATATCCTTCTGGTCGCCTGCATATGGGGCACGTGCGTAACTACACTATTGGTGATGTCATTTCTCGTTATCAACGCATGCTAGGCAAAAACGTATTGCAACCATTTGGTTGGGATGCTTTCGGCTTACCAGCAGAAGGTGCCGCAATCAAAAACAAAACTGCGCCTGCTAAATGGACGTACGAAAACATTGCCTACATGAAAAAACAACTTCAGCTTTTAGGCTTTGGTTTCGACTGGGATCGCGAAATCGCAACCTGTAAACCAGAATACTACAAATGGGAACAATGGTTCTTCACTGAGCTTTACAAAAAAGGCTTAGTGTACAAAAAAACCTCAACCGTAAACTGGTGCCCGAATGATGAAACCGTACTCGCAAACGAGCAAGTACACGAAGGTTGTTGCTGGCGTTGTGATACACCTGTGGAACAAAAAGAAATTCCACAATGGTTTATCAAAATTACTGACTATGCAGAGCAATTATTAGGTGGTTTAGATGCCCTTCCACAATGGCCTGACATGGTAAAAACCATGCAGCGCAACTGGATTGGTCGTTCTGAAGGGGTAGAAATTACCTTTGATGTTGCAGACACCAACGAAAAAGTGGCGGTTTACACCACGCGTCCAGATACCTTTTATGGCGTAAGTTATTTAGGCATTGCGGCAGCACATCCATTAGCAAGTTTAGCGGCTCAAAACAATTCCGAATTAGCCGTCTTTATCCAAGAAGCGAAAAACGCCAAAGTGGCAGAAGCTGATCTTGCGACAATGGAGAAAAAAGGAATGGCAACGGGCTTATTTGCTATTCATCCATTGACGGGGGATAAATTACCGATTTGGGTCGCGAATTTCGTGTTAATGCATTACGGTACTGGCGCAGTAATGGCTGTTCCTGCTCACGACCAACGTGACTTTGAATTTGCTCAAAAATACGGTTTACAAATCAAGCAAGTTATTGAACCCATTGCTGATGAGGAAATTGATTTAACTAAACAAGCCTTTACTGAACACGGCAAACTCGTTAATTCAGCTGAATTTGATGGTAAAGACTTTGATGGCGCATTCAACGGTATCGCAGATAAATTAGAAAAATTAGGTGTTGGAAAACGTCAAGTTAATTACCGTTTACGTGACTGGGGCGTTTCTCGCCAACGTTATTGGGGGGCGCCAATTCCAATGCTAACCCTTGAAAATGGCGATGTAGTACCTGCACCAATGGAAGATTTACCTATTATTCTGCCTGAAGATGTGGTAATGGATGGCGTAAAAAGTCCAATTAAAGCAGATCCTAACTGGGCCAAAACAACCCTTAACGGCGCACCAGCGTTAAAAGAAACGGATACCTTTGATACCTTTATGGAATCCTCTTGGTATTACGCGCGCTACACTTGTCCACAATATCAAAATGGCATGCTTGATGCGGAAGAAGCAAACTATTGGTTACCAGTGGATCAATATATCGGTGGTATTGAACACGCAACAATGCACTTGCTCTACTTCCGTTTCTTCCACAAATTATTACGGGATGCAGGATTTGTAACTAGTGAGGAACCAGCCGATAAATTATTATGTCAAGGTATGGTGCTTGCAGATGCTTTCTACTACACAAGTCCAACCAATGAGCGTATTTGGATAAGTCCAACACAGGTGACTCTTGAACGTGATGAAAAAGGCAGAATTATTAAAGCCACCGATCCTGAAGGGCGTGAATTAGTCCACAGTGGCATGACAAAAATGTCGAAATCCAAAAATAACGGTATTGACCCACAAGAAATGGTAGAAAAATATGGTGCCGATACTGTTCGTCTATTTATGATGTTTGCCTCTCCAGCAGAAATGACCTTGGAATGGCAAGAATCTGGCGTAGAAGGGGCGAAACGTTTCTTAGGGCGTGTTTGGAATTTGGTATATCAATATCAACAAAATCCAGCAAAAACTAGCCTAGATTTGACCGCACTTTCCGCAGAACAAAAAGTGCTTCGTCGTGAAGTTCATAAAACCATTGCGAAAGTGAGCGATGATATTGGTCGTCGTCAAACATTTAATACTGCGATTGCTGCAGTGATGGAATTGATGAATAAACTGACTAAGGCATCGCTTGATAGCGAGCAAGATCGTGCAGTTATGGCGGAGGCATTAAGTGCAGTTGTTCGTATGCTTTATCCAATTACGCCACATATCTGTTTTGAATTATGGCAAGCTCTTGGCAATGAAAGTGCTATTGATACTGCAGAATGGGTAAAAGCCGATGAAGCCGCAATGGTAGAAGATGAAAAACTGATTGTTGTGCAAGTAAATGGCAAGGTTCGTGGCAAAGTTACTGTTGCGGCAGATGCAGATGAAGACACAGTCAAAACGATTGCTTTTGCGGATGAAAATGTGAAGAAATTTATTGATAATCAACACATTGTCAAAGTGATTTATGTCGTAGGTAAATTATTAAACGTGGTAGTGAAACCATAATACATAGGGTGTGTGGATTTAAAATTCACGCACCATTTTTTATAGGTATGTGAAATATTTACATTTTACACGTCCTACAATAAAGGTAATTTTTATGATCAACTCAATCAAGACTTTACTGCTTATCGCAACATTAGCAATTCTTTCTGCTTGCGGTTGGCATTTTCAACAGTCGGTTACTATGCCAAATGAATGGCGAACATTAGCCCTTGAAAGTGATGACTCTTATAATGATTTTACTGTTATTATGCGTCGCAAATTGCAGGAAAATCAGGTTAATGTCGTCAATTTAGAACAAAATATTCCGATTTTACGTATTAATAAACAGATTACTTCAGATCAAGTCGCGTCTATTTTTAAGCACGGACGTGAGGCAGAAAAACTTTTAATGTTGGAAGTAGAAGCCACTTTCCGCCTTGCTAATGGCGAAAGCTATCCAATCAATGCGAAAGTAAACCGTACTTTCTTTGATAATGCACGTGCAGCATTAGCCAAATCAGAAGAACGAGAGGTAATTTGGAATGATATGCGCGAGCAAGTAGCACGTCAATTAATCGTAAAAATAATTGCGTTACAAAATCAAATAAAAAGGAAATAATGAACCGCATTTTTCCAGAGCAACTAAATCATCATCTTGCGCAAGGCTTGGCTAGAGTTTATCTCTTGCAAGGGCAAGATCCTTTATTACTTAGTGAAACTGAGGATACTATTTGTCAAGTGGCAAACCAGCAAGGTTTTGATGAAAAAAATACTATTCAGATTGATAGCCAAACTGATTGGGCGCAACTTATAGAATCTTGTCAATCTATAGGATTGTTTTTTAGTAAACAAATACTAAGCTTGAATTTACCTGAAAATTTCACCGCACTTTTGCAGAAAAATCTGCAAGAACTTATATCCGTATTGCATAAAGATGTCTTGCTTATTTTACAGGTAGCAAAATTGACTAAAGTGCTTGAAAAGCAAACGTGGTTTATTACACTTAATCAATATGAACCAAATGCAATACTGATAAATTGTCAAACACCGACGGTAGAAAACTTACCACGTTGGGTAAAAAATCGTACCAAAGCAATGGGATTAGATGCTGACAATGAAGCAATTCAACAACTTTGTTATAGTTACGAAAATAACCTGCTCGCACTCAAACAAGCTCTGCAGCTTTTAGATTTGCTCTATCCTGACCATAAACTTAACTACAATCGTGTTATTAGCGTAGTAGAACAATCTTCAATTTTTACACCATTTCAATGGATTGATGCTTTGCTAATGGGAAAAGCAAATCGTGCTAAACGTATTTTAAAAGGTTTACAAGCTGAAGATGTGCAACCTGTTATTTTATTACGCACACTACAGCGAGAATTATTTACGTTGCTTGAACTCACAAAACCACAGCAACGTATTGTGACAACGGAAAAACTTCCAACTCAACAAATTAAGACTGAATTTGACCGTCTAAAAATCTGGCAAAATCGCCGACCGCTCTTTTTAAGTGCTATTCAACGTTTAACTTACCAGACTCTCTACGAAATTATCCAAGAGCTTGCCAATATTGAACGCCTTGCTAAACAAGAATTTAGTGATGAAGTGTGGATTAAACTCGCTGATTTATCTGTAAAAATTTGTTTGTAGTCACAAGGCAAATAAAATAGACAATATTGAAATAAGATTTTTGATAAAAAATGGTCTTTTTTGATGTCATTATTTGGGAATTATTTGGGAATTATTTGGGAATTATTTGGCAAGTTAGAAAATTTATCAATCTTTAATTCTCGTTTAATTTCGTTTTATCTGTCAAGCGTGAAATAAACAAAAAGCGAATATTTTTGTTCGTTTTGTGATAAGTGTTTGTTTTTCGGGTATAATATGCCCGTTTAGTTTTTGGCTAAATTTCATAATAAATCTTTCGTTGTATGGTTTTTTTTCCTAAGTCCCCGCGCCAACCAAGTCCAAGCCTCGCGGGGTTTTTTTGCCCTCAAGTCAGTGCACGACTTAAAACAACTTGCCTTGCGCTTTATCTTGCCCTTTTAACTGTGCTAATCGTTCTTCATTCGTCATCGGCTTAATGCCTTTTTCCTGCAAGGTTTCTTTTTCGGTTTTATCCCAGTTGTTCGCTTCGGGGCAATCCACATGAACCGCCCTTTTAATGTTACTAATCTGCCCTACAAAATCGGCGTTTAATTGCCCACATGATGAAGGCTTTTTTTAAATTTATAGCTATCTAAAATTAAACTTTCCGTTTCTTTTTTCGGGAATTCTATATATAGAATTTTCCCTATAATTAATTCCTCTAATTTGTTTAATATGTCGAATTTAAGTATGCTAATCAGCATGGAATTTTCCGACTTTTGGGGGCACTAAATACAAGATCATTAATACATGTTCTTTCTACATTGTGGTTTATATAAATTGAAAAAGGCAATAAATCAATTTGATAATAATGCAATAAATCATCTACTGTTACTGGCTCGCCAAATTCTCTTGTCAATTTATCCGCTGCCTGTTGCAAGCTATACCATTTTCTAGGGGGTAATGTTGGTTTATTTTTTGGCATAATTTTTCTTATCCTAAGTAAAAATAAAGCCCAGTTTAGTGGGCTTTGTCATATCTTGCTTTATAGTTCTAATTGTTCAGGTTTGCATTGATAGATTTTTGCTAATTTTTCACGGGTCTTTTTCTGCGGTTTGCTTTCTTTGCGTTCTGCTTGAGAAATTGCAGATTGTGTTAACCCAGTGTGTTTTGCTACTTCAGCTTGTGAAAGACTGCGATAAATGCGCCATGCAGCCAATAAACTAACTTCCTGTTCAAACATGATATTTACTACATCATTTGGAATTAATTTATCGCCATCTTCGCTTGCTTCTACAGGGATATTTTCCCATTCTTCCGCATTTTCATCATCAAAAGGGCTTGCCTTCATAATTAAGTCTTCATACTCTGCGATAGGCAAAATAACAAATTCAGGCTGCCCTTGTGAATTATTTATGTATCTGTGATTTAAGTTCATTTTGCTTTCTCCTAACTATAAGTGCGTTCACTACGGCGTTTAATCGCTTGAATGTTGATAATTTTGGGTTGGCCGTTGATCACTTCAAAAATTATGCGGTAGTTACCTACGCGCAACCGCCATTTTCCCTCTTCGCCTTTTAGTTTCTTTGTGTCTAGTGCTTCACTAGGGAATTCGCTTAAGGCATTTACTTTTTCCCTTATTGCTTTTTGGTAACGGCCATCTATTTTTAAGAGTTGCCGTAACGCATCTTTTGTCCAGTTTACGATATTCATCGAGATTCTTTGAGGGTATATCATTAATTAGATTATAAGTTAATAATCTATCTTTGCAATAAGAAAATTAGATTTTTTATAAAGATAAAGCCCCTTTCGGGGCTTGATTAGTGGCGATTGCGTTCGAGTTTTTCGCATCGTTTGATATATTCGGTTGTGAGGTCTATGGCTTCGCGTTCAGTAAGCGCGCCAATGTTGCAAAGGTGCTCTATAAATTCCGCCTTCATAATATCGCCCCCACGGTCTGAAAATGAATCTAGCTGCCTGAATATATCTCCTTTTCTCATTTTGTTATTTACGTGAGTTTGTCGCATTGCTCCCTATTCAAACGTAAAACAAGCGGATGCGGTGGCTTTATTGTTGAAAGTGCGGTTGTTTTCTAACGCACTTTGTTCAAGCTGCCCCCATAATTCACGCATAAATCGAGGCTTTTCATTCGCCTGTATGATTCCACGTGAAATATAATCCTGCACGCTGTAATTGATAAATAAATGCACGGCTTCAAGCAATTTACTAGCACATTCTTCAGGGGTTATCTGTTCCATTATTGCACCTCATCAATGCCTTCAATTAGCACCGCATAGCGGTGATTTTCTAGCAAGTAATCAAGCATCACAGAGAAATAAATTTGCACGTTATTTTGTCTCGGTTCTTGTTTGAAGAACAAGCGAGCGGTGTTTTGCTTGAAGTAAATCGCAAGGTTAGAAAGCGTTGTAATTAAAATGCAGTCTGCCGGAAAGAAAGGCGCATTAATCGCACGCAACCCGCCAATTAGATTCTGTGTGGTGATTAGCACGCCGTTTTGGCTGTTGAGCTGTTTCGCATCGAGATTGACTAAAGCACTGCTCAACATAATCTCCCCACGTCTGCATAATCTCTTGTCTAGAACGCCATTAATTCCTTAGGCGGTATTGATGGAAAATTCTTAGTAATTGGCTTTTTAAATCTTTTGGATAATCTTGTAAAAGGATTATTTTCTAACACGCCTTCATCAATCGCATTATCAAATATTTGTTTTATTGCAATGCATAACTTATCGCACATACCTGTTCCCTCGTTTTTGTTCCTTCATAAAGAGGGAACATTTAAGGGAACAATAAAAACGAACAATGACAAACAATAAAAGACGAAAACAACAATAAGGTTGATTCTAAAATGCTGTTTTTATGATGTTTTTTGACAGAAAAGACGTTATTTGACAAGTCGAATGGTCCCCCCTACCGGACTTGAACCAGTGACCAAGCGATTATGAGTCGCCTGCTCTAACCGACTGAGCTAAGGGGGGAGAGTGCGGTAATTATAGAGAAATAATCACTTGAAGTCTATAAAAGAAGGGATGATTGACGAAAAATCAACCATCCCTTTTTACATTATTGAAGCACTGAAATATCAGCTACTTGTAAGAATAACCCTTGTAACGTATTTAAAATCGCTAATCGGTTTTGGCGTAGTGCTGGATCTTCAGCATTTACCATCACGTTATCAAAGAAATTGTCTACTGGCGCACGTAAGTTTGCTAATTTATCCAATACTGTCGTGTAATCGCCTTGTGCGATAAGCGGTTGTACTTCAGTGCGTAATGCCAGTACCGCTTCAGCAAGGGCTTTTTCTGCTGGCTCTACGCAAGCGGTTAAATTGATCTCGCCAATTGCCGCACCTGCTTTCGCTAAGATGTTACTTACACGTTTATTTGCTGCTGCTAACGCTTCCGCTGAATCTAAAGTACGGAAATGTGAAACTGCACGCACGCGCGCATCAAAGTCAGCAGGGCGAGTTGGACGACGTGCTAATACCGCTTGAATTACATCCACCGCAATGCCTTCATCTTGATACCATGCACGGAAACGGCCGAGCATGAAGTCCACCACATCAGCAACCACGTTTTGATTCGTGAGTTTATCACCGAAAAGTGCGGCTGATTTTTTCACTAAATCTTCTAAATCAAGTGGTAAGTTTTTCTCTACGATAATACGTAACGCACCTAATGCCGCACGACGAAGTGCGAATGGGTCTGCACTGCCTTTTGGTGCTTGTCCAATACCGAAGATCCCTGTTAAAGTGTCAAATTTATCCGCTAAAGCGACCGCACTTGCCACCAAAGACTTAGGTAATTCATCACCCGCAAAGCGTGGCATATATTGTTCGTTTAACGCCACGGCCACTTCTTCATCTTCACCATCATGACGAGCATAGTGCATTCCCATTACACCTTGTGTATCAGTGAATTCAAATACCATGTTGGTCATCAAATCACATTTTGACAGTAAACCCGCACGTTTTGCTTTTGCTTCGTCTGCGCCGATTTGTTTTGCAATTTCGCCTGCAAGTTGTTCAATGCGGTCAGTTTTGTCTTTTAATGTACCAAGTTGTTGTTGGAATAACACGGTTTCTAAGCGTGGTAAACGATCGACCAGTTTTTGTTTTAAGTCGGTTTTGAAGAAGAATTCCGCATCGGTTAAACGTGGACGAACCACTTTTTCGTTCCCTTCGATAATCGCGATTGGATCTTCTGGGTTGATGTTCGACACGAAAATAAAGTGCGGTAATAATCTGCCGTCTTTATCATAAATCGGGAAATATTTTTGGTCTCCTTTCATGGTGTAAACCAAGGCTTCCGCAGGCACCGCTAAGAAATGTTCTTCAAATTTTGCTGCTAAAACATTTGGATATTCCACCAAGGAAGTGACTTCTTCAAGCAAGCTTTCTTCAATATCAGCCTCGCCGCCAAGTGCGGTCGCTTTTGCTTGAGATTTTGCAAGAATTTCTGCTTTACGCTCGTTGAAGTCCGCCACCACAGAACCTTTTTCACGCAATAATTGTGGATATTGGTCTGCATGTTGAATTTCAAATTCTTTCTCGCCTAAGAAGCGGTGACCGCGAATGGTGCGAGCACTTGCCACTCCTAAAATTTCGCCTTCAATTAACTCATCACCTAACAACATAGTCACAGTGTGAACTGGACGAATAAATTGCACGGTTTTGTCCGCCCAACGCATTGGTTTTGGAATTGGCAATTTCGCCAACGCGTTTGCCACAATATTGTTAAGTAAGTTTTTGGTCGGCTGACCTTTAATTTTTGCACGGTGAACGAGCCATTCGCCTTTATCAGTTGTAATGCGTTCTGCTTGCTCAACAGTAATGCCACAACCACGCGCCCAGCCTTCTGCCGCTTTAGTTGGTTTACCTTCCGCATCAAAGGCTGCTGACACTGCAGGCCCTCGTTTTTCGATTTCTTTGCTCGGTTGTTGTTTCGCCAAGTTCAACACTTTCACCGCCAAACGACGCGGCGCCGCAAACCATTCGATTTTGTCGAATGATAAGCCTGCCTGGTTTAATTCCGCCTCAACGTTATCCGCAAAAGAGGTTGCTAATGTTTTGAGAGCTTTTGGTGGCAGCTCTTCAGTGCCGATTTCTACTAGGAAGTTTTGGGTTGTCATTTTGTTTTCTCTGGTAAGGTGCAACTTGCTGCATTGATTACTTATTTACATTTCATCTATCACATCATTAATATTTTCAATAATATATTCATGATTTTCTAAAATCCAAAGAAGAGATTTAATTCTTGTCTGATTATCATACTTATTAGTTGTGAATTTACCATAAAAGTTACCTTCATTATCAACAATCACTGGCCCACTTGTAGAATACTTATTCCAAGGACTTTCACTGTTATACTTAGAGCCATAAGTTCCGTATTTATTCCAAATACTATCGCTATTATATTTAGAGCCGAATTCACCATATTTATTCCAAATTGATGAGTTATCATGTTTACTACAGTTCAAACAGCCTAAAAATTTATCATGATTATCTCCACCAAAAAGCAAATATGCTGGTGCTGCAAAGGTATTTATTGATAAAAATAATAATGGGGGTAACAAAAATTTCTGTAATGTCATAGCATTTTCCTTAGATTAATATAATTGATTCAATGTGGAGTGAGAATTTTAATAGCTCACACACGATTTAATTGTTTTCTTCGTTTAACTTCTGCCACAAACGCAAGCGTTTGTGGCAGAAGTTAATCCAACCTCGTACTCAATCAGCCCTTGCATTCTCTAAAAACAAATAAATCTGCTCTACTACCGCTTCAATTTCACGTATGACTTCATCATTGCTAAACCGCATCACCGTAAAACTAAGTGAATTTAATGCTGCGTCTCGCAATGCGTCTTTTTCCTGATAATCAGGTTCATAATGCTGGCTACCATCTAATTCGATAATCAGCTTTGCTTTCGCACAATAAAAATCAACGATATAACTTAAAAGTGGCTTTTGTCGATTAAATCGAAATCCTAATAATTGATCTCGATTGATGCGTTGCCATAATTTTCTTTCCGCATCCGTTTGATCCGCTCGCAGTGTCTGCGAATTCAGCTTTAAGTATTTTTCATAGGGTTGCATGAAAACTGCTGTTCTATCTTTCCCAAAACTTAAAAAATTACTTTTAACTTTGATAGGTCTAAAACAACATCGCCATTTGGTAATAACAATGCAGGAATGCCTAAATAGCCATTTGCTTTCGAGTTATCAAATTCTGCATTGCTATCGCGTAAACGAATAAATTGTTTGAGATTAGGTAATGAAGTCATAATTTCTACTTCATCGTAATCCACACCTAAGCGATCCAACTCCGCGACAAATGGCGCGGTATCTGGGCATGTTTCTGCATAAAAAAGAATGGGTTTGCTCATTTTGCTCTCCTAAAGTGCGGTCAAATTTCACCGCACTTTTTTGAATTACCTTTAAATGTTATTTTTTACAACCTGGGAAACCTAAGGCTTCACGGCTTGCATAATAAGCTTCAGCCACGCCTTTAGTTAAGGCTCGAATGCGTAAAATATAGCGCTGGCGTTCGGTGACCGAAATTGCTTTACGCGCATCTAATAAGTTAAAGCTGTGTGCTGCTTTCAAAATACGCTCATAAGCCGGCAATGGTAACGGTTTTTCTAAGGCTAATAACTCTTGTGCCTCTTTTTCGTATTGATCGAAGCAGTAGAATAAGAAATCTGTGTTTGCGTGTTCAAAGTTATAGGTTGATTGCTCAACTTCATTTTGATGGAACACATCGCCATAAGTGGTTTTGCCTAATGGACCGTCAGACCAAGCTAAGTCATACACAGAATCTACGCCTTGAATGTACATGGCTAAACGCTCTAAACCGTAGGTTACTTCGCCCGTTACAGGTTTACATTCTAAGCCGCCCACTTGTTGGAAATAGGTAAACTGGGTTACTTCCATACCGTTTAGCCATACTTCCCAACCCAAGCCCCATGCACCTAATGTTGGGTTTTCCCAGTTATCTTCCACGAAACGGATGTCGTTTTGTGTTGGATCGAAACCGAGCATTTCAAGCGAGCCTAAATAAAGTTCTTGAATATTATCTGGAGAAGGTTTGATCACTACTTGGAATTGGTAGTAATGCTGTAAACGGTTTGGGTTTTCGCCGTAGCGACCATCGGTCGGACGACGAGAAGGTTGAACATAAGCAAATGCCATTGGCTCTGGGCCTAATGCGCGCAATGCAGTCATGGGGTGAGAAGTACCTGCACCCACTTCCATATCAAAAGGTTGCACAATGGTGCAGCCTTGGTTTGCCCAATATTCTTGTAGGGCTAAAATCATACCTTGGAATGTTTTTACGTTAAATTTTGTACTCATAATCGTCGATCTAATGTGATTAAAAATGTTGGTATTATACTTGAATCCGTAAAAGGGATAAAGGCGAAAAATGCGGTTGAAAATCAGGCTTTATAAAGATATCAAGTAAGTAATTTGGAATATTTAGGTAGATTTTAAGTTTTATTTTAGTATAGTTTTTTTTGATTGATTTAATAGATTTCAATTGTTCAAACCTTTCTATATGATTCGCAAGAAATTCATTTCAACCTAACTAAATTTATTCACTTTACAAGGAATCTACAATGAGTTCTCAATGTCCTTTCTCGCACTTAGCTGCGACAAACTTAACAATGGGTAACGGTGCACCCGTTGCTGATAACCAAAACAGCTTAACAGCTGGTCCGCGTGGTCCATTACTTTCACAAGATTTATGGCTTAACGAAAAATTAGCTGATTTCGTACGTGAAGTGATCCCAGAGCGTCGCATGCACGCTAAAGGTTCTGGTGCATTTGGTACCTTTACTGTGACACACGATATTACTAAATATACTCGTGCAAAAATTTTTAGTGAAGTGGGTAAAAAAACTGAAATGTTCGCACGTTTTACCACCGTGGCAGGCGAACGTGGTGCAGCAGATGCTGAGCGTGATATTCGTGGTTTTGCATTAAAATTCTATACTGAAGAAGGTAACTGGGATTTAGTAGGTAACAATACGCCAGTATTCTTCTTACGTGATCCACGTAAATTCCCAGATTTAAATAAAGCAGTAAAACGTGATCCTCGCACTAATATGCGTTCAGCAACTAATAACTGGGATTTCTGGACATTATTACCAGAAGCATTACACCAAGTAACTGTTGTAATGAGTGATCGTGGTATTCCAGCAAGTTATCGTCATATGCACGGTTTCGGTTCTCACACTTATAGTTTCTGGAACGAAGCGGGCGAACGTTTTTGGGTAAAATTCCACTTCCGTACTCAACAAGGCATTAAAAATTTAACAGATGCTGAAGCAGCCGAAATTATTGCAAATGACCGTGAAAGCCATCAACGTGATTTATATGAAGCGATTGAACGTGGTGATTTCCCTAAATGGACATTATTTGTACAAATTATGCCGGAAGCAGATGCGGAAAAAGTGCCTTATCACCCATTCGACTTAACTAAAGTATGGCCGAAAAAAGACTATCCATTAATTGAAGTCGGCGAGTTTGAATTAAACCGTAACCCAGAAAACTTCTTCGCTGATGTAGAACAATCTGCATTTGCACCAAGTAACTTGGTTCCGGGTATTGGCACAAGCCCTGACAGAATGTTACAAGCTCGTTTATTTAACTATGCGGATGCACAACGTTACCGTTTAGGTGTGAACTACCGTCAAATTCCAGTAAACCGTCCACGTTGCCCTGTTCATAGCAACCAACGTGATGGTCAAGGTCGTGTAGATGGTAACTACGGTAGCTTGCCACACTACGAGCCAAACAGCTTCAGCCAATGGCAACAACAACCAGACTTTGCTGAACCACCACTTCGTATCAACGGAGATGCAGCACACTGGGATTATCGTAACGATGATAACGATTACTTCAGCCAACCTCGTGCATTATTTAACTTAATGAATGCAGAGCAAAAACAATCATTATTCAACAACACGGCAGCAGCAATGGGCGATGCACCTGATTTCATCAAATATCGTCATATTCGTAACTGCCACTGGTGTGATGCCGCATACGGTGAAGGCGTTGCGAAAGCATTAGGTTTAACCGTTGAAGATGCATTAAAAGCTCGTGATACTGATCCTGCATTAGGTCAAGGTGGATTGTTATAATCTTTCGAGTTTATTATTTTAAATAAATAATAGTAAGGAATCTGCACCCAAAAGTTAGGCTAAGGTTTAACTGATTAGGGTGCAGATTTTTTTTCAATGAAATATTACGAATTCATTACATAATACTTGAACGATTTTGTAATCGTTCAAAAATTTGAATGTAAAAATAACCTATAATAGCTTCCATTTTTTATGATAAATATTGTATTTGAGTAATGCTAAATATATATCATGGCACAAAATAATGAGGTATAAAATGGCTATCATTACCCGTCACTGCAGTAAAATCTTCGCGTAATCCCATACCGCAAGCCACATCCCCCACAACCCAAGAGCCGATAATTGGATACATTCCATCAAAACTTGGCAATTCAAATTTTTGTTGATAAACATAACCTGAATTACCATAAAACGTAGAGTGTTCGCTTCCTTTCGCTGCAAATTCTACACCATTATTTTTCTCATAATAGAAGACATTGGCACCTTCTCGACCTAACAATGGTTTTTTCACCCACATCGATAAATCTTTTGGTAATTCAAAAGGCGTAAAATAAGCAGGCAATAAATTCGGATGATTAGGATAACGCGCCCAAAGTTTTGCCAATAATGCTTTATTACTTAACAACATTTTCCACGCTGGTTCAATAAATCGTGTTTCAGCGGTTGTAATATGGCGAGCAAACTCAGCGTGGCTTAGCCATTCTAGCGGATACAATTTAAATAACATTTCAATAGGTTGATCATTTAAATCTACAAATTTTTTTGTTTCGCTGTTATAGCCAATATCTTCCACCGCTAATTGATGAATATTCCAACCTGCGTTATAAGCCACATCAGCTAAATAATCCACATTACCCCAATCTTCACGGCCAGCATCCTGCATGGCACTCAAATGGAAATCTGTTTTGCCACTTTGTTGTTTCAAAAATTGGAAATGTTTTATTAATTCTTCATGAATCCAGTTAAATTGATCACGATGTTTCAAGCCCTCAATTTGCTCCAACCACTGCCATTGAACAACCGCAGCCTCCAACAAGGATGTTGGCGTATCGGCGTTATATTCAAACATTTTTAGGTTGTCGCCATCATAGCCAAAATCAAAGCGTCCATATAAATAAGGATCTTGATTACGCCAAGAGGTTTCAATAAGCTGTTTTTGCAACTCCGTAAAACGATAATTTTCATAATCGCCTTTTTTAATTTCATCCGCCGCAAAATCTAAACACATTGAATGCAATTCATTAGTTGTATCCTCAATGCGATCAATTTCCGCTAAGGTAAATTCATAGGCGACATTATCAGACCAATAATGAGATCCATCACTGGAAGGCAAATTATAGTAATCAAATCCAACATTAAGTAGCTGTTGCACCATATCTGGTCGAGTAGGAAACCCAGTTACACGTTTCATTTAGCCCCCACTGCTACGATGAGTATTATTTGGGCTACTAAAACCACCACGAGATACAGGTTTGCTATTCATGCTTCCTGCATTTCCTTTCACGAGCATTGGTTTTCCAACAGAACGATTCGTTTGAGGTTGCACAACTTGCCCTGTTGGTGTGGTGACAGCTCGATTTCCAGGATGATAGCTTGGGCCAAGGAAACTACTAATTGCACGAGTCGCCAGATACCCTATAACGCCACCAGCAATTGCGGCTCCTAAAGAAGGATCGGTACTTTCAGCTTTTGCAGTTGATTCAGCATTGTTCTCGCTTTGATTAGCTTGTACATTATTTTCAGCTGGATTTTTTACCGCACTTTCTGCATTACCATTATCACGAATATTTAAACCAAGACCCTGCTGTGGTGTAGTTTCAGTTTTCTGAGTACTCTCGGTATTTTTATCTGCCTCACAAAGCTCAATTTTTTTCCAATCCGCTAAACAATCGTCTAAAGACTGATACACATCACGTTGTACTTGCTCTTCTGAACAGCCTCCTAATAAGGCCACAATAGATAAACTAACTAAAATCTGATTTTTCTTTTTCATTGTTCTCAATTTTTATCGAATGGTTTTCACGCCTAGCCATTGCTCGGCCTGTTTATTAGTAATTTCTTCACGAGTCCACATACTCATTAAATCTGGTTGTGGATATTTATTGCTGTTATAGCCGACTAAACGAGCAAAATCAAATACGGCATGAGGATAGCCATTAATAAGCAACAAGGCTAAATAACCACTCTCATCCCAACAAATTTCAAGTTTGCGTGCTTCATGATGATTAGAGGTTGAATCAACATTATACACGTGCAACATATCAACTATCGGTTGAGCATTTTGACGCATATCAAGTGCATAAAAATAGCCTGTTTCGCCGTCATCTTCAAACATTACAGCAAAATGCTCAAATACTGTCGAATGTGTTCCCACTTGCTTTGGCGTTCCTAAAAAGAGTTCGTCCTCTAAAGTTAAATGTAACATTCCCTTTCCTTTAAATATTAGATATAAAAACACCGCACTTTTATACAAAGTGCGGTGAGATTTCACAGTAAATTCAGCGTGAATTACGCTTGACCTTTAACCGCTTTTAAGCCTGGGAATGCTGCTGGAGTACCAGCGCGTTCTAATGCTTCTTCGATACGGATTAATTGGTTGTATTTCGCAATACGGTCAGAACGGCTCATAGAACCAGTTTTGATTTGACCTGCTGCTGTACCCACCGCTAAATCAGCGATAGTTGCATCTTCGGTTTCACCTGAACGGTGAGAGATAACCGCTGTGTAACCTGCATCTTTCGCCATTTTAATTGCAGCTAAAGTTTCAGTTAAAGAACCGATTTGGTTGAATTTGATTAAGATAGAGTTTGCGATACCTTTTTCGATACCTTCTTTTAAGATTTTGGTGTTAGTGACGAATAAATCATCGCCCACTAATTGAACGCGGTCGCCTAACACTTTAGTTTGGTATGCAAAACCCTCCCAGTCAGATTCATCTTGACCATCTTCGATAGACACGATTGGGTATTGTTTAGTTAATTCTTCAAGATAGTGTGTGAACTCTTGAGAAGTGAATGATTTACCTTCACCTTTCATTTCGTACATACCATTTTCTTTGTTATAGAACTCAGAAGATGCACAGTCCATCGCTAAAGTAACGTCTTTACCTAATACGTAACCTGCTTTTTCTACTGCTTCTTTGATACATGCTAAAGCGTCTGCGTTAGAGGCTAAGTTTGGTGCGAAACCACCTTCGTCACCAACCGCAGTGCTCATGCCTTTAGCTTTTAATACTTTTGCAAGGTTGTGGAATACTTCAGCACCGATACGAAGTGCTTCACGTAATGTTTTCGCACCAACTGGTTGAATCATGAATTCTTGGATATCAACGTTATTGTCTGCGTGTTCACCACCGTTGATGATGTTCATCATTGGTAATGGCATAGAATAAACACCAGCAGTGCCATTTAATTCTGCAATGTAAGCGTAAAGTGGTAAACCTTTAGATGCTGCTGCTGCTTTTGCGTTTGCTAAAGATACCGCCAAGATTGCATTTGCACCAAAGTTAGATTTGTTTTCGGTTCCGTCTAAATCGATCATGATTTGGTCGATTTCAGCTTGGTTTGTTGCATCTTTACCAACGATAGCTTGTGCAATTTCGTTGTTCACTGCAGCCACAGCTTTTAATACGCCTTTACCTAAGAAACGAGATTTGTCGCCGTCACGTAATTCTAATGCTTCACGAGAACCAGTTGATGCGCCAGATGGAGCTGCTGCTAAACCAACAAAACCACCTTCAAGATGAACTTCAGCTTCAACAGTTGGATTACCGCGTGAGTCGATGATTTCGCGACCAATCACTTTAACGATTTTTGCCATTTTTATTTTCCTCAATTAAGTTAATTAAAACGGGTTAGGCGAGCCTAAAACAGGCGATATGATAAAGCTATTTTGAGATTTTGTCTTGTAAAAAATGCGTATGCTTTGATCTTTATCTATTTATTGTCTTGAGATACTTAGAGCGCAGGCATAAGCCGAGCTCCACGCCCATTGGAAGTTATAACCACCGAGCCAGCCCGTCACATCCAATACTTCACCAATAAAATATAAACCGCTGACTTGGTTGCTTTCCATTGTTTTAGAAGAAATTACTTTAGTATCCACTCCGCCCATTGTGACTTCAGCCGTACGATAGCCCTCTGTGCCATTTGGAGTAAATTCCCAGTGATGAATAAAATCCATTAGATTTTTTACCCGCACTTTACTGATGTTAGCGATAACTTCATCTTGCACAATGCCTTGTTCAATCCAAAGTTCGACCAATTTTTTCGGCAATAATCGAACCAAGATGGTTTTCAACATTTGTTTTGGTGAATGTTGTTTTGCTTGATTAATTTCCTCTTCCACATTGTGGTTCGGTAATAAATCAATTTCCACTGACTCAGTGGACTGCCAATAATTAGAAATTTGCAACACCGCAGGGCCTGAAATACCACGATGAGTAAACAAAAGCTGGTTGTAAAAAGATTTTCCGCATTGCGATGTGATCATGATTGGCAAGCTAACGCCTGAAAGTGCGGTTAAAAATTTATCTGTTTCTCGATAAGTAAAAGGCACTAAACTCGCACGAGGCGGAATAACAGGAATGCCAAATTGTTCCGCAATTTGATAGCCAAATGGCGTTGTACCAAGCCCAGGCATAGAAAGCCCACCTGTCGCAACAATCAAATTTTTACATTGCCATTGGGTTGAATTTACCTGTAAAACAAACCGCACTTTTTCATCATTTTGAATGCGTTCAACTTGAGAAACTTCGCTACGCAATAAAATCTTGGCACCATATTTATCGCATTCAGATTTCAGCATTTCAACGATTTGTTCTGCACCCTCATCGCAAAATAATTGCCCCAATTCCTTTTCGTGATAAGCAATCCCTTGCTCCGCCACTAAAGAAATAAAATCCCAGTTGGTATAACGAGCTAGTGCCGATTTGACGAAATGAGGATTTTGCGAAAGGTAATGAGCTGGCGTAACCTCTAAATTGGTGAAATTACAAAACCCACCGCCCGACATCAAAATCTTACGTCCGATTTTTTTGCCGTTGTCGAAAACTGTCACCGACTTGCCTAGCTTAGCCAATTGTGCGGCACAAAATAATCCTGCCGCACCCGCACCAATAATAATGTTTTCAGAATATTGGCTCACGGATTTTGTCCTTTTTCACCACGTTGTAAAAAATCCAACAACTTCATTCGTTGAATAACTGAACGACGATCCACTGCCGCATTACCTGAATCTAATAACTGCTGTAAATACATACCAGCTTGTTGATATTGGCGATTTTCTAAGGCAATTGTCGCCAACAAAGAAAGACTAGATACTTCATTTTTATCTTTTGCCAAAGCTTCATTCAAAAGTTGTTCGACTTTTTGGGTCATTTGCTGGCCTGCTTGATAATAAAGTGCGGTGGCTGCCAAGCCTAAAATATTAGGTTTACTGCCTGACAATTTTTCCGCATTAGAATAAGCCACAAGCGCACTATCAAATTCATTATTTTGCACATAGGCTTCCCCAAGTTGAAGCCAAGTTTCCGCATTATTTGGATCGATACGCAGTTTATTTTGGATCTTCTCAATCACATTTTGATTTTTGCGTTCATCATTCATTTCAACATTTTGATTATGTTGCTCAATCATCAATTGCTCGCCTTGTTGAACACGACTAAAACGATCAAGGGAAAAATAATAAGCAGTTGGAATAGCGATGAGTAAAGTAAAAAGCACAAAATAAATTTTGCTATTCACTTTTCTCTTAGAAAGTTTACTTGGCTCCCCTTGCTTGCGGGGGGAGCTGCCAAAGGTTGAGGGGAGGGAAATTATTTCATCATTCTCTAGTTGTTGTGCAACCACTTTTTCTGAAAACTGTTTTTTTCTATTTGAGAAATAAAGCAATACTGCAGCTAAAATTAAAAGGGCGACTGGCAATAACCATAACAACGCCGTATTCCATTTGAATGGCGGTTTGTAATTCACAAAATCACCAAATCTAGCGGTCATTTGATCGATAATTTGCTGATTGCTTTTGCCCTCATCCACCATTTTGTACACTTCAAGACGCAAGTCATAAGCAATAGGCGAATTAGATTCCACCAAATTTTGGTTCTGGCATTGTGGACAGCGTAAAGATTTTGCCAACTCTACGGCGCGAGTACGATCATCTTGATTTTGAAATTGATAGGTATCCACCATTTCCGCTTCGGCGAATAAGGAAAATGCGAATAAAAGTGCGGTTGCAAAAAAGACTGTTTTTTGAACCTGAATAAAACCGCGAGTAAAAATATCTAATATGCTTTTCATTTGTTCTTCAATGCTTCAATTTTCGGCAAAAATACTGTTTGCCAAGTTTCTTTATCCAGTAAACCAGAATGGCGATAACGAATCACACCATTTTCATCCACAAGATAAGTTTCTGGCGCACCATCCACGCCCAATTTTAATCCCAATTCCCCATGACTATCATCAATGGTCAAGACGAACGGATTGCCCATTCGCTTAAGCATTTCAATGCCATTTTGCGGATTATCACGGTAATCCACGCCCACAATAGGTAATGTTTTTGCAATCTCAATTAGCAGAGGATGTTCTTCTTTGCAATAACCACACCAACTTCCCCACACATTTAATAAAAATGGCTGTTTAGGAAACTCTTTCGGGCTTACGATTTGTGATGGCTCATGTAAATTAGCCTGATAAAACTCTGGAACAGGTTTATCAATTAAAGCCGACGCAATTTTTTTCGGATCTTGATTTAACCCTGCAATTAATAATATACACACGCCTAAAAGCACAAAGAGCGGTGTAAAAAAGATAAGTTTTTTGTTCATTATTTTTCCTGTTTTCTGCGTAATCCGAAGACGCTAAAAAGTGCACCAAAGGCCATTAAAATACCGCCCGCCCAAAGCCAACGAATCAGTGGTTTATAATGTAAACGGAAAGTAAATTCCCCTTTGCCAAGAGAATCGCCCATCACAATATATAAATCGCCCCAAAAACCACCATCAAGCCCCACTTCACTCATTGTCATTGTTCGTACATCGTAATAACGGCGTTCTGGGATAATTTCTGCATAAGGTTTACCATTTTTAGTTACGTCAAAAAAGGCGATTTCTGCCGTAAAGTTTGGCCCAATTTCATTAGAAAATTGGCGATAATGAAATTCATATTGCCCCAGCGTTTGACTTTGTTGCGGCGCTAAACGCACACCAATTTCACTGCCAAAATACCCACTCATCACCGCACCAATAGTCACAATCGCCACGCCACAGTGTGCTAAAATCATCCCAAATTGAGACAAACGAATTTGTCGCCAATTTTGCCATAAAGTGACGAATAAAAGCCAAATCGCAAGAGTTAATAACACAAAGGCGAAAGCGTGAAAATTCAACGCAGAATTATGGCGTAGCTGTTGCCAAATCATTAGGCCTGCAAGAATCAAAGACGGAATAAGCAACCACCCACAACGTATCAATAATGTGCGATCAAATTGCCCCTTACGTATGCTAAGCACAATTACCATTAAGATTAAAATCACCGTAATGATTGGGAAGAAAATACTATTAAAATAAGGACTTCCCACCGAAATTGAGCCCCAATTCATCGCTTGGAATAACATCGGGTAAAAGGTGCCTAAAAAGGTAGAAACAGTGGCAATGGTCAGCAAAATATTCAACAATAAAATGCCACCCGATTTAGAAACGAATTGAAATTTCACCGCACTTTCTGATGAACTTCCCGCTCGTAAAGCGAATAAACCAAAGGCTAACACTGTCAAAACAAAGAAAATTAATAACAACACATAACCGCGCGTGTTATCCAATGCAAAAGCGTGCACAGAAGTGAGTGCGCCAGAACGAACAATAAACGTGCCTAATACGCTAAAGGCAAAAGCAAGCAAAGAAAAAAGCGTTGTCCAATAACTAAATACACCTTGTTTTTCTGTCGCCATTAAACTATGTAATAACGCCAAACCAAGCAACCAAGGCATTAAAGACGCATTTTCTACGGGGTCCCAGAACCACCAACCGCCCCAGCCGAGTTCGTAATATGCCCACCACGCACCAAGCACAATGCCAATGGTTAAAAACGACCAAGAAAACAACACCCAGCCACGCATTGAGCGTGCAATTTGTCGTGCTGATTGGTTATAAATCAACGCACTCAAACTCATCGCAAAATTCACCGCAAAGCCCACATAACCAACGTATAACAAAGGCGGATGGAAAATAAGTCCCACATCTTGCAACATTGGATTGAGATCGCGACCTTCTGCCGGCGCAGGAAAAATGCGTCCAAATGGATTAGAATAAAACAAAATAAACACTGCAAAACCAAAGCAAATCAATCCCAATAAAGATAAAGATTGAGCGGAAAAAGTGCGGTCATTTTTTCGATTAAAAAAAGCAAAAGCAGCAAGCCATAAACTCAATGAAAATAACCAAAACAACATTGAACCTTCATGTCCGCCCCAAGTGGCAGCCACTTTAAAAAATGTAGGTAATTGGGAATTAGAATGTGCCGCTACATATTCAAGGGTGAAGTCATCCACCGCAAAAGAATAAGCAAGCAAACCAATTGATAACGTCGTCGCAAGGGTAAAAATATAACTCAGTGGCCAAGCGGCATTAATTAAAGTCGGATTTTTTTTGAATAACCCAAATTGAGGTACTAACGTAAGAAAAAATGCGCTAGCTGTTGCGAGTAAAAGAAGGAAAAAGCCAAGTTCTGGGAGCATAATGTCGTCGTTTTTTTTCGTTGATTCGCAGAGAAAGTCGCTAATCAAGTATGTTTCATTAATAAAATTAAAAATAGCACCTTGATAGGTGCTATTGTGCTTATAAAAATTAATGATTAAATTCAGCACCTAAACAAGGGCGAATTTTATTTAACATTTCTTTAATTACGCGTGATGGAGCAGCAATGATATTGCCACTGCGTAAATAGCCATTACCAGCATCAAAATCACAGACTAAGCCACCTGCTTCACGCACGATTAAATCGCCAGCAGCACAATCCCATGCTTTTAAGCCCATTTCAAAATAACCATCAATACGGTTTGACGCCACATAGCATAAATCCAATGCGGCAGAACCAGTACGACGGAAATCCGCAGCATCTTCAATTAAGGCATTCATCATTGCAAATTGAGCTGGCATTAATTTTGGTTGTTTGAATGGGAAACCAGTGGCTAAAATTGAACCTTGAATTTCACGTTTACTATCTACACGTAAACGTACTTCATTTAATTTTGCACCTTCACCACGCACAGCGGTAAATAATTCATTACGGATTGGATCGTAAACAACCCCGACTTCAGTGCGATTTTTTACACGAACTGCGATAGACACAGAAAAGTGGGGAAGCCCTGTCATAAAATTACGAGTACCATCTAGCGGATCAATAATCCATTGTACATCGCTATCTTTGCCTTCAATTGCGCCTGTTTCTTCCGTAATAATTGTGTGATCAGGATAAGATTTACGAATAACTTCAATGATTTCTGCTTCAGACGCTTTATCAACGTTTGTTACATAATCATTAATACCTTTTTGTGTGCTTTCGATAGCATCACGGCGTTCATAATTTTTAGCAATCACATTGCCCGCTTTTCGTGCCGCACGAATTGCGATATTTAACATTGGATTCATATTTCCACCAGCTTTTAAAGAACAGAAAAATTCCGTGCCATTATAGCGAGATTTGCCAAAATAACCAGTTGAAAATCATAAAACAATGGTTTTTATAGGTTTTCAGAAAAACTTTGCGATACAGATCGCAAAAATAGTATGAAGTGATTTTTCCATTAATTATTTGCCATTAAAGTGCGGTGGAAAATTGGAGCGTTTTATGCAGAAAGGTATGACATTAGTGGAATTATTGATTGGGTTAGCCATTATCAGTATTGTGCTGAATTTTGCAGTACCATTATGGAAAACCGATTCGCCTAAAACGATTTTAGCCAAAGAGCAACATCGCCTGTATTTATTTCTACGCCAAATTCAAGCTCGGGCAGAAAATTCATCGGAAGTGTGGTTTTTACTTATCAATCGTAATCTTGCGACACAGCAATGGTGCTTAACGGCACAAGTAAAAAATAACCAAACTTGTGATTGTTTAAATCCGATAAATTGCCCGAAAGAGGTTTATGCTCATTTTTACTACCCTTATTTTCCTAACAAAACGATGATTCAAAGTCATCATATTTATCCAAAAGAAATCACGAGATTTGATGGCATTCGTAATACTATCGTTACTCGTTGCTTTATTTTGCAAGCTGAAAATGAACGTACGTTATTTTTATTTTTCAATGTTGGCAGTATTCGTTTGAAAACTAATCAATTTGATAGTGCTTGTAATTAATGATGAAAGTATTATTAAAAGGGCAAACCCTATTAGCGCTGATGATTTCACTGTCTTTGTCGTCTTTATTATTGCTAAGCATTTCGCATTTTTATGTGCAAATACAAACACAAAACCAACAAATGTTATTACATTTAAAATTACAAGCTGAATTACAACGAACATTACAGTTAATAGGTAAAGATCTTCGCCGATTAGGATTTCGAGCATTAAATGCAAAACTGACGGAAAGCAATTTATCTTTATTTGAATTAGATGAACAAGGCACAGCCATTTTCATTAGCCAAGAAGATAACGCCCCACCTAATAGCTGCGTGTTGTTCTTTTATGATTTAAATAAAAATGGGTGTATTGGTAAAGGTTCGCCGAAAACCTGTATGAAAAATGGGAAAAATACATCTAAAAGTAGTACTGAAGAATTATTTGGCTATAAAGTGAGTAACAAAATGATAAAAACCAAACTGACTTATCAAAGTGTTATTCCTACTAATTGCACGGCAGAAACTTGTAAACGTGCTTTTCAACAAACCGCTTGCAACGCTGGGGGAGGTTGGGCAGATTTATTAGATAACAACGAATATGAAATTACTAAGCTACAATTTAATTGGTTAATCGAAGGAAAAGGATTAGAAATCAAGTTAAAAGGAAATTTAAAACAAGCCTCAAACATCAGTTATGAAACCTCCCTTGTTGTTGCACTCTGGAATCAAAAATAATGACAACACAAAAAGGCATTATTACGCTGACTATTCTGATTTTTATTTCAGGCTTATTAAGCGTAATCTTATTGTTAGATGATAGCCATTTAAGTTTTTTTCGGGCGCAACAAAATCAACGAAAACACTATGTGGAAAGAACATTACAATTACAAAGAATAACAGCCTTGAAAAAACAAACTGCCTGCCTTGATTTACCCTTAAATAATGATGAAAGTGTAAAGCAAATCAGCATTACGCTTGATGGTGCCACAGATTCAATTCAATATTTTCTTTGGTGTGAAAGAATAAGCCTATTTAAAAAATCGCCTAAAAAGGGAGATAATCAAGGTGCATTGAAAGATTTCATTCACACAGAAAAACTTACAGATTTTCGACCGCACTTTTCTTCCCCACCCAGAATTTTAAATGCGAATAAAACACCTAAACTTTATTGGTTTTCAGATTCACAAGCGGAAGTTGAAATTAATGGCACGGTGTCTGCCGTATTAATTGCAGAGGGCGATTTAAAATTGACTGGCAAAGGGAGGATTAGTGGCGCAGTGATTACCAACGGGAATTTAACTTTAGATGGCGTAACTTTAGCTTATGGGAAAAAGACGGTAGTAACCTTAGTTCGACAATATAGCCAGTGGCAGTTAGCAGAAAAAAGTTGGAGTGATTTTAATGCTCAGGATGAATAAAGGAATGTCTCTTATTACATTGTTATTTTCTTTAGCTTTATTTAGCGTTTTATTTCTTGTTTTTAATCAATGGACGGCAGAACAGCGAAAAAGTGCGGTAAAAATTTATCAAGATTTTCAGGCAACACAAATTGCAGGGAATCAAGCTCAACGCCAATTTTTAGGGTTAGCTTGTGAACAATTGATACAACAAAATGGCTTAACTTTTCGTATTCGATGTGAAAATGAACGCATTATTGTGCGTTATCCTACGAGTGAAATTTTGATAAAAACTCAGTAAAATGGCGTTGTTTTTTCTAGGTTAAATCATCAAAAGGTCGCCATTGTGTTCATTGTTTATTATTCCAATCAGCTTGAAAAACAAAAAGAAATTCTTTCTTCTTTATTCAAATCTTTACCACCTGAAGATCCTTTTCAACAAGATATTATTTTGGTGCAAAGCCCTAATATGGCACAATGGCTACAAATTGAACTCGCCAAAGAAACAGGCATTTCAGCGAACCTAAAATTTCCTATGCCAGCAAGTTTTATTTGGCAGCTTTATGCTCAAAATTTACCCGCAACGGCATTGGAAAACCCTTTTGATAAAGATTCAATGATGTGGCGTTTAATACGCTTAATCCCGACTTTTCTCGAGAAAGAAAATTTTTTGCCTTTACGAAATTATTTAGCATCTTCGCCACATTCTGAACAATACAAACTTTATCAACTTAGCAGTAAAATAGCCGACTTATTTGACCAATATTTAGTTTACCGAGCTGAATGGATTTTTGCTTGGGAAAAAGGCGAAGATGAACAAATCACTGCGCAAATACAAAAGCAACAACCTAACCTAAACGATACGTTGTTTGCGCAAATTCAAGGCAATACAAGATGGCAAGGGGAGCTATGGCGTGCGTTGGTCGTCGATGTTAAATCAGATGTTAATGAAGCCACCCATCGAGCGGCTTTGCATAATCAGTTCTTAGCCTTGCTTGCCGATAAAAAAGCACCAAAAAAATTACCTTCACGCATATTTATTTTTGGTATTCCAGCGCTTCCAACTGCTTATCTCAATATTTTGCAAGCGATATCCTCTGAAGTGGATATTCATTTATTTTTTAATAATCCTTGCCAAGAATATTGGGGGGATATTAGCGATTTACGCCTCGATTATTTGCGTTCTCGCAAGCGTTATCAATTCAATAAACAAGATGAAAATCAACCGCTCTTTTCCGAGGATCAACTTTCTCAACTAGAAAACGCTCAGTTTGATGTCACTTATCAAAATGAAAACCTTCAAGTAGGCAATCCATTACTGGCGGCTTGGGGAAAAATGGGGCGAGATTTTCTCTATACATTAGTGAGAGATGAAGAACATATTCCAACTTATCCTGTCAATGCTTATCAAGAAATTAAATCGAACAGTTTACTTGGACAATTGCAGTCTCAAATTCTGCATTTAGAAAATAAACCGCTAAATATCGCAAAAAATGACCGCACTTTAACTCTACATTCTTGCCACAGTGCTATGCGTGAAGTGGAAGTATTGCACGATTATTTATTAGATTTATTTAATCAAGATCCTAACCTTACGCCAAAAGATGTAGTTGTTATGGTGGCAGATATAAACCAATACACACCTTATATTCAGGCAGTTTTCGGGCAAAAAAATGGAGATGCGCCACAAATTCCCTTTTCACTTTCTGATAATAAACTTTCAGAAAGCGATGTGTTGGTCTCAAGTTATTTAACTTTATTACGCTTAAAAGAGAGCAATTTTAGTGCAGAGGATGTCTTAGCGTTGTTGGATATCCCTGCGATGCGAGAACGATTTAATATTTCTCTTGCTGATTTACCATTAGTGCGAGAATGGGTGGCGGATTCAGGGATTCGTTTCGGTTTGCAAAAAAATCAAAATGGCGTCAATTTCAATTCTTGGCAAGCTGGATTAGAACGAATGATTTTAGGATATGCGATGCGTGAAGAACAGGGCATTTGGCAAGATAGTCTGGGGTTAAACAGCAGCTATGGCTTAAAAGGTGAACTCGCTGGCAAGTTGTCACAGTTTTTTACCGTACTTTCAGCGTTATATGAAACATTGCAGCAAGTACATTCCATCGAAAAATGGCAGGCAATTTTAACCGCACTTTTATCAAATTTCTTCGCTCAAAATGAAGACACAAGCGACACGATTTTCTATATTCAAGAGAAAATTAATGAATTAGCTGAGCATCTAAAATCGCTCCATTTTACTGAAGAATTACAAGCAGATGTGATTGCCGATGTCATCACAATGAAATTGGAAGATGCGCCAAATAGCCTCAAATTCCTTGCAGGAAAAGTAAACTTCTGCACCTTATTGCCAATGCGTTCAGTGCCATTCAAGGTAGTTTGTTTACTTGGAATGAATGATGCTGATTACCCTAGAACACAAACACCAAACAGTTTTGATTTAATGCAATATCATCATCAAAAAGGCGACCGTGTTCGTCGTGATGATGATCGTTATTTGTTCTTAGAGGCCTTATTGGCAGCACGTAATTATTGCTATATCAGCTATGTTGGGCGTTCCATTACAGATAATCAACCGAAAGAACCATCTGTATTGGTAAGCCAACTCGTGGATTATATTAATCAAGGTCAAAGTGAAAATGTCCTTACTGTCATTGAACATCCAATGACCGCATTTAGTCCAGATAATTTCAAAAACAACGAAAAATTTACCCGCTCTTTTGCGACAAAATGGTTGCCAATGGCTCAATTTGACGCAAGTGCAAGTAATTCGGAATTTGCGGTCACGATGACAGAAAACCCAGAAAAAATCGAAGAAATTGAACTGGATCGTTTAGTCAGCTTTGTGGAAAACCCAGTGAAATTTTTCTTTGAAAAACAACTTAGTGTTTATTTCCGCGATGAAGATAACCGTATTGCTGACAGCGAAAACTTTACCTTAAATGGCTTGGATAATTATTCGTTTAATAATGATTTAATCTATATGGATGAACAAAATTTTGCTGATTATTTTAGACAAGCAGAAGTTAAAGGTGTGTTGCCTCGGGCTGAATTTGGAAAGGTTTATGCTGAAAATATTCGTAACAATGTTCTTGAATTTAAAGAGAAAATAGTGGATCTTGGCGAGCCTAAACAGGCTTCTATAGATTTTAATATTGCCGTAGATTGGCAAAACGAAAATCAAAAAATCCGTTTATTTGGTTATATGGAAGCTTTATTTGGCGATGATTCACAAGTCATTCACTGGCATTTTGCGAAATACAAAGATCGCTATTGTATCCGTCCTTGGATTTATTATTTAATTCAATGTGTTACACAAGAAAATGCACTACCAGCAAAATTAATTACGCAAGATAAGGTTCTTGAATTACCGACTATTGAGCGTGAAGCCGCTCTCTCTCAATTACAAACTTACGTAAAAGATTATTTACAAAGTCAAATTGAAATCCAATTGGTGCCAACAATAAGAAATATAAGTGATTTTATTGTAGATGATAAAAGTGCGGTAAATTTTGACAATGTTTCTGAAAAACTTCAGGAATTAACTGAAAGTAATGGTTTCGGGTCAAAAGCTGATCCATATTGGTCACGGGTATTAGCGCAAACCTCAAGATTTGAACAAACTGGAAATATTGAAAAATTATTAACACAAACAAAAGATTGGTTTGGCTTATTATTCGCACAAAAGAACTCAAGAAAGGCACAAAGCTAATCGTCAAATAACCTATTTTTTAGTAGAATAACGACCTTTTATGGAGAATTATCTATGCGCTGTCCATTTTGTGATACAGAAGAAACTAAAGTTATTGATAGCCGTTTAGTATCTGATGGTTATCAAGTTCGCCGCCGCCGTGAGTGCGGTCATTGTCACGAACGTTTTACTACTTTTGAAATGGCAGAATTAATCATACCGAAAATTATCAAAACTGATGGTACACGTGAGCCATTCAATGAAGATAAATTGCGTAGCGGTATTCAACACGCCTTAGAAAAACGTCCTGTAAGTGCAGATGATGTAGAAAAAGCAATTAATCATATAATTCTTCAACTGCGTGCAACTGGCGAACGTGAAGTGCCAAGTAAGTTAGTGGGTAAACTTGCGATGAATGAATTAAAAAAACTCGATAAAGTGGCTTATATTCGTTTTGCATCAGTCTATTTAAGTTTTGATGATATTGATCAATTCACTATCGAAATTGAAAAATTAAAGGATTAATTATGTCTGAATTTTCCTCACAAGATCACGTATTTATGCAACGAGCCTTAGATTTGGCAGCCAAAGGACAATATACCACTACACCGAACCCATCGGTGGGATGCGTATTGGTAAAAAATGGTGAAATTGTGGGGGAGGGCTTTCATTTTAAGGCAGGACAGCCTCACGCTGAACGCGTTGCTTTAGCTCAAGCAGGAGAAAATGCAAAAGGTGCGATAGCTTATGTTACGCTTGAGCCTTGTTCTCACTATGGGAGAACACCGCCTTGTGCATTAGGATTAATTGAGGTGGGCGTAGTGAAAGTCATTACGGCTATGCAAGATCCAAATCCTCAAGTCGCAGGGAAAGGCTTGAAAATGTTGTCTGATGCAGGCATCGAAAGTGCGGTGAATTTATTGAACGATCAAGCGGAAAAAATAAATAAAGGCTTTTTGAAACGAATGCGTCAAGGTATGCCTTTTGTTCAACTCAAACTCGCGATGAGTTTAGATGGACGAACAGCAATGGAAAGTGGAGAAAGTAAATGGATTACAGGCCCTGATGCTCGTTCGGACGTACAAAAAATGCGAGCAAAATCATCCGCACTTTTATCTACTTCTGCGACAATAATTGCAGATGATCCAAGCCTTAATGTACGCTGGGACGAATTTCCTGAAAATCTTAAAACAGAATATAAAAAAGAAGATCTTCGCCAGCCTGTGCGTGTCATTTTAGATTCACAACATCGCATTCAGCCGACTCATAAACTTTTTTTAACTCATTCTCCCGTTTGGTTAGTTTCTAATGAACCACGAGATTTAACAGGCTTTCCTGATTTCTGTGAACAAATTATTCTTCCAAAAGAAAATTTATTAAAAGAATTAATGCAAGAATTGGGAAGAAGACAAATAAATACCCTTTGGGTAGAAGCTGGAGCAAATTTAGCAGGGAGTTTAATTGATGCGAAATTAGTAGATGAATTGATTATTTACATTGCGCCTAAATTACTTGGCGACAATGCTCGTGGTCTATGCCAATTACCGAATTTAACTAAACTTGCCGATGCACCATTATGGCAACTCAATGAATTAGAACAAATCGGTGACGATATAAAATTAACTTACACGCCGAAAGGAATCTAAATGCTTAAAAAACTTTTCCATTCCGCCCTTTGGGGCTTGGCTGCTGCGGGCGTGATTTTGTTTGCGGTTCCAAGACTGAATAACAGCAATATCTTCACTTCAGACGATATTGTATCGTTCAAAAATGCCGTGCGTATTGCCTCTCCAGCAGTAGTGAATGTTTATAACCGCTCTTTTTCTTCCGCCAGCATTAATGATAATGATCAGCTACAAGTGAATAACTTAGGTTCTGGTGTGATTATGAGTAAAGATGGCTATATTCTGACGAATAAACACGTCATTCAAAATGCAGATCAAATTGTAGTAGCGTTGCAAAACGGAAATATTTTTGAGGCCAGTCTTGTTGGTTCAGATGATCTCACTGATCTCGCTGTTCTTAAAATTCGTGCAGATAATCTTTCAACTATTCCACAAAATTCAGAGCGTCAAGCTCACGTCGGCGATGTGGTATTAGCAATCGGTAATCCCTACAACTTAGGACAAAGCGTGTCTCAAGGAATCATTAGCGCAATCGGTCGTAATGCGGTAGGCGATTCGGTGGGCAGACAAAATTTTATTCAAACTGATGCTTCAATTAACCGCGGCAACTCAGGTGGCGCATTAATTAATTCTGCTGGGGAATTGGTTGGAATTAGCACGCTAAGTATTGGCAAAACCGCCAATGAAATCGCAGAAGGACTAAATTTTGCCATTCCAATAGATATTGCAAATGATGTACTACGTAAAATTATGCGTGATGGACGTGTGATTCGAGGTTATTTTGGTGTACAAAGTGATATTAGTTCAAGTAGTGAAGAAGGCATAGTTATCACAGACGTAAGCCCGAACAGCCCAGCTGCGAAATCAGGTATTCAAGTTGGCGATGTGATTTTGAAATTAAATAATCAAGAAGGTATTTCAGCCCGAGAAATGATGCAAATTATCGCAAATACAAAACCTAATTCAAAAGTTCTCGTCACCATTCTCCGATTAGGCAAAATCTTACAAATTCCAGTTGTTATTGAAGAATTTCCAGTAAATTAAAAATAGCGGTCTATTTTGACCGCTGTTTTCATTATATTTAATACTTTCTTTTCAATTTGAAAATTTATTTGTTCTAACCCCTTTTCTGACATTTCGGGCAAAAGAAACTATTACGCTGTCCAATAATTAAACTTTCAATTTTTCCACCGCACTTTGGACAAGGTTTATCTTTATTGCCATATACCAATAATTCTTGTGCAAAATAACCTGGGCGACCATCGGGCTGTAAAAAATCTTTAAGTGTTGTTCCACCTTGAATAATGGCTTTTCTCAAAACATCTTTAATCGTGTTCACTAAAGAGAAACATTGATTGCGAGTCAAATTTTTAGCGAGTTTAAGGGGATGAATGCCACAAATAAACAAACTTTCATTCGCATAAATATTTCCAACGCCCACTACCACAGCGTTATCCATCAAGAAAGTTTTAAGTGCGGTTGATTTTTGACGAGATTTTTTGAATAAATATTCTGCATTAAATTCATCAGAAAGTGGTTCAGGGCCTAACTTTAAGAAAAGATGAAAGTCATCTAGATTCTCCGTCCACAACCATGCACCGAAACGGCGAGGATCGTTATAGCGTAATAACTTGCCATTATTCACTACAATATCAATATGATCATGTTTATCTATTGCACTATCCTGTGGCACAATTCGCACCGAACCTGACATGCCCAAATGCCCGATGATATAGCCTTTTTCCGTGTGAATAATCAAATATTTTGCTCGACGAGTGAGATCGACAATTTTTACATTTTTAAGGGTTATCAATTCCTCTGATACAGCCCAGCGTAATTTAGGCTGGCGCACGACAACTTTCTCAATCGTAAAATTCTTAAGATAAGGGCTAATACCACGTAGTGCAGTTTCGACTTCAGGAAGTTCCGGCATAATTTTCAACTTAGTAAGTAGATAGAATAATGATATAAAGTGCGGTTAGTTTTACCATTTTTTTATATTCTTTGAAAATTAAAATGATGAATATTTCAAAAATATAGGTAGTTATCTAATGGATAAAATTTATATATCTCGTTTGATCTATGCTAAAAGATTTTTATTTTACAGAATAACCGCCTGTTTTCAGATACAAGCGGTTATATTTTGTGTTAATTGACTAACTAATTAATCAATGGGTGGTGTGTAAGTGCCATTTTTGATGTCGTCTTTAATACGATTTGCTTCTGTTAGTACTTGAGTTAATAACGCTTTAACATTTTCCAATGTTGCAATCGGGCTTAGGGTAGTCATTTTCAGTGATTGTTTGTCGCCTACTTTAGTCACGCCAATATTCGCTTCTCCTCGAGCAAAGAGTTCATCTGCCACGTTTTGGTTTAGTGCATCAATAAATTCAGCTGGATAGTCTTTTGGTACAACACGGAATAACACCGATGCAAACTGACTTGGCACAAGCATTTCTAAGGCAGGAGTATCGTTGATGTGTTGCTCGACTTCTTTGGTCAGTTTTACGCCGTGATCGATCATTGAAGCGTAAAGATCTTCGCCCAATGCTTCAAGGGTAAACCATAATTTTAATGCGTCGAAACGACGTGTGGTTTGTAATGATTTCGCCACTAAGTTTGGCACGCCGTGAGCTTCATCATATTCCGAATTGAGATAATCTGCTTTGTAATCGATAAAGCGATAGTTCTCTGGATCCTTGAGTAAAAATGCACCACAGGAAATGGTTTGGAAGAAGTGTTTGTGGAAATCAAGCGTGATGGAATCAGTTAATTCAATACCATCTAAGAAATAGCGATAATCTTTGGAAAGCAATAATGCACCACCCCAAGCGGCATCAACGTGTAACCACGCTTGATATTCATCGGCAAGTTTGCGGATTGCTTTTAGGTCATCAATTGCGCCAGCATCTGTTGTGCCTGCGGTAGCAACAATACAGGCAGTAATTTTGCCATCAGCTTTAAGCTGTGCAAGTGTTTGTTTAAGTGCAATCACATCCATTTGTGCATTTGCATTTGATGGCACGGTCACGACCGATTGGAAACCCATTCCCATCATTGCCATATTTTTTTGTACAGAGAAATGTGCATTTTCTGAACAAATTACTTTCACTTTTTGCATCGCTTCTGCTGGAATACCATCACGTTGTACTGACCATTCAGAGCCGTCTTCGTTTTTCCAGTGGTTTGCAATCGCCCAATCGCGTGCCAACAATACGCCCATTAAGTTAGATTGAGTACCACCAGAAGTGAACACGCCTGATGTGCCTTCGCCATAGCCTGCTTTTTGGCGTAGCCAGTTGATCAAATGCTCCTCCATAATTGAACCTGCTGGGCTTTGATCCCAAGAATCCATTGATTGGTTGGTCGCATTAATCAGTACTTCCGCAATTTGGCTTGTTACCATCGTTGGGCAATGTAAATGGGCAAGTGAGTGTGGATGATGTACCTTAAGGCTTGGATTAAGGAAAATTTCTACCAAATGATCGAGTGATTTCTGTACACCCATACCCTCTTTCGTCGGATTAAAACCGCTTATTAAGGCTCGCATTTGTTTGATTGAACCGCCTGTGTACATTTTTTCATTTTTCAGCCAAGCAGAGACTGCTTGCACCGCATTATTCATCGCTGTTTCATAATCGTTAATGGCTTCGTTATCGTTGCAAAACAAAGCTTGTTTGTGTTGTTTGAGGTTTGACATTGTTATCTAATTTCCTAAAAAATGCCCCTCTTTAGCAAAGAAGGGGTAGGGGAGATTTGACAGAAGAAAATTCAACCTTGTGAGTAATTAAACATTGTAATCAAATCTCCCCCTTGCTCTTCTTTTCTAAAGAGGGAGTAATTACTAAGCGGTCAAAATTCGCAAAAATTTTGCAAAATTTAACCGCACTTTAGCCTCTCACGGCTTTTAATGCGTCTGCTACAGACTGCTTGAAACGTTTGATAAATTCTTCGCATTCATTTTGGTTGATGTTTACCGCACAAAGCACGCGAACCACGTTGCCACCGCGTCCGCCACGTTCGAGCAAGAGTTTGTTTTTGAAGCAAGCTTTTTGGATTGCTGCCGCTAATTCACAATCGCGCGGGTAAGCCCCTGTCGCATCTTTCGATTGGCGTTCGTCTACAATATCGATCCCCATCATTAAGCCACGACCACGTACGTTGCCGATGCACGGATATTCTTTGCTTAATTCGCGTAATGCGTTGGTTAAGTATTCACCACGCTCTTGGGCATTTTGTGCGAGGTTTTCATCACGCATAATTTTAAGTGAAGCGTAACCTGTCGCCATCGCTAATTGATTGCCACGAAATGTACCTGTATGTCCTGCAGGTTGCCAAGCATCAAATTCTTTACGAATAGCTAATACAGCTAATGGTAAGCTGCCACCAACTGCTTTTGACATCACAATAATATCAGGCTCAATGCCTGCGTGTTCAAAGGCGAACATTTTTCCAGAACGGCAGAAACCAGCTTGCACTTCATCGACGATCATTAAAATGCCGTGTTTTTGGGTTACTTCACGTACTTTTTGTAAGAAGCTTATTGGTGCTGGAACAACGCCGCCTTCTCCTTGGATTGCTTCTAAAATTACTGCAGCTGGTTTTACTACGCCACTTTCTACATCTTCGATGAAGTTTTCAAAGTATTGTTCAACTGCTTTCGCGCCCGCTTCTCCACCAATGCCAAATGGGCAGCGGTATTCGTGTGGATATGGCATAAATTGTACGCCAGGCATTAAATTTTCAACGGCATTTTTTGCACCAAGATTACCTGTTAAGGCTAATGCCCCTTGGGTCATACCGTGAAAACCGCCAGAGAAAGCAATGATATTGCCACGCCCTGTGTAAGTTTTGGCTAATTTGATGGCTGCTTCATTTGCATCTGCACCAGAAGGGCCTGTGAATTGTAAGATATATTTATCTTTCGGGAAGAATGACAATAATTCTTCACTAAACGCATCTTTAAGTGGAGTGGTTAAATCTAAAGTGTGTAACGGCAATCCGCTATCTAATACGTCTTTAATGGCTTGCATTAATATAGGATGATTATGTCCTAATGCAAGGGTTCCTGCGCCTGCTAAAAAGTCTAGGTATTCATTACCTTCAACATCAGTAACCCAACAGCCTTGTGCTTTTGCATAGGCAAAAGGTAATTTACGAGGATAACTACGTACGTTGGATTCCATTACATCTTGGCGATCTAAAAAATGTTGGTTTGAAGCAAGAATTGCTTGTACAGGGGTAATCATTGTCATTTTTGATTAAAACCTTCTAAAAGAGGTGAAAAAAATAAGTCGGGTGCCTTGCGATAAATTTACTGTTTATAAAACAGACACATAGGGCATTTGACTCGCTACTTATTAAAAAAAGCGTTTCAGCTTTTTTGTTTTTACCCTAGTTTGCCCATTGGACGGGCTAGGTTGGAAACAGGTTTTGATGTAGGGTTACGTCAAAACGGGGACAATTGTATATTTTTTTTGCAATATGAAAAGCAAATTTAGCTTCTTACGAGTCAAACGTCTAAATAAAAAGCAAACGTTTCTAATAAGAACAAATAAAAAACCCGAGTTTCTACTCGGGTTTAAAATAATTAAATCAATATTATTTGATTTTTGCTTCTTTATAGATAACGTGTTTACGCACTACTGGATCAAATTTTTTGATTTCCATTTTTTCAGGCATATTACGTTTGTTTTTATCAGTTGTGTAGAAGTGACCTGTCTCTGCAGTAGAAACTAAACGGATTTTCTCACGAGCACCTTTAGCTGCCATTTTTTAGCTCCTTAGATTTTTTCGCCACGAGCACGGATTTCAGCTAATACTGCATCAATGCCTTTTTTATCAATAATACGCATACCTTTCGCAGTTAAACGTAAGGTTACGAAACGGTTTTCACTTTCAACCCAAAAACGGTGAGTGTGAAGGTTTGGAAGAAAACGACGACGTGTCGCATTCATTGCGTGTGAGCGGTTATTACCCACAGCTGGACGCTTGCCTGTTACTTGACAAACTCTAGACATAATAATCTCCAATAATTAAATATAAGCTCGAGCTTACGGTTCGGATTGTTTAAAGCTGGTTAAACCTAGCTTGCTACCTCGTCAGGTCGCGCTAATCCGACCCGCTTACTATATTAAAGGTCGCAAATTATACTGACTTTGTTTTCATTTCTCAAGTGTAAATGCGATTTTCCTGAATGTAATCGGTAAAAAAATGGTCAATATTATAAAAATTTATAATAAACAATTCTCCGCGAAAGAATAACAATCGCTTTTCCCTACAATTAAATGATCAAGCACGCGAATTTCCATTAGTTCAGCCGCATCTTGAATTTTTTTAGTAATAAGCTGATCCGAATAACTCGGCTCCGTTATACCTGAAGGATGATTATGTGCCAAAATTAAAGCTGCCGCATTACAATAGAGTGCTTCTTTAATAATTTCTCGCGGATAAACCGCTGATACATTAATTGTACCTAAAAATAACCGCTCTTTTTTAATCAAACGATGTTGATTATCTAAAAATAAAACCATAAATACTTCTCTTTCCTCGCATTGCAATTCAGTGAGTAAAAAAAGTTTTACCGTTTCAGGATCATTAATAATCGGCGTACTTAACATATCTTGCTTTAAATAACGCTTGGTCATTTCCGTAATCGCTTGCAGTTGAATAAATTGCGTAATACCTAAGCCTTTTACAGAACAGAAAGCTTTTTTATCTGCGGAAAGTAAAGCGTGCAAGGAGCCAAAATGCGTTAATACATTTTTAGAAAGTGACATAACAGGACAACCTTTGATACCAGTACGTAAAAAAATCGCAAGTAGTTCATAATCACTTAATGCTTTTGCTCCGAATGCCAGCAATTTTTCCCGTGGCATTAATTCATCATTGTTTTCCATATATTTATAAAAGAAAAATAAGAAAGATTTTGACCGCACTTTTTAGGTTTGACGAGCAAGTGATTCAAAATCTGCGATGCATATCGTAAAAATAGCGTTGGGCATTCAATAAAATTAAAGTAAAATAACGAAATTGTGGCTAAGTACTAACAAAGGTTGAAACATGAAATTAAACGGAAAGCATATTGTAGTTGGCATAACTGGCGGTATTGCAGCCTATAAAACAATAGAGTTGATTCGTTTATTACGCAAAGCAGAAGCCGAAGTACGTGTAGTATTAACCCCAGCTGCAGCAGAATTTGTTACTCCTTTAACGCTTCAAGCCATTTCTGGCAATGCTGTCGCACAATCTTTACTTGATCCACAAGCAGAGCTGGCAATGGGTCATATTGAACTTGCCAAATGGGCTGATGCCATTATTATTGCGCCAGCTAGTGCAGACTTTATTGCCCGTCTTACTGTAGGCATGGCGAATGATTTACTTTCAACAATTTGTCTTGCGACTAATGCGCCAATTTTTCTTGCACCAGCAATGAATCAGCAGATGTATCGCCAATCCATTACTCAACAAAATTTAACGACTCTGCAAACACGTGGGATTGAGCTTATTGGCCCCAATAGTGGTTTTCAAGCTTGCGGCGATATGGGGAAAGGACGTATGTCAGAACCAGAGGAAATTTTTACCGCACTTTCTGACTTTTTCTCTCAAAAACAAGATCTACAAGGATTAAATGTCGCTATTACAGCAGGCCCAACGCGCGAGGCAATCGATCCTGTTCGTTATATTTCTAACCATAGTTCAGGAAAAATGGGATTTGCGATTGCTGAAGCATTTGCAAAACGAGGGGCGAACGTCACGCTGATTGCAGGCCCCGTGAATTTAACAACACCAAAAAATGTAAATCGAATTAATGTCATCTCAGCACAAGAAATGTGGCAAGCCTCTCTTGAAAGTGCGGTAAAAAATCAAATTTTTATTGGTTGTGCGGCTGTCGCTGATTACAGAGTATCTGAAGTTGCAGAACAAAAAATCAAAAAATCTGGCGATGAAATATCTATCAAATTAATTAAAAATCCCGATATTATCTCAGATGTAGGACATTTAAAAACACATCGTCCTTTTACTGTTGGATTTGCAGCCGAAACCCAAAATATTGATGATTATGCAAAAGATAAACTTGAACGCAAAAATCTTGATATGATTTGTGCCAACGATGTATCTGGCGGACAAGTTTTTAACGCTGATGAAAATGCCTTGCAGCTTTTTTGGAAAAATGGTCATAAAAAATTATCGCTAAAATCAAAAGTAGAACTTGCCGCTGATTTAGTCAATGAAATCATCGAACGCTATCAAAAAACCTTATAATTCCAACCGCACTTTTACCTAAAAATGAATTTCAAACGGAGTATTAAATGAAAAAAATTGACGTAAAAATTTTAGATTCTCGCATTGGCAATGAATTTCCTTTGCCAACTTACGCAACTGAAGGTTCAGCAGGCCTTGATTTACGTGCGTTGATCGATGAAAGCTTTGAAATTCAACCAGGCGAAACCAAATTAATTCCGACAGGGCTATCAATTTATATTGCGGATCCCAATTTAGCTGCTGTGATTTTGCCTCGCTCGGGTCTTGGCCATAAACACGGCATTGTGTTAGGAAACCTTGTGGGATTAATTGACTCCGATTATCAAGGACCATTAATGGTATCAATGTGGAACCGTGGAAATGAACCATTCAAAATTGAAGTCGGCGATCGTATTGCTCAACTTGTTTTCGTGCCAGTAGTGCAAGCTGAATTTAATATTGTAGAAGATTTTCAACAAACCGAACGTGGAGAAGGCGGTTTCGGTCATTCAGGTAAACAATAATTTATGGTAGAAGAACAATTATCTTTATCAGGCGTAGAAGAAATTGCGCCTAAAATTGAAACACCGAAAATTGAAAAAAGAACGGTAAAAGAACGTCGTCAGCAAGTGCTTACAGTATTGATACATATGCTTCATTCTGAACGTGGAATGGAAAGAATGACAACCGCTCGTCTAGCAAAAGAAGTTGGTGTGTCGGAAGCTGCTTTATATCGTTACTTTCCAAGCAAAACAAAAATGTTTGAAGCACTAATTGAACATATTGAAAGTACTTTGCTGAGCCGAATTACAGCATCAATGCGTAACGAAACTCAAACAATGAATCGCATTCACGACATTTTACAAACAATTTTGGATTTTGCCCGAAAAAATCCCGGCTTAACACGTGTTCTAACAGGTCACGCATTAATGTTTGAAGAAGCGCAATTACAAGCACGTGTGGCACAATTTTTCGATCGTCTTGAGATGCAGTTTGTCAATATTTTGCAAATGCGTAAATTACGTGAAGGGCGTGCTTTCAACGTGGATGAACGTATAATTGCCTCACATTTAGTGACACTCTGCGAAGGACAATTTATGCGCTATGTTCGTACAAATTTCCGTCTGAATTCAAGTCAGTCTTTTGAACAACAATGGCGTTTTATCGAGCCACTTTTTGCCTAATTGACTTTACCGAGTAAATATATGATTATTCCTTGGCAAGAACTAGAAGCAGAAACATTAGATAATATCGTAGAAAGCGTGATTTTACGCGAAGGAACCGATTACGGTATAGAAGAACTTTCACTCAACCAGAAAAAACAACTTTTACTGACTCAAATTCGCAATGGAATTGCGTTGATTGTATGGTCTGAATTACATGAATCCATTGACATCAAAAATAAAACGGAATTTTTGAAACAGGAATGTAAGGAGCAAGAATGTCAAATGAATTAACCGAAATTGATGAAGTTGTAACCTCCTCTCAAGAAGAAGCAACTCAACGAGATCCCGTTTTAGATTGGTTTCTTACTCACTGCCATTTGCATAAGTATCCTGCAAAATCAACTTTAATTCATGCTGGGGAAGATGCGACCACGCTGTATTACGTAATTAAAGGTTCTGTAATGGTATCTTCAAAAGATGATGAAGGCAAAGAGATGATCCTCACTTACTTAGGTGCAGGACAATTTTTTGGCGAAGCGGGATTATTTGATGAAGGTTCAAAACGATCAGCTTGGGTAAAAACAAAAACAACATGTGAAATTGCTGAAATTTCCTATAAGAAATATCGCCAGTTGATTCAGGCAAACCCTGAAATCTTAATGTTTCTCACTGCACAATTGGCAAGACGTTTGCAAAATACATCACGTCAAGTCACGAATTTGGCATTTTTAGACGTCGCAGGTCGCATCGCTCAAACTTTAATGAACTTAGCTAAACAGCCTGAAGCAATGACGCATCCTGATGGTATGCAAATCAAAATTACACGCCAAGAAATAGGGCAAATGGTGGGTTGTTCACGAGAAACTGTGGGGCGCATTATTAAGATGTTGGAGGATCAGAATCTTATCCACGCTCATGGAAAAACAATCGTTGTATATGGCGCAAGATAATTTTTCATCATAATTTATTCAAAATAAAACCATCCAAAATTAATTTGGGTGGTTTTTGTTTAATTGGAAATAATATTCAAAACATTAATTGACAATTAATATAAAGGATTTTATCATTGCCCCACTTCTTACGGATATTGTAGGAAGACAGGATTGGTCTCCTGATATAGTGGCTTTAAAGGTTTAAACCTTATTGCATAGTTTTATGCTGCAAAAGCTAGAACACCGAGATGCATTTTTTAATCTATGGTGGGCTGGGTAGAAATCCCGCAGGGATGCGTGCAGTAAGCCACTTGCTGTTAAGACCAATTCTGCTTAGTTCCACCACCCTTCTTTCAAATTCCCTAGCCTTTTCTAGCTTACCTTAATTAATCTTTTTTCTTTCTAGTAAAACTAATACTTCATAGTGAGATGTTTGCGGAAACATATCAAAAAGTTGAATTTTCAATGGTTTATAACAAGTTAGATGCTGTAAATCTTTACCCATCGTCATGGCATTACAGCTGGAATACAAGATAAAGTGCGGTTGAATTTGGTTGAGAAATTCACTTAATTGCTTTCCAATTCCACGACGCGGCGGATTTACAATCACAAGATCTGGCTTATTTTCATTTTTATTTTCCATCACGCTTGCTGCATTTAGAGATTGGAAATTTACATGTTCTAAACCTAATATTTTCGCAGAATGACTGGCTGCCAAAATAGCAGAGGAAGAAATTTCAATTCCTGTTAATTTAATGGGTTTTCCCCATTTTTCCTGCAACGCTTTAGCACAATGTAAGCCAAATCCCCCTACGCCACAAAATAAATCCCACAGGTTATAAATAGGGAATTCAGCCACCCATTGTTGAGCGGTTGCATATAAACCTGCAGCCACTTTAGGGTTAGTTTGAAAGAAGCCTTGTGGACGAATAAAGAGTGGAATACCGTTAAAATTTTCAGGCAAAAATTGTTGTTCTGTCAGAAAAATTTCTTGTTCGCCCTCTAAAATAGCCGCGTGCTGTGGTTGCAAATTAATACTAATCACTTCTAAGTGCGGTAATTTTTCCAATAATTTGGGTAATTCCCGACGAATTAATGGCAATTTATTTTCTGTACGTAACACAAAACGCAACATCAATTTTTCCGTCGCAATACTTTCTGTCAGCAAAATATATTTAAGCTCGCCTTTTTGTTTAGCAATGTTATAAGGTACTAAACCTGCACGACCAATAAAATCTTTGAGAATTGAAAAAATTGCTGAAAAATGTGTAGGATAAAGAGGACAATCACACAAATCAATCGCACTTTGTGGATCATTAGGATTTTTTAAAATGCCAAGTATCGGGCGTTCAACACTACCACTAACAACCATTTTAGCTTTATTACGAAAGCCTTGTTCATTAGATTGAAAAGGAGCTACCCATTGAGCTTCATCGTAATTAATAGAAATCAGTTGCTGTTTTAAATGATATTGTTTTTCAGTTAGCTGCTGACTATAAGGTATTTCAAGCCATTGACAAGAACGACATTCATTTTGTTGATAGTATCGACAATCAATCATTTTTTGCTGCCTGAATGTCTAACCAACGATGTTGAATATCAGCTAGTTTTTGATAATTAAGTCTCCAACGTTGATCTGAAATTAAGTCGTTCCAATTAATCACTCTACGTTTAAATAAACTTTGTAAGCGAGCTTGACGAGCCATAAAGTGCGGTTGATTTTTAGCCAGTTTTAGGTTATCCACCACTTGAATTACGCCCTCACGTTCATTACACAGTAATAAAAGATCGCAACCTGCATTGAGTGCTTTTTTACTACGCTCTACAAAATTCCCCATTACTCCCGCGCCTTTCATTCCTAGATCATCGGAAAAAATTGTACCTTGGAAATTTAATTTCTTGCGTAAAATTTCTTTCAACCAATATTTTGAACCACTTGCAGGCTGACTATCACATTGCGAATAAATCACGTGAGCAGGCATAATCGCATCGAGTTTATTTTGTGAAATTAACTGTTGGAAAGGTTGGAGATCGAAACTAAAAATTTCGTCTTTTGCACGATCATCATAAGGCGTTTCTAAATGAGAATCGGCTAATACATGACCATGACCGGGAAAATGTTTACCTGTAGATGCCATACCTGCTTGATGCATACCATCAATAAAAGCGGTGGCTAAATTTACCGCACTTTTTACATCAGATGAAAAACTGCGATCACCAATCGCTCGACATTCATGCCCCAAATCCAACACAGGAGCAAAACTCAAGTCAATATCCAAGGCAATCATTTCTGCTGCCATTTGCCAACCTGCTTCTTTAGCAAAACTCACTTGTTCAGTTGCTGACAGTGTTTCTTGAAAAGCCTGCATTGAAGGCAACATTGTAAATCCATCACGGAAACGTTGAACTCGTCCACCTTCTTGATCCACCGTAATTAATAAAGGCTTTTTCACTCGTTGGCGAACAGAACGAATTAATTCTTGAATTTGTTCTCTGTTTTCAAAATTTCGAGTAAATAAAATTAATCCTGCAACAAGAGGGTGAGAAAGTAACTCAACTTCCTCTTGTTCCAACTCTTTTCCGTTTAAATCAATTAACAACGAGCTCATAAATTATTTTAAATAAAGGCGATAATTTTTACTTTCTACAGTAGGTTTAGTTAAATCAATCGATTTTTGCTCTTGTGGTTTTAGCAAAAATTGAGCGGAATAGCTTTCTTGCTGATTTTCCCAAATTTGGGTTACCCCTAAATGATCGTACCAATACAAATGGTAACTTATATTCAAAAGTTGCTGACTTTTATTTTTTATAACCGCTGATTTTTGAGTCGTTTCAACTTGAATCAAAGGCGAAAGAGACGACGTAATATTCAAAATCGGCTTTGTTGAATAAGTTAAGTTTTGTTCTGAACTTGAACAAGCCACGAGCATAAAGCTCGCTAAAATTAGAAAATATTTTTTCATTATTTCGCTAACATTCTACCTAAAGGTTCTCCACCAACTAAATGCATATGTAAATGGAATACTTCTTGCCCACCATGTTTATTACAATTCACAATTAGGCGGTAACCATCTTCCGCAACACCTTCTTCTTTAGCGAGTTTAGCCGCTACGCTAAATAATCGACCTAGCGCTACTTCATCTTGCTCCGTCACATCATTCACTGTGGGAATGACTTTATTTGGAATAATCAAAATATGTGTTTTAGCTTGAGGGGAAATATCACGAAATGCAGTGACTAATTCATCTTGATAGACGATATTTGCCGGAATTTCTTTACGGATAATTTTACTAAAAATTGTTTCTTCTGCCATTGTTTGCTCCCTATAAAAAAGTGCGGCGAATTAATCTGTCCATAATTGTTGCTTATTTAGTCTAACTTTTAAGGACTGAGCAAAACAATCGCACTTTTTGTTTTACAATGAATTTAATTATGCAAAGTGTCGAACTTCTCCATTGCCCACTACATTTTCTACACAACGTGCACAAAGTGTTGGATGTTCTGGGCTTACCCCAATTTCGTCAGAATAATGCCAGCAACGAGGGCATTTTTCTGCGTTAGAACGTGTTACGCTTACTGCAATACCCTCTAATTCGCTGTCCGCTAAATCAGCAGGTTTTTCCGCTAAAGATTTCACATCTACTTTTGAGGTAATTAATACGAAACGTAATTCATTACCTAATTGTGCTAACAATGTACGATATTCGTCATTAGCATAAACGGTCACTTCTGCTTCTAAACCGCCGCCTATTTCTTTATTGTTACGAGAAATTTCTAATACACGGTTTACTTCTGAACGAACTTTAATCAGTTGTTGCCAGTAAGCATCATCTAATTTTTCATCCTCGCCTAAACCAAATAAGCCTTGATAGAATTCTTCAGTAAATACGAATTCCGCACGAGTACTTTCAGTTTGTGGCAAGTGTTTCCAAATTTCATCGGCAGTGAAAGATAAGATCGGTGCCATCCAACGAACTAATGCTTCAGCAATATGCCATAACGCAGTTTGGCAACTACGACGCGCAAGGCTGTCTGCTTTGGTTGTATATTGACGGTCTTTGATAATATCTAAATAGAATGACCCCATTTCTACCGAACAGAAACGCATTAAACGTTGTACCACAGTGTGGAATTGATAGTTATCGTATGCATCTTTAATTTCATTTTGTGCATCTAATGCACAAGCTACCGCCCAACGATCTAGGCTAATCATTTCTTCTGGTTTGACTAAATCACGTTTTGGATCAAAACCATTCAAGTTTGCTAATAAGAAACGAGCGGTGTTACGAATACGACGATAGCTGTCCGCTGCACGTTTTAAGATCTCATCAGAAACGGTCATTTCGCCTGTATAGTCTGTTGAAGCAACCCATAAACGTAAAATATCACCACCGAATTTATCCATGACTTCTTGTGGTGTCACGATGTTACCGATAGATTTTGACATCTTACGGCCTTGACCATCCACAGTGAAACCGTGAGTTAATACTTGCTTGTATGGTGCTTTGCTGTCTGTTGCAGTAGAAAGCATTAAAGAAGACATAAACCAGCCACGGTGTTGGTCGGAACCTTCCAAATACATATCAATATCTTGACCGTTAAATTCCGGACGATTCGCCACAACAGAAGAATAGGTTGATCCTGAGTCAAACCATACGTCAAGGGTATCTGGCACTTTGCGATAGGTTTCTGCATCCGCCCCTAATAATTCTTTTTCGTCTAAATCCCACCACGCTTGAATACCCGCTCTTTCTACACGTTTCGCCACTTCTTCAAGTAGCTCTAAGGTACGCGGATGAAGTTCTTCGGTTTCTTTATGCACGAACAAGGTCATCGGCACGCCCCAAGTACGTTGGCGTGAAATACACCAGTCTGGGCGGTTTTCAACCATTTTCTCGATACGTGCTTGACCCCAATCTGGAATCCAGCGAACTTGTTTGATTTCGCCTAATGCTTGTTGGCGTAAACCTTGCGTTTCCATGCCGATAAACCATTGCGGTGTTGCACGGAAAATAATTGGCGTTTTGTGACGCCAGCAGTGTGGATAGCTGTGTTTGATTTTTTCAACTTTTAATAAGTTACCTACTTCTTGTAATTTTTCTATCACAAGCGGATTTGCTTCAAATACGCCTTTGCCTGCAAAGAATTCGGTCGTTGAAATAAATTTACCATCATTCGATACAAGACCCGCCATTGGTAAATCATATTGTTTACCCACGATAAAGTCGTCTAAACCGTGATCAGGTGCGGTATGTACTAAACCCGTACCGCCATCAGTGGTTACGTGATCGCCTAAAATCACTGGTACAGTAAAATCATAGAATGGATGATGGAAACGGCTTAATTCAAGATCAGCACCTTTTACTGAACCTAAAATTTTAACTTGTTCTACGCCCACGGCTTTCGCTACGGACTCAACTAATTCAGCGGCTAAAATTACACGCTCGTCGCCAAGTTGGACTAAGTTGTATTCTAAGTCTGCATTTACCGCAATCGCACGGTTAGACGGCATCGTCCAAGGTGTGGTAGTCCAAATGACGGCTGATAATTTACCTTGTCCTCTACCTTGTGCAGAAAATTTAGCTTCAATTTCATCCGCACTTTCCGCAGGGAAACGAACGTAAATTGACGGAGAAACTTTGTCTTCATATTCCACTTCTGCTTCTGCTAAAGAAGAACCGCAATCCAAACACCAGTGAACTGGTTTTGAGCCTTTATACAAATGACCATTTTCAATCACTTTACCTAAAGTGCGGATAATATTCGCTTCGGTATCGAAATTCATCGTGAGATATGGATTATCCCAATCGCCCAACACACCTAAACGGATAAAGTCTTTCTTTTGACCCTCGACCTGTTCCGCCGCGTATTCACGACATTTTTGACGAAATTCTGCCGCAGAAATTTTCTCGTTTGGTTTACCCACTAAACCTTCTACTTTTAATTCAATTGGCAAGCCGTGGCAGTCCCAACCTGGGATATAAGGCGAATCAAAACCTAATGCCGTTTTGGATTTAATAATAATATCTTTCAGAATCTTGTTTACAGCGTGACCAATATGAATGCTACCATTCGCATACGGAGGGCCATCGTGCAGAATAAAAGATTTTTTGCCCTTACTCGCTTCTCGAATTTTTTGGTAAAGATTTTTCTCGTACCAATTTTTCAACATATCAGGTTCGCGCTTAGCTAAATCACCGCGCATTGGAAAGCTGGTTTCCGGTAGGTTAAGAGTGTTTTTGTAATCGACTGTCATTTTATTTTCCAATTTTTACATTTTAAAATTAACTGTTAAAAAACGCTTTCGCAGTTTCTACATCTTTCTCAATTTGCACTTTCAAATCATCAAAAGACGGGAATTTAATCTCGTTTCTAATCTTGTGGCAGAATTCCACTTCCACCATTTGGCCATAAATATTCTGAGAAAAATCAAATAAATGGACTTCTAATAATTGCATTAATCCATTTATAGTTGGGCGTTTTCCCATGTTTGCCACGCCGTTAAAAATCTCCCCCGATTTTAACCGCACTTTTACGGCATAAACGCCTTTGATTGGATTTACTTGTCTATGCAAACGAATATTTGCCGTTGGAAATCCTATTGTTCTGCCTAATTTATTCCCATGAATCACACGCCCGAAAATACGATAAGGCTTGCCGAGTAAATTTTCTGCAAGTTGTAAGTCATCATTCGCTAACGCTTCGCGAATTGCCGTGCTACTAATTCGCTGTGCATCTAGACAAAAACTACGGTTATCTTCAACAATAAAACCAAAACGCTTACTAGCTGCTTGCAACATGGCAAAATTACCTTGGCGTTTTGAGCCGAATTTGAAATCATCGCCAATGCTTAAAAATTTCACATGTAGATGATTAACAAGCGTTTGTTCAATAAAAACATCGGCTGGCTGTTCGGCAAAAGTGCGGTCAAATTTCGCCACAATTACGACATCAACCTTAGCCTTTTCGAGATAATAAATTTTGTCACGCAAACGCATTAAACGGGCTGGTGCATTTTTCCCCATAAAATATTCACGCGGCTGTGATTCAAATAACAATACCGCCATGGGTAAATTTAATTCGTCAGCTTTTTGACGCAAATGGCGAAGGACGGTTTGATGCCCTAAATGCACGCCATCAAAGTTGCCGATCGTTAGCGCACAACCTTGTAAAACACGATTTGCATTATGAAGCCCACGAATTAATTGCATGTCCTTATCCATGAAAATAAGAGAATTTCGGCATTATAGCGAGAAGTTAGTTTTTTGTCAGCAAATGGTGCTTGCGAACGCCTAATAAAATCAACGTTGCACCATAAACTATCGCGGCTAAGACAATCAACCAAACAAGCCAATAAACACGCATAAAGAAATCCATTTTTGCCCATTGGTTGATTTCAGGCACGTAATACCAAACTGCCGCACCCATTGCGATTGCAGCTAATAAAACTTTGACAAAAAAGACCGCACTTTTACGTGAAAAATGGTACACATCCGCTTTGGCTAAGCCGCGATAGAGCAAATAGGCGTTAAGAGTTGCGGACATCGCTGAAGCAATGGCTAAACCCACATAACTGAAAGGAATTGCCAATAGGTTAAAGCCCATATTACTCACCATGGCAATAATGCCAATTTTTACTGGCGTTTTGGTATCTTGGCGAGCGTAATAGCCATTGGCGAGGATTTTAATCAACATAAAGCTAAGCAAACCCGCATTAAACGCCCATAAAGAATAAGAGGCGGCATAAACATCATTTAGCATGAAATTTCCACGCATAAAGAGCGTAAGTAACATTGGCTGAGCCAATACAGCAATGCCAATGGCGGCTGGAACGCCAAGTAATAAAATCATTCGCACGCCCCAATCCATTGTATTACGAAAATCAACCGCACTTTTTGCTGAATCGCCTTCACGATTAACGTGGTGACGGGCAAGCGTTGGCAAAATTACGGTAGAAATCGCAATGCCAAATAAACCGAGAGGAAATTCCAGTAAGCGGTCGGAATAATACAACCAGCTAATAGAGCCCGTCATTAAGAAGCTCGCAATCACTGTATCCAGCAAAAGATTAATTTGACTTACCGATACACCAAATAACGCAGGGATCATTAATTTACGAATTTTTGTTACGCCTTCATCTCGCCAAGCCCATTTGGGTTTCACCAGCAAACCGGCTTGTTTCATAAATGGAATTTGGAATAAGAACTGTAATAATCCGCCTAGAAAAATCCCGATAGCTAACGCAAGATCTGGGTTATCCATTTGTGGCGCAAGGAAAAGTGCGGTGGCAATCATCGCTATATTTAAGAGTACAGGCGAAAAAGACATCACGCCGAATTTTCCAATCGTGTTAAGCACAGCGCCAGAAAACGCGACAAAAGTAACAAACCATAAATAAGGAAAAGTTATTTTAAGAAGAAGAGAGGCTTGTTCAAATTTATGTGCATCAGGGCCATCATTCATCCAATCGGTAAACCAGCCCATCCCAAATAAAGCGGCAACGACAGGCGATCCAATCATCGCCAAAATCGTAACAATACTCACCAATCCCCCAAGCGTACCAGAAACTTTTCCAATAAATTCACGGGTTTTATTCATATCGCCAGATTTCTGATATTCTGCGAGAACAGGGACAAAAGCCTGTGAAAAAGCCCCTTCAGCAAATAAACGACGAAGAAAATTTGGGATACGATTAGCAAATAAAAAAACATCCGCCGCAGCACCAGCCCCAATGAGATGAGCGATAACTACATCGCGTACAAGACCTAACACTCTTGATAATAAAGTCATAGAACTAACAACAATGCTAGATTTTAAAAGTCGTTTACTCAAAATATTCTTCTCTACCCTAAAATTTTTGCCTAATTGTATAGAAATTTTGTTTTTACGCTATATTCCGTGAAAAAAAACTGATAAAATCCGCCACACATCGTTTGTGTGAGCCCATATTGAAAGAGCTTGTAAAAATAACGATACTTACTTTCGGTTGTGTCTCACCGAAATCAACACAAATTTTCCATTGACAAAAGTATAAAAAATCGGCATATTGACGCCCTTTATTTTGTCTATCAATCAACAGAAATTTTAGGAGTTTGACCTTGGCTAATATCAAGTCAGCAAAAAAACGCGCGGTTCAATCTGAAAAACGTCGCCAACACAACGCAAGCCAACGCTCTATGATGCGTACTTATATCAAAAAAGTATATGCTCAAGTAGCAGCAGGCGAAAAAGTAGCAGCTGAAGCAGCATTCGTTGAAATGCAAAAAGTTGTAGACCGTATGGCTTCTAAGGGCTTAATCCACGCTAACAAAGCAGCAAACCACAAATCTAAATTAGCTGCACAAATCAAAAAATTAGCGTAATTTTTAGCTAGAAAGAATGAAAAAATAAAACCGCACTTTTTTAAAGTGCGGTTTTTTATTGCATCGAATTTTAGACTAAAGTAACAACATCGATCCCCATTTGATAATATCAAAGAAGAATTTATTTTGATTGGTTGCAATGCCATCAGAATTTTTTGGTGTGCCATCTTCATTTTTTTGCACTTCCACCATACCATTTTTATATTGACCTTTCACGACAGCCAAATCATCGCGCGCTTCGTTACGCAACTTCAAACAAGACTGTTTAGTTAAAGGTTCAACATTGCCCACTCTGGTACGGAATTTTTTAAACTGATAGCTTGCATAATTCATTGATTTTTCATCGGCTTGGATAATCTTCACATATTGTTCGCCAATAATTTTTTCCAACGGATAGAAAAAGACATATTGTGAGTGAATATAGCTATCTTCTTTTGAAAAATGCTGTTGCAAAATTCGAGTTAAATTTGGGTAAACGCATTGTTCTGCTTGCTTACTTGCAATTGCCCATTGTTTTGAATCTTGATCAGACAGTTGGTAATCCGCCCCCGCAAATTCCGCTGGAATTACGGATTGTTGGCTACCAAACATTGAACAGCTAGATAACAATGCTGTCATACCTAAGGTTGCAATTAATTTCACATTTGATCCTTATAAAAGAGAGAATACGCAAAATTCTAGCAATATCTTCACAACAGATAAAGCAGCAAATGAATTTAGTTTTCCTGATCCGAAAAACTTCCGCTATAATAACCGCACTTTTTTACGTTAATTAAAAGGAATTCTTATGCAAAATCCAAAAGATGATGTGTTGTATGCGCCTGTTGAATGGGTCGATCACAGTGAAGGCTATATCGATATTCGCTATCATAAATCCACTGACGGTATTGCCAAAATTACCATTAACCGCCCTGAAGTGCGTAATGCGTTCCGTCCACAAACAGTGAAAGAAATGATCACTGCATTTTCTGATGCACGCTTCGATGAAAACATTGGTGTCATTGTATTAACTGGCGAAGGCGAAAAAGCATTCTGTTCTGGTGGAGACCAAAAAGTACGTGGCGATTACGGCGGTTATAAAGATGATAGCGGCGTACATCACTTAAATGTATTGGATTTCCAACGCGATATTCGTTCTTGTCCGAAACCAGTTGTAGCAATGGTGGCAGGTTATGCAATTGGTGGCGGTCACGTACTTCATATGCTTTGTGATTTAACCATTGCTGCTGAAAATGCCATTTTCGGGCAAACTGGGCCAAAAGTCGGCTCATTCGATGGTGGTTGGGGCGCAAGTTATATGGCTCGTTTAGTGGGTCAGAAAAAAGCACGTGAAATTTGGTTCTTATGCCGTCAATATAATGCACAAGAAGCATTAGATATGGGCTTAGTCAATACGGTTGTGCCTTACGCTGATCTTGAAAAAGAAACTGTGCGTTGGTGTCGTGAAATGTTACGCAATAGCCCAATCGCAATTCGTTGTTTGAAAGCAGCATTAAATGCGGATTGTGATGGCCAAGCGGGTCTTCAAGAATTAGCAGGTAACGCAACAATGTTGTTCTACATGACTGAAGAAGGTCAAGAAGGTCGCAATGCGTTTAACGAAAAACGCGCCCCAGACTTCAGCAAATTCCGTCGTAATCCTTAATTATCCGTAGTTTTTTATATTTATAACGACACTCTTGCCTTCCCCCTGCTTACGGGGGAAGGTGCCCGAAAGGGCGGAAGGGGGCTTTATATCCTTTCTCTACCTTCGGCAGCTCTCCCCACAAGCAGGGGGAGCCAAGCGTTTTTGATAGAATAATTCAAGGACGTAAAATGGCTGAAAAATCATTTAATCTTTACCGTTATTCCATCCCCGTTGATAGCCAACTTATTCTGCGTGATCGTTTTTTAAAACGCCGTGAAGGCTTAATCGTAAGAGTGAGTTGCAGCCGAGACGGTTGGGGAGAAATCGCCCCGCTACCTGGTTTTAGCGAAGAAACCCTAGACCAAACTCAAGAACAAGCAATGGAATGGCTAACGACATGGTGCAATGCAAGCTGTGATGCACCTCGCGTCCCATTAGATGGCACCTATCCCTCCGTTGCTTTTGGTATCAGTTGCGCAATGGATGAAATGAAAGGTTATTTACAAGCTGAAGGCAATTATCATACGGCACCACTTTGTTGTGGCGATCCAGATGAACTGTACGCTAAACTTGCGAGCATGGAAGGCGAAAAAGTGGCAAAGATGAAAGTGGGCATATACGAAGCCAATCGCGATGGATTAATTGCCGATATGTTTTTAGAAGCCATTCCCGATTTACAATTACGACTAGATGCAAACCGTCATTGGTCGTTAGAAAAAGCGTTGCAATTTGCTGATAAAGTCAAACCGCAACATAGAAAACGTATTCAATTTTTAGAAGAACCTTGTAAAACACAAGAACTCAGTCGTGAATTTGCAGCTCAAACCGACATCGCGATTGCATGGGATGAATCCTTGCGAGAGCCTAATTTTTGCCTAGAAAAAGAACCGCACTTATCGGCTGTCATAATCAAACCCACTTTAATTGGTTCAATTCAACGTTGTGCAGAACTTATTAAGCAAGTCCATTCGTTAGGTCTAAAAGCGGTTATTAGTTCAAGTATCGAAAGCAGTTTAGGGCTTTCTCAACTTGCGCGAATCGCACAACAATACACCCCGAATGTGACTCCAGGCTTAGACACGTTAGATTTGATGGAATATCAAGTACTACGTGCTTGGCCTGCTTCTAATTTACCTATTGTGGATTTAGAATCTGAATTTATCACTAAAATTATCTGATTCGACCACCAAAAATCGAAAAACCAGTATAATGCCCCACACAAAAAGGATTAAAAATGTCGCAAACACACAGAATTTTGCTGTTAAATGGCCCGAACTTAAATATGTTAGGGACTCGCGAGCCAAAACATTATGGCAGTATTTCTCTTGTATCCATTGAAGAGAAAATACAAACTTTAGCCAGTCAGCACAATGTAAAAGTGGAATGTTTTCAAGCCAATAGTGAAGAAAAATTAATTAATAAGATCCACGAAAGTTTTCAGCAAGTCGATTTTATTTTAATCAATCCTGCTGCCTACACCCATACCAGTGTGGCATTGCGCGATGCACTTTTAGCCGTTTCAATTCCTTTTGTGGAGATTCATTTATCCAACGTGCATAAACGTGAACCATTTCGTCATCATTCTTATTTTAGCGACATGGCTGAGGGCGTTATTTGCGGTTTGGGCGCAAAAGGTTACGAGTTTGCCTTTTTATTTGCTATGGATTACCTTGCTAAAAAATAAGAAAATCGAGCATTTTTGGCGAAATTCATAGAATTTTATCGCAAATTTGCAAAATTTGAGGTAATCTCTGCAACACAAAAACAAGTTTATTCATAACCGCACTTTTTTCGTTTAAAAGTGCGGTTAAAATTTCAATCTTTTTAGGAAGAACGTATGGACATTCGTAAAATCAAAAAATTAATCGAATTAGTAGAAGAATCTGGCATTACTGAATTAGAAGTGCAAGAAGAGGAAGGCACAGTACGTATTAGCCGTGCCACACCAGTCGTTGCTCCAGCAGCCGTTCAATATGCTGCTGCACCAGTAGTAGCACCGACTCCTGCCGCTGCGCCAGCTCAAGCACCAGCCGCTGCGACACCAGCACCAGCCGCATCCGATGAATTATCAGGTCATCTTGTACGTTCTCCAATGGTGGGAACGTTCTATCGCAGTCCAAGTCCTGAAGCAAAAGCATTTGTTGAAGTGGGTCAGTCTGTGAAAGTTGGCGACGCACTTTGTATCGTTGAAGCAATGAAAATGATGAATCGCATTGAAGCGGACAAGGCTGGCGTAGTAAAAGCAATTCTTATCAACGACGGTGACGCTGTTGAATTCGACGAACCATTAATCGTTATTGAATAATTTCCAATATTTTCGTCGGGCGGACTTTAGTCCGCCTATTTCATATACAAACAATTAGAGCGAATTTATCGTAGGCGATATAAATTGAAATCTGTTCACGCCAAATTTTATAGGGAGAACAATATTTCAAGAGCCTACATAAAAATTCACGTCTATCTGACTAAACGGACTCTTTTATGTTAGAAAAAGTTGTGATTGCTAACCGCGGTGAAATTGCACTACGCATTTTACGTGCTTGTAAAGAATTAGGTATTAAAACTGTGGCAGTTCACTCCACTGCTGATCGTGATTTAAAACACGTTTTACTCGCTGATGAAACCATTTGTATCGGTCCAGCACCTTCCGCAAAAAGTTATTTAAATATTCCAGCTATCATTGCTGCCGCCGAAGTAACAGGTGCGGATGCAATTCATCCTGGATACGGTTTCTTATCTGAAAATGCTGACTTTGCTGAACAAGTTGAACGTTCAGGTTTCACTTTCATCGGCCCAACAGCAGATGTCATTCGTTTAATGGGCGATAAAGTTTCAGCTATTAAAGCGATGAAAAAAGCAGGCGTGCCTTGTGTACCAGGTTCGGATGGCCCTGTAAGTAATGATATTGCTAAAAATAAAGAAATCGCCAAACGTATTGGTTATCCAATCATCATCAAAGCATCAGGCGGCGGCGGTGGCCGAGGAATGCGTGTTGTTCGTAGCGAAGACGCATTAGAAGAATCTATCGCGATGACCAAAGCAGAAGCGAAAGCGGCATTCAACAATGATATGGTTTATATGGAAAAATACTTAGAAAATCCACGTCACGTGGAAATTCAAGTATTAGCAGATACCCATGGAAATGCGGTTTATTTGGCTGAACGTGACTGCTCAATGCAGCGTCGTCACCAAAAAGTTGTGGAAGAAGCACCAGCTCCAGGTATTACAGAAGAAGTTCGCCGCGATATTGGCTCTCGCTGTGCAAATGCTTGTGTAGAAATCGGCTATCGCGGAGCGGGAACCTTTGAATTCTTATATGAAAATGGCGAATTCTACTTTATTGAAATGAATACCCGTATCCAAGTAGAACACCCAGTAACAGAAATGATCACAGGTGTAGATTTAGTGAAAGAGCAATTGCGTATTGCGGCAGGCTTGCCAATTTCCTTTAAGCAAGAGGACATTAAAGTTAAAGGCCATGCAATGGAATGCCGTATTAACGCAGAAGATCCAAAAACATTCTTACCGTCTCCGGGCAAAGTAAATCACTTACATTCACCAGGCGGTTTGGGCGTTCGTTGGGATTCTCATGTTTATGGCGGCTATACTGTGCCTCCACATTACGACTCTATGATCGCAAAACTTATCACTTACGGCGATACACGTGAAGTGGCAATCCGTCGTATGCAAAATGCTTTATCTGAAACAATTATTGATGGTATTAAAACTAATATTCCACTTCATGAATTAATTCTTGAAGATGAGAATTTCCAAAAAGGTGGAACAAACATCCACTATTTGGAGAAAAAATTAGGTATGCATGAATAATTAAACGTTAAATGGCTAACAAAGGTTAGCCATTTTTTATATATTCCGATATTTATTTAATGATAATAAAAACTAAAACGAGCAAAGCGTTTTGAATTATTCAAAAAAGTTGTAATATGAATAAGTATAAGGAGCGTAGGATATATGCGCCTCTTATACCATTCAAAAAATATACTTTCACTTATAAAAATTTAAGGAAAAAATATGACATTAAAACAACGTTATCAACAAGCTGGTAAAGAAGCCAGTTGGGCATTGAGCTTATCTATTTTATATGTGATAGGTTGGTGCTTATGTGCTTATTTACCTAAAGAAACTCAAGGGCCGATTGGTTTCCCCCTCTGGTTCGAACTCTCTTGTATTTATTTGCCTATTCTGTTTATTGTAATTGGTTATTGGATTATCAAAATTATTTTTCAGGATATTTCTCTTGAAATTAACGATCAGGAGAGTCAGAAATGAATCTAGGTATTATTCTTCCTTTAATTATTTATCTCACTTTTGTTTTTGGTGCGGCAATTTTTGCCTATGTAAAACGTACAAAAGGCGATTTTTTAACAGAATATTATGTGGGAAATCGTTCGATGACTGGTTTTGTGCTCGCAATGACAACTGCATCAACTTATGCCAGTGCAAGTTCTTTTGTCGGAGGGCCAGGCGCAGCTTATAAATACGGATTAGGTTGGGTATTACTTGCGATGATTCAAGTGCCAGTCGTATGGCTTGCATTAGGTGCATTAGGTAAAAAATTCGCGCTATTATCAAGAGAAACCAATGCTTTAACTATTAATGATCTTTTCTTTTATCGCTATAAAAACAAATATTTAGTTTGGCTATCAAGCCTTGCTCTTCTTCTCGCATTTTTTGCGGCTATGACCGTGCAATTTATTGGTGGTGCGCGTTTATTAGAAACAACCATCGGCATTTCTTATACTCAAGCATTACTCTTATTTGCTTTAACGGTAGGTATCTATACTTTTATCGGGGGCTTCCGTGCCGTCGTACTGACGGATACCATTCAAGGTACCGTAATGATTTTTGGGACTATAATCCTCCTTATTGGCACGATTTATGCCCTCGGTGGTGTAGAAAGTGCGGTTAATAAATTAACTGAAATTGATCCTGACTTAGTCACGCCTTACGGGCCAAATGGAATGTTAGATTTCCAATTTATGGCTTCTTTCTGGATACTTGTCTGTTTCGGGGTGGTTGGTCTTCCACATACCGCAGTTCGATGTATGGCATTTAAAGATAGTAAAGCCTTACATCGCGGTATGCTGATTGGAACCATTGTACTTTCAATTATTATGTTGGGTATGCACTTAGCTGGTGCGCTTGGCAGAGCGGTTATTCCAAATTTAACGGTATCAGATCAAGTAATTCCAACATTAATGATAAAAGTATTGCCGCCTATTGTTGCGGGGATTTTCTTAGCTGCACCGATGTCCGCAATTATGTCCACAATTGATGCGCAACTTATTCAATCTTCTTCTATTTTTGTCAAAGATTTATACCTTTCTGCGAAACCAGAGGCCGCAAAAAATGAGAAAAAAGTGAGCTATTTTTCATCAATTATTACGCTGATTTTGACCGCACTTTTAATCTTTGCAGCACTCAATCCACCAGATATGATTATTTGGTTAAACCTATTTGCCTTTGGCGGACTGGAAGCCGCATTTTTATGGGTAATTGTACTGGGTATTTATTGGGATAAAGCAAATGCTTATGGTGCGTTAAGCTCAATGATTATCGGCTTGGGGAGTTATATCTTGCTCACTCAACTTGGCATAAAATTATTTAACTTCCATCAAATCGTGCCGTCATTAGTATTTGGATTGATTGCCTTTTTAGTGGGTAATAAATTGGGCGAACGTCGTATTGAAAAAACTCAATTAAAAGTTACCGCACTTTAAGCATTAATCAATATGCTGTCACCTTCTTCTAAATGAGAGGAAGGTGATATTTAATTTTCTTACTTTCAGCAATTTCTACGCTAAAACATAGAATTGGAACAATTCACAGGGATACATCAATGCTCTATCAAATTCTTGCGCTACTTATTTGGAGCAGTTCATTAATCGTCGGTAAGCTCACTTATTCGATGATGGATCCTGTGCTTGTTGTGCAAGTGCGGTTAATTATTGCAATGATTATTGTCATGCCACTCTTTTTACGTCGTTGGAAAAAAATTGATAAACCAATGCGTAAACAGCTTTGGTGGTTGGCATTCTTTAACTATACCGCCGTATTTTTATTGCAATTCATCGGACTAAAATATACATCCGCCTCCAGTGCAGTCACCATGATTGGACTAGAACCGCTACTCGTTGTATTTGTCGGGCATTTCTTCTTTAAAGACAAAGCAAAATGGTTTCACTGGCTATTCGGTGCAATGGCATTTATTGGCGTGGCAATTTTAATTAATGGCGGAAAAAATAATGAAGGCATTGATAACATCAGTTTATTCGGCTGTTTATTAGTACTAAGTGCTGGGATCATTTTCGCTGCCGTATTACGTTGGACACAGCGAGTTGTAGCCAAAGTCTCAACGCAGGCTTATACCTCCGTCAGCATTGTTCTTGGCACCATCACAACATTGCCATTTACGCTATTACTCACAGAAAACTGGCAAATATCATTAAATTCTACTGGTATTGCAGGTTTATTATATCTTGCCATTGGCTGTAGCTGGCTTGCCTATTGGTTATGGAATAAAGGCCTTAATAGTGTGGATGCCAATATCTCCGGTGTTTTAGTCGCACTTGAACCGCTATTCGGCATCTTATTTGCTGTATCATTACTTGGCGAAACGCTATCATTTTCAGCCGCACTTGGTATAACAATTATTATGTTAGCCACACTTGGCTCGACTTTACTGCCGAAACTTTTAAAAAAATCGGTATAATATGCCCCCAAAATTTTGGATTTATCATCATTGTGAAAAAAATTGATCAACAAAGTTTAGAAAATGCCTACCGTTTATTTGAAAGCGGTGATATTCATCAAATTGAAATTGGTTCAACAAAAGGGCTGCAACAAATTCATCATTACCTATTTAATGGTCTTTATGAATTTGCTGGTAAAATTCGTGAACAAAATATTTCAAAAGGTCATTTTCGCTTTGCTAATGCACTTTATTTAAAAGAAGCATTAGGAAAAATAGAGCAAATGCCAGAAGATACTTTTGAAAATATTATTAATAAATATGTAGAAATGAATATTGCGCACCCTTTTTTAGAAGGTAATGGTCGTTCAACTCGCATTTGGTTAGATTTAGTTTTAAAGAAAAATTTAGGTAAGGTTGTCAATTGGCAAAATGTGGATAAAACTCAATACTTACAAGCAATGGAGCGTAGCCCAATTAACGATTTAGAAATTCGTTTTTTATTACAAGCGAATTTAACAGATGATGTAAATAACCGAGAAATTATTTTTAAAGGTATTGAGCAATCTTATTATTACGAAGGTTACGAGAAAGAATAAAGTGCGGTAAAAATACGCAAAATTTTGAAAGGAAAAAACAAATGGCTTGGATTCAAATTCGCCTGAACAGCACCAATGAAAAAGCAGAACAAATGAGTGATTTTTTAGAAGAAATCGGCTCCGTCTCTGTAACTTTTATGGATAGTCAAGATACCCCGATTTTTGAGCCTTTGCCGGGCGAAACGCGTTTATGGGGTAATACGGATGTTGTTGCGTTATTTGATGCAGAAACAGATATGGCAGAAATTGTCCGCTTATTAAAAGAAGCAAAACACTTAGATAGCAATACGGCATACAAAATTGAACAAATAGAAGATAAAGACTGGGAGCGTGAGTGGATGGATAACTTCCACCCAATGCAATTTGGTAAGCGTTTATGGATTTGTCCAAGTTGGCGTGATGTGCCTGATGAAAATGCCGTCAATGTTATGCTTGACCCAGGTTTAGCATTTGGTACAGGCACTCATCCTACAACCGCACTATGTTTAGAATGGCTAGATGGTCTTGATTTAAAAGATAAAAGCGTCATCGATTTTGGTTGTGGATCTGGTATTTTAGCCATTGCAGCATTAAAACTTGGCGCGAAAAGTGCGGTGGGAATTGACATCGATCCACAAGCCATTCTGGCCAGTCGCAATAATGCTGAGCAAAATGGCGTGGCAGATCGCCTACAGCTGTTCTTATCTGATGAAAAACCCTCTGATTTAAAAGCAGATGTCGTGGTGGCGAATATTCTTGCTGGCCCTCTCAAAGAACTTTACCCAATCATTAGCCAACTTGTTAAGCCGAATGGCGATCTTGGTTTATCGGGCATTTTAGAAACTCAAGCTCAATCGGTATGCGATGCCTATACGCAAACATTTGCGTTAGAGCCAGTCGCAGCGAGAGAAGAATGGTGCCGAATTACGGGTAAGCTAAAAACGCTTTAATTTCTTTTTGTCAATCAAAAAAAGTGTATTTTTTAAACAAATTTCACTTTGCAAAGCAAGGCAAAATGCGTATTATAGCCAGCCTTGTCGGTTGTCGAGCAGTTCGATATAAATTAGATTTAGGCTTGCTAGGAAAGGAACGTAAAATGCGAATCGGTTCATACCAATTAAAAAATCGTGTTTTACTTGCACCAATGGCAGGTATTACCGACCAGCCTTTCCGCCGTCTTTGTGTATATTATGGTGCGGGGCTTACATTTTCAGAAATGATGTCCACAAATCCGCAAGTTTGGCATACCGAAAAATCCAAATTGCGTTTGGCACATAGCGAAGATTTAGGTCTCAATGCGGTGCAAATTGCAGGTAGTGATCCACTCGAGATGGCACAAGCCGCTGCTATTAACGTGGAATATGGCGCTCAAATCATTGACATTAATATGGGATGCCCTGCCAAAAAAGTAAATCGCAAACTCGCAGGTTCTGCGTTGTTGCAATTTCCAGATTTGGTGGAAAAAATCTTGCGAGAAGTCGTGTCCGCCGTCAATGTGCCAGTGACCTTAAAAATTCGTACAGGATGGGATAAATCTAATCGAAATTGCGTTCAAATCGGCAAAATTGCAGAACAATGTGGCATACAAGCATTAACGGTACACGGTCGTACACGCGCTTGTCTTTTTGAAGGGGAAGCGGAGTACGACAACATTAAAGCCGTTAAACAAGCGATTGCTATACCAGTTATAGCTAATGGCGATATTGATTCTGCTCGGAAAGCAAAATTCGTTCTCAATTATACTGGAGCGGATGCCATTATGATCGGTCGTGCTGCCTTAGGTAACCCTTGGTTATTTCAAGCTGTGGAAAACCTAATTGAGCATAACTCGATAAGTCAAATGCCAAGTTTAAAAGAAAAGTGTGGTCAGATTTTGCGTCATATTCAAGAATTACATCAATTCTATGGCGAACAAAAAGGCTATCGCATTGCGCGTAAACACGTAGCTTGGTATTTACAGGGAATTCAACCTGATTCCGTTTTTAAACAGACTTTTAATGCAATTAGTGATCCAAAAGAGCAGCTGATTGTATTGGAAGATTTTTTCAATTTAATTTTGGATAAAGAAAAATGTTAGAACAACAACGTAATTCTGCCGATGCCTTAACGGTATCAGTATTAAATGCGCAATCACAAGTGACCAGCAAACCATTACGCGATTCAGTCAAACAAGCGTTGCGTAATTATTTAGCACAATTAGATGGTCAAGATGTGAATGATCTTTACGAGCTAGTATTAGCGGAAGTTGAACACCCTATGTTAGATATGATTATGCAATATACTCGTGGTAATCAAACCCGTGCAGCAAATATGCTTGGTATCAACCGTGGTACATTACGTAAAAAATTAAAAAAATACGGTATGGGATAAGGCGATATTCTTTTATTAACAAAAAGATTGAATGTTTTTCATTCTATTTTAAAAATTAGCCCCAAGTAATTTGGGGCTAATTTATTATTACAATTTAAGATCTTCGATGTGCATTTTTCATAATGCGATCTTTTGTTACTTTCCATTCACGTTCTTTAATATCATCACGTTTATCCTGTTGTTTTTTACCTTTGGCTAAACCAATTTTGACTTTTGCCCACGCACTTTTCCAGTAAAGAGAAAGTGCAACTATGGTAAAACCGTCTCGGTTTGCTTTACCAAATAGGGATGCTAATTCGCGTTTATTTAACAATAACTTACGAGTGCGAGTTGGATCACAAACAATATGCGTTGATGCAACATTTAATGGCTGAATGCTTGCGCCGAATAAAAAGGCTTCGCCATTTTTAAAAATAACATAACTATCACTAATATTTGCCTTGCCTGCGCGCATAGATTTGACTTCCCAGCCTTGTAATTCAAGACCTGCTTCAATTTCATCTTCAATAAAATAATCGTGTCTTGCACGTTTATTCAGTGCGATAGTATTTGAATTGGGTTTTACTTTTTTCTTTGTCATAATTTTATCCCTTATTTTGCCTGAGGCATTTTATCGGATCTCTATTTTGATAGCAAAAAGATCATCTAGGTAGAACTGGCAGTCGCATTTATTTTCAATCTTTAAAAATAAATGATTTGTAGAAAATAAGAGAAAAACTGACCGCACTTTTTTTAAGAAAAAACAGACACATTGTTGTGTCTGTTTGAGAGAGATAAAAAGATGAATTAAGTGTTAGCGATTTATATAGTGAATAAAGGATTATTCCAAACGTTTTGCCACTTTAAGCCAATCAGCCTTAAATACACGCTGCATATTATTAATGGCATCAATAATATCGTGATGAACGAGTTGTTCATTTTGGATACCTACGCAATAGCCGCCCTTGCCTTGTAGCAATAAATCTACTGCGTATGCGCCCATACGTGAGGCAAGAATACGGTCAAAAGCACAAGGAGAACCACCACGTTGAATATGCCCTAAAACGGTTGCGCGAGTTTCGTGACCTACGCGAGCTTCAATTTCTTTTGCCAAAGAATGAACATCAGTTAAAAGTTCAGTGATAGCAATAATAGCGTGGCGTTTACCGCGAATAATGCTACGTTCAATTTGTTGAATTAATTCTTCGCGATTAAATTCAATTTCTGATGCGACGATATATTCACAACCACCAGCAATACCCGCAGAAATGGTTAAGTCACTACAATGGCGACCCATAATTTCAACGATAGAAATACGTTGGTGTGAGCTTGATGTATCACGTAAACGGTCGATTGCATCCACTGCAGTTTGTAATGCGGTTTGATAACCGATGGTATAGTCAGTACCTGCCACATCATTATCAATAGTACCGGGTAAGCCAACACAAGGGAAACTATGTTCTTCGGTTAATAATTTAGCTCCCATATAAGAACCGTCACCACCGATAACCACAAGTGCATCAATGCCGTGAGAACGTAAAATTTCTGCACATTTTGCACGAACATTTGGATCTTTAAATTCAGGAAAGCGTGCAGAACCTAAAAAAGTACCGCCACGATTAATTACATCAGATACGCTATAGCGATTTAATTGTTTGATTTTATTATTGTATAAACCTTGGTAACCATCATAGATACCAAACACTTCCAAGCCTTCTGCAAGTGCAGAACGTACTACGCCACGAATTGCGGCATTCATACCTGGCGCATCGCCACCACTTGTTAAAACTGCAATTTTTTTAATCATAATTTACCTACTTTTAACCATAATTGAAAATGGGCATAAGATTACATCATTCAAAGAATCTGCTCTAGCAAAATTTGACGAGATTTTGATCTACATTATTTTTCACAAAACAGTTGCCATTTCAAATTTTGTAAATGTTTTCTTTCTATATCCACAATGTATTTTTGCAAATGTTGTTGTACTTTATCGACAGATAAATGTTTAGAACGCGTTGGTTGCTGTATTTTTTGTGAATATTGAAATTGCACAAAGCCACATTGAGGCAATTGTCGCCCTTTCATTACATTGACTTGCCAAGATGGATTTTCTTTCGTTGGCGAATAGATGACATATCCATTTAATTCATTTGGATTGGTCGAATTTTCTGGAATAGTATCAAAATGAAAATCTTTTACGCCTGTATTGCGATAAATGCGTTCTCTTAATGCAATACGTTCTTTAATAGAACGTTCGGATTGATTGCGATCAAAGAGAATTTCAATTTCAGATTGCCAATTTTCCAGCGTATCTGGCTTAGATATATACGCATAGCGTGCAATGGTTCCTAAATCTTGGCTGCCAGTAAGTACATAATGTTTGCCATTATATTCTAACTGCGTAGGCACATTTAATTGGGTCAGCTTAGTTGCACAGCCTGAAAGTATAAGTGCGGTCAAAATAACAAAAATTTTATTCATTAATATCTCGCTTAAAGACAAATTCAGTTTCAGTGGAGGATGCTGAATCAAACCAATAACCACCTAAATCAAATTCTTTTAATTGTTCAATGTCGGTTAAACGATGTTGAATAAGATAACGGCACATTAAGCCTCGCGCTTTTTTAGCATAAAAGCTAATTATTTTGTATTTTCCATTTTTATTGTCTAAGAAAACTGGCTTGATAATTTTGGCGTTAAGTTGGTTTTCTTTAACAGATTTATAATATTCATCAGAGGCTAGATTGACTAATACATTATCGCCTTGTGCATCAATAGCTTGTTGAACTGCTTGGGTAATTACATTTCCCCAAAAGGCATACAGATCTTTTCCTTTCGGATTGGCTAATTTTGTCCCCATTTCTAATCGGTAAGGTTGCATTAAATCAAGCGGTTTTAAAAGCCCATAAAGCCCAGACAGCATACGTAAATGGGATTGTGCAAAAATGACATCATCTTCCGAAAGGGAATCAGCATCTAAACCCGTATAAACATCGCCTTTAAATGCAAAGAGTGCAGGGCGAGAATTGTCTTCATTGTGAATTTTTGTCCATTCAGCAAAACGCGCAACATTAAGCCCTGCTAATTTATCGCTGATAGACATTAATGATGAAAGATCTTGCGGAGAAAGTTTACGACAAACCTCAATAAGTTGTTCGCTGTAATCAGTAAAGTGCGGTTGAGAAACAGGAAAATTTTTTACCGCACTTTCAAAATCAAGGGTTTTGGCAGGGGAGATAATCGCTAACATAATCGTCCTTTTATGAAAAAAGAATGGGCGTATCTTAGCATAAAAATTTATACTAAACGCGTTTATATAAGCCATTTTCACTTATGATAAGATCTTGCAACTCAAGATCGAGCAACTGAACAAGCAAAACATCGACACTCAAGTTAAATTCTTCCGCTAAATCATCAATGCTCACAGGCGTGTAACCAATACGCGAGTAAAGTTTCGGGTGGCTTGGTGCTTCTACTAATCGGCGAGGATCGGGTGGTGGCGTGTAATTAGGCACGGCGATCTGGTCAAAATCAATTTCAGTTTGGCTGTGGATAGAATGTTGGTAGAGCGTTTCCAAAATGTCCTTTGCATTTTCTACCAACATTGCGCCTTGTTTAATCAGGCGATGACAACCTTGACTTGATTCATTTTGAATATTGCCTGGCACAGCAAAAACCTCTCGGTTTTGTTCCAACGCATACCGTGCAGTAATAAGTGATCCACTTTTTTCGGTGGCTTCAACAACAAGCGTGCCGACTGAAAGCCCACTAATAATCCGATTACGGCGTGGAAAATTAGCAGCAATAGGTGCTTGGTTTGGTAAAAATTCAGAGACTAATGCGCCATTATTTTCGATGATTTGTGCTGATAATCTTTGATGTTTAGAGGGATAGATTTGTTCTAATCCACTGCCTAAGACCGCAATAGTTTGCCCTTGAATATTAACGACAGCCTGATGACAATGACCATCAATTCCTAATGCTAAACCGCTTGTTATGGTAAAACCCGCTAATGAAAGTTCTGTTGCAAAATGTTTTGCCCAATATTCTCCATAAGTCGTGCAATAACGGCTCCCAACCATTGCCATTTGGCGTTGTGAAAGTGCGGTTAAATTTCCTTTTACAAATAATAGTGGCGGAAAGTTTGCGGTTTGTTTCAATAAAAAGGGATAAAAAGGGGAAAAATAATTTACTAAATGATTTCCCTCTTTTTGTGACCACGCGAGTGCTGGCTCAATAAATTTTGCTTCAGGTTTGAACCAACGGCGAATTTGAATGGCTCCCCATCCCATTTGTCGGAAAGCAACATCATCATAATTAAGTAATTCATTTAAGGTAATATTGGACAAAATTTTATCAATGCCAACGCCGCCAAGTTTAGGCACTTGCATTAAACGGAGTAATGTGTAGGTAATGTCATTCATATTTTTTCCTTTCTTATTTGAAAATCTAGTATGGAAAAAACGAGGGAGAGAAACGATTAATTTAAAAGCATTTTGCGATGTAGATCGCAAAAATTCTTTTTAATGAGTAAAAAATTGCAAAATTTTTCTTATTTTGAAAATGTAAAAAATCCAATAAGAAAAATTTGTTGATGATGATTTAATTGGTTAAATATGCTGATTTTATTAAATTTATTAGTTAAATATATATTTAATAGAGTGTGAGTAGGTTTATTTTTAATATAAAATGCCGAAAAATAGTTTGACAGCCAGTTTTTTATTCGTAATATGGAAAACGTTTTACACAGAAGGATTTTTATTTATGTTTCGTATTGTTTCTTTATCTCTCAACCTGCTGCTCTCACATTTTGCGTGCGGCTAAGTTGTGGATAAAAAACAGTCAGATGTAAATACCCAATTTTAAACCCGCACTTTATAAGTCGCGGGTTTTTTGTCTAAAAAATACAGGAAAAACGCACCGCACTTTTGGAGTGATTTTAGAGGCATTTTTAGTAAGGAAATTGTTATGACAGATCGCGTTATTATTTTTGATACGACTTTGCGTGATGGGGAACAGGCGTTAAAAGCAAGTTTGACGGTAAAAGAAAAATTACAGATCGCTTTAGCACTTGAACGCTTAGGCGTGGATGTAATGGAAGTGGGGTTCCCCGTTTCTTCTCAAGGGGATTTTGAATCGGTACAAACCATTGCGCGCCATATCAAAAACGCTCGTGTTGCCGCGTTATCTCGAGCCGTAGATAAAGACATTGATGCCGCATACCAAGCATTGAAAGTCGCTGAAGCATTTCGTATTCATACTTTTATTGCAAGCTCGGCATTACATGTTGAAGCGAAATTAAAACGTTCTTTTGATGATGTGGTGGGAATGGCAGTTGTAGCAGTGAAACGCGCACGTAATTATACGGATGATGTTGAGTTTTCTTGCGAAGATGCGGGGCGTACAGGCATTGACAATATCTGTCGTATTGTTGAAGCCGCAATCAATGCAGGCGCAACTACAGTAAATATTCCCGATACAGTCGGTTTCTGCTTACCAAATGAATATGGCAACATTATTGCTCAAGTGCGTAATCGCGTGCCGAATATCGACAAAGCTGTGATTTCTGTGCATTGCCATAATGACTTAGGTATGGCAACCGCTAATTCTTTAACGGCTGTACAAAATGGTGCACGTCAAATTGAATGTACCATTAATGGAATTGGCGAACGTGCGGGCAATACTTCCCTTGAAGAAGTAGTCATGGCAATGAAAGTTCGTCAGGATTTTATGGGCGTGGATACTCGTATCAATACTCAAGAAATTCATCGTGTCAGCCAAATGGTTAGCCAACTTTGCAATATGCCGATTCAACCGAATAAAGCCATTGTAGGCTCAAATGCTTTTGCCCATTCTTCTGGTATTCATCAAGATGGTATGTTGAAAAACAAAAATACCTACGAAATTATGTCTCCAGAAACCATTGGTTTGAAAAAAGAAAAATTGAATTTAACCGCACGTTCTGGTCGTGCGGCTGTGAAAGGTCATATGGCGGATATGGGCTACAACGAACAAGATTATGATTTGGATAAATTGTATGACGCGTTCTTAAAATTGGCGGATAAAAAAGGTCAAGTGTTTGATTATGATTTGGAAGCCTTGGCGTTTATCGATATGCAACAAGGTGATGAAGATCGTTTGGTATTAGATAAACTTTCTGCGCATTCAACGAAAGAATATCCAGCCACAGCCTTTGTTCAATTGAAATTAGATGGCGAAAAATTAAGCACTTCGTCAATTGGTGGTAACGGCCCAGTAGATGCGGTTTATAACGCCATCTTAAATTTAACAGGCTTAGAAATCAAAATGTCTCACTATAACTTAACTGCCAAAGGCGAGGGTGCAGAAGCATTAGGGCAAGTGGATATTGTGGTGGAACACAAAGGGCGTAAATTCCACGGCGTTGGTTTAGCAACAGACATCGTTGAATCTTCCGCACTTGCTTTAGTCCACGCTATCAATGCCATTTATCGCGCGCATAAAGTGGCAGATATTAAGAATCATAAACAGCATTAATCTATCGAGTTCCCCTTTTTCGCAAAGAGGGGAAAAATACGAAAAAAACTACCGCACTTTTGCAGTAAAAAATAGGAAAAATAATATGCAATCATACAATATAGCAGTATTAGCAGGCGATGGTATCGGCCCTGAAGTAATGGCGGAAGCTATTAAGGTATTAAACAAAGCCCAAGAAAAATTCGGTTTTAAACTTAACTTTAACGAGTTTTTTGTGGGTGGTGCTGCCATTGATCATTGCGGTTGCCCATTACCAGCCGAAAGCTTAAAAGGCTGCGATCAAGCGGATGCCATTTTATTTGGTTCTGTAGGTGGCCCTAAATGGACAAATTTACCGCCAGATCAACAGCCAGAACGTGGTGCATTATTGCCTTTGCGTAAACATTTCAAATTATTCTGTAATCTTCGCCCTGCTACCCTTTATAAAGGACTCGAAAAATTCTGTCCATTACGTGCAGATATTGCCGCAAAAGGCTTTGATATGGTGGTGGTGCGTGAATTAACGGGCGGGATTTATTTCGGTCAGCCTAAAGGTCGTGAAGGCGAAGGTGCACAAACCAAAGCATTTGATACGGAAGTGTATTACAAATATGAAATTGAACGCATTGCACGTGCGGCTTTTGATGCAGCAATGAAACGCAATAAAAAAGTCACTTCTGTGGATAAAGCGAACGTATTACAGTCTTCCGTTTTATGGCGTGAAACTGTGACTGAAGTGGCAAAAGACTATCCTGAAGTGACTTTAGAGCATATCTATATCGACAATGCCACCATGCAGTTAATCAAAGCACCAGAAGCTTTTGATGTTTTGCTTTGTTCTAACATTTTCGGCGATATTATTTCTGACGAAGCAGCGATGATCACAGGCTCTATGGGAATGTTGCCATCTGCCAGCTTAAATGAAGAGGGTTTTGGTTTATACGAGCCTGCAGGCGGTTCTGCCCCTGATATTGCAGGCAAAGGCATTGCCAACCCAATCGCACAAATTCTTTCTGCAGCAATGATGTTGCGTTATAGCTTCAACTTAAACGAAGCGGCAGATGCCATTGAAAGTGCGGTTCAAAAAGTCTTGGCAAGTGGTCATCGTACCGCCGATTTGGCCGATGCTTCCACACCAGTTTCTACTGCAGAAATGGGTACATTGATTACACAAGCAATTTAATACTTGCCTTCCTCCGTTTACGGGGGAAGATGCTCGAAGGGCGGAAGGGGGCAATCTCCCACCCTTAGTTATTTAGAAATATCCCCAATAAACAGGGGGACAAAGTATTTAAAGTGCGGTTGAAAAACACATCGAATTTTAACCGCACTTCCCTTAACGAATAGAGAAAAATATTATGGCAAAAACACTTTACGAAAAATTATTTGATTCACACATTGTGTATGAAGCAGAGGGCGAAACGCCAATTTTGTATATTAACCGTCATTTGATTCACGAAGTAACCAGCCCACAGGCCTTTGATGGGTTACGCGTCGCAAATCGCCGAGTTCGCCAAGTAAACAAAACTTTCGGTACCATGGATCACAGTATTTCTACCCAAGTGCGTGATGTGAACAAACTTGAAGGTCAAGCGAAAATTCAAGTATTAGAACTGGACAAAAATACCAAAGCAACAGGTATTAAATTATTTGATATAACAACCAAAGAGCAAGGTATTGTACACGTTATGGGGCCAGAACAAGGTTTAACCTTACCTGGTATGACAATTGTTTGTGGCGATTCACACACCGCAACGCACGGTGCATTTGGTGCCTTGGCTTTTGGTATTGGTACTTCTGAAGTAGAGCACGTATTAGCCACTCAAACTTTAAAACAGGCTCGCGCAAAAAGTATGAAAATTGAAGTGCGTGGTAAAGTCGCATCAGGTATTACGGCAAAAGATATTATTCTTGCCATTATCGGCAAAACTACGATGGCAGGCGGTACAGGACACGTTGTAGAATTCTGCGGCGAAGCGATCCGAGACCTTTCTATGGAGGGGCGTATGACCATCTGTAATATGGCAATTGAAATGGGTGCAAAAGCAGGCTTGATTGCGCCAGATGAAACCACATTTGCATATTTGAAAGATCGTCCACACGCGCCGAAAGGCAAAGATTGGGAGGATGCCGTTGCTTATTGGAAAACCTTAAAATCTGATGACGATGCACAATTTGACACAGTGGTAACGCTAGAAGCAAAAGACATCGCACCACAAGTCACTTGGGGGACAAACCCTGGGCAGGTAATTTCTGTGAATGAAACCATACCAAATCCGCAAGAAATGGCAGATCCTGTACAACGTGCTTCAGCGGAAAAAGCCTTACATTATATTGGCTTAGAAGCTGGCACTAATTTAAAAGATATTAAAGTTGATCAAGTGTTTATTGGATCTTGCACCAACTCGCGCATTGAAGATTTACGTGCAGCAGCGGCAGTGATGAAGGGGCGTAAAAAAGCGGATAACGTAAAACGTATTTTAGTAGTACCAGGTTCTGGCTTAGTGAAAGAACAAGCGGAAAAAGAGGGCTTGGATAAAATCTTTATTGCCGCAGGTGCAGAATGGCGTAATCCAGGTTGTTCAATGTGTTTAGGGATGAACGACGACCGTTTAGGCGAATGGGAACGTTGTGCTTCCACTTCAAACCGTAACTTTGAAGGGCGTCAAGGTCGTAATGGACGTACCCATTTAGTAAGCCCTGCAATGGCAGCGGCAGCAGGAGTGTTCGGTAAATTTGTTGATATTCGTGAAGTGGCATTAAATTAAGGCTCAAAAATAGGAAAAAGAAAAATGGCAGGATTTAAACAACTTTCAGGCTTAGTCGTACCATTGGATGCGGCAAATGTAGATACCGATGCAATTATTCCAAAACAATTTTTACAAGCCATTACCCGCGTAGGTTTCGGCAAACACTTATTCCACGAATGGCGTTATCTTGATGTGGACGGCACCAAGCCAAATCCAGAATTTGTCTTAAATTATCCGCAATATCAAGGTGCAACAATTTTGTTGGCGCGTAAAAACCTTGGCTGTGGTTCTTCTCGTGAACACGCCCCTTGGGCATTAGCAGACTACGGCTTTAAAGTAATGATCGCCCCAAGTTTTGCGGATATTTTCTATAACAATAGCTTAAATAATCATATGTTACCGATTCGTTTAAGCGAAGAAGAAGTAGAAGAAATCTTCCAATGGGTATGGGCAAATGAAAGCAAGCAAATCCACGTAGATTTAGAAGCGATGACGGTCACTGTAGGGGATAAAGTTTATACTTTTGAGCTTGATGAATTCCGCCGCCATTGTTTGTTAAACGGCTTGGATAATATCGGCTTAACTCTTCAGCACGAAGACAAAATCTCAGCATACGAGAAAAATATTCCAGCGTTTTTACGTTAAAAATAAAAAATGCGCTGATTTTTCACCGCACTTAATCACTGAATTTCATTCAAAAATAAAGCCCTGTAATACACAGGGCTTTGTTGTTTATAACGTTAATTTAAACAGGCTTATTAAAAACTAAAACTTAGTTTTAATTCTGCAGTTTTTTGTTTTTCCGCTTGTTTCGCTTTTGTTAATCCGCCTATTAGACTTAATTTCACATTATGATATTTCAATTTAAGCCCTGCGTTATATTGCTGTTGGTTTTCCACGTTGTAAGCAAAATCATATCGAGTTACATTAATTTTTCCGCTGCCTTGATTTGCATCATATCGAGCAGACAAAATTGGCGTAACGGAAAACTCGCCTAAGTGATAAGTATAACTTAAATCAACTTGAGCAAAGGCTGTTTTGACAGATATTGGATTTACTTTAATGCGATCTTGATCTAATGCAAAATTAGCGTTTGATAAATAGCTATAACGCACGCCTACTATTGGCGTAATACCAAAATTGCCAAGATTAAATGCTTTGCCTGCGGTTAAACCAAATTGTGCAGTATGGCGAGCAAATTTCGCATTATGATCAGTTTGTAAGTTGCTTTGGAACTTGCCGTAGCCTAAATCCACCGCTAAATACCAATGATTATCCGCATAATATTTAGAATAGAAATTAACTTGTGCTAAGGTATTTTTACTGCTTGCCTTATCAAAGTTGTTACTATTGCGAACATAAGTAAACACGCCACCTAACTGAACATTGTTTGAGATTGTTTGATCCCAACCAAGTTGAGTTTGCGTACTTTTAGAACTAAAACGACGATATTGACTTGAGGAATAATTTTTGTTCATTGAAGTATTAGATACCCAAATGTTATATTGCCCCTCGTTATTCATTTCTAACTGGCTAATATGTTGAGAAACTGCTTTCCCTACATTTAATGCAACAAATTGTGCTTTTGCCCTTGCATCAGAAAGTACCGCATTGGTGTTTGTACTTGTGAGATTGCTCAATGGCATTGCAGAACGATCGTTGCCACTTGTAGCTTGTCCAACATCATGCGGAACTGAGCCAACACTTCTTCTACTTCTACGTCTACTATTTGTCTTATTACTTTTTGAATTATCAGCTACTGTTGTTTTTTCAGTAGAAGTTACCGTTGTTTCTTCAGCAGAAGTCTCTTGAGGCTGGCTAACACTTCTTTTACGTCTACTCTTTGGCTTATTACTGCTTTCTGAATTATCAGCTACTGTTGTTTCGTTAGTAGAAGTTGCTGTTGTTTCGTCAGTAGAAGTCTCTTGAGGCTGGCTAACACTTCTTCTACGTCTATTATTTGGCTTATTACTGCTTTCTGAATTATTAGCTACTGTTGTTTCGTCAGTAGAAGTCTCTTGAAGCTGGCTAATACTTCTTCTACGTCTACTCTTTGGCTCACTACTTTCTGAATTATCAGCTTCTGTTGTTTTTGATTGAACTGCTTCTGAATTAACTGCAGATTGAGTTGTAGCAGGTGTTGTCTTCTCTGGATTTCCCACTGCAGAGTTTCTAGTGTTTACTGTTGTGCTTTCTGTCACTGGTTGTTCAACATTTGAGCTAGTCTCTTTCGCAGGTTGTTCAGTGCTTACTGTTGCACTTGGTTGTGTTTGCAGTTGAGCTTGAACTTCTTTTGCATTATTAACAGTCGGAACATTTTCACTTTCAAGCACTGCTTGCGGTTGAACAGTTTCAGACTGTTCCTGTTTCGGAGACGCTTGAGAAGCCATTTGAGGGGCTTCTTGAGTTTTCTCTTTTTCTACTTTAGCCGTTTCCTCTTTTTCTACAACAACCTTATCTTTTGTTGATTGAGAAACAGTTTTTTCTGGTTGATTTTGTGATACAGATGTTACAGGTTCAGCGTTAGTTTTTTCACTTGGTTGAGTTTCTTCCGCTGGTTTACTGTTTGGCGAAGTTGCCTCTACCGCAGCAACAGTTGTCGGTTGTGTTTGCGGTTGAGCTTGAACTTGAGTTTCTTCTACTTTCGTATCAGTTGAAACTTTTTCAGGAGCAGGCTCTGCTTGTTTCGGAGACGTTTCAGAAGCCATTTGAGATGCTTCTTGAGTTTTCTCTGTTTCTACTTTAGCTGTTTCTTTTGTTTCAGTCGTTTGAGTTTCCTCGGTTTCACTTCCACTTTGAGCCACTTCATTTGTTTGAGTGTTAGCTTTTACACTTGGTTTAGCTTCTTCTGCAACTTCATCATTCTGAGCTGTTGTTTCGGTTGCGTTTTGCTCGTTTTTCTCTACGGTTTCACCTTCTTGCGGACTATTTTCTGACACTGTTTCAGTTGTCTCTGATGGTGTAGCAGGCGCAGGTGGTGGAACTGGTGCTTCAACACGGGCTATTTCTTCATTGTTACTTGGTACGCTAGGTGCATCAGCTTGAATATTATTAGGTGTTGTGATATTTGTCGTATCGACAGTTTGATTTCTTTTTTCCACCTCTGGGTTATACAAATCGTAACGTCCATTAGTTTCTTTCAACGTATATTTCCAAGCACCTAAATCAACGGTATTCCCAATTAATGACACATTCAAATTATTTCTTGTAGCATTTGAAGCATCAAAAAGCGTGAGTTCATTTTTTGTAGGCTCGCCTGTTTTATCTGCCACTTGTAATGTAAAGTTACCTGTGGCGGATTGGGTTACAATAACTTTGTCGCCCTGCTTTTTAGAAAGGTCAGTTAAATAATAGAAAGAACCGTTGCCTGATAAGTTATTCACAGTCAGCGTGTTATATTTTGTCACATTGTTTGAATTGTCTGCTGAATTTAAATGAATATGCCCCTTGTCTAAATTTAACTGATTAACATTGCTATCGCCTGTTAAATGCCATTTACTATTTTCGGTTAAACGTACTTGGCTATTTCCCGTGCTGTGAATTGTGCCGAATAAATTGGCTTTGCCTAAGACAAAGTTTGCATTACCTGATAAATTTACATTGCCAGATACATTGGTGGCGTTAAAGCTATTAAGGGCTTTATCGGATAACTTGTCAGTAGTGCAAGTCACATAGCCCGTATAGTCAGAACGTACACAAACGGTGTCGCCTGCTTTATAGCCAATATGTACTTTTGCTTTATTAGAAGCTGTGATATTTGACGTAATGTTTGCAACATTGCGACCTGAATAAAGGGTTGCGTTATTGGTTACATTAATATTTGTTGCTTTAAAATTGCGGTTAATCCAGTCATCTTCTACTACCACTTCATTATTTTCAGCAAAGTGAGGATCTTTTTTTGTCGAAGAAATACCTGCAATATCTCTTGCGTGCGGTGTTGGTCTGCCAGAAAGGAATAAGGTGCCTTTTTCAACTTTTAATTCACCGTTAAGGTTTGTTCCGCCTGTTAATAAAAAGCGATTTTGCTCACTTTTGCCTTTAAAAGTCACATTTAGATTACCGTTATTTTTACCCTCTTCCTCACCAAAATAACCGTTAAAGCCATTCATACGGCTATTATTGATGTATTCCATCGTTTTCTTTTTGGCTTCATCGGAATTTTTACCCATATATAGCCAATTTTCATTGCTTGCATTGTTGTATGGCAGTTCTGAAGTAGCTTTAGCACCTTTTCTTAACGCATAATAAGTATAGTTTTCTAAATTTAAATAGAGTTGGTATCCATCTTTAATCCGTCGAGGAGCATAAGGATTATCTTCATCTTGTCGTGGTATATAATCTAAGGTAATTTTATTTGGATCTGTAATTAGGCTTTCCCCAGTAATCGTTATATTTGAGGCATTAGTCATATTATGATTAACTAGTCTTGCGCCATCATCAATATTACGGATATGTTCAAAAGTGAGATTATTGCCATTGGCATCTAATCGACCGCCTCTAAAACCAAAGTAAATTGAATTTGGATCTACTTGCTTATCATCATTAAGTACAACAGTTGAGCGACCACTTACTATACCTACTTGTGAAAAGGCTTTAACTTTATTATTGGCATCAGCTTGTTGTTTTAAGATAACAGTACCATCGCCCACTTTTAGCGAACCTTTATTTTCTCCTTTTCCTTCTACAATTAATGTTCCTTTGCCGATTTTAGCTAAACGATCAGATTGTGGGTTATGTACTTTCCACGTTACTGTTTTTCCCTCTTCAACAGAAATTCCGCCGCCTACCCAAGTAATATCGTCCGTTTTTCCTTTAACTTCGTAGTTTCCTTTAAAGAATAAACCGCCAGCACCTTGATTGATGTTATTTTCTAAAACAAGTGTGTTTTTAGAATTACCATTTCCTTCAAAAATTACATTTTGTCCAGTATTCTCTTTCTCTTTTTGTTGATAATTAACCAGTTTTTCCTCAGAATTTGGAAGCTTGACTGAAATTGTTTTTTGATTGTTTGTGATTTGACTTGAGTTACCTGTTGTTGTCCAACGATATTCTTTGTTAGAGAAAGGCACAGCTTCAGCGTTATCTCTTGAGTGAATAGTATCAGCAAAATCTTTTTTATAAATATTCCATTCTTGCCAAGATTTTTTACCATAGCCTGCCCAATAAGTATAAGGCCCGATAAAAACCCATTTGTTTTGTTGTTTATCAAAAGCAAATAAAGGCGAACCACTATCACCTAATACGCCGTAGTTGGTAAGAGGGTCTTGAGAGAGCAATGTTTTGGAATTAATAACGTGATCTTCACGGCTATCTCCAAAACCGATAAGACCTTTTTTACTTTGGGACGGGTCAATATTAATTCCTTTATAAGGTGTACCACCGATAGCATAGCGATATGCGTCAGTTAGGAATTTAATATCACTATTATGGGTATTATTTTCAACGTAGTCAGCACCTTTTTTATAAACAAACTGAGTACCAGCACCTACTCGCACAAAGGACAGATATTTTTCTTTATCTTTATAGGTTTCTAAATCGTCCCCAGCTAATGTAGGCGTAGTGGGTGCAACCTCGGTCACAAATTTATTTAAACGAGGCATATTATAGTCATCTAATCGCTTATCTACGTGCCAGCCTTCATTTGGATTAACATTATTTTGTGTCACTACACTATATTTATTTTCATCATCAGAAACATCACGATGTCCGTTATAATGCCCAAAATAAAAGTCATTCATATATTGATGTGCGTGTTTTACGCTTACAATATATTGCGGATCCACTAATGTACCAATACGTTTATTCACATCCACAACACTAAAATCAATCATCGGAATGCCATTAGGTAAAGCATTGCCTAAAGAGTGGTTATTTTTATCTCTCACTTCCACATTTGTTGCACCAACAGAAAATCTCCCTTTATTTTCTGCAAAATCACGAAATATTTGATAATCCACATCGTCTCTCACTAACGCAGCTTCTGTATAAGGGGTTAATGCGTAGGCGACAGTAAGCGCAATAAAATTGAGTTTGAATTTTTTATTTAGCATAGAAGCTGTCCTTATTAATTAAGTTTAAAAAGTAGATTTGATAGGACACAATTTGATATACGGTTACAAGTTGATTCAAATTTTGGCTGTGTTGCGTTGATAGTTTGCAAGTTGTCTTCATCTTTATAATGAGCGAGCTTTATAGCATAAATCGCTCAAAACTTGAATTACATTTATGAGGTAATGATAATGATTTTTGATATTTTTTAAAAAATTGGCGTATTTTCCACCGCACTTTTGGCTAATTTAAGGCGTTAATGATGCCATTATGAACAGAAAACATTTTTTTGTTTTCCACTTGCATTTCTTTTAGTTGTCTTTTAGTGATGGCGGTAACAAACACTTGTGAGCCACTTTGTTGTAATCGTTTTGCCAACAAGGCGCGTTTGTCTTGATCTAATTCCGAGGCAAAATCATCGATTAAAAAAATACAATGGCGTTGCTTTTCTTTCATTAAATGCTCGCCCTGCGCTAGTCTTAATGCACACATTAAAAGTTTAAGTTGTCCACGAGAAAGCACATCTTCAACAGGCAATCCTTGTGCTTTGAAACGAAAATCCGCTTTTTGAGGGCCAGAAAAGGTGTAATTTAAGGCACGATCTCGTTCAAAATTTTGTTGAAGAATTTCATAATAATCAGCATTTTTTTCCCATCCTTGATGAAAGCTGACATTAATTTCTAATTCAGGCAGAAAAAGTCGGCAAGTTTGCTCAATTTCAGGGCGTAGTGCTTCTGCATATTCGGCACGCCATTGACTTACTTGATGGGCAAGTTTAGCAAGTTCAACGTCCCAAACTTTAATAGCGGAGTAGGGCTGATTTTGTGCAAGGGCGGCATTTCGTTGTTTGAGTAATCGATTGAGATTGCTCCAAGCGGAATAGAAACTTGTTTGGTGGTGGAATAATCCCCAATCTAAAAACGCGCGGCGATAACTTGGCCCCCCATTCAGTAAGGTTAAGCCTTCAGGGGTGATTAATTGCATTGGCAAAAGATGGGCAAGATCGGAAATTTTATTGCCATCTTCGCCGTTAATTTTTACTAAGGTGTTGCCTTGACGCAGTTTTTGTAAGCCGACAGACCATTGATGTTGGCTTTCTTGGATTTGTCCAAATAGGGTAAAGTGCGGTTCGTCGTAAGAAATGATGCGATTTGTGACCGCACTCTTAAATGAACGTCCGTGACCAAGATAAAAAATGGCTTCTAATAAGCTGGTTTTTCCGCTGCCGTTGTTGCCGATTAGAAAGTTAAAGCAGGGATCAAAATCAAGATCCACTGCTGTTAAGTTACGAAATTTTTCGACCAGTAAACGAGAAATCGCCATATTATAAACGCATTGGCATAATGACGTATTCGCAGCTGCTGTCTTCACAGTTTTCAATTAAGCAACTGGAGAACGCATCAGTTAAGCACATTCGCACTTGATTACATTTAAGTGCATTCAGCACATCAAGAATATAGGTTACATTAAAGCCCACTTCTAATTCTTCGCCATTGTAATTGACATCGACAATTTCTTCTGCTTCTTCGTGTTCTGTGTTTGAGGCAGTAATTTTAAGCTGGTTTTCCTTTAAACTTAAACGTACGCTGCGTGCGCGTTCATTAGATAAAATGGACGCACGAACAAAAGCCTGTTTCAGCATTTCCCAACTGCCTTCGACAATTTTTGTGGCATTACGAGGCAATACTCGGCGATAGTCAGGAAAGCGACCATCAATTAATTTTGATGTAAATACGGTGTTTTTTAAATGGACACGTAAATTGTTGGTGCCAATTTGTAAGCGTGCTGGTTCATCGCTTGTTTCTAATAAACGAACCAGCTCTAACACGCCTTTACGAGGTAAAATCACAGAATGATTTTGTAATTCTTGTTCAAGTGAAATAGTACAGACCGCAAGTCTATGACCATCTGTTGCCACAGTTCGCAATAAATTGCCTTCTGTTTCAAACTTCATACCATTTAAGAAATAGCGTGCATCTTGGTTTGCCATAGAAAATTGAGTGGCTTCAATTAAACGGCGTAAGGTATTTTGCGGTAGTTCAAAATCCACTTCAGACTGCCAATCTGTGAGGTTTGGATATTCTTCGGCAGGTTGGGTTGTCAGCGTAAAACGGCTACGCCCCGATTGCACTAATGCACGGTCTTGTTCAAAAGTCACCGTGATTTCTGAATCATCAGATAAAGTGCGGCAAATATCTAAGAATTTTTTTGCTGGAATGGTAAAAGTGCCATTTTCAGAAGACGATGAAAGCTGAGTTTGACTCGATAATTCGACTTCTAAATCTGTACCAGTGATAGTCAGACGATTGTCTTCAATTTGCAACAATACGTTGTTTAATACAGGAATATTTGGGCGATTACTCAATACGCCACATACTTGTTGCAACGGTTTTAATAAATTTTCTCTTGAAATGCTAAATTGCATTGCGTTCTCCTTTTATGCAGACAAAGTGCGGATTAAATTCGCCCAATCTTCTTGAATGCTATTGTCTTGCTCGCGGAATTTTGGCACTTCTCGGCAAGCGTTTAATACGGTTGTGTGATCACGATCAAATGCACGACCGATTTCAGGCAAACTGCGGTTTGTTAATTCTTTTGCTAACGCCATTGCAATTTGGCGAGGACGAGTCACTGAACGTGCGCGACTTTTTGATTTTAAATCTGAAACCTTAATTCGATAATATTCAGCCACCACTTTTTGAATATTTTCAATGGTAACTAAGCGTTCTTGCAGAGCCAAAATATCTTTTAAGGTATCACGCACGAAATCAATATCAATGTCACCGCCTTTGAAGTCTTGCATTGCTTTTACACGATTTAATGCACCCTCAAGTTCACGCACGTTGGTACGCAAGCGTTGAGCAATGAAGAAAGCGACTTCTTCTGGCAAGTTCATATTATGTTCTTCCGCCTTTTTTAATAAAATCGCTACACGGGTTTCAAGATCGGGCGGTTCAATAGCTGTTGTTAAGCCCCAGCCAAAACGTGATTTTAAACGTTCTTCAATTTTTTCAATTTCTTTAGGATAACGATCTGAAGTTAAGATAATTTGGCGACCCGTTTCAAATAAGTTATTGAAAATATGGAAGAATTCTTCTTGGGTTTTTTCTTTTTCAGCGAAAAATTGAATATCATCCACTAAAAGCGCATCGAGAGAACGATAGAATTTTTTGAACTGATCCATTTTATTATCACGCACTGCTTTTACCATATGTTGCATAAAGTTATTTGCGTGAATATAAAGCACTCGCGCATTCGGTTTATCGGCTAAAATGCCGTTGCCAATGGCGTGTAACAAGTGAGTTTTCCCTAAACCAGTGCCGCCATATAAAAAGAAAGGATTGGCTGATGGTTCGCCTGGTGCTTGAGCAAGTTTTTGACCGACTGCACGTGCGAGTTGGTTCGATTTACCTTCAACAAAGTTATCAAATAAGTGTTTAGTATTGAGATGAGATTCAAATTTTACTGAAGCACTAGATTCAGCTTGAAAATCTACCGCACTTTCTGATCTAAGTGATGTATTTGGTGTGCTTTCCACTATCTTGGGTGCAGGTTTAACCCCTTCTTTTAAAGAAATACGCAGTTCAGGATTTTGTGCAAGTGTTTGACAAATTTGCTGGATTTGTGCGAGATAATGGGTTTCCACCCAACCTTTCACAAACATATTAGAAGCATATAAAACAATGTGGTTATCCGCCACCACATCAGCCTGTAAAGGACGAAGCCAAGTGCTAAGATCGCTGGCTGAAACTTGATCTTGAAGTTGTAACAGGCAACTTTGCCAAAGATTTGAGAGATTCACAAAAGGATCCTTGTTGTTTTTATTATAAAAGTGCGGTCAAAATTGTCGGAGATTTTACAATAAATGTGTGAAAAGATCTTCTAAAAAATCTAGTGTTGAG